>NZ_BCWM01000042.1 GCF_001592205.1 Brevundimonas vesicularis NBRC 12165 | reverse complement strand
CGCAGCCGCCCGTTGAAGCTTTCGTTGAAGCCGTTCTGCTGGGGCTTGCCCGGCGCGATGTAGTGCCAGCCGACGCCGGTGTCGTCGGCCCAGGCCAGGACCGCGTTCGAGGTGTACTCCGTGCCGTTGTCGCTGACGATGGTGTCGGGCCGCCCTCGCTGCCGGATGACGGCGTCCAACTCCCGCACGACCCGCGCGCCCGACAGCGAGGTGTCGGCCACCAGCGCCAGGCACTCGCGCGTACAGTTATCGATCACCGTCAGGATGCGGAAGCGCCGCCCGTCCGTCAGCTGGTCTGCGACGAAGTCCAGCGACCAGCGCTGGTTGGGCGCCAGCGGCAGGTCCAGCGGTCGCCGCGTGCCCATCGCTCGCTTCCGGCCGCCGCGCCGGCGCACCGTCAGTTGCTCGTCGCGATAGATCCGCTGGACCCGTTTCCTGTTGACCGCATGGCCCTCGCGCCGCAGCAGCACGTGCAGGCGACGATAGCCGAACCGTCGACGTTCCTGGGCCAGGGCCTTCAGCCGGTCGCGCAGAGCGCCGTCGTCCGGGCGCGTCGCCTGATAGCGCACGCTCGTCCGATCGACGCCCAGAACACGGCACGCCCGCCTTTCGCTCATCTCGTAGGCGGCCTGCAGATGGCCAGCCGCCTCGCGATAGCCGGCGGGCGTCACCACTTTTTTCCCAGCAGGTCCTTCAGGGCCACGTTGTCCAGCATCGCGTCCGCCAGCATCCGCTTCAGCCGGGCGTTCTCATCCTCGAGCGCCTTGAGCCGCCGAGCCTCCGACACGTCGAGCCCGCCAAACTTGGCCTTCCATTTGTAAAAGGTCGCCGAGCTGACCCCGTGGCGTCGGCACACCTCCGCCGTCGCTACACCGGCCTCCTGCTCCCGCAGGATCCCGATGATCTGCTCTTCCGTGAACCTCGATCGCTTCATTCTGTCCGTCCTTCGTTGGGCGGACTCTAGCTATTCCTGGAGGAGTTTCAGGGGG
>NZ_BCWM01000041.1 GCF_001592205.1 Brevundimonas vesicularis NBRC 12165 | reverse complement strand
CGCCAAGCTGACCGCCCTGCAGACCAAGCAACAGCTGGGCGTGCAGGCGCTGTCGATCGCCAATCAGGGCAGCTCGATCCTGCTGAGCCTCTTCCGCAACTAAGCCCCTGGGGCTGAATGTTTCGCCTTTCGCCGTGTGGTGACCCACGCAGGCGCAGACCAACTCGACGCCCACCCGGCAAATCTTGCCTGGTGGGCGGCCCAGCCCGGCAAGAGCTGCCGGGTCGGAAGGAGGGTAAATCAAAGGTAAACCAGTAAAATCAGTTAGTTGTAGGCTTTTGTGCGGATCAGAAATGGCCCGGCAATTGCTTCTTACTCACCGAGCAAAAAGCTCCCGGCGGCAAAACGACGCTGGAAATCACTGAAGTGACAAGGAGGGCTAGAAATGCCCAGCATCAATACGAACTACGGCGCCGCAGTCGCCCTGCAGAGCCTGAACAAGACCAACGCCCAGCTGGAAACCACCCAAAACCGGATCAGCACCGGCATGAAGGTGTCTTCGGCCAAGGACAATGGCGCGATCTTCGCCATCGCCACCCAGCAGCGCGCCAACGCCGCTTCGCAAGACGCGACGCGCAACTCGCTGCAACGCAGCCAATCGATCACCGACGTGGCCCTGGCCGCCGGCGACACGATCACCTCCGCTCTGGAAGAGATGAAGTCGCTCGCTGTCAGCATCCAGTCTTCGGTCGCCGGTTCGGATGCTGAGACGGCCTATCTGAAAGACTTCAACGCCTTGGGCGCAGAAATCGCCACCGCGATCTCCGGCGCTTCGTTCGACGGCGCCAACAGCCTGACGACGCCTCTGGGCGTCGCCTCAGTGACCGGCCTGACGGGCGGCTCCGTCGCTCGTGCCGGCGCCACGACGGCTGCGGTCGACGCCGGGATCGCGACGGTCACGTCGTCGCTGGCGACGCTGGGCACCCAGTCCAAGTCGCTGGGCCGCCAGATCACCTTCGTCAACAAGCTGCAAGACGCGATGGAAGCCGGTGTCGGCAACCTGGTTGATGCAGA
>NZ_BCWM01000040.1 GCF_001592205.1 Brevundimonas vesicularis NBRC 12165 | reverse complement strand
ACCACATGATCGACGATATCAACGCTGAATCGTCCACGACCGGCGCCAACTGGAACTGGGAAGTGAACGACGGCTGGGCGGCGTTCGCTCGCCTCGGCTATCGCTTCAACCCGAACTGGCGCGTTGAACTGGAAGGCGGCTACCGCTCGGGCGACATCGGCACCGTGCGCGCTGTCTCGGGCACGCAAGGCCTGTGCAACTTCACCCCGGCGACGGGCGGCTGCTTCTCGCCTGAAGGCGATATCGAATCCGCCACCCTGATGGCTAATGTCATCTATGACTTCGGCTTCGAATACTGGGGCGTTCGTCCGTTCGTCGGTCTCGGCGCCGGCGTCAACCGCGTGAAGACCGACACGACCGGCGCTCTGCGCGCCAACCGCGCCGCCACCTTCACGGCTGATGATGACTCGACCAAGTTCGCTGCTCAGGCGATCGCCGGTCTGGCCTGGGCTGTGGGCGACCGCACCAACATCGACCTGACCTACCGTTACCTGACGGGTGACGCCAACTTCGCCTCGACGACGGTCGGCACGGGCTTGGGCGCCACGTCGTTCGGCGAATGGGACGGCGATTACGATCAGTCGCACACCGTGACCCTGGGTCTGCGCTACAGCTTCGGTGCGGAAGACGCGCCGCCGCCGCCGCCTCCCCCGCCTCCGCCCCCGCCGCCGCCTCCTCCGCCCCCGCCGCCCCCGCCGCCGGTCGCTCAGAAGCCGGTCGCCCGCCAGTTCGTCGTTTACTTCGACTGGGATCGCTCGGACCTGACCGCGGAAGCCCGTTCGGTGGTGACGCAGGCCGCCAACTACGCCAAGTCGGGCGCACCGACGCGCGTCCTGATCGTCGGCTACACCGACACCTCTGGTTCGGCCGCCTATAACCTGGGTCTGTCCAACCGTCGTTCGCGCACCGTCGCGGACGCGCTGGTCGCCTCGGGCGTCAACGGCGGCGTCATCGCCCTCGACGGCAAGGGCGAGACCAACCTGGCCAAGCCGACCGCCGACGGTGTGCGCGAGCCGCTCAACCGCCGCGCGACCATCGACATCAACTTCT
>NZ_BCWM01000039.1 GCF_001592205.1 Brevundimonas vesicularis NBRC 12165 | reverse complement strand
TGGCCAAGGAAAAGTTCGAACGGACGAAGCCGCACTGCAACATCGGCACGATTGGTCACGTTGACCACGGCAAGACGACGTTGACGGCTGCGATCACGATGACGCTGGCGAAGGCCGGCGGCGCGAAGGCGATGAACTACGCCGACATCGACGCTGCGCCGGAAGAGAAGGCGCGCGGCATCACGATCAACACCGCGCACGTGGAATATGAGACGGCCAACCGTCACTACGCCCACGTCGACTGCCCCGGCCACGCCGACTATGTGAAGAACATGATCACCGGCGCCGCGCAGATGGACGGCGCGATTCTGGTGGTGTCGGCCGCTGACGGCCCGATGCCGCAGACCCGCGAGCACATCCTGCTGGCCCGTCAGGTCGGCGTGCCGGCCCTGGTGGTCTTCATGAACAAGGTCGACCTGGTCGACGACGAAGAGCTGCTCGAGCTGGTCGAGATGGAAGTGCGCGAGCTGCTTTCGTCGTACCAGTTCCCCGGCGACGACATTCCGATCACCAAGGGTTCGGCCAAGGCCGCGACCGACGGCGTGAACCCGGAAATCGGCGAACAGCGCGTTCTGGCCCTGATGGAAACCGTCGACGCCTACATCCCGCAGCCGGAGCGTCCGGTCGACCTGCCGTTCCTGATGCCGGTCGAAGACGTCTTCTCGATCTCGGGCCGCGGCACCGTGGTCACGGGCCGCGTCGAGAAGGGCATCGTCAAGGTCGGTGAGGAAGTCGAGATCGTCGGCATCCGTCCGGTCCAGAAGACGACCTGCACGGGCGTGGAAATGTTCCGCAAGCTGCTGGACCAAGGTCAGGCGGGCGACAACGTCGGCGTGCTGCTGCGCGGTACGAAGCGTGAAGACGTCGAGCGCGGCCAAGTGCTGTGCAAGCCGGGCTCCATCACCCCGCACACCAAGTTCCTGGCCGAAGCCTACATCCTGACCAAGGAAGAGGGCGGTCGTCACACCCCGTTCTTCACGAACTATCGCCCGCAGTTCTACTTCCGCACGACGGACGTGACCGGCATCGTTCACCTGAAGGAAGGCGTCGAGATGATCATGCCGGGCGACAACGCCGAGCTGAACGTCGAGCTGATCACCCCGATCGCGATGGACCAAGGCCTGCGCTTCGCCATCCGTGAAGGCGGCCGCACCGTCGGCGCCGGCGTCGTGGCCAAGATCGTCGAGTAAGAAGA
>NZ_BCWM01000038.1 GCF_001592205.1 Brevundimonas vesicularis NBRC 12165 | reverse complement strand
CCCCGGTCGTTGGTCACGATTGTCGGCAAGACCCACGTCGTAAAATCTCTCGGGACAGGCTACCGAGCCGACGCGATCCGTGAAGCTCGGATTGTCGCCGCTGCGTTCGAAGCGGAATGGCGGAAAGTCGAGGCGCATGGCCCATCGGTAATCGTCCCGGCTCGCCCGGTCATTCGGCCAGAGCCTTCTCCTGCGACATCGACGGCACCATCGGAAAAGACGATGCGCGAAGCGTTCGAACTCTTCAGGTCCGATCCTGCGAAGCACCGCACACGGAAGACAGAGCTACATTACCTCAACCTCATGGAGTTGACGGTGGGCCTCTGGAGCGCACAAAGGACCATCCGCTCCATTGATCGCGAGGCGTGCCGCGAGCTTCTCGACACCCTAATTTGGTTGCCGACGAACGCGGAAAAAAAGTTTCCGAAGCTATCGCCTGTCCAAGCGTCTGCGATGGCGAAGGCAAAAGGTCTGCCCGGCACGCTCTCCCCCGCTTCGGTCAACGGCTATATGAACAAGTTCCGGGCCGTGATGAATTTCGCGGCGAATGAGGGATGGATCGAGAAGAACCCAGCGAAGGGACTTCAAGTCATCGACCGCGTGCGCCGCCGCGACAAACGTCTGCCTTTCTCCGTTGAACAGCTTCGGCTGATCTTCGATGCGCCCATCTACCGTGGCTGCGTGGATGACTGGGCGGGATACTCCACGCCCGGCCACGCGCATCCGCGCCGGGGGCGGTTTTGGGTGCCGCTGATCGCGTTGTTCTCTGGCATGAGGATGAACGAGATTTGTCAGCTTCACGCGGCGGATATCCATCGGCTCGACGGCGTGGACTGCTTCTTCGTGACGGAAGGCCCATCCGATAGTGATAACGGAAAACGGCTGAAGACCGCCGCCAGCGAGCGATTCATCCCCGTCCACCCGACTCTAGTTGATCTCGGCTTTATGACCTTTGTCGAGGAGCGGCGAGCGGCTGGGGCCGTGCGCCTGTTCTCTGAACTTCAGAAGTCAAGCACCGGCTACTACAGCGACCCATTCTCGAAGTGGTTTCGCCGATTTCTTCAGCGCGCCGGGGCCGACCGGCCCAAGACCTGCTTCCACTCCTTCCGCCATTGCTACCGCGATGCCTTAAGGGAGGCTCACATTGAGCACGAAGTGGCTTTGGCTCTGGGGGGTTGGTCGTCAGGCAGTGGAGGTGAGGGTGGAGAGACCGCCGCGAACTACGGGCGCGGATATCGCCCAACGACGCTTTACTCCGCTATGGCTAAGATCAATTATCCCGATTTGAACCTCTCGCATCTCCAAAGCCGCTAAGCCTCCTCGGACGGGAAAACCAAGGATTTCAATGGTCATACTCCGCGTCACCATAGCCATAGTGGTTGGTCTGCTAACCACTCTCGTTTCCACGTTCGTCGGGGAACGATCAGCCCCTGCGACTTACCCGGATATTATGGGGTGCGAAGTGACTTGCGAGGTGGTGGCAACCGGGTGGCCCCTGATCTTCGTTCGCGACTATCTTGGTATGTCAGTCGGAAATAGGGCTGACATCATGGAAGTCTGGTTTGCCGCTGATCGGTTCGACACGGGGCCGTTCATAATCAATGTGGTTGTTTGGGCCGTTGTGGCCTACGCCTGTATGTGGGCTGCTTTGAACATTGCCGAACAGCAAAGACG
>NZ_BCWM01000037.1 GCF_001592205.1 Brevundimonas vesicularis NBRC 12165 | reverse complement strand
CCTAAATATCAATAAAAACAGAGCGCAACGTGTAAAACCGCGCAACATCTGCCCTATATAGATCAATCAGTTACGATCTGGCTGTAAAAATTTCCAAGGGGACTCGACCTCCGCTGACACTTGGCGCCGCTCTGCAAAAGTCCATTTTCGGCAGCCACGTCAATTTCTGAAATCGACCCGGTGCGGACATTCAGAAATGCCAGCGACCGTTCCAGTTGCCGCCTGCCACAAACGCTTTGCGCCCACTGCGCAGGACCGTCCAGCGGCCGACTAGGTAGACGTCGACGTCCAGTCGCCTACTATCGAAATTCCCCGTGCAACTCGTCACCATCGCGTAGATGGGTGTCGCTTCGGAAGCGCCAGACAGATACGCCACGCCGATCAAGCTTCGCTCAAAATCGAGCTCCTGAGATGGGCTGACTAGAGCGCGTTGCTCGAGCCTAAACTGGTCGATTTCCGGACCGCTGTTGCGAAAGCGGCCCGAGACCGTCACGAAGCCGTCGAGACCGATGGGCGTAGGACGCTCACTGAAGATAATTGTATCGTGGCCAACCCGGCAAGCAACTGCGACGTCTGGGACCGCCGTGAGCAAAGCCCCAACCAAACCGATCAAAATCAATTGCAGGTGCCGCATCAACTGAGGTTGGCACGGGTCGCGTCCGCTAGCCACCCCGAACAGACGTCGGCCGCGCCCGCTTCCCGGCCCGGAGGCCAACGTCTGCTTTCGGCGTAGAAGCCCAAGACTGAAATCGACCCATTGCGGACCTTCACTGCAATCGATCCATGACGGGGTGTGCAGCTTGTTTATTGAAGCGCCCGGCGGCGATTCAACTACCGGCCAATTAGTCGCCCTCCCGGCGAACTGATGCTATGGTGACGCCAAATCCAGGAGGGCGCGCGTCATGATGGAAGTTCTGTTCGCGATGGCCCTCGCAACGCAGGAGCCCGAGCGGACCCTGCCGCTGGGGGAGGTCAAACAAGCCGATCCTCTGGTGCTGGCACCGAAGGTGCTGCCACCTGAGACGGCTGACCGGATCACCGGGGGTTGGGTGCGACGCTACTGGGTCCCGGGGCAGGTCTACCGGGCGCTGTTCTGGGAACGGTCCCAGCCCGAGCGAGACGGAATCTGCGCCCGGCGGGTGCATGTGGTCTCGGCCGGCAATCCAAGCGCGCCCGGCAATCCTGACGATCCGGAGACCGTTTTGACCGTCATAGATCTGGGCTCGGGGGTGCAGTATGGGCCGTCCTATCCCGAGCCGGCGACTGAGGCGCGGTGCGCCGAGTTGATCGGCTATATCGGCGGGTCCGAGGGGCAGATGGACGGCCAGCTGGGGGCGCTCGGCCGGCTGACCGAGGCGATGCGGCTGGCAGCCGGGACGGATGAGTTGCCGTTCGCCCTCGAGTGTGATCCGCAGGAGTCGGCAACGGCATGTGACGATCCGAGGCGGGCCCTAGCGGAGCTGCCCTTGGGCAAGCTGCTGAGCGTTCAGCCAAGCCGACCCCTCCCGGCGCGCAACGCCTCCACGCCGCCGGGACCGCGGCTGTTCGTGCAGACGGACGCGCCCCGGACCTGGAACGCCGCCGAAGTCGAGTTCGACACCTCGGGGCCTGGCGCCAGGTCTTGGATCGTGACCGTGACCGGCGATGAGCAGGTCGAAACGGTGCGGCTTCGATCGGCGATGATCATCCGTCACTGACTCGGTCGTTCGCCAGACCTCGTCTGGGCGCGGGCCAGGACGGACCCCAATGTCCGCTTCCCACCCA
>NZ_BCWM01000036.1 GCF_001592205.1 Brevundimonas vesicularis NBRC 12165 | reverse complement strand
GCGCCAAGCTGACCGCCCTGCAAACCAAGCAGCAGCTGGGCGTGCAGGCGCTGTCGATCGCCAACCAGGGCAGCTCGATCCTGCTGAGCCTGTTCCGTTAAGGCCCACGGCCCGATCGCTAAGGCGGTCGGGTCAAGGCCGCATCTGATCGGTCGTCGGTTCCCGGCGCCCGGACCTGAGCAAAATGCTCACCCCGGCAAAACGCCAGGGGATCTCACGAAGTGAACAAGGAGGGCCAGAAATGCCCAGCATCAATACGAACTACGGCGCCGCAGTCGCCCTGCAGAGCCTGAACAAGACCAGCGCCCAGCTGGAGACGACTCAGAACCGGATCAGCACCGGCCTGAAAGTCTCCTCGGCCAAGGACAATGGCGCGATCTTCGCCATCGCCACGCAACAGCGCGCCAACGCCGCCTCTCAAGACGCGGTTCGCAACTCGCTGCAACGCGGTCAGTCCATCGTCGACGTGGCCCTGGCGGCCGGCGACACCATCACCTCCGCCCTGGAAGAGATGAAGTCGCTCGCGGTCAACATCGCCTCGTCCACGGGTTCGGCGAAGACGGCATACGAGGCCGACTTCACTGCCCTGGGCAAGGAAATCAACGACGCGATCGCCGGCGCCAGCTTCGACGGGGTCAACCTGTTGAATACGGCCGCAGGCACGACCACCGACGTCCAGACGGGTTCGGGCACCTATCGCCTGGGCACCGCCACGGCGGTCAGCGCGAACACCCAACTGGCGATGTTCACCGCGGCGACGCCGAACACCGCCAACTACACCACCGCGAACGTCGATCTGGCGATCGCGGGTGTGACCAGCACCCTGGCCACCTTGGGCACACAGTCCAAGTCGGTCGGGCGTCAGATCACCTTCGTCAACAAGCTTCAGGACGCGATGGAAGCTGGCGTGGGCAATCTGGTGGACGCCGATCTGGCCAAGGAAAGCGCACGACTGACCGCCCTGCAAACCAAGCAACAGCTGGGCGTGCAGGCGCTGTCGATCGCCAACCAGGGCAGCTCGATCCTGCTGAGCCTCTTCCGCTAAGGCCCGGAGACCTCGCCGTCTCGGCGGCGAGGTCGTGGCCTTGAACCCCGAGCAAAACGCTCACCCCGGCAAAACGCCGGGGCTCTCACGAAGTGAAAAGGAGGGCTAGAAATGCCCAGCATCAATACGAACTACGGCGCCGCAGTCGCTCTGCAGAGCCTGAACAAAACCAGCCAACAGCTGGACACGACCCAAAACCGGATCAGCACCGGGATGAAGGTGTCGTCGGCGAAGGACAACGGTGCGATCTTCGCGATCGCCACGTCGCAACGCGCCAACGCCGCCTCGCAGGACGCCGTTCGCGCCGGCCTGCAACGCACCCAGTCGATCACCGACGTGGCTCTGGCCGCCGGCGATTCCGTCACTTCCGCCCTGGAAGAGATGAAGTCGCTCGCCGTCAACATCGCCTCGTCGACCGGCTCGGCGCAGACGGCCTATCTGGCCGACTACAACGCCTTGGGTCTGGAAGTCGCCTCGGCCATCTCCGGCGCGACCTTCGATGGCGTGAACAGCCTGACGGCACTGGGTTCGAACGCGGCGATCACCGCCGTGAACACCGGCAGCGTCACGGCCGCTAACGCCACCGCGGCGAACGTCGACGCCGCCATCTCGGCGACGACGAGCGCCCTGGCCACCTTGGGCACCCAGTCCAAGTCGCTGGGCCGTCAGATCACCTTCGTCAACAAGCTTCAGGACGCTCTTGAAGCCGGCGTGGGCAATCTGGTGGACGCCGAT
>NZ_BCWM01000035.1 GCF_001592205.1 Brevundimonas vesicularis NBRC 12165 | reverse complement strand
CGCCAGATGGATCAGATTTGTCGGTCATGGAAGCCTCTGCGACTCGGGCGTTAGCCGAGCAGCAGAGTCCGATGTCGGGGGGCGGTCAACGTCTCGAACGGTGCCGCACGACCGTCTCTGACGTTGCCGCTTCGGCGGCCACAACATCAGCAAGCCATAGTCGATTGGCTACGTCCGGTTCAGGCGTGCGCGACGCTCTCCTGACGGTCCTCCTGAACCGTCCCCTTCAGCGTGCGCGCGATGGCCGTCACAGTGGTCGTGGAGGCACGATGGAGCCGGGCGGTGGCGCGGATGCCCTGACCGTCCTCCAACGACCTCCTGATCGCTTCCAGACGGTCCTGCGGCATGGGCTTGCGACCGCTCTTCTTGGTCGTTCTCCGCAAGCCCGAGAGCACGCGCTCTCTATGGATGGCTCTTTCGAATTCGGCGAAGACGCCGAGCATCGAGAACATCATCCGACCTGAAGACGTCGAGGTATCGAGGCCCTGCGTGTGGACGTAGAGGTCCACGCTCTTGGTCTGGATGTCGCCGAGGAAGTGGATCAGGTCGGGCAGGGAACGGCCAATCCGGCAGACCGAGAAGCACGCGATCAGATCAAAATCCCTGCGCGCCACTCCCTTCAGCAGGTTGTCGAAGCCCGGCCTCTTCTCACGCCCTTTGGCACCCGAGATGCCTTCATCGAGGAAGGTGGCCACGATCTCCCAGTCCTGCCGCTGGGCGACTGCTCGCAGGTCACGAAGCTGGTTCTCGACGGTCTGGTTCTTATCGGCCGTGCTCACACGAGCGTAGATCGCGACGCGCTTGGTCAGGGGTGTTCTCCGATCCGTTGTTGGGAGAACAGGCTCTCACGGATCGGTCGGGCGTCAACGAAAAGGCCGCCTCGGTCGTTAGTCGTATATGTTCCAACCCATTCACCGTCTCGCAGTCGCGAGTGCCGCAGCCGTCCTTTTGGGGTGTTCGAAGACGCCTGAGCCTGCCCCGACCCCGGCGGGCTTCCACCGCATCGACGCGGTTGGTCCATTTTCAGTGGCCATTCCTGATGAAGTCGCACGCCTAGATGTCATTGGCGTGGATACGGAGGTGGACGAGTTCGTAGGGGATGGGCTGCGTTTCGGTCTCTCGTATGGATCATATGGATCAGTGCCGCCTCCACAGGCGGGGTCGATCAACTATTCGACCGGTGACCTTGAGATAGACGGTAGGTCGGGAACGTGGGCCGCCTTTGAGCGCATGAATGACGCCCTTCCGCACGCATGGATCGGCGCGGTCACAGAACCTCCTCGCTGGGGGGCGGCTCCTGCGGAGCCTGTCGGACTAACGATTTATCTATCCTGCCGAACCAAGCAGATTTGCGAACTCGGCCCCAAAGTGGCCGCGACGGTGCGGTTCGAGCGACGCTGACCGTTTTCGCAAAAGGATGGAAGCGGGCACGAAATATCGACCACGCCGCCATTGGGTTTGCGGGCCGTGAAACAGGCCCTCTGACGCCCCCCTTTGGGAGAACGGCGCCAATGGCGCCAATAGCGCCGATAGCCCGGCCCAGAACCTGTCGCCTGCGTGCTTGATCGGCCTGCGGCCCGCCATCTTGAAGGGTCTGGCTCTCGACTGGGATGAACCTTCTTCATGTCAGCAGGTCGATGAACGACACGACGCCAGTCGGGTCGATCACGGCCATGCTGACCGCCGGGACCGGAGCGGCATCGCGACGGACGCGGCCGATCAGTCTGATCATGTGACCTTATTGCCGGGACGGCCAACCGCTTAGGCGGTCGTCCGCTCCTGACGGTGATGGTCATGGATCGCATCAGCCGCCGTCAACGGTCGGCCTCCTCGATCCACATCCAGTCATTCGTCAGTCGTCGTAGATTTCTGG
>NZ_BCWM01000034.1 GCF_001592205.1 Brevundimonas vesicularis NBRC 12165 | reverse complement strand
ATGGCGAACCCCGCAATCATGGTGGATTCCAGCAAACGCCTGCGCTGATTCTGAGATCTCACGTTATTTACCCTTCCGAGGTTTTGTCCGACATTCGGCGACTCCCATCGCCAAAAGATTGCTTTCTGCCGCCACGCAATTTGCAGCATGGTGCAGACTCAATGAGAATGACGTGGCTTCTTTCGTGCCGCCATGACAATTACACTAGCGCAACACCATTGCGCCACAACTGTCGCAAAATCGCCACGCCATTTACAGGCATCGACTCACAATGACATTGGCTCACTACTACGGCCGCTTTATTCAATACATTCCACTGACAGTCCCTTTAAAGGGTCGAAAAATGCGCGTTGGAGGGTTCTCCGTAGTTGCCGCGACCGCTAGCTTTATGGCTTTCAGCCCTTCATCTGTAGCCCATGCGCAAACTCAACCAGATCGAGCATCGGCGTTTACGGACGTCGCGGCTTGCCGGGCAATCCCGAACGACACGGCTCGATTGAGCTGTTACGACCGGGCCGTGGCGCTCTTGGATTCTGCGGAACAGACTGGTGACATCGTGGTGATGGATCGCGCGCAGGTGCGAGACGCAAATCGACAGCTATTTGGCTTCCAACTTACAAACCCATTCGCAGGCAGACTAAGCGGCGATCCCGAACCTGAAGTGGAAGCAATCGAAACATCTTTGACTTCCGCGACCGCAATGGTCGATGGAAAGTGGGTTTTTCGGCTTGCAGATGGTTCAGAATGGCGTCAGGTCGATTCTGGGCCAGTAAGATTTTCCAATCGTGCAGGCGCCGATGTGCGTGTACGGCGGGCCGCGCTCGGCAGTTACATGATGACACTGGACCGCAGCCGTGCAGTCCGCGTCCGTCGTCAGTAAACGCTTATCGCTCGATCATCACCCGCGCCGCATAGGGCGCGGGCTCCGGCGTGCAGGAGGCGGCGATCAGTTGCACCGCGGCGAGACATAGGATCGCCGCCGCGACGAACGGAAGCCGATTTGATACAGCGTTGGCGATCGAACGGGCCATTGTGGGCGCTCCAGGCATGATTACCGAGACGTTAACGCAAGCTCTGCGCCAAACGCTGGGATCGCGATGATCCCGTTCGTGAGGACGTTCGATTTCGCCTATGGGCGGTGCGATCAGTTGTCGCCGTTGATCCAGCGGGTGATTGCAGACAATCCGGGGCCTTTCACCTTCACCGGGACGGGGACCTATATCGTCGGCCGACCTGACCAAGGGGCCGAAATCGCGGTGATCGATCCGGGGCCGCTGGATCATGCGCATATGGCGGCGCTGATGGCGGCGGTCGAGGGGCGGCGGGTCAGCCATGTGCTGGTGACGCATACGCATCGGGATCATGCGCCTCTGGCCCGGCCGTTCGCCGAGGCGACCGGAGCACGGATTTGGGCGGCCCGGCCTCCGATGCGGGAAACGCATGCGTCGGGTGCGCTTGACGAGGATGAGGATGCGGACTTCGCGCCCGATGTGGTGCTGACGGGCGGCGAGGTCATCGAAGGCGACGGCTGGACGATCGAGGCGATGTTCACGCCCGGTCATGCGTCAAATCACATGGCCTTCGTCCTGCGCGAGGAGAACGCCCTGTTTTGCGGCGACCATGTCATGGGCTGGTCGACGACGGTCGTGGCGCCGCCGGATGGGAACATGCGCCAGTATATGGCCAGTCTGGACGCAGTGATCGAACGCGACTTCGACGTGTTGTGGCCGACGCACGGAGCGCCGGTGACGCAGGTGCGGCCGTTTCTTGAGGCCTATCGCGCGCATCGACTGGAGCGGGAGGCGCAAGTTCTTCAGCGGCTGGCGGCGGGGGATCGCACGATCGCGGAGATGGTCCCGGTTCTGTACGCCGCCGTCGATCAGCGGCTGTGGCCGGCCGCTTCGCTGTCGGTGCTGGCGCATCTGATCAAGCTGGTCGAGGACGGCGCGGCGACCAGCGATGAGGCGCCCGGCCTGTCGGCGCAGTTCCGGCTGGCTTAGCGTCCCGCTTCCAGGTTTCGAGTGATTTTCGCGGCGAGGCGGCAGGTGGCGCCGCCGTCGGGACGGCTGCCGCGTGCGGCGACGCGGATGTCGGTGCGGCCGGGGCGGATGCGAACGACCGCGTCGGTGGCGAAGCCGAACCAGGCGCCGGCGTGCACGGCTTCGACCTGGAAGGTTGTGGCGCGGGTGACGACGAAGCCGGCGTCGACCAGCGCCGAGGTCGCCTGCTGGGCCAGGACCTGGGTCGGGATGGCGTCCACACCGTCACAGGTCTGCGGCGCGCCGCTGCGCACGCCGGCGGCGCGCGGCAGGCCCGGCGGCTCGTCAAGATTGGTGCTGACGTCACGCGGATGGGGCGTCGCATCCTGGCCCTGACGCCAGACAAAGCCGCCGACCGTGGCACCCGCCAAGGTCAGCGCCGCCAGCGCATAAAGACCCCTGCCCTTCAGGTCGCGCAGCGCCAGCACCGCCGCCACGAGAGCCGCCGCCAGACCGACCCAGGCCAGGAGGCGCGCCACGGTCCAGGTCAGCAGGTCATAGCCGATCACAAGATCGAGCCCGCCGAACCGCGTCGCCGTAACGGCCGCCACGACCAGCACAAAGGGCGCCGCCGCCAGCGCCGTCAGCCAGGGCAGAATGGCGGGTACGGGCTTTCTGGTCGGCATTCAGGGTCCGGTTCTAGGGTTAGGCAGCGGTCGGCAGACGATAGTCCTTCATCCGGTCGCGCAGAAGCTTCTTGTCGATCTTGCCGGTCGCGCCCAGCGGAATGTCGTCCACGGCGACCACATCGTCGGGCATCCACCATTTGGCGATCTTGCCGGTCAGGAAGTCCAGATGCTCCTGCTTGTCCAGCGTCTCGTCGGGCTTGAGCTTCAGGATCAGCACGGGCCGCTCGTCCCATTTGGGGTGGGCCGCGCCGATGACGGCGGCGATCTCGACCTTGGGGTGACCCACGGCGATGTTCTCGATCTCGATGGAGCTTATCCACTCGCCGCCGGACTTGATGACGTCCTTGGCGCGGTCGGTGATCTGCATGAAGCCCAGGTCGTCGACCGTGGCCACATCGCCGGTGTCGAAGAAGCCTTCGTCGTCCAGAATAGAGCCGTCTTCCTTGAAGTAGGCGCGGCTGATCGTCGGTCCCTTGACCATCAGACGACCGAAGGTCGCCCCGTCGTGCGGCAGTTCGGCGCCCGCCTCGTCCTTCAGCTTCAGCTCGACGCCCAGCGGCGGCACGCCCTGCTTCAGGCGGTATTTCATCTGCTCGTCGTAGGAGAGCTTCAGGATTTCGGGCGGCAGGTTGGCGATCGTGCCGATGGGCGAGGTCTCGGTCATGCCCCAGGCGTGGGTCACCTCGACGCCGAAATCGTCCTGGAAGCCGCGGATCAGGCTTTCGGGACAGGCCGAGCCGCCGATCAGCACGCGCTTCAGGGTCGAGAAGCCCAGACCGTTCTGTTTCATGTGGGCGAACAGACCCTGCCAGACGGTCGGCACGGCGGCCGAGAAGGTGACGCCCTCCTGTTCGATCAGCTCATAGATCGACTGACCGTCCATCTTGGCGCCCGGCATCACCAGCTTGGTGCCGGCGGCGGGACCGGCGAAGGCGATGCCCCAGGCGTTGGCGTGGAACATCGGCACGACCGGCAGGATCACTTCCTTGGGCGTGGCGCCCATCACCGTGGCCTGAAGACCCATGAAGGTGTGCAGGAAGTTGGAGCGGTGCGAATACAGCACCCCCTTCGGATTGCCCGTGGTGCCGGAGGTGTAGCAGAGGCCGCAGGCCGTCTGTTCGTCGAAGTCGCCCCAGACGACGTCGGTCGACTGACCGGCGATCGCGTCCTCATAGGCGACGGCCTTGGGCAGCTTCGTCTGCGGCATGTGGGCGGCGTCGGTCATAATGACGACGCGCTCGACCTTGGGGATATGCGGCAGGATCGCTTCCAGCAGCGGCACGAAGGTCAGGTCGACGAAGATGATCCGGTCTTCGGCGTGATTGATGATGTAGACGAGCTGTTCGGGGAACAGGCGCGGGTTCAGGGTATGGCACACCCCGCCGATGCCCATGATGCCATACCAGGCCTCGATATGGTTGGCGGTGTTCCAGGCCAGGGTGGCGACGCGGTCACCCGGCTGGATGCCCCAGTCCTTCAGTGCGCTGGACACGCGTTTGGCCCGGTCGTGGATCTGGGCGTAGGTCGTGCGAACGATGGGCCCTTCGACCGAGCGCGTCACCACTTCGCGCTCGCCATGCCAGTTTTTGGCGTGGTCGATGATCTTGTCGACCGTCAGCGGCCAGTCCTGCATCAAGCCCAGCATGTCGTATCCTTGTCCCTTGGATGCGTCTGCTTTGATGCGACGCTTGAGCCGACGCTAACATCGGTGATCGGCGATAAGCAACGTGACGTAGCGTCAGCCACGGCGCGGCGGATCGTCCCCCGTGGCGTTGGCGGCGCGACCGCTCTAGAAGGCCGCCCATGACCATATTGATCGCGATCACGGGGGGCTCCGGCTCCGGCAAAAGCACCCTAGCGGAGGCGTTGGTCTCGGCCCTGCCGGAAGGGTCGGCCGTGCTGGTGCGCGAGGACAGCTATTATAAGGACGCAGCCTCCCTGCCCGGCTTCGACGCCGCGACCTTCGACTTTGACGATGTGACGGCGCGCGATCACGACCTGATGATCGCGGACCTGAAGGCATTAAAGGCCGGGCGCGCGGTGACGGCGCCGGTCTATTCCTTCATCCATCACGGCCGCGAGCCGGGCGGCGAGCCGATCCCGGCGGCCGAGGTGGTGATCGTCGAGGGCACGCATGTTCTGTGCACCCCCGACCTGACCGCCCTGTTCGACATTCGCGTCTTCGTGGACACGCCGGCCGACATCCGCTTCATCCGCCGGCTGCTGCGCGACCAAGCCGAGCGGGGACGGTCGGCGGATTCGGTCGTGGCGCAATATCTGGCGACGGTGCGTCCGGGTCACGAGCGCCTGACCGAACCGTCGCGCACCCACGCCGACTTCATCGTCGCCGACGCGACGGCGGCCGTGCGTCTAGAAGATCCCCAGGCCGTGGTGCGTTTGGCTGCGCCGGTCCTGGCGCATCCGCTGCTGCAGGCCCTGCTGGACGACTAGCGAAGACATCTCCGACCCGAAATTCGGCGGGGCGAAGCGCGACCGGCTCAGCGGGCGGATGACCATTCATCGCTCTGATGCGCGCCCGTTCGGCGGCTTCGGCCTGCTTCTCAACCAAGATGGCGTCCAGCCGGATGTATTCGAGTTCCAGCAGGGCGCGAAGACGGTCATCCTCGGCCTCTTCCTTGGGCGTCTGTCTGTAGGGCGGTGGTAGGCCGCGACCGGGTTTGGGACGGCGAGGTTTGGGGCGGGCCATGCGGGTCTCCGGACACGGGTTATCGGCTTCGCGCGGTCGCAGCGAAGTCTGGAGGGCTGGGCGGAGCGCCGGGCCTTCGCCCGGAGTTGATTTGTAGTGTTACCGTTTCGACGAAGGATGGACGCTCCGCGCGGAAGG
>NZ_BCWM01000033.1 GCF_001592205.1 Brevundimonas vesicularis NBRC 12165 | reverse complement strand
AGAGGTAAGCCTCGCTTTCCTCCGGTGGTTTCTTGCGGTCTGAAGGGTTCGCTCTTCTCTCCGAAAGATCTCTGAAAAGAGCGGTTGACACGGGGTTTGCGGTTCTCTAAATCGCCGCCTCCGCCGACGACACGGCGCTAAACGGTCGGGCCTCTTCGGAGGTTCCAGGTCTTTGACATTGTTGATTTGGAAAGAGAAACGCAGGCGGCGGTGTTCTTGCGATGACCCTAGAAGGTCATCATACGACACTGACTATCTGCGGTCTTTTTGAAAAGATACCATGCGTCGGTCTTCGGATCGATGACGTGGGAACTCGTCAATAAAATACGTAGAACTAATGCCAAGACCGCTTCGGTGGTCTTCAAGCTTAGGTCAGAAGTCAACTCAACCTGAGAGTTTGATCCTGGCTCAGAGCGAACGCTGGCGGCAGGCCTAACACATGCAAGTCGAACGAACTCTTCGGAGTTAGTGGCGGACGGGTGAGTAACACGTGGGAACGTGCCTTTAGGTTCGGAATAACTCAGGGAAACTTGTGCTAATACCGAATGTGCCCTTCGGGGGAAAGATTTATCGCCTTTAGAGCGGCCCGCGTCTGATTAGCTAGTTGGTGAGGTAAAGGCTCACCAAGGCGACGATCAGTAGCTGGTCTGAGAGGATGATCAGCCACATTGGGACTGAGACACGGCCCAAACTCCTACGGGAGGCAGCAGTGGGGAATCTTGCGCAATGGGCGAAAGCCTGACGCAGCCATGCCGCGTGAATGATGAAGGTCTTAGGATTGTAAAATTCTTTCACCGGGGACGATAATGACGGTACCCGGAGAAGAAGCCCCGGCTAACTTCGTGCCAGCAGCCGCGGTAATACGAAGGGGGCTAGCGTTGCTCGGAATTACTGGGCGTAAAGGGAGCGTAGGCGGACATTTAAGTCAGGGGTGAAATCCCGGGGCTCAACCTCGGAATTGCCTTTGATACTGGGTGTCTTGAGTATGAGAGAGGTGTGTGGAACTCCGAGTGTAGAGGTGAAATTCGTAGATATTCGGAAGAACACCAGTGGCGAAGGCGACACACTGGCTCATTACTGACGCTGAGGCTCGAAAGCGTGGGGAGCAAACAGGATTAGATACCCTGGTAGTCCACGCCGTAAACGATGATTGCTAGTTGTCGGGATGCATGCATTTCGGTGACGCAGCTAACGCATTAAGCAATCCGCCTGGGGAGTACGGTCGCAAGATTAAAACTCAAAGGAATTGACGGGGGCCCGCACAAGCGGTGGAGCATGTGGTTTAATTCGAAGCAACGCGCAGAACCTTACCACCTTTTGACATGCCTGGACCGCCAGAGAGATCTGGCTTTCCCTTCGGGGACTAGGACACAGGTGCTGCATGGCTGTCGTCAGCTCGTGTCGTGAGATGTTGGGTTAAGTCCCGCAACGAGCGCAACCCTCGCCATTAGTTGCCATCATTTAGTTGGGAACTCTAATGGGACTGCCGGTGCTAAGCCGGAGGAAGGTGGGGATGACGTCAAGTCCTCATGGCCCTTACAGGGTGGGCTACACACGTGCTACAATGGCGACTACAGAGGGTTAATCCTTAAAAGTCGTCTCAGTTCGGATTGTCCTCTGCAACTCGAGGGCATGAAGTTGGAATCGCTAGTAATCGCGGATCAGCATGCCGCGGTGAATACGTTCCCGGGCCTTGTACACACCGCCCGTCACACCATGGGAGTTGGTTCTACCCGAAGGCGCTGCGCTGACCGCAAGGAGGCAGGCGACCACGGTAGGGTCAGCGACTGGGGTGAAGTCGTAACAAGGTAGCCGTAGGGGAACCTGCGGCTGGATCACCTCCTTTCTAAGGATGCTTCTCCAGGCCGTCTCTCACGAGACTGTCTATTGAGGCTCCAATAGCTGATGCGCTCAAGCAGCAATGCGATAGCGCTAGGCACAAACGGCGGAACGCCGCCGTCTCCGTTTCTCTTTCCACTTTCGTCATCGACGCCTCGACCATACGGGTCGTTGAGTTGGTGACGCGATCGCGAGCCTGGGTGTTTATGACCCGGCTGTCGCTGCCATAGGCCCGTAGCTCAGGTGGTTAGAGCGTACGCCTGATAAGCGTAAGGTCGGCAGTTCGAGTCTGCCCGGGCCTACCAGGACTTCTGGTTCGCTGGGGGTTCTCAGCCTCAAGACGGCATCGCCGACAGCTCTCCTGGGCTTCGCACTATTCCTGATGGAATGGGGCCATAGCTCAGTTGGTAGAGCGCCTGCTTTGCAAGCAGGATGTCGTCGGTTCGACTCCGTCTGGCTCCACCAGGATCTTGTGATCGCATCAAGAATTGCCCGTCGGCGCTCGTCGGCTGGCATTGATATCGTAAAGGAAGAACGTGACCGGCTCCCCTGAGCTTTGAGGTCTCTGTTCGAGAAGAAGACATTGTCTGACAAAAATCAGGCTTGGTCCCCCGGCATCTTTCCAGTCGGGCGGAATAAACCAAGCATGAGTTTTGCTGAGAAACGATCAAACGTTGAAGGGCTTCTGACGGATGCCTTGGCGTAGAGAGGCGATGAAGGACGTGGCAAGCTGCGATAAGAACCGGGGAGGCGCTAGCACCCTTTGATCCGGTTATTTCCGAATGGGGAAACCCACCTTTACAGTCTTCCAACTCTGTTTCTTCGGAAGCAGCGATTGGCGGATTGTTGAAAGGTATAATGAGCTGAATACATAGGCTTCATTAAGCGAACCCGGGGAACTGAAACATCTCAGTACCCGGAGGAAAGGACATCAACCGAGACTCCCGTAGTAGTGGCGAGCGAACCGGGACCAGGCCAGTGCTCTTGTGAAATAAAGACGAACGATCTGGAAAGGTCGGCCATAGTGGGTGAAAGCCCCGTAGTCATCAAACAGCAAGAGACTCGAGTAGGGCGGGACACGTGAAATCCTGTCTGAACATGGGGGGACCACCCTCCAAGCCTAAGTACTCCTCTACGACCGATAGTGAACAAGTACCGTGAGGGAAAGGTGAAAAGCACCCCGACAAGGGGAGTGAAACAGATCCTGAAATCGGAAGCCTACAAGCAGTCGGAGCCGCCAAGCGCGGTGACGGCGTACCTTTTGTATAATGGGTCAGCGACTTCATGTGTCGAGCAAGCTTAAGCCGTTAGGTGTAGGCGCAGCGAAAGCGAGTCTGAATAGGGCGCTAAGTTCGACGTATGACGACCCGAAACCAGGTGATCTATCCATGAGCAGGTTGAAGGTTGGGTAACACCAACTGGAGGACCGAACCCGTGAATGTTGAAAAATTCTGGGATGACTTGTGGATAGGGGTGAAAGGCCAATCAAACCTGGACATAGCTGGTTCTCCGCGAAATCTATTTAGGTAGAGCGTCCGACGAATTCCTTGGGGGGTAGAGCACTGGATGGTTGCGGGCTGCGCGAGCGGTACCAATACTAACCAAACTCCGAATACCCAAGAGAACTATCGGGCAGACACACGGCGGGTGCTAACGTCCGTCGTGAAAAGGGAAACAACCCTAACCATCATCTAAGGCCCCCAAGTCACGGCTAAGTGGGAAACGATGTGGGATTGCTTTGACAATCAGGAGGTTGGCTTAGAAGCAGCCATCCTTTAAAGAAAGCGTAACAGCTCACTGATCAAGCGATCCTGCGCGGAAAATGTAACGGGGCTCAAGCCGTGCGCCGAAGATATGGGTTTGCAGTTTACTGCAAGCGGTAGCGGAGCGTTCCGTAGGCCGGTGAAGGTCAGGCGTGAGCCTGGCTGGAGGTATCGGAAGTGAGAATGCTGACATGAGTAACGATAAGAGTGTGAGAGACACTCTCGCCGAAAGACCAAGGGTTCCTGCGTAAAGCTAATCTGCGCAGGGTTAGTCGGCCCCTAAGGCGAGGCTGAAAAGCGTAGTCGATGGGAAGCAGGTAAATATTCCTGCACCAGCTGGAAGTGACGGATGGCTTAACTCGTACCCACTTATTGGATTGTGTGTGCGGGGGCGTTGTCCCAGGAAATAACTCCAGCAGAGACCGTACCCGAAACCGACACAGGTGGTCAGGTAGAGCATACCAAGGCGTTTGAGAGAACTATGCTGAAGGAACTCGGCAAATTGCACGCGTAACTTCGGAATAAGCGTGACTCACCTTGCGCAAGCAGGACTGAGTGGCACAAGCCAGGGGGTAGCGACTGTTTAGCAAAAACACAGGGCTCTGCGAAGCAGCAATGCGACGTATAGGGTCTGACGCCTGCCCGGTGCCTGAAGGTTAAAGGGAGATGTGAAAGCGTCGAACTGAAGCCCAGGTAAACGGCGGCCGTAACTATAACGGTCCTAAGGTAGCGAAATTCCTTGTCGGGTAAGTTCCGACCTGCACGAATGGCGTAACGACTTCCCCACTGTCTCCAGCATAGGCTCAGTGAAATTGAATTCCCCGTGAAGATGCGGGGTTCCCGCGGTCAGACGGAAAGACCCTATGAACCTTTACTATAGCTTCGCCTTGGCGTTAGCGACCGTATGTGTAGGATAGGTGGGAGACTATGAAACCGGGGCGCCAGCTCTGGTGGAGTCGTCCTTGAAATACCACCCTTACTGTCGTTGACGTCTAACCGAGGGCCGTTATCCGGTCCCGGGACATGGCGTGGTGGGTAGTTTGACTGGGGCGGTCGCCTCCTAAAGTGTAACGGAGGCGCGCGATGGTGGGCTCAGACCGGTCGGAAATCGGTCGTCGAGTGCAATGGCATAAGCCCGCCTGACTGCGAGACTGACAAGTCGAGCAGAGACGAAAGTCGGCCATAGTGATCCGGTGGTCCCGAGTGGAAGGGCCATCGCTCAACGGATAAAAGGTACTCTAGGGATAACAGGCTGATTTTGCCCAAGAGTCCATATCGACGGCAAAGTTTGGCACCTCGATGTCGGCTCATCACATCCTGGGGCTGGAGCAGGTCCCAAGGGTATGGCTGTTCGCCATTTAAAGTGGTACGTGAGCTGGGTTCAGAACGTCGTGAGACAGTTTGGTCCCTATCTGCCGTGGGTGTTCGAAGCTTGAGAGGATCTGTCCCTAGTACGAGAGGACCGGGATGGACATACCTCTGGTGTACCTGTCATGGCGCCAGCTGTGCAGCAGGGTAGCTAAGTATGGAATAGATAACCGCTGAAAGCATCTAAGCGGGAAACTAACCTCAAAACAAGGCTTCGCTGAGGATCGTGGAAGACTACCACGTTGATAGGCCAGGTGTGGAAGTGGGGCGACCCATGAAGCTTACTGGTACTAATAATCCGATCGGTTTGATCGTTTCTCAGCAAAACTCATTCGATGATTGCTCCTTGACCAGAGCAATCTCAGACAATGTCTTCTCATCATCCGCTGTCCCCCTGGTTGACCTGGTGGCTATGTCGGAGGTTCCCCACCCGATCCCATTCCGAACTCGGTCGTTAAGCCCTCCAGAGCCAATGGTACTTCGTCTCAAGGCGCGGGAGAGTAGGTCGCCGCCGGGTCTACCAGGCGGACAGCCGATGATGAACAAAAACCGCAATCGCGGTCCTTCTCGAACCGTTCTTCCTTCACGATACACTACCGTTTGCCGCGGGATGGAGCAGCCCGGTAGCTCGTCAGGCTCATAACCTGAAGGTCGTAGGTTCAAATCCTACTCCCGCACCC
>NZ_BCWM01000032.1 GCF_001592205.1 Brevundimonas vesicularis NBRC 12165 | reverse complement strand
GGGGTGGGAAGCGGACACCCCAGATCTAAGAGTTACTCTGGCACCGCTTCCACGTCGGTCGCTGTTAGAAGCGCGAGCCGCACCCCATCGTCGTCTTGATATGCCATCGTATTGGGTGGCACTAGTTCGATCCTCGCTGTGAATAGTGCCTCGACGGATCGTGCTGGGTAAAACCCTATCAGCGCGTCTGGATCCATCACCTTCTCCAGCCCGTCTGCGAAACGGTGGACGCCGTAGCGGTGTGAACACTCCATGATGTCGATCCGAGCTCTCTCTCGCCCGTCCGACGAATAGCGGCCTCTGAAGGCGATCACCTCCCCGACATGGTCGCGCGCTGAGGTCCGCAGTTCACAGGCTTGGGACGATAGAGTTGCACTTTGGTCGGCCTGCGAGAACGCAGTCGAGCAGGAGCTACAAATGGCCGAGGCCGCCAATATCGAAATCACTCTCATGCTCGAACGGTCGCACCTACTCTGAATGTCCGCAAAGGGTCGATTTGCGAAGTTGGCTCACTTCCCGAAAGCGGACATCGGTTGCCTTTGTCAGGAGCCAACGTTGCGGACTTCCGATAGGGGTGGGGAGCGGCCATTAAGTGCACACTGGCAAGCTTATCACGGCTAGAATAATTTGGCTTTTTGCCGAAACTGGAGGTGAGCCCTTGATCGCATTTCCACCCGATCCTCCTTCCATCATTGGCAGCGCTATAGCCATTGACGGCGACACGATCGAAGTTGACGGGCACCGCTTACGTCGATGGGGCATCGACGCTCCGGAGCTCGACCAAAGCTGCACCGCCCCGTCTGGACCCTACCGTTGCGGTGAAAAGGCGAAGGTGTACCTTGCTGGCTTACTGAAGGGCCGGACCATCCGTTGCCAACCTTGGACTGATGTCGGTGACGACGGAACAGTAGTTGCCTTCTGTGCTCGATCCATGAATGGGACCACACACCCTTGGCAACTTCGATCCCTTCAGCACGATCTCATCCTGGAAGGGCACGCGATAGACTATCCCCGATATAGCTCCGGCGCCTTTGCAGAGGCGCAAGCTATCGCGCAACGTTCCGGGGCTGGCTTATGGGTAGGGGATTTTCAGCCGCCATGGGAGTGGCGAGCGCGCCGCTTCGTGCGCGAGGACTTGGCAGATTAAGCCGAGCAGCATGACCAACTGAAGACGGGAGTCCGCTTTGGGTCGATTTCCGAGATTGACGTGGCTGCCTAAAATGGACTTTTGCACAGCGGCACCAAGTGCCAGCGGAGGTCGAGTCCCCTTGGAATTTTTTACAGCTAGATCGTAACTGATTGAGCTATATAGGGCGGATGTTGCGCGGTTTTACACGTTGCGCCTTGTTTTTATTGATATTCAGGCCGCCTTCTAAGTGGGATGTTGCAGGTTCGAGTCCTGCTGGGCGCGCCATCTCCGGCGGCTTCGAGGGGCTGATCCATGACTGAACATCTGACCTCGTCCGATCAAGCCGTCCGTGTCGCCGCACTTTACCGGTTCGCGCCGGTGGCCAACCCCGAAGCCGTACGCAAGACGCTTCAAACGGTCTGCGACGCTGTGCAGGTGAGGGGGACCCTGCTCGTCGCGCCGGAGGGTCTGAACGGCACCATAGCAGGATCCGAGGCGGCCATCGCAGCGGTGCTGTCCACGATCCACGCCATGCCAGGATTCGAGACGCTCGAACTCAAATACGCCTGGACAGACGCCCTGCCGTTCCACCGGATGAAGGTGCGCGTCAAACGCGAGATCGTCACCATGGGACAGCCGGATCTGGACCCTGCGACCCAGGCGGGCGTCTACGTTGCGCCCACGGGCTGGAATGCCTTGATCGCCGATCCCGAGACCTTGGTGATCGATACGCGAAACGACTACGAGGGCGAGATCGGCGCGTTCGAACGGGCCGTCCAACCCAATACCCGCAGCTTCCGTGATTTTCCCGACTGGTTCCGGAGCGAAGGTCGCGCCCTGATTGAGCAGACCGGCGCCAAGCGCGTGGCCATGTACTGCACCGGCGGCATTCGCTGTGAAAAGTCGACCGCCTTCCTGAAAGCCGAGGGTGTTGAGAACGTCCACCATCTGGAAGGCGGCATCCTTCGCTATCTTGAGACGGTGGATGAGGACCAGAGCCTGTGGCGTGGAGAGTGTTTCGTCTTTGACGAACGCGTCTCGGTCGGGCACGGCCTAAGCCAAGGTCCCCACACCTTATGCCGGGGATGTCGTCTGCCTGTGGATGAGGCCGGTCGTGCTTCGCCGCACTATATCGAAGGCGTAAGCTGTGAGCGCTGTCACAACGCCCGCGACGAGGTCCAGCGGCAGCGATATGCCGAGCGTCACAGGCAGATGGAGATGGCCCGAGAACGCGGAGACACGCATCTGGGGAAAGCCCGAGGGACTGAAATCGCCTAACGACGGGAAGGACGAGGGAAGAAGGCGCTGGTGCGGGCGGCATAGGCCTCGAACGCCTTGGGTCGCGACTGTCGCATATGCTCTTCCAGCAAGGGCACGCCGGACACCTGGGTCAGAAGCCAGTACATATAGGCTGGTCCGGTCAGAGCTAGCCAACCCCAAGGCCATGCACCGCTCAGATCGATGGCGAACACAGGCCAAGCGCACCAGCTCACCCATTCGAAAAAGTAGTTCGGGTGGCGTGACCAGGCCCACAGACCGACATCGCAGATTCCACCCTTGTTGGCCGGGTTGCGTTTGAAGGCCGCCAGCTGGCGATCCGAAACGGCTTCTCCAACCAGGGCTCCGACAAAGATCAGTGTCGCTACGGCATCCTGAAGCGTCAGGCCGGGCGCCGGGTTGCGTGCCGCCGCCATCACGCTGAGCGCCAAGAAGGCGGCGGCTCCGGCTTGCAACATAAGGAAGCCGAACATCTTGACCTGAAAACCGGCGCCCCAGTCCTTTCGTAGACGCGCGTAGCGAGCGTCTTCGCGCTCCTCGTGGGCGGCGCGAACAGCGATGTGGGACCCTAGCCGCAAGCCCCATAGGCCGATCAGAAGCGCTGCAAGATACTGGCGCAATGACGGAGCGGCGCCGTCGATCGGGAAGAGTGCGACGCCGACGCCAGCCGCTCCCAGTCCAAGCGACCAGAAGGCGTCCGCCCAACCGCCCTGGCCGGTTCGTTTCTGAACCAGCCAGGCCGCAGACATGACGACAACGAGAAATAGGGCGGTGACACCCCAAATGGCCGCGAGAGCGGTCACAGGCGAACGAAGGGCTGGATCAGCTTGCCGACCCATCCATCCAGTTGAATCTGACCGTCAAGCGCGACGACGCACAGGCACGGCTCGTCTGACACCACACGGGGTTGGTGCAGCACCTCCGGATCCGCCTCTTCGAAATCCCCCACATCGAACCGCTCGGTTTCGGTCGCATAGGCGCCGGAGATGACGCAAGTCAGCTCGACGCCACCATGCGTGTGTTTTGGCGTCTCACGACCCGATTCGATCTTCAGAAGAATGACACGGCAATCCCCATCTCGCGGCGCATGGACGTCGCGCACGCGCATGCCGGGCCCGACCCAGCGCCATGGACCCAGCGCATAGCGTCGCAACGGCTCGGGCAGTTCGGGCATGTCGTTCAACGGCGCGCTGTGGTTGGCTTTGCCCGTATCCGTCTCAATCCGCGCCATCGCCAAGGCGAGCGCATCATTCGACAAAGGGGAGGGGAGCGTCTCGTTCAAGAACTCGCCGCCGACGGATTGCAGGTCGCGCACCCAGGCGTCATTGGCCGGCCGCATCGCCAGATGCGCCGCCATCACCACAGCCTCGGGCGGACTGAGCGTGCCGGCCGCATAGGCCAGCAAACGTTCCTCGGAGGGATTGCGCTGAGGTTTCATCGCGCAGCCTCCTCGGACGGCGCGAGGATCAGACGAAGCTTGGTCATGGCGTTACGAATACGGGATTTGACGGTGCCGAGCGGCAGGCCGAGATGTTTGGCGATCTCGGAATGAGAGTTGTCCATGAAGAAGGCCAGACGCAGAACCTCGACATGGTCGGCGCTGAGCCGCGCCAGAGCGTCGCGCACGCGGTCCGCGTCTTGCGACATCGACAGCAGTTCATCGGGCCGGCGGACGTCGTCCCCCGCCAGCTCGATTTCGGGCGTCGGCAGGGGACGCGCGTCACGGCGTAGCATGTCAAGCCGACGGTTGCGAGCGATGGTGAAAATCCACGTGGCGGCGCGCGCCTTGGACGAATCAAACAGATCGGCCTTGCGCCACACGGTCAGCATGGCGTCCTGCGCGAAGTCTTCCGCCGCTCCGGGCGTCGCGCCCGACTTGATCAGCCAGGCCTTCAGCCGCGGTGCGAAATAGGCGAAGAGCGCAGCGAAGGCGTCACGATCGCGCCTCAGGGCGATCTGTTCGATCAGCCGATCGTGCAGCAGCGGATCAGGCAAGCTGTCGAGCGCCTTCACGCGGTTTGACCGATATGGCGTTGATGCGAAGGATAACGGCTCGGCATGCATGAACACTAATACGCTCAGCGGAAATGTCTGGATCAATCGCGATCCGAACATGACGGCGACCCGTAATCCGTTCATGCCCTAGCGATTGCGCTGCGGCGTATCTTTCGGAGTTTTCATGCCTCTGTCGTCCGCGACGCCCTCTGCCGAACGTCAAAAGATCGCTGTGGTCGGATCTGGCGTCGCCGCGCTGTCTTCGGCCTGGCTTCTGTCGAAACGCCATGACGTGACGCTTTACGAAAAGGGCGACCGCCTGGGCGGGCATTCGAATACGGTGATGGCCAGCGTGCCTTCCGGCGACATTGCGGTCGACACTGGCTTCATCTGCTTCAATGACGCGACCTATCCCAATCTGATCGCCCTGTTCGAGCATTTGAGGATCCCGACACGCGCGACGGATATGTCGTTCGCTGTCTCACTGGATGACGGACAGTTCGAATATGCCGCGCCAGGCTTGTTTGCTCAGCGTCGCAACGCCCTGCGTCCTCGTTTCTGGTCGATGCTGAGCGAAATCCTGCGCTTTTATCGCGACGCGCCAAAGGATTTGGCTGCGATGTCCGATTCCTCGCTGACGCTCGGCGACTATCTAAAGCGGGAGGGGTTCAGCGAGGCGTTCCGCGACGATCACCTGTTGCCTATGGCCGCCGCGATCTGGTCATCGCCGGCGCACACGCTGATGGACTATCCGGCCGAGTCCTTCATCCGTTTCTGCGGTAATCACGGCCTGCTGAAACTGGTAGGGCGGCCGCTGTGGCGCACCGTCGAGGGTGGCAGCCGCGTCTATGTCGAACATCTCGCTCGTGCCATCCAGGACATTCGGCTGGACCACGGCGTCACTTCCGTGCGGCGCAGCGACCAGGGCGTCTTCGTTCACGACAGCCAGGGCGGCGTCGAGCGCTACGACCAGGTCGTGATCGGGTCCCATGCCGACCAGGCTCTGGCGATGCTGGCCGAACCGACGGCGCGGGAGAAGGCGCTGCTCGGCGCTTTCCGGTACAGCCGAAATCTGACCGTCCTGCATACCGACGCCGGGCTGATGCCGCATCGCCGTCGCGCCTGGGCCAGCTGGAACTACATCGGAGCAGATGACGGCCTCTGCGTCACCTATTGGATGAACCGACTGCAAGGCCTGCCGGGCGACGACCTGTTCGTCACGCTTAATCCGCCGCGTCCGCCGCGCGCCGACACGATTTTGCGTAGCGAACTCTACGAGCATCCCATCTTCGATCCCGCCGCCATACAGGCTCAAAAGCAGTTGTGGAGCCTGCAAGGGCAGGGGGGCGTCTGGTTCTGCGGGGCCCACTTCGGCGCGGGCTTCCACGAGGATGGCCTGCAATCCGGCCTCGCCGTCGCCGAACAACTCGGCGGCGTGCGTCGCCCTTGGTCCGTCGCGAACGAAAGCGGGCGCATTCATTTGACGACGCCTATGGGCGCGCAACTGGAACGTGCCGCGTGACACTCAACTCGGCCCTTTATCGCGGCCGGGTCATGCACCGACGCCTTCGCCCCAAGATCCATAAGCTGAACTATCGCGTCTTCTGGCTCCTGCTCAACCTGTCGGAAATCGATGATGTGGACGCGCGCCTGCGCCTGTTCTCACGCAATCGGTTCAATCTCTTGTCTTTCCACGACAAGGATCACGGAGACGGTTCTGGCGCGCTGCGTCCTCAGGTGGATGCGTGGATGGCTCAAGCCGGCATCGACTTAAAGGGCGGAACTGTCCGCCTGTTAACCATGCCACGCGTCCTCGGATACGTTTTCAACCCGATCAGCATCTACTATTGCCATTGGCCCGACGGACGGTTGGCCGCCATGGTGTACGAGGTGACCAGCACCTTCGGCATCCGCCACGCCTATGTCATTCCGATCCCGATCGAAGATCAGGCCGCAGGCGTCATTCGTCAGGGCGCGGCCAAGGCGCTCTATGTGTCGCCATTCATGGGCATGGAGATGGATTACCAGTTCCGTGGCCATACGCCGGGCAATCGGCTCGACATGACCATCGACGGGTTAGATGCCGAAGGCGTGCTGATCACCGCCGCTATGGCGGCCAAGCGGGAATGCCTAGAGGATCGCAACATCGCTGCCGCGACAGCAGCGATCCCGCTGATGACGTTCAAGGTGGTCGCGGCGATCCATTGGGAGGCGCTGAAGCTCTGGCTCAAGGGCGTCGGTCTGACACGGCAGCTCAAACCGGCGGACACGCCAGTGACCATTCAACGCCAAGCTCAAGAGAGCCGTTTACGACCCTGAGCAACGCGTTCGCTTTATCGCCTAAGATATATTATGTGAAGCAAACCCAAGTTCGGAGGTGTTGCAAGGTATGCTTACGCTAGAGCGCAAAGCCCCGCGGCGCAGCTATCAAAACGCGCAGCAGCGGGGCTTTGAGCGGTCCGCATCCACCGCTTTTTGCTTGATTCAAGGTCTAACTTACGGGACACGCCTGATCCTTCCCCGCCTGTCTTCTGTCGATGCATCCCAATCTTCCCGAGACCCTCACGGGCCCATTCTGCGCCGATCATCTCGGCTTACCTCGATACTGACGGCCATCTCGCTCCGCCAACTCGTTATTTTTACGCCAGCGCCGCAAATAGTCTGTACCTGCAAGCAGCTTCTATGGTCCCCAGCGTCGATTTGGACGCCGCGTTACTAGCGCCAGATTTCACGGCGATCGAACAGGTCTTATCGAGCAGTCTCCTAGCCCGACAGGCCGACCAAAATCTCCGGCAATGGCAGCTCGCCTGCCGCTTCGCGTTTTCTATCTTGGAGAACTTGGTCGGCATCGATGATCCTGCACTGAAGCAGCGTCTGCGGGTCATGCGCCGGCGCTTTTCCCAGCTTCGCGTTCGTCCGAGGCGCCCGTCAAACCCAGGTCGTTCGCTGCCTTGGTCGGCAGTCGAAGT
>NZ_BCWM01000031.1 GCF_001592205.1 Brevundimonas vesicularis NBRC 12165 | reverse complement strand
AGTCTCACCATCGCCCCCGTTCCCTCCGCTCCCGCCGCCGCAAGGTCGCAGGCCAGGCGAGCCCTCCATGCGACGAGACGGGCGTATTATGGGGCCGTTTGACCCCGTGGATGGGAGACGGGGGACATAAATCGGCAAGCGGTTGAAATCGCTGCGGATGAACCAGCGGCATTGCGATGGCTGAGCATCGTCTCCTCCCCATTCATGGGGAGGTGGCTCGAAGCGCAGCGGAGAGACGGAGGGGCTCTTCAGCGCATCCCGGCGCTTAAGCGGCGTCAAGAGCCCCTCCACCGCTTCGCGGTCCCCCTCCCCGCAGAGCGGGGAGGAGACTTTGGTGCGATCAGGCGTGCGTCTGGTCCCAGTACCGAACCGCGTCGGCGTCGCGGGCTGAGAGGTCGGGGTAGGCGGGGTCGGAGCCGACGTCGGGGACGCGGCGCCAGGAGCGGGCGCATTTGGGCAAGTCCAGCGCCTCAATGACCGTTTCTTGAGCCCCATAGGGACCGGGACCGGCGAGATAGTAAGCTTGTGACGAGGGGAAGCCCAACTGAGGCGTTTCCAGCACATCGGCGGGCATTCGCGGTTCCAAGTGAGCAAGGCTGCTTCGGAAGACTTCGGCCGCGAATTCATCCCGTGAGATGCCTTCGACATCAAACGCAGCCACTAAATCTGGGTGAGCAGACACCCAAACCTGTGCATCTAGGATGTTACCGATTTCTTTTTTGTCCCGTGCGCGCTCAGCAGCCCAAGTGACACCGAGGACGACCCGCTTAATTTTGGCCCAACGCTCGGCCTCGGCCGGGTTGCGCCATACCGCCGGGGTGTCGGGGATCACCCGGGCGCAGTTGGAGCCGGCGGCGGGGAAGCGCGTGGTCCAGGCCTCTTCCATCGTGAAGGGCGTCAGCGGGGCCAGCCAGGCGGTGAGGCGCATGAAGACTTCGTCCATCACCGTGCGGGCGGCGCGACGGCGCAGGCTGTCGGGGCGGTCGCAGTACAGGGCGTCCTTGCGGATGTCGAAATACAGGGCCGACAGGTCGCCGGCGCAGAACTCCAGCACCGGACGGACGACGTCCTGGAAGCGGTATTCGCCGTAAGCCGCACGGACCTGAGCGTCCAACTCGTGCAGGCGGTGCAGGACGAACTTCTCAAGCGGCGGCATCTGGTCCAGCGGCAGGCGTTCGGCCTCGTCGAAATCGGCCAGGGCGCCCAGCAGATAGCGGACGGTGTTGCGAAGCTTGCGATAGGCGTCGACCGTGGTCTGCAGGATCTGTTTGCCGATCCGCTGGTCGTCCGAATAGTCGACCAAGGCGACCCACAAGCGCAGGATGTCAGCGCCCGACTCCTTGATGATGGTCAGGGGGTCGGTCGTATTGCCCTTGGACTTGGACATCTTCTCCCCCTTCTCGTCGAGGGTGAAGCCGTGGGTCAGGACCGCCTTGAACGGGGCGCGGCCACGGGTGCCGCAGCCTTCCAGCAGGGACGACTGGAACCAGCCGCGGTGCTGGTCGGAGCCTTCCAGATAGAGGTCGGCGGGCCAGTGGGCGGGACGGTCGCCGGTGTAGCCGTTTTCCGGCAGGCGCGGGTCGAGCGTAAAGGCGTGGGTCGAACCGGAGTCGAACCAGACGTCCAGGATGTCCTCGACCTTTTCGTAGCGGGCCGGGTCGTGGGCGCCCAGGAAATCGCTGTCGGGCGCGGTGAACCAGATGTCGGCGCCGTGTTCGGCGACAGCCGCGACGATGCGGGCGTCAACCTCGGGGTCATGCAGGGGCTGGCCCGTCTGTTTGTCGATGAACATGGCCAGAGGCGTGCCCCAGGCGCGCTGGCGGCTGACCAGCCAGTCGGGACGGCCCTCGACCATCGAGCGGATGCGGTTCTTGCCAGCGACGGGATGGAAGGCGGTGGCGTCGATGGCGTTCAGCGCCGTCTCTCGCAGGGTGTCGCCGCTCTTCAGCGGCCCCCCTTCCAGCGGAGTGTCCATGCGGATGAACCACTGGGGGGTGTTGCGGAAGATGATCGGCGCCTTGGAGCGCCAGCTGTGCGGATAGGAATGCTCCAGCCGCCCGCGCGCCAACAGATTGCCGGCCTCGATCAGCTTCTCCATCACGGCGCCGTTGGCGGGGCCGAACTTGCCGGTCTTCTTGCCCTCGGTCTCCAGCACCTTCAGGCCCGCGAACAGGGGGACGCCGGGGTAGTAGGCGCCGTCCGGATCGACGGTGTCGGGCACCTCGTGATGGCCGTGGGCCTTCCAGACCTCGAAGTCGTCAGCGCCGTGGCCGGGCGCGGTGTGGACGAAGCCGGTGCCGGCGTCGTCGGTGACGTGATCGCCGGCGAGCAGGGGCACGGAGAAGCCGTAGCCGCTGTCGAGCGCGGCCAGCGGGTGGGCGGTCTCTAGGCCCGAAGGATTGATGTCGTAGACACGGGTCCAAGCGGCGATCTTGGCGGCCTTGAACACCTCCTCGGCCAGCTTGTCGGCCAGGATCAGGCGGTCGCCCGGCTTGGCCCAGGGCGCGAACTCCAGGCCTTCCTCCATGGCCGTGACCTCATACAGGCCATAGGCGATCTCGGGGCCGTAGGAGATGGCGCGGTTGGCCGGGATGGTCCAGGGCGTGGTGGTCCAGATGACGATAGAGGGCGTGCTGGAGCGGAAGGCCAGCAGGTCGTCGGGATGGTCGTCCGACACGCCCGTGACCGGGAACTTGACCCAGATCGTCGGACTGACGTGGTCGTGATACTCGATCTCGGCGTCGGCCAAAGCGGTGCGCTCGACCGGCGACCACATGACGGGCTTGGAGCCGCGATAGAGCTGACCCGAGTTCTTGAACTTGTGGAACTCGGCGACGATGGCCGCCTCGGAGGTGAAGTCCATCGTGGCGTAGCGGTTGGCGAAGTCGCCGACGATGCCCAGCCGGTGGAACTGGTCGCGTTGCAGGTCGATGTATTTGCCGGCGTAGTCGCGGCAGGCGGCGCGGAACTCGTCCTTGGACACCTCGTCCTTGCGGCGGCCCTTGGCGCGGAACTGTTCCTCGATCTTCCACTCGATCGGCAGGCCGTGGCAGTCCCAGCCGGGGACGTAATCGACATCGTAGCCCAAGAGGAACCGGCTGCGGACCACGAAGTCCTTCAGCGTCTTGTTCAGCGCATGGCCGATGTGGATATCGCCGTTGGCGTAGGGCGGGCCGTCGTGAAGGACATAGAGCGGGGCGTTCTGCCTCTGACGCTCGGCGCGCAGGGTCCCGTAGAGGTCGCCCCACTGTTCCAGGATGACCGGCTCCTTCTGGGGCAGGCCGCCGCGCATGGGGAAGGGCGTCTCGGGCAGGAAGACAGTGTCGCGATAGTCGCGGGCGCTGGATTCAGAGCTGTTTTCGGGGGCGTCGGCCATGGGTCGTCTCGGCGTCTTGAAAATTAGGTCGCTGTTCTCTTCGCCCTATCGCGCTTCGCGCTGCTTGAGGGCTTTCGTTCCCGGCGTGCACGGGGCCATCAGGCCCAGGAGCGCTACGCCGGGCGGCTAATCGAAATCAGGCGAATGGAGACGCGGACGGTCATTGTGCGGGCGGTCTAGCAGACGGATGCGGCATTGCGCCATCCCGAAGCGCAGGCCTCATCAACGGAAACGAAAGGCTTTTGCGGTTTTGTGACGGGAGGATCGGCCGGAATCTTGTTCGGCCGACACGATATTCGCTTGGGAGTTCCCGCCGATGCGGCTGCGGATCACGAAATGGATGCTGGGCCTGGCGGCCGGTCTCGCCGTCTCGGCGGGCGCCGGAGCCGCGCTGGCGCAATGCACGTCCGGCTGTCAGCCGCCGCCCTGCACCTCGTGCGAGCCTCCGCCTCCGCCTGAGCCGCCGCCCTGCAACGGCGGTGGAAACTGCGGTCCTGGCGGCGGTGGAAACTGGAACGGCAACATCAACACCAACGTCAATGTGAACGTGAACCTTGGCGCGAGCGCCAATGCGAACGCGGGCGCCGGCGCCAACGCCAACGCGGGCGCGCGCTCCTACGTCAACGCGCGGGCCGGCGGGTTCTCGAACAGCTTCGGCGGAGGCGGCGGCGCGGCCTATGTCAGCGTCGATCAACCCTATCCGACCACCATCCAGGGCCTGGCCGTCGAGGGCGTGATCGCCCAGACCGTGCGTACCCCCTACAGCGCCTTCCGCAGCATGATGAAGCGGGTCGTCATCCAGGCCGTCTGCATCGACGACCGCCAGGTGCCGCACCCCGCCTCACAAGTGCGGCCGGACCGCGAGATCGCCGAAGGGTTCGAGGGCGAGCTGTATCGCTGCCTGTCGGGCACATGGCTGCAGGCGACCATCGCCGACTACAACGGCGACGTCAGCTTCGATCACGGCACGACCCTGACCTGCCGCAAGCATGAGGCGCTGTGGTACGGGACGGGCGGCAAGCTGGAATGCCGGCCCGAGAAGCCCGAGCGGGATTGCAACGAGCGTTCGCTGCTGCGTCGCTACGGCGCCGGGATCAAGATCCTGACGATGTACCGCGAAGAGGAATACACCGAATACCGCGAGGAACAGGTCGAGAGCGCGACCGTGCTGACCGGGGTGATCACCCTGGACGGCGGCGTCGGCGGCCGGGTCTTCTGAACCGGACCTAAACACGCCCGTTCAGCCGCCGATCAGGCGAGACATGAGATAAGGCGACCGTCGGCTCTCCGTCGACGATCCTGACGACTGGCCCCGGTTCGCGAGAACCGGGGCCTTTTTCGTATGCGTTACTGGGCCGCCGATTGAGCGGTGACGGTGGCGCGCCAGGCGCTGTCGGACTGCAGATACTGGCGAGCCAGGGCCTGAAGGTCGGCGGCGGTGACGGCTTCCAGGGTGGCGATCTGGTTGCGGGTCTGGTCCAGCGTCGCCGGATCGCTCTGGGCCTGCGACAGCTGGGTCAGCCAATAACCGTTGTCGGCCATGCTGCGACGGATGCGCTCGACCGCCGGGCGACGGGCGCGGTTCAGTTCGTCCTCGCTGATCGGATTGTCGCGCAGGTCGGCGGCGATGGCGTCGACCGTCTCGAACAGCTTGGGCAGGGCGGCCGGCGGGGTTTCCGCGGTCACCGAGATGAAGCCGTAGCCCGGATAGGTGTCCGAGGCGGTCGAGCCGGCGCTGGGCGAATAGGCCAGGCCTTGCTTCTCGCGGATTTCATCGTTCAGGCGCAGCTGAAGCACGTCCGACAGGATCGACAGCTGACGCGCGGTCTTGCGATCTTCGACCTGATCGGTGGTCGGCCAGGCGACGAAGCCCAGCGCCTGTTCGGCGGGTCCGGTGTGATACAGCTGGACCGGCGTGGTGGTCGGGGCCGGGAACTTGCGCACCGTCGAGCCGGCGGGCGGTGTGGGCGCTTGACCGCGCGAGGGCAGGGCGCCGAAGGTCGAGCCGACGGCGGCGATGACCGCGTCGATATCAACATCGCCGACGACGGTGATCTCGACCGGGCCTTGGGCCAGGGCTGAGCGAACGCCCGAGCGGATGTCGTCGATCTGGATCGCAGCAATCTGTTCGGCGGTCGGGGTCGTCTCACGCGCGTCGCCGCTGGCCAGCAGGCCCGAGGCGTCGCGTTGGAAGACGCCGCGCGGCGTGGCGCTCAACTGAGCCAGGATCTGCGGGAACATGGCCTTGGTCTGCTCGAACGAGGCGCCGCGCAGGCCCGGATCGGTCAGGTAGGCGGCCAGGACCTGAAGCTCCAGCTGGAGATCGGCGGGCTTGGTGGCGCCGGCGAAGATATAGGCGTCGCCGGCCTGATTGACCGCGGCGCTGTAGGTGCGGCCGCTTAGGACGCGGTTCATTTCGTCCAGGCTGAGCTTGCCCAGACCGCCGGGGGCCAGGACGGTGCTGGCCATCGACAAGGGCGACAGGGTGTCGGCAGGCAGGCCCAGCTCGCCAAGGCCGGTGCGGGCGCTGACCAGAATCTGATCGGCGCGGAAGTCGGTCTTCTTGATGTTCAGCAAAGTCCCGTTCGGGAAGCGAACCAGGGTCGCGCCCAGATCTGCGAGTTCCGAACGGGCGGCGGGGACCGCCGGGGCGCCGAAGTTGTCATAGGGCCATTTCAGTTCGGCCTCGGCGGCGCGGGCCTGCACCGGAGTGTTGCGTGAGGCTTCCAGCGCAGCGGTGACGGCGGCCTCGCCGCCCTCGACCGGCACGGGCGAGCTGAAAAGCAGCAGCGGGCCCTGGCCTTCGAAGACCGCTTTGGTCGCCTGATTGACCTGATCGACGGTCAGGCCTTCGACGGCCTTGTTGAACAGATCGAGATTGGTCTGGGGCGAGCTGAACACTTGGTCGTCGTTGACGGTGCCCAGAAGGCCGGTCGCCAAGGCCGGAGTCGAACGGGTCGCGGCCGAGGCGACAGCGTTCTGAAGCGCGGTGCGAGTGTTGACGATTTCGCGCTGAAGCTCGGCGTCGCTGACGCCGTATTCCGCCAGACGACGGCTTTCCTGCTCGACGCTTTCCAGCGCACGCTGCCAGCCGCCGGGATTGAAGGCGACCGACAGGGTGCCGGCGTCCAGGCTGTCGAACAGCGACTGATAGCCGGCGCCGGCGCCGATGAAGGGCGGGTTGTCGGCGCGAGCGATCTCGCCCAGGCGACGGTTCAGCACGGCCAGACCCAGGCCGCGACGGACGTCGGCGGCGCGTTCGGCGGCCGTGTCGGGGCTGAGGTCCGGGGCCTTGATCCAGTTGATCTGGATCGAGGACTGGATGCCCGGCTCGACCAGGATGCTGGTCTGCGGTTGACGCGGGGCGACGGTTCCCAGGTCGGGCTCGGGACCATCGGCGGCGGTCGGCTTCCAATCGCCGAAGGCCTCGCGGACCTTGGCCTCCATCGCATCCACGTCGAAGTCGCCCACGGCGATGAAGGTGGCGCGCGAGGGGCGATAGTAGGCGTCGTAGAAGTCGACGAAGCGCTGGCGCGGCGCGGTGCGGATGATGTCGAGGTCGCCGATCGGCAGGCGTTCCGACAGACGCTGGCCGGGGGCCAGAAGGCCGAGCTGGGTCTTCAGCACGCGCAGTTGGGGCGTGTCGCGGGTGCGTTCCTCGCCGACGATGACGCCGCGCTCGGAATCGATGGCGTCCGGCGCCATCAGGGCCGCCGACATCATCTCACGCAGGATGTGCAGGCTGGGATCGACCGTCTCGTCCTTGGTGTTGGGCAGTTCCAGCATATAGGCGGTCTGGTCGAAGCTGGTGAAGGCGTTGGTGTCGGCGCCGAAGGCCAGGCCCAGGCGCTCCAGAATGCGCAGCATCTCGTTTTTCGGCACGTCCTTGGTGCCGTTGAAGGCCATGTGCTCCATGAAGTGAGCCAGACCCTTCTGATCGTCGCGCTCCATCAGCGAGCCGGCGTCGATGCGCAGACGGAATGAGGCCTGACCCGGAGGCGTCGCATTGTGCAGCAGGGCGTAGCGCATGCCGTTGGGCAGCAGGCCGTAACGGACGGCCGGATCGGCGGGAATGTCGCTGGCGGCCTGGGCCCAGGGGGCGGACGGCGCGACCTGACCGGCGGCGGCCGCAGCGGGCGGCGTGGTCTGGGCGAGAGCAGGGGCGGCGAACGCCCCGGTGGTCAGGGCCAGTCCCGAGACGGCGACAAGCAGTAGATGACGCGCAGAACGCATAGTATCACTCCGAAACCGCAACCCCCGATGGCGCGATGCCGGATGTGTAAAGTGTGCTTGCCTTCGCCACAAGCGGGGCTGGCGAACCTTACCGACTTGTCATGTTCGGATCAGCCGCCGGGGCGGCTGATGTAGAAGCTGGCGCTGTTGCCGACGGCGTTGGCGCCGATCACGGCGGTGCGTCCGGACGAGACCGTGGCGTTGGTGGTCGCGGTGACATTGCCGCTGTTGGTCTGGTTGTTGTTGACGTTGACGTCTCCGCCGCACTGGGAACAGGCATAGCCCGTCACCGCATTGCCGACGGCGTCGGAGCCGACATAGGCGTCATAGCCGTTGACGCCGACATAGGTCGCGTTGGCCTCGACCCCGCCGGTGTTCAACTGGGTGTTGTCCAGCTTCAGATAGATGTCGTTGTTGCCGGCGACGGTCTCGTTGGCGACGCTGCGGGCCGCCAGAACCGTCTGGCCCTGGAGGTTGGTCTGGACGCGGGCGTCGGCGCGGACGCGGCCGGCGTTGGCTTGGTCCGTCTGGATCAGCATGGAGCCGCCGGCGTTGGCGGTGATCGCCTGATTGGCCCCGGCGTTGGCGCCGACCGTCAGGTCCCAGCCGTTGTCGACATAGACGTCGGTGCGCGCCTCGGTCGTCGAGGCGGCGTTGGACTGGCGGATGGCCAGATCCTGGTGCGAGGCGCCGGTCGTATTGGTCTGGACCGCATTGGCGACGGCCTGGGACGAGAAGGTCGCAGGCGCGGGGATGTATTGAACGTCGGCGACGGTCTCGGCGAAGACGGTGGTCTGGGCCCTCTGGTCGATGACGCCGGTCAGGGACGAGGAGGGGCCGCCCAGGGCGACGGCGTTGGCGACGGCGGTGCTGGTCGCGAAACCACCCTGCAAAACGCGGCCGTTCGGCGCCTGGACATAGGTTCCGGCCTCGACCCGGTCGCCGGTCGCGGACTGGCTGGCGTCCACGGCGAAGGTCGCGCGATCGGTGGTGACGCCGAGATAGTTGCCGCGCGCGGTCGTATCGACGCTGAGTTGGCCGTCGGCCTCTCCGTTCACGATAACGGTGCTGGGGGCCACAGTGGCTCCGGTCATCGACTGGCGCGACACTAGGCTGGCCGACGTCCCCGTAACCCCACCCGAGAGCGCATTGCCCTGGGCGCTAGTACTGACCGTAAGCTGGTCCACAGACACATTGAGATCGACCTGGCCGGTGACATCGCCAGTCTGCGTCTGGGTGCTGGAGCAGGTTTCGCCGGCTTGCGGATCGCAGGTCGGCGTTTGCTGGGCGCTCGCCTCAGTGGCGAGTGCGGCGAACGTCGCCGTCGCGGCCATCATGCCAACGAGACGGATCGGCGCGGGTCTGGCCATTGTTGGTGTCCTGAGTGGGATAGGCCGGATAATAGCCGCCGGTCGGACCGACCGTGGAATCGCCGAGCGGATCGTTGGCGGGGTTCAGGCAGATTTCGGGGCCGGGCGCGCCATAGAGGTTGGCCATGAACTCGACCGTGGCCCGTTCGACCAGGGCGCGGACGGCCAGCTGCGTCGGCTCCATCCCGCCCGTGCCGGCCGAGATGTCGAAGACGTTGCCGTTCAGGAAGTCGAACACGCCGGCCGAGATTTCGCGCCCGATGATCTGCTTTTGATAGGAGACGACATCGACGACCTCGAGCGTGGTCGTCTGGACCAGGCGCAGATCCATGGCGATATTCATCACATAGACGCGGTGATTGACGATGCCCGAGCCGGGGCGGTTGCTGTCGACCTCGCCGCCGGCGATGTCGAAGCCGCCGGAGCGGATGTTGTAATTCACCTCGGTGATGCCGCCGACGACATAGAAGTCAGAGCCCGGCACCTGGCCTGCCAGGATGCGGCGGTACTGGGTGTCCTCGGGGCCCTTGGCGTCGGGGGCCTGGTCGCCGATCAGCTTGTTGTTGGCGTAGCGCAGCTCAAGCTCGGACACCGAGGTGTCGTAGCGTTCGACGATGCGGGCGCCGGCCTTGGCCAGCGCCGAGTTGGCCATCAGGGAGGCGCCGCCGGTGATCTGGCGGCCGCCGTCGGACGACACTGTGCCGGTGTAGTCGCTGATACGGCCCACGGCCATGCGCGGCGAGGGCAGGTTGTAGCGACGCGCGTAGTCGGCCAGGCAATACAGCGCGGCGGAATAGGGCGTGGGGTTTGCGGTCACCGGCGCATTGCCGATCGGCGTCGCATACTGTCCCGACGGACCCGCGACCGGGCTGACGCAGCCGGCGAGCAGAAGGGCGACGGCCGAGACGGCGGCGGACCCCTTGATGAGATGACGGCGGCTCATGGCAGGTTGATATTCCCGTTCAGGGCCGTACCGGCGTTGATGGCGCCGGTGTTGGTCTGGGTCGAGTTGACGATGACGGTGTTGCGGCTGCCCTGGACCACCACGTTCAGCTGATTGCCTATGGCGGTAGAGCCGCCGATGGTCGTGCCGCCGTTGCTGGACGCGCCTGCGCCGGCATAGGCCGAGGCCGCGCCGCCGGACTGGCTGGAATAGGATGAAGCGCCGGACTGGATGATGCCGTTGACGATCAGACGATTGCCGTTGGCGTCGCGGGTATAGCCGGTCGCGGCCGTATTGGCGGCCGTTCGCGCGCCGCCATAGCCCTGCTGGAAGCGCGCAGCGCCGCCCGAACCCGTCGACTGCGCGATCGCCGGCACGCTTGCAGCAGCGGCGAAGGCCATGACGGCGGTGGATACAAACAGCCTCTTGGCGGGCATTCCGGGGTTCCTCGCGCACAAACGAACGCCGGACCACGAGCGTGATCCGCACCCCAACCTGCATTAAGGTTATTAAGAAGCGCTTGATGTGACGCAGGTCACTGAGCATTTGTGGCGTCATGTCAGACGCATCCGGTCGATTCGATCCGCCGAACAGCCGCCCGGCGCGAGAGCCGATGTTCAACGTGCCGCTGGTCGTGCTGCTGATCGCGGCATCGATGCCGACGCTCTTTTTCTTCCAGCGCGACCTGCCCGATATGGGCATGAGCATGGCGTTCGCGCCCATTGATCTGGAGCAGGGGCGGTGGGGCGGGCTGCTGACGGCCATGCTGCTGCACGGCGGCTGGACCCACGCCATCATGAATGCGGTGGCGGCGCTGGTGTTCGGGACGCCGGTGGCGCGGCTGTTCGGGACCAAGGTTGGTCCGACGGTCTTTCTGCTTTTCTATCTGGTGTGCGGCGTGTTGGCGTCGTTGGGCTATGGACTGATCCACTGGGGATCCAGCGAGCCGATGGTCGGCGCGTCCGGCGCCGTCTTCGGCCTGATCGGCGCCGCAACGCGACTGCTGGGTGGACAGGGCAGGGTGCTGCCGATGGGCGATCGCCGCGTGATCGGCGCAGCCATCACCTGGATGGCGGTCAACGCCGTGACCGGAATGATCGGCGGCCTGCCCGGCGCCGAAGGGGCCAGGATCGCCTGGGAGGCCCACGCGGTCGGCTTCGTCGTTGGCTTTTTGGCCATCGGTCCCTTGGGGCGGATGTTCGGAAGCGGGGCCGCGCTTCATGCGTGAGGCGCGTTGATTCCAGACGGGGGGTGAGCAATCATCGCTCTCTGAGCGGCCCTGTCGCCATTCCGGCCCTGCGGTCGTCTCTTATTAGAGAAAGGGGACCGCGATGTTCGTCGCCGAAATCCTCAAGACCAAGGGAAACGCCGTCTTCTCCATCGCGCCGGATCTGACGGTGACGCAGGCGTGCGCAGAACTGGAGCAGAAGCGGGTCGGGGCGCTGGTCGTCTGTGACGGCGATCAGGTGGTCGGGGTGTTTTCCGAACGCGATGTGGTCAAGGCGTTGGCGGCCGATGGCGCCGATGCGCTGCACTGTCCGGTCGCCGACTATATGACGGCCAAGGTGATCTATGCCGAGCCGGCCGAGGAGATGTCGGCCTTGATGACCCGAATGACTGATCGGCGCATCCGGCACCTGCCGGTCATGCAGGCGGATCGTCTGGTCGGCGTCATCTCCATCGGCGACGTGGTGAAATGCCAGATCGCCGAACACGTCCATGAGGCCGAGAGCTTGCGGACCTATATTGCGGGGTGAGAGGGGCGCCCGCCGTTTGCCGATTCCGGTTTTGCGAGAAACTTCCCCTGGACTGTCAGAATCCGCTTGCTGACAAATCAGCCTCTCCGTATAGAGCCGCCTCGCTCGGAAACGGGCCGGCCGGCGGGGCGGCGGGGATGACAATCTCCAAGGTCCCACGGAAGAAAGAAGTGAAAAACTTCTTGCTTTCATCGGTTGGTTTAACTAGGTTCCGCGCTCCAATCGAATCGCCGACGGGTTTTT
>NZ_BCWM01000030.1 GCF_001592205.1 Brevundimonas vesicularis NBRC 12165 | reverse complement strand
CCCGGCCTTAAGTCGCGCGCCTCCGCGAGGCGCGCATAGGCCGAAAGACACAGTAGCGTAACAGAACGGCCCCCGGAGCAATCCGGGGGCCGTTTTGCTGTGGGGGGCTATCCGCAGATCGCCAGAGGCGCTCGTAGGAGACCCCAGTTTGATAGGGTTGCGCCGCAGGCTAGGGCCTCTGGGCTCCGTAGCGCGGTCCGACCTGAAATGCGGGGCATTCCCGAAGGACGAGTCCGAGGCGGACGGCTTAGTTTTCGGCGTTGACCAGGTTTCGCACGCGAGGCGGGACCGGCGGCGTGGGCGCTGCGCGGACGATGCGAATAGAACTGCTGCGGCAGGCCTGGGGCGAAAGGCGGCCGGGCAGGCGGGTCGAGCCGTCGCCGCAGGCCTCGCTGATCTGGTCCTGCGTCAGGCCTCGCGCGCCAGACAGATCGGCGCCGCGAATGTCGGTCCGACGCAGCGAGGCATTGGAGAAGTCGGCGCGCGAGAAGCTGCCGCCGGTCAACCGCGCCCCATCCAGGCTGGCGTTCGAAAAGTCCGCGTTGGAGAAATCGCCGCCCGAAAGGTTCGAGGCTGTGACCTCGGCGCTGGCGAAGTTGGCGCCCGACGCCCGGACATTGGCCAGTGTGGCGCCGAACAGTTCCGAGTTGGAGAAGTTGGTTCCGGCCAGGGTGGCGCCGGTGAAGTTGACGCCGTGCATCTCGCTGCCCGAAAGGTTGGCGCGGGTCAGGTTGGCGCGAACGAAGGACGATCCTTGCGCCTCGGCGCCGTTGATCTGCGCCCCTGTGAAGTTGGCGGAGGTGAAGTTGGCGCCGACGATCTCGACCCCGCCCATGTTGGCGCGGCTGAAATCACTGCCGGTGAAGTTGGAGCCCATCATCTCGGCGCCGCGCAGGTTGGCGCCGACCAGGGTGGCGTTCATGAAGCTGGCGCCGGTGAAAGTGGCGCCCGACAGATTGCGGCCGGACAGTTCGCAGCGATTGCACGATCCGCCCAGCGACACCGAACGGGCCACGTCGCGGTCCTGCATCGACATCTCGACCCCGGCGAAGGCTGGGAAGGCGGCGAGCGCCAGTCCCAGCGTCAGCAGGGCCAATGTGGGGCGGACCCGGATATGTTCAGCGATCTGTTTCACGCACTCTGAATGCCTCGAAACCCCCGCCGCACCTACTTAAATCGAGGTAACTTCATGAAATCGAGGCAAGGTCGGCGCCGCTCAGCAGGCCGGAATGCGCAAGCCCCGAGGCAGGACGGTGGAGCCGTCGCCGCACGCCCGGTTCAGTTGGGCCTGGGTCAGGCCGGTGGCCCGCGCCAGCTGGGCGCCCGACAGATTGGTCCCCGACAGGGTCGCGCCGGCGAAGCTTGCGCCCTCCAGGTAGGCGCCGACGAAGCTGGCGTTGGTCAGGTTGGCGCGCGAGAAGTTGGATCCCGAGAAAACGCCGCCATAGGCTTCGACGTCACGCATGTCGGTGTTGGAAAATCGCGTGCGGTTCATGACGCTGAGGCTCAGGTCCGCCTGACGCAGGCGTGAGCCAGCCAGGTTCAGGCCCCGCGCCTCCAGCCCCGAAAAGTCGCCCTGAAAAAGATTGCAACCGGCGCAGGAGGCGCCGCGCCGCACGCTGGCGATCTGACCCGCGTTCTGGGCCATCGCAGGCGCAGCGACGGCCAGCAAGGCGGCGATCAGGCCGAGGGAAAGTGTGCGTTTCATGGACCGGGCTCCGACGTTCGATCGTCTGTCAGCAAACCCTAGGCCATAACTCTTAACCTAGCCCTGATCGCCGCCCTGAAGCGCCGGGGCCGCCCCGCAGGTGTCGCACACCCAGGCCGCGCCCCGTTGCTGTAGGCTGAAATCGCCGCAGGCGGGGCAGGCGACGGCCTCGCTGTTGGTGGCGGCGCGGGCTTCCGGCTCGCCCTTCTTGCCGAAGGGCAGGACGACCAGATTGTCAGGCGCGGAACCGCGCGCGAATCCCTTGGAGATGAAACGGGCGGCGGGCACGGCTGTATGGGCGTCGGGCTTTCCGTCGCCCAGATCGTCGGGGTTCTGCGCTTCCGTCTCGGCGTTGGCGAGTTCGTGCCGGTCCAGATAGGAGACGCCCAGTTCGCGGAAGATGTAGTCCAGGATCGAGGTCGCCGACTTGATGGAGTCGTTGCCGGTGACGCGCCCGGCCGGCTCGAACCGGGTGAAGACGAAGGCGTCCACGAACTCGTCCAGCGGCACGCCGTATTGCAGGCCGATCGAGATGGCGATGGCGAAGTTATTCATCAGGCTGCGGAAGGCGGCGCCTTCCTTGTGCATGTCGATGAAGATCTCCCCCAGCTCGCCGTCTTCGTACTCGCCGGTGTGGATATAAACCTTATGGCCCCCGACGGCGGCCTTCTGGATATAGCCCTTTCGCCGGTCGGGCAGTTTGCGGCGCGCGCGTTCGCGCTCGACGACGCGTTCGACGACCCGTTCCGTCGGAGCCGAGCGAGGCGCTTCGCGGACAGGCTCTGGGCGGCCAAGCTCGGGGCGGGCGGTGTCGAGCGACGGCAGGGACAGCAGCGGTCCCGCTGGCGGCGCGGCGCGGGACAGACGAAGGACGCGGCGGCCGTCCAGCGCACCCTGGCTCAGCAGTCGCGCGGCCTGGGTGGAGGTCGTGCGCCAGTCCATTGGTTCGATCGCGATGTCCGGCATGTCGCTGAACGATTCGACGGCGCGCCGCAGATCGGCCGCCGCCGCCGCCGGATCGGCCAGCAGGGCGGCGACGGAGGCCGGCGCCTCAGGCCAGTCGCGCAGATCGCCATGACCGAAGACCCAGCGCGCCGCCGCCGTCTCCGCCTCTTCCGACACGCCCAGCAGGGTCAGCAGCAGACCATCGCCGTCTTCCACGCCCAGGACGTCGCGGATAAAGCCGGGGTCCAGGACGGGGGCGGCGAAGACCGTGTCGAAATCCTCGGCCCAGCCCAGAGCGGTCTCGATGGCGGCCAGTTCGATGTCGGTGAAACCCAGAGCGCGCAAGGCTGTGTGGTCGATGCCCGGCGCCTCGACCAGGGTGCGGCGCCCGAACGTCCACCGTTCCGCCGCCTCGACATCGCCGCCGGCGGCAGAGATGGCCGAGGCAAGCGCGGGGTGCAGCCGGCGACCGATCTCGCCGTCGGCCGTCTGGAACACATCGATCGCTGCGACGCGGCCCAGGCCCAGCCGCAGCCGCGCCTCCGCATCCTCGACGAACAGGCCGATGGCCGAATGGCGACGCGGCGTCTCCGGGTCTTCCCAATCGAGGCAGGGGCCGCGCAGGCTCGCCAGTTCGGCGGAGGTCTGGCCCGCCGTCGCGGCGACCAGGCCCGCGAGCGTCTGCGCCTGATCCATGCGGTCGTCGCTGGCCGCCAGCGCGTCCAGCAGGCCGTCCAGTCCCAGCGCGATGGGACCGGGCTGCGAAGACTGTAGGTCCAGCGCCACAGTCAGCAGGCGGGTCAGATCCGCCAGATCGGTCGCCATGTCTCCGTCGAGCGCCAGGACGGCGCCTAGGTCGATCAAAGCCCGCGCGGTCTGGGCCGTAGCGGTCTCCGCATCGCGCGGGTCGAAGGCGACAATCAGCCCGCCGTCTAGCGCCGCCTCGCCCGCCAGCAGGGCCTCGGGCGCGCCGGCCGCGATCTGCGTCCGGTCCGCCAGGGCGACCAGAGGCGCGCCTTCGACCATCGGCTCCAACGCCATTGCGGGTCGTTCGCCGTCGATGGCTCTCAGGATGTCGGCGTCGCTGGCGCCGCACCGCCGCGCCAGCGCCGCCGCCCGGCCCAGGGCCGGATTGCGCGAAGGGTCGCCGCAGTCGCCGCGCGGGCCTTCGCAGCGATCCACCGCATCGGCCACGCCCGCCAGCGCCTCGGCCAAGGCGTCGGCCGCCTGGGCCCCCAGACGCGCGGCCGCGCGCCGTCCGGCGTGCGCCTTCAACCGCGCCGCCGCGCCGGGGTCGTTCAGATCGACGACGCCGACGGCCGCAGGTCCAGACGCCGCTGGCGCTGCCAGCCCCAGCCTGAAGGCGCCCGACAGCTCCTCGACGAACGCGGCGGCCTCGGCCCGGTCGAACACGCCCTCGGTCAAGCCTGTCTCCGCCAGCCGCTCGGCCCAGGCGTCGACGCCGCCGTTCAGCCAGTCGCCGGACAGGGGTGTTGCGAACCCTTCCGCCTCGACCCAATCCAGCCAAGCCTCGATCCGGACGTCGGACCAGCCGGCAGGGGCCAGGACCTGTTGCACGCCAGAGGGGCGCTCGATGGCGCGGGTCTCCATCGCGACTCGTTCAGCGCGAGCGGCGAAGCCGGATTGAAAGCGCATGGCGGCGTCTCTCCGAAAGGTTCGGGCGAGCCTAGGATGCGCACGCGGCTTAGCCAATACATCTGGTGTCGCTCGGCGGGGTTGCCCACAAGATATCGATTCACCGCCAGACGCTTGAACGCTGGACGAAGAGGGCGCGGGTTTCTATGATCCGAACCAGACGCCGCCTCCCTTTCCGGCGACCCCTTACGGTTGGATTCCACGACGTGTTGAGCAAGATTTTCGGCTGGTGGGAGGGCGCCACGATCGGCACCCGGTTCACCATCGCCAAGCGCGGTCGCTTCGTCGGCCAGGACGAGAACGGCAATCGTTATTACGAGAGCCGCGACAACGTCAGCTACGACGGCCGCAAGCGTCGCTGGGTCATCTATGACGGCTATGCCGAGGCGTCCAAGGTGACGCCCGACTGGCACGGCTGGCTGCACTACACCTTCGACCTGCCGCCGACCGAGCAGCCGCTGCCGCGTCGTGCCTGGGAGAAAGAACATCTGCCCAATATGACCGGCACGCCCCTGGCCTGGCGTCCGCCCGGCTCGCTGGCCGGAGACGCCAAGCGCCCGGCCGCAACCGGCGACTATCAGGCCTGGACGCCCGAGTGAAAATCCGCCGCATCCTGTTGGGCGCGGCGTCCGTCGCGGCTGTGCTGAGCGCCGGCGCGGTGACCGCCAGCGTGCTTCAGGACGCGCCTCGCGATGCGCGTCCGGTTCAGGATCCGATCGGCGACATTCTGCGCACCACCCCGGCCCAGCCCTCGGTTCCGACCGAGACGCCGCCCGCGGGCGCACCGGCTCCGCGCTCTCCGGTCGCCGTGGCGCCGCCGCCCAATGTCGTCATCGCCGAGGACGCCGCCGTCGAGGAAAAGGCTGAGGAGGAAGTCGCGGCCGAGAAGCCCGTCGCGACCAAGGCCATCGACCAGCCCGCCACACCCGCACGCCGCCAGCGTCGTAAGTTCGCAATCATCCAGGCCATCGACAAGGTCACCGCCGAGACGATGAAGTTCGAGGTCGAGGTCGGCGGTCGCCCCGTGCGCTTCAACCAGAATCTGATCTTCGCGGCCCGCGCCTGCGAGGTCACGACACCGGACGAACTGACCGAAGACGCCATCGCCTATATGGACGTCTCGCTTCAGGCGCGCGGCCGGCAGGAAGGCCGCCAGATCTTCCGCGGTTGGATGTTCGCTTCGTCACCCGCCGTCAGCGGGGTCCAGAGCCCCTACTATGACGCATGGGTCGTCGGCTGTAAGAACTGAGCTTTGACGCCGCGAGGAGGCGCGCCATGGATCGCAACAAGCCGCCCAAGAAGACCGAGACGGTCGAAATCCGACTGCCCCACGCGACAAAGACCGCCTTCATGGCGCGGTGCCGTGACGAGGGCCGGACGGCCAGCGACGCCATTCGCCGCTTCATAGACGCCGAGTTGAATGCGGCCTCGTCCCCACGCCCTCAACCCCGCCTGAGCTGGCGGCCCCTGCTGGCCGCCGCCGTCGCAGGCCTGGCGCTGGGCGCCGTCGCCGCGCCCTCCCTGGCCCAGTCGTCGCCCACCCGCGCCGATTTCGACCGGCTGGACCGCAATCACGACGGCGTCGTCAGCTTCGACGAATACCGCGCGCGTTAGCGGATGCGGACCAGGAACCGGTCCCACTGAAGGTTCAGCCACGTCCAGGGTTTGAACAGGTTGGCGCCCGGTTTCCAGGAGGCCAGCACCATCTCGGCCCGGCCGATGATATTCTCGGCCGGCAGCAGGCCGACGCCGATCTCGGGCGGCCAGCGGCTGTCCAGCGAGTTGTCGCGGTTATCGCCCATCATCAGGTAGTGGGCGGCCGGCACCCGGCGCACAGGCGTGTCGTCGCCCGACAGGTCCGATCCGCCGTCGTATGTAACGTAGGATCGTCCGTCGGCTAAGGTCTCGCGCACCTGCTGGACCCGTCGCTGCGGCGCATCGTGATCGGCGACGACATCCAGCCGGGTCTGGCGCACCGGATCGCCATTGACGAAGACAACGCCGCCCCGCACCTGAACCGTATCGCCCGGCAGGCCGACGACGCGCTTGATCCAGGCCTCACTGGGGTCGCGCGGCAGGCGGAACACGACCACGTCGCCGCGTCTCGGCTCGCGCCCGAACAGCCGTCCCGGTGACATCGCCGGATTGAACGGCAGAGACGCCTTGCTCCAGCCGTAGGGATATTTCGACACGACGATATAGTCGCCGGTCACCAGCCCTGGCTCCATCGACGACGAGGGGATGGTGAAGGGCTGGAACAGGACGATGCGGATCGCGAGCGCCAGGATGATGGCGAAGATCAGCGTCAGGGCGATCTCTCGCACCTCGCGAAGAAGGGACGGGCGGGGCGGAGCTTTTGGCGGGGTCTGTGTCATGCCGCCATTGACCGTCAGGCCGGCCGAAGACACCAATCCGAACCTGTCGGGACAGGCCCCAAATCGTGTCCGGACAGATCCTCTTAGTGCGTCATTCCGGGGCTGAGCAGAGCGAAGAACCCGGAACCCAGGGCCACGCGCGCGTTGCCCGCCCCACTCAACGCCCGGTGCGCCTCTCCTGGGTTCCGGGCTCGTCCTTCGGACGCCCCGGAATGACGTCACCAGAATGTGTGTCGATCGAATTTAGGCGCTGGCCAAGGCGACCGCTTCTGCGCCGGTCAGGGGCTCGCGCAACGCCCCTTGGTCCGGCCTGACCGAGAGCGCGGGCTGAAGCCGCTCCAGATAGGCCGCCTGCGGCGTTTCGACCGCACCGAACTGGCTCAGATGGTCGGTCAGGAACTGGGCGTCCAGCAAGGTCCAGCCGCCCTTTCGCAGGCGCGCGACCAGATGCACCAGAGCGACTTTGGAGGCGTCCCGCTCGCGGCTGAACATGCTCTCGCCGAAGAAGGCCCCGCCCAGCGACACGCCGTAAAGCCCGCCGACCAGCCGTTCATCACGCCAGCACTCGATGGAATGGACGAAGCCCATGGCGAACAGGGCGGCGTACAGCCGCCGGATCGGGCCGTTGATCCAGGTGTCTTCGCGATCCGGCCCTTGCGCCGCCGCGCATCCATCTAGCACCGCTTCGAAGGCGGTATCGACCCGCACCTCGAACGGCTCGCTCCGCACGGTGCGGCGCAGGCGGCTGGGGATGTGGAAGGCGTCCAGCGGAATGACGCCGCGCTGTTCCGGCTCGATAATGAAGACGCGCGGATCATCGCGCGCCTCGGCCATCGGAAACACACCCCGGGCGTAACAGGCCAGCAGGTCCTCGGGGCCGAAACCGCCGAAAGGCCCGCTGGCGCTGAAATCGGGGTCGGTCAGGCGTCGCCCTTCTGACGGGCCGCCCATTTTTCCAGCCAGTGGATGTCGTAGTCGCCCGACAGGATGTCCGGCTCGGCCAGCAGCTTCTGGAACAGCGGGATGGTCGTGTCGACGCCGCCGATGACGACCTCGTTCAGCGAACGCTTCAGGCGGGCGATGGCCTCCTCGCGGTCGCGGCCGTGGACGATCAGCTTGCCGATCAGGCTGTCGTAATAGGGCGGGATCGAATAGCCAGCGTAGATCGCGCTATCCAGGCGCACGCCCAAGCCGCCTGGGGCGTGGAAGTCGGTGATCTTGCCCGGCGACGGGGTGAAGGTCTCCGGGTTCTCGGCGTTGATCCGCACCTCGATGGCGTGGCCCTTGAACTCGATATCGTCCTGGGTGAACGACAGCGGCAGACCGGCGGCGATGCGCACCTGTTCGCGCACCAGATCGACGCCGGTGATCATTTCCGTAACCGGATGCTCGACCTGCAGGCGGGTGTTCATCTCGATGAAGAAGAACTCGCCGTCCTCCCACAGGAACTCGATGGTGCCGACGCCCAGATAGCCGATGGCGGCGATGGCCTTGTTGACCGTCTCGCCGATCTGCTTGCGACCTTCGGCCGACAGGGCGGGCGAGGGGGCCTCTTCCAGCACCTTCTGGTGACGGCGTTGCAGCGAGCAGTCGCGTTCGCCCAGGTGGACGACATTGCCGTGGCTGTCGGCGATGACCTGGATCTCGATGTGGCGCGGCTTCTGGAGGTAGCGCTCCATATAGACGGCGCCGTTTCCGAAGGCGGCCTTGGCCTCCGACTGGGCGGTCTGGACCGCTTCGACCAGATCATCAGGTGTCAGGGCGACCTTCATGCCGCGTCCGCCGCCGCCCGCCGCCGCCTTGACGATCAGGGGGAAGCCGATGGACTTGGACGCCTCGATCGCGGCCTCGACGGTTTCGACCTCGCCATCCGAGCCGGGAACGACCGGGATGCCGGCGTCCTTGACCGTCTGTTTGGCGCTGATCTTGTCGCCCATCACCCGGATATGCTCGGGCTTGGGACCGATGAAGGTCATGCCATGGGCCTCGACGATCTCGGCGAAGCGGGCGTTCTCGGACAGGAAGCCGTAGCCGGGGTGGATCGCCTGGGCGCCGGTGATTTCCGCCGCCGCGATGATCGAGGGGATGTTCAGATACGACTTGGCGGCCGAGGCGGGGCCGATGCAGACGCTCTCATCGGCCAGCCGCACCCACATGGCGCCGCGGTCGGCTTCGGAGTGCACGGCGACGGTGGAGATGCCCATCTCCTTGCACGCCCGGTGGATGCGCAGCGCGATCTCGCCGCGGTTGGCGATCAGGACCTTGGTGAACACGGCTTAGGCTTCCAGCAGGACGAGGGGTTCGCCGAACTCGACCGGCTGGGCGTCGCCGACCAGGATTTCGGCCACAACGCCGTCGCGCGGGGCCTGGATCGGGTTCATCGTCTTCATGGCTTCGACGATCAGCAGGGTCTGGCCCTTCTTGACCTTGTCGCCGGGCTGGACGAAGGCCGGGGCCTCCGGCGACGCCTGCAGATAGGCGGTGCCGACCATCGGCGACTTCACCTCTTCGCCGGCGCGGGCGACGATGGTGGCGGGGTCCGACGGCATGGCGGCCGGCGCAGTAGCGGCGGCGGGCGCAGCGGCGACCGGGGCGGGGGCGGCGGCGTACTGAACCGGAGCGGCGTTGACGGTGACTTCGCGCGCCACGCGGATGCGCAGTTCGCCGCGCTCGACCTCGACTTCCGTCAGATCGGTCTCGTTCAGGATCTCGGCCAGCTGGCGAACCAGGGCGGCGTCGATTTCGGCGTGTTTCTTGTCATCGGCCATTGGAGTTGCGCCTTGTCTTTCGTGGTCTTTGATAAACGGGACGGGGCTCAGCCGCGTTCCCGAACCTGGGTGAGGGCCGCCTGGACGGCCAGTTCATAGCCCGCCGCGCCGAAGCCGGCGATGACGCCGGTCGCCGCGGAGGACACATAGGAGTGATGGCGAAACGCCTCGCGCGCCGCCGGATTGGACAGGTGCAGCTCGATCACCGGGATCGACAGCGTCTTCAACGCATCGTGCAGCGCCACCGACGTATGCCCATAGGCCGCCGGATTTAGGATCAGGGCGTCGGCGCCCTCGCGCGCCTCCTGGATCCAGTCCACCAGCACGCCTTCATGGTTGGTCTGGCGAAACACGATCTGCGCCTCGCCGGCCGCCCGGACGCAGCGCTGCTCGATGTCCGCCAGGGTGTCGCGGCCATAGATGTCCGGCTCCCGAACCCCGAGCAGGTTCAGATTGGGGCCGTTCAGCACATGAATGACGGGCGTTTCGGCCATGGTTCCAGAATCGATCCGGCGCAGCGCGGCGCAAGAGGGGCCTTTTAGCGGACGCAGGGCGTGGGTCAAACGCTCGCGGCGTCGAACCTTCCCCGACGTTACGTGCGATGGCGTGGATTTCGCAGCGCCGGCTGCCATCGTCCCTGGTCGGGACGGCCTGTGGGAGCGCCGAGGATGCGCCAGGACGGCAAACTGATCCTGAGAACCGTGGTGGCGACCTTTGCGGCCTTGGCCGTTGCGGTCGGCGCCTTCCTGTTTGAGGCGGGCTGAGCGCACAGTCTGGCGAACCGGCCTGTCACCGTCTATCTGACGCGCGACGGTCGGCGAGGCGAAGGTCAGAGAGAATGCGTGTGCACCAGATCCATCTCAATGGCGAGCCACGTCAGGTCCAGGCCGCCACCATCCTGGCCCTGGTCGAGGAACTGTCGCTGGACCCGCGCAAGGTCGCCGTCGAACGCAATCTCGAGATCGTGCCCAAGTCGCTTCACGCCGCCACGCCGGTCGCCGCAGGCGATCGTATTGAGCTGGTCCAGTTCGTCGGCGGCGGTTGATCAGACCTTGAGGATGGGGCCCTCGTAGAGACTGATGGCGCTGTCCGCCGTCAACAAGGTCAAGTCTTCGCAGCGCGCTTGAGCGATTAAGGCGCGATCAAAAGGATCGCGATGGAGCAACGGAAGTTGCCCCGCGACGATCCCATGCTCACTGGTCATGATCACCTCCACGAAGCCATTCACGGTGAGCAGATAATGGAGCCGTTTGGGATCGACCGAGAAGTCCTCGGAATTCCGCGCTGTTTTTATGGCGATTTCCCACAAGCTCATTGCGCTGAAATGAAGAACATTGTCCCCGTCGTTGATCAGTTCACGGGCCTTATCGCTCAGCCTCCCTGTGTCGAAGGCAGACCAGATCAACAGGTGAGTGTCCAAAAGCAGGTTCACGATTTGCCGTAGAACATCTCTTCGATGTCGTCCTTGAACGCCGTTTTGATGTCATCGGGAACCACGCCTTCGCCCTTCATGAAGCCAATGCGCTGAACCGTCCTCTTCGGCGTGTCATCGACTGCCGTAACCTTCACCATCGGCTTGCCGGCCTTGGCGATGATGAAGGGTTCGCCCTTCGCTGCCTTTTCGATCAGGCGGGACAGATGCGTCTTTGCCTGATGGATATTGACCGTCTCCATGACCTGTCTCCATTGAACTTAGTCCACTTAGTTTAGTCTATTCTGTGGTCCCTCGCAACGCGGTGTGATCCTTGCGACCTTTCGCTCGGCGGCCAGGGCGCGTAGGTCAGCACCCATGACCGATACAGCCAACGAAACCTGGTCCGTCGCCGGCCGCACCTTCAACTCGCGCCTGATCGTGGGCACCGGCAAATATGCCGACTACGCCCAGAACGCCGCCGCCGCCGAGGCGGCCGGGGCCGAGATCGTGACCGTGGCCGTGCGCCGTGTGAACCTGTCCGACCCGACCCAGCCGATGCTGGTCGATTATGTGAAGCCGGATCGCTTTACCTTCCTGCCCAACACCGCCGGCTGTTTCACGGGCGAGGATGCGGTGCGGACCCTGCGGCTGGCGCGCGAGGCCGGCGGCTGGAGCCTGGTCAAGCTGGAGGTGCTGTCCAACACCGCCCACCTGTATCCCGACATGATCGAGACGCTGCGGGCGCTGGATCTGCTGATCAAGGACGGGTTCGACGTCATGGTCTATTGCACCGACGACGTCGTGATGGCCAAGCGGCTGGAAGACGCCGGCGCCGCCGCCATCATGCCCGCCGCCGCCCCGATCGGCTCGGGCCTGGGCATCCAGAACGAGGTCAACGTCCGCCTCATCGTCGAACAGGCCAAGGTGCCGGTGCTGGTCGATGCGGGCGTCGGCACGGCCTCGGACGCGACACGGGCGATGGAACTGGGCTGCGACGCCGTGCTGATGAACACCGCCATCGCCGGGGCCAAGGATCCGATCCGCATGGCGCGGGCGATGAAGCACGCCGTCATCGCCGGCCGCGACGCCTATCTGGCCGGGCGGATGGCCAAGCGGATGTATGCCGACCCGTCGTCGCCGCTGGCGGGACTGATCTGACCCAATCGTCTCCTCTCCACTTGTGGGGACGTGGACCGCCCCGGGTCTCGCCGAAGGCGAGCCAGAGGACAGGCGGCGCGGTGGAGGGGGTCTTGACGCCCCACAGACGCCTGCGATGCGCGAAGAGCCCCTCCGTCTCTCCGCTGCGCTTCGAGCCACCTCCCCATTTCATGGGGAGGAGACGATGCTCAGCCATCGCAATGACGCTGGTCCATCCGCTGCGATTTCAATCGCTTGCCGATTTATGTCCCTCGTCTCCCGTCCACGGGGTCAAACGGGCCCATAATACATCCGTCTCGTCGCATGGAGGGCTCGCCTGGCCTGCGACCTTGCGGCGGCGAGAGCGGATGGAACGGGAGCGGGTCTGAAACGGCCTGCGCTGACGGCGACACACGGTGCGCCGCCGGAGGGTCGAGGGGGATACTCGATCGCACTCGGGCCGGTCC
>NZ_BCWM01000029.1 GCF_001592205.1 Brevundimonas vesicularis NBRC 12165 | reverse complement strand
TACCCTTCGTCGAAACGGTAGTCTCTAATCACACTCCGGGCGAAGGCCCGGCGCTCCGCCCAGCCCTCCAGACTTCGCTGCGATCGCGCGAGGGCGAAGACGCCTGCCCGCCATATTTGCCCTTCGCGCGCAGGATCGCTACATCCGGCGCAACTCCCCATTCAGACGAACCCGAAGGGCGCACCGCACCTCATGGCGCAGCAATATATTTTCCAGATGCAGGGTCTGACCAAGACCTTCCCCGGCGGCCGCAAGATCTTCGAGAACATCTGGCTCAGCTTCTACAACGACGCCAAGATCGGCGTCGTCGGCGTCAACGGCTCGGGTAAGTCCACCCTGCTGAAAATCATGGCCGGCCTGGACAACGAGTTCAACGGCGAGGCCCGCGCCGCCGACGGCATCAAGCGCGGCTATCTGGAACAGGAGCCCCAGCTCGATCCGGCCCTGAACGTGCGCCAGAACGTCGAGGCCTGGTGCGAAGAGAAGCAGTGGGTCAACCGCTTCAACGAAGTCGCCGCCGAACTGGGCGAAAACTACACCGACGAACTGATGGAGGAGATGACCTCCCTTCAGGAGAAGATCGACGCCGGCGACGTCTGGGACATCGACAGCCGCATCGACCAGGCCATGGGCGCCCTGCGCTGCCCGCCCGACGACTGGGAAGTCACCAACCTATCCGGCGGTGAAAAGCGCCGCGTGGCCTTGGCCCGCCTGCTGCTGTCCAAGCCCGACATGCTGCTGCTCGACGAACCGACCAACCACCTGGACGCCGAATCCGTCGCTTGGCTGCAGCACCACCTGGAAAACTTCCCCGGCTGCGTCATCCTGGTGACCCATGACCGCTATTTCCTGGACCTCGTCACCAAGTGGACGCTGGAGCTCGATCGTGGCAAGGGCCACCCGCACGAGGGCAACTATTCCTCGTGGCTGGAAGCCAAGACCAAGCGCGTCGTGCAGGAGCAGTCGGAATCCGAAGCCCGCCAGCGCGCCCTCACCCGCGAACTGGAATGGGTGCGTTCGGGCGCCAAGGCCCGTCAGGCCAAGTCCAAGGCGCGTCTGGCCGCTTACGAGCGGATGGTCGAGGAACAGGAATCGATGCGCGGCGCCCAGACGCACGCTCACATCCAAATCCCGCCCGGGCCGCGCCTCGGCAACGTCGTTCTGGAAGTCGAAGGTCTGCAAAAGACCTACGGCGACAAGACGCTGTTCGACAACCTGACCTTCAAACTGCCGCCCAACGGCATCGTCGGCGTCATCGGCCCGAACGGCGCCGGCAAGTCGACCATGTTCAAGCTGATCACCGGCCAGGAACAGCCCGACGGCGGCACGATCAAGGTCGGTGAAACCGTCAAACTGGCCTATGTCGATCAGTCGCGCGACGACCTGAAGCCCGACGAGACCATCTGGCAGGCCATCTCGGGCGGCACAGACGTGATGATGGTCGGCAAGCGCGAGATCAACACCCGCGCCTATGTCGGCAGCTTCAACTTCAAGGGCGGCGACCAGCAGAAGAAGGTCGGCCAGCTTTCCGGCGGTGAGCGCAACCGCGTCCACCTGGCCAAGACCCTGGCCTCGGGCGGCAATCTGATCCTGCTCGACGAACCGACCAACGACCTGGACATTGAGACCCTTCAGAACCTCGAAGAGGCTCTGGAAGAGTTCGCGGGCTGCGCCGTGGTCATCTCCCACGACCGCTGGTTCCTTGACCGTCTGGCCACCCATATCCTCGCCTTCGAGGGCGACGGCCATGTGGAATGGTTCGAGGGCAACTTCGAAGCCTACGAACAGGACAAGATGCGTCGCCTGGGCGCCGACAGCATCATTCCCAAGCGCATCCAGCACCAGAAGTTCGGCCGCTGATCGCCTGACCCGACAAGAGGAGCCGCTGCATGACCCAACGCCCCGCCGTTCTCATCATGCAGCGGCATCTCGCGCCGCTCTCGGGATTTCTGGAGAGCGCCTATGACGTCTATCGCTTCTGGGAAGGTCCGCCGATCGAGGCCGCCCACGACATCCGCGTCATGGTCGTCGCCGGCGAGGCGCCGCTGGACAAGGCGCTGATCGAACGCCTGCCCAATCTCGACCTGATCGCCTGTTTCACCTCTGGCTATGACGGAATCGACATCGACTGGTGCCGCCAGCGCGGCCTGCCCGTCACCCACGCCCCCGGCGTCAATCACGAGGATGTCGCCGATCACGCCTTGGGCTTGATCCTGGCAGCACGCCGCCAGATCGCCTCGGGCGACCGTCAGGTCCGCGCCGGCGGCTGGACCTTCGAGACACGCACCATCACAACGTCGCTCGCGGGCCAGAAGCTGGGCATCGTCGGCTTGGGCCACATCGGCAAGGCCGTCGCCGACCGCGCCGAGGCCTTCCGAATGGCGGTCAGTTGGTGGGGGCCGCGGCCGCAGGACGCCGAATGGCAACGCGCCGACAGCCTGCTGGCGCTCGCCAAGGCCAGCGACATCCTCGTCGTCGCCTGCAAGGCGGACGAGACCAATCGCGGCCTGATCTCGCCGGACATCATCGAGGCGCTTGGCCCCGACGGCCTTCTGGTCAACGTATCGCGCGGTCAGGTCGTGGACGAGGACGCCCTGATCGCCGCCTTGAAGTTAGGGATATTGGGTCAGGCCGCCTTGGATGTCTTCGTCGAGGAGCCGACGGACCCAGCGCGCTGGGCCGACGTGCCCAATGTCATTCTGACGCCCCACACCGCAGGGGCCACGACCGCCGGGGTGCAGGGCATGCTGATGCTGCTGATCGAAAATCTGCAGGCGCATTTCGCGGGCGAGCCGCTGAAGACGCCCGTCGTCTGACTTCAGCGGGGACGCTGCGGCCGCTCGTCCGCCGTCACCACGCCGTCGCCGTTCTTGTCCATCGCCTTGAAGGCGGCGGCGAGGCCCACGTCGAACTCTTCGCGAGTAATGCGCCCGTCCGCATCGGCGTCGAAGCGCGCCAGCATACGACCGCCGCGTGCATTGGCCAGTTCGCTGGCGTCGACCACGCCGTCTTCATTGGCGTCTAGGCGGTTGAACATCTGGGTCATGCGCGCCTGCATCTGGGCCAGGTTTTCGCGCTCCGGCGGCCGCATCTGTCCGCCCATAGGCCGCCCTGACATTTCAGGCCCAGGCATTTGAGGCATGGGCGTCTCGGGAAAGTCGCTCTGGGCCAACGCCGGACTGGCGGCGGCGACAGCAAGAGCGGCGATGAACAGGCTACGCATAAGATCACTCCAAGACGGGTCTGTGGGCTTTAACGCACGCACGAACCATTCCCGTCGACGCGTTTCCAAGAAACCGATTTCACTTGCCAAATCATATAAGGATATCTTTATATGAGCATATGAGTTTGTCCGCAGATCAGACTGTCGAAGCCCTTCGCGCCGCCGGCGAACCCACCCGTTTGCGCGTTCTGTCGCTGCTGGCGGGCGAAGAGCTGTCGGTCATGGAGATGTCGCGCATTCTGGACCAAAGCCAGCCGCGCGTATCACGCCATCTGAAGCTGATGACCGACGCCGGTCTGATCGAACGCTTTCCCGACGGCGCCCGCGTCTATTACCGCCTGTCGCATGACGCCCAGGCGCGCCGGTTGATCGACACGGTGCTGGACATCCTGGCCGAAGACGCCGGCGAGGCCGATCATCGCCGTCTGGACGAGGTCCGCAAGGACCGAGAGGAAGCCGCCGCCAGCTATTTTGAACAGGTCGCGCCTCAGTGGGACCGCCTGCGTTCGCTCTACGTCAGCGAAAGCGCCGTCGAGGCGGCGCTGGAAAAGGCTGTGGGGCCCGGCCCCTTCGAACGCGTCGTCGATCTGGGTACGGGTTCTGGCCGGATGCTGACCCTTTTCGGCAAGAAGGCGAAGATGTCGGTCGGGCTGGACCTCAGCCAGAACATGCTGAACATCGCCCGCACCAACGTCACCAAGGCGGGTGTGGAGCAGGTCGAACTGCGCCACGGCGATATCTTCGCCACCCGTCTGCCCGCCGCCAGCGCCGATCTGGTGATCGTGCATCAGGTGCTGCACTACCTGTCCGATCCGTCCGCCGCCGTCGCCGAGGCCGCCCGCCTGGTCAGTCCGAGCGGCCGCCTGGTCATCATCGACTTCGCTCCGCACGACTTCGAACATATGCGCGAGGCGCATCAGCATCGCCGCCTGGGCTTCGCTGACAGCGAGATTAACGGCTGGCTGGTCGACGGCGGCCTGACGCCATCGGCCCCCATCGCCCTGCCCCACGACGCCGAGGGCCTGACCGTGACCATCTGGACGGCGGAACGCCGCGTCCAGGACAGAAAGACCGCCTGATGGCCTCCTCCGCCTCCCTCAATTTGGCCGACGCTCGCGCCCTGCTGCTGTCGCCGCTTGGCCCCGTAGCCCGCGCCGGGTCCAACCGTGACGACGTGCGCGTCTCGTTCGAATTCTTTCCACCCAAGACCGATGAGGCCGAGGCCAATCTTTGGAAGGCGATCCGCCGTCTGGAGCCGCTGAACCCCGCCTTCGTCTCCGTCACCTACGGCGCCGGCGGTTCGACCCGCGAGCGGACCCACCGCACAGTCCAGCGCATCATCACGGAAACTTCGCTCCGCCCCGCCGCCCACCTGACCTGCGTCGAGGCCAGCCGTGACGAGGTCGACGAGGTCATCGAAGGCTACAAGGCGATCGGGGTCGATCACATCGTGGCTCTGCGTGGCGATCCGCCTGGCGGGGCTGGCATCGGCGGCGTCTATCAGCCGCGCGCCGACGGCTATGCCAACGCCACGGAACTGACCGCCGCCATCAACCGCATCGGCGGTTTCGACGTCACGGTCGGCGCCTATCCCGAGCGCCATCCCGAAAGCCCCTCCATCGATCATGACATCGAGGTGCTGAAGGCCAAGGTCGATGCCGGAGCAAGCCGCGCCGTCAGCCAGTTCTTCTTCGACATCGACGCCTTCCTGCGGTTCCGCGACCGGGTGCGGGCTGCGGGCGTCACCATCCCCCTGATCCCCGGGGTCATGCCGGTGTCCAACTTCGCCGGTCTTCAGCGGATGTGCGGCGCGTGCGGCGCCAGCATTCCCGACTGGCTGAAGGCGCATTTCGACGGACTGGACGACGATCCCGAAACCCGCAAACTGCTGGCCGCTTCCGTCGCCGCCGAGACCTGCGCGCGTCTACAGGAAGAGGGCTTCTCGGACTTCCACTTCTACACTCTGAACCGCGCCGACCTGGTCTACGCGATCTGTCGGGTTCTGGGCGTGCGCGAGACGGCGGCAGCCCAATGACCCGCGCGGAACGCATCGCCGCCCTGCATCAGGCGGCCAAGGAACGCATCCTGGTCCTCGATGGCAGTTGGGGCGTCATGATCCAGCGTCGCGGGCTGGACGAGGCCGACTTCCGCGCCGACCGCTTCGTCGCGGCCAACGGCTATGACGAGAAACACCAGATGAAGGGGAACAACGACATCCTCTGCATCACACGTCCCGATGTCGTCGCCGACCTGCATGACCAGTATTTCGCCGCCGGCGCCGACATCAGCGAAACCAACACCTTCTCCGGCACCACCATCGCCCAGGAGGACTACGCCCTGGACGCCCAGGCGGTGTGGGACATCAATCTGGAAGGCGCCAAACTGGCCCGCGCCGCCGCCGACCATTGGACGGAAAAGGAGCCGCACAAGCCGCGGTTCGCCGCCGGCTCCATCGGCCCGCTGAACAAGATGCTGTCGATGTCGTCTGACGTGAACGACCCCGGCGCCCGCAGCGTGACCTTCGACCAGGTCTACGAGGCCTATCGCCATCAGGTGAAGGCGCTGAACGAGGGCGGCGTCGATCTCTATCTGATCGAAACCATCACCGACACGCTGAACTGCAAGGCCGCGATCAAGGCGATCAAGGATCTGGAAGACGAGGGGCTAGACGCCCTGCCCATCTGGATCAGCGGCACCATCACCGACCGCTCGGGCCGCACCTTGTCGGGCCAGACGGCCGAGGCCTTCTGGAACAGCGTACGCCACGCCAAGCCGTTCGCCGTCGGCTTCAACTGCGCCCTGGGCGCCGACCTGATGCGACCCTTCATCGCCGAGCTGAGCCGCGTCGCCGACACCCTGGTCGCCGCCTATCCCAACGCCGGCCTGCCCAACGCCATGGGCCAGTACGACGAGGAACCGCATGAGACCGCCCACTTCATCGAGGAATGGGCCGCGTCGGGTCTGGTCAACATCGTCGGCGGCTGCTGCGGCACGACGCCGGATCACATTCGCCACGTCGCCGAAGAGGTCGCGCCGCTGAAGGCGCGCGCCATCCCGGATCGACCGGTGGCCCTGCGCCTGAGCGGCCTCGAACCTTTTGAATTGGTAGCGTAAGTGCGTCCTGTCTTCATCAACGTCGGCGAACGCACCAACGTCACCGGCTCGGCCAAATTCCGCAAGCTGGTGGTTGAGGGCGACTATTCGGCCGCGCTGGACGTCGCCCGCCAACAGGTCGAGGCCGGCGCCCAGATCATCGACGTCAACATGGATGAAGGGCTGCTGGACGGCGTCGTCGCCATGCGGACCTTCCTCAACCTGATTGCCGCCGAGCCCGACATCGCCCGCGTGCCGGTGATGATCGACAGCTCCAAATGGGAGGTGATCGAGGCAGGGCTGAAGTGCGTCCAGGGCAAGCCCATCGTCAACTCGATCAGCATGAAAGAGGGCGAACAGGCCTTCCGCGATCATGCGATCAAATGCCTGCGATATGGCGCCGCTGTCGTCGTCATGGCCTTCGACGAGGTCGGCCAGGCCGACACCGCCGCCCGCAAGATCGAGATTTGCACCCGCGCCTATGACATCTTGGTCAACGAGGTCGGCTTCCCGCCTGAAGACATCATCTTCGACCCCAACATCTTCGCCGTGGCGACAGGGATCGAGGAGCACGACAACTACGCCGTCGATTTCATCGAGGCGACGCGAGAGATCAAACGCACCCTCCCCTACGCCCGCGTCTCGGGCGGGGTGTCGAACGTCTCGTTCAGCTTCCGCGGCAACGAGCCGGTGCGCCGCGCGATTCACAGCGTCTTCCTGTACCACGCCATCGCGGCGGGCATGGACATGGGCATCGTCAACGCCGGCGACCTGCCCGTCTATGACGACATCGACGCCGAACTGCGCGAGGCGGTCGAGGATGTGATCCTGAACCGGCCACAGCGGACCAATGTGTCGAACACCGAGCGGCTGGTCGACATGGCGCCCCGCTACAAGGGCGAGAAGGGTCAGGCCCGCGTCGTCGATCTGAAATGGCGCGAACAGCCGGTCGGCAAGCGGATCGAACACGCCCTGGTGAACGGCATCACCGAGTTCATCGAGGCGGACACCGAAGAGGCGCGCCTGGCGTCTGAGCGCCCGCTGCACGTCATCGAAGGCCCGCTGATGGACGGGATGAACGTGGTCGGCGACCTGTTCGGCTCGGGCAAGATGTTCTTGCCGCAGGTGGTGAAGTCCGCCCGCGTGATGAAACAGGCCGTCGCCTGGCTGGAGCCCTTTATGGAGGCCGAGAAGGCCGGCAAGCCGCGCGAGCAGGCCGGCCGCATCCTGATGGCCACCGTCAAGGGCGACGTCCACGACATCGGCAAGAACATCGTCGGCGTCGTGCTGCAATGTAACAACTACGAGGTCATCGACCTGGGCGTTATGGTCCCGGCCGACCGAATCCTGGACGAAGCCAAGGCTCACAATGTCGACATCATCGGCCTGTCGGGCCTGATCACGCCGTCACTGGATGAAATGGTCTTCGTCGGCGCCGAGATGGAGCGGCGGGGCTTCGACATCCCCCTGCTGATCGGGGGCGCAACCACCAGCCGCACCCATACGGCGGTCAAGATCGAGCCCGCCTACCGCCGGGGCTCGACCACCTACGTCGTCGATGCGTCGCGCGCCGTCAGCGTCGTTTCGGGCCTGCTATCCAAGACCGAGCGCGCGAAGAACGAGGCCGCCACCCGCGACGAATACATCCGCATCCGCGAGCAATACGCCCGCGGTCAAGAAGTGAAGGCGCGCGCCACCCTGGCTCAGGCCCGCGAAAACCGCTTCCACATCGACCCCGCCCAGCCCCTGCCCGGCAAGCCGTCTTTCCTCGGCGTGAAGGCGTTCGACGCCTGGGATTTGCAGGATCTGGCCGACCACATCGACTGGACGCCCTTCTTCGCCAGTTGGGAGCTGATTGGCCGCTATCCGCTGATCCTGGAAGACGAGATCGTCGGCGAGGCCGCGCGCGACCTGTTCGCCGATGCACAAGTCATGCTGAAGCGGATCATCGACGAGAAGTGGTTCACGGCCAAAGGGGTCGTCGGCTTCTGGCCGGCCCGCGCCGACGGCGACGATGTCATCGTCTTCGCCGACGAAGGCCGCGACGCGGAGATCGCCCGCTTCCACACCCTGCGCCAGCAGATCAAGAAGTCGAACGGCAAGCCGAACCTGGCTCTGTCCGACTTCATCGCCGATGCGGGTGACGACTATATCGGCGCCTTCGCCGTCACCGCCGGTCACGGCGAGTTGGAGATCGCCAAACGGTTCAAGGATGTCGGCGACGACTACTCCGCCATCCTCGCCACCGCCCTGGCGGACCGTCTGGCCGAGGCCTTCGCCGAACGGCTGCACAAGGAGGTCCGCACCACACTGTGGGGCTATGCCGCCGACGAAACGGCCGACATCGACGCGCTGATCGCCGAACAATACCAGGGTATCCGCCCTGCCCCGGGCTATCCCGCCCAGCCCGACCACACGGAAAAGGCCACCCTCTTCCGCCTGCTACAGGCCGAAGACCACGCCGGCATGGCCTTGACCGAGAGCTACGCCATGACGCCGCCGGCCTCGGTGTCGGGCCTCTACTTCGGCCATCCGGGAAGCCACTATTTCGGCGTCGGCAAGATCGATCTGGACCAGGTCGAAGACTACGCCCGCCGCAAGGGCTGGGACGTCGCCACGGCTGAGCGCTGGCTGGCCCCCATCCTCAACTACGACCCCTACGCCGCCAAACGCGAAACGGCGGCTTGAGCCAGGCTCAAGCCGCCGTCTGTCATCGGACAAACGCCGAACTGATCAGTTGATGCCGACGCTCTCAAGCGTGGCGGGCGGCGTGCTGATGTTGTCGCGCAGGCGGCGCGCGGCGTGCTCGCAGCGGCCCGGCAGACCGAAGAACAGGCCGAACGACTGGCTGCGCGCTTCGGCATCGGGATTGGCCATCAGCGGGGCCCACTGCGCCTTGACCGCGGCGACGGCCTGCTCGGCCTCGGCCTTCGAAGCCGCCGACTGACGCGGCGCGGCCGCCGCCAAGGCGCTACGGAAATCCTGGGCTTCGAGACGGCCCAGACGCACCAGCTCGACATCCTCCGGCGCACGCGACGTCAGCGTCTCGCCCAGATCGGCATGGCCCGTCACCAGCGCATCGCACCACGCCACCAGCGGATAGTCGGCGCTCGGCGCGCCACGCGGCAACGGCCGTGCATAGGCGATGGCTTCGCGCGTCTTCAACGCATCGGCAGTTTCCGTCGGCCGGCTTCCGGTGACGATCGGACCATCTTGAGCTTGCGCAAGGTCTTGATTCGAAAGACTTGTGATCACGACGGTGGCAGCCAGTACGGCAGCGATTTTTAGCATAGTCATCCTTGGGCGGGAGTCTCCCCGACTTGGTTTTGTGTTCAGCCAAATTGTCACCGAACGAAACGGTTTTTCTGTGACAAAAAAAGAAGGGCGGCAAACCCTTAAGTTTGCCGCCCCGGCTCTCTGTTAATTTTAGACTCAGAAATCAGCCGTGATGCCGATGAACATGAAGCGGCCCATAGCGTCGTACGTCTGCGGGTAGGTATTATTGTTACCTGTGGTGCCGACCGAATACGACAGCGGAGGATCGCGGTCCAAGATGTTGTTGATACCTGCACGAAGCTTCAGATTGTCACGCAGTTGAATGCTGCCTGCCAGGTCGAAGTAGTTCTGAGCATCGAACTTGCTGTCCAAGCGGCCTTCGCCGGCGACGTTATCGACTTCGCCGTAGTAGCGCCAAGTCGCGGACAGATCGGCATTCCAAGGCATCTGCCACGTCACGCGAGCGCGATGACGCCATTCGTTTTTGGGCGTGCCGCATTCACCAGCAAACTTGCCGACACAGTCGTAAGCCGCAGCGCCGGCGCCCGGATCGGTTTCAAGCTTGTCGAGCCACGACCCGACCATGTTAAAGGCCAGGCTGCCGTAAGCCTCCAAGCCGACACGATCCAAGTCCATGCTGTAGTTGGCGTTGATATCGATGCCAGATGTCTTCAGGCCACCAATATTGGTGTTGAAGGCTTCAATATAGCCGCCCGTCGTCCAAAGCGTACCGATATCGCTGCGAACGATACGCGAGCAGGCAGCCGCTTCGTTGTTGACGTAGCAGTTGTCCAGCGTGACCAGCGGATCAATGATGTCGATCCGATCCTTAAGATCGATGTCATAATAATCGATCGAAACGTTCAGACCTGGAATGAACGACGGTGTGATAACGGCTCCGACCGTAAAGGTATCGGCCGTCTCAGGTGCGAGGTCCGGGTTGCCACTTTGAAGGAAGTTATACTGGCCAGCAGGGCTTTCGAGCAAGCCGCCGCTATCAGTAGCGAGACCGTACTGTCCAGCCGGAACGCCCGTCGCCACACACTGGGCCAGCGTTGCGGTTGGGTTCGGACCGCAAGGATCGCCATCAGCATCATAGAGGTTCAAGCCTTCTGGCCGGAACAGCTCGATCACGTTAGGCGCGCGGGTGGTGCGTGCCAAGCTGGCGCGGAACCGGACGTCGTTGATTGGAGCCCAATCCACGCCAAAGCCATAAGCATCGGAGTCGAAGTTGTCATAAGTCGAGTGGCGATACGAACCGTTGATCGAGACCTGCTCCGCAAACGGGCGGCCTTCGATCAGCGGCATGCGGAATTCCCCGAACAGGTCGTAGACTTGAACGGAACCGGCGACGCTTTGGGTAGGCCCGCCTTGCCCGGCCAAGTCTCCGGTTTCAAAAGCTTGGTCCGAGGTGGCGACCAGCTTGTCACGACGATATTCGGCACCGAAGGCAACCTGAAGACCACCTTCCGCCAGCGGGCTGCGCACATATTGCGTCAGATCGCCCGTGGTCGCCAAGGTGATTACCTGCTGCTCGGTGATGCCGCGCTGCAGACCAGGTACCTGAATATAGTTCAGAGCCGCTTGGGTGACTCCACCCGGAGCGTATAGGTTGTACGGCACGCAAGCCGCGTCAACGGGCGCCAGCGGTCCGGTCGGACCATCGGGATCGATCGCAGACACGCACGCCGCCTGACCCGTCGCGGGATCGATAGCGACATCGAGCGCACGACCGATGCGGGTGTTCGAAAACTCGTTGCGATAGATTCGGCTAAGGCTGACCTTCGAGTAGGATGCAGCCAGATCATAGCTCCAAACGTCGTTCAGATCGCCTCGAATACCGACCACGCCGCGATAGTTCTGAGAGCTGATGTCATCCTGGCGCCCTCCCCCCTCGACATTGCGACGACCGATCAACACTTCGACAGAGCCGACGCCAGGGGCGCATCCCAGCTGAGCAGCCTGCGCTGGCGTCAGGAGTGGATTGGAGCAGCTGATATTATAGCCGCCGTTCGCCGAAGTGCCGCCGCCGAAGAAAATGCCTGACGGCGCGATCTGTGCAACCGTACTGTAGTCGCTAAAATTCAGTGACGCAAAGGCTTCGATCTTGTCGTTGACTTGATAGCGACCGAAAGCTCCCAGAGTGTAACGCTCGTCGGGTCGTTGGAAATAGTTAAGCGGTCCAAAATTATAGGCATCGTTTGCAGTGTAGTTCCGGAAACCTCCACCATCAGCGACAGTGAGGTTGGCGCCACTGTCTAGCGAGAGGAAACGACCCGTAGCATTTGTCGATGATCCGCCACACGTAAAGCTGCCAGCAGCTTCGCCTCCCAAGGAACAAGACGAAAAGGCACGGTCACGGCCGAGAATCTTGTTGTTCTTTCTGTAACCAGCGAACGCTGTCACATTACCGCGCCCATCAGGCGCGTTTACGCCCATCGCGATTGTGACTTCGCGACTGAAACCGTTCATCACATCGTCATCAGGAAGTTGGAACTGCGCGGGATTTCCAGCAGCGCGACTTTGAATCACATCACGCAGGTTTCCAGGGCCGTCATAGTCATTGTGGTGCTGGAAGAAGCCGTACTGAGCATCGACCTGAAGCCCTTCGAAGTCCTTCTTCATGATGAAGTTGACAACGCCGGCGATCGCGTCGGAACCATAAACGGCCGCAGCGCCGCCGGTCAGCACCTCTACACGCTCAACGAGCTGGCCCGGGATTTGGTTCAGGTCAGCCGCGGTATCATTGGGCGAACCATACCCCATACGACGGCCATCGATCAGAACCAGCGTCCGGTCTGGACCAAGCGCGCGCAAGTCCACGGTTGCGGTGCCTGACGCGCCGTTAGCGACAGTGGAGTTCTGGGCGGCGAACGCTTGGGGCAGCTGGTTGACCAAATCCTCGACCCGCGTGACGCCCTGAACGCGGATGTCCTCGCCGGTGACCTGCGTCACAGGGCTGGTGGTGCGCAGATTGGCTTGGGGAATGCGCGAGCCAGTAACAACGATCTCGCCCACATTGACGGCTTCATCAGTTGATTGCGCGAAAGCGGGAGTGCTTAATCCGATAATGGCTGACGTGA
>NZ_BCWM01000028.1 GCF_001592205.1 Brevundimonas vesicularis NBRC 12165 | reverse complement strand
AAAACACCAAAAAGCCCCGCCGCCAAAAGCCGTGGGGCTTTCTGCTGTCGGGAAGCCAGAAAGCTAATCTTTCGAGCGGCCCACTTCCACGTCACTTGATGGGGCCAGTGCATTCCAGCAGCACGCTCTCTTTCGGTCGTTATCGGGGACCGAACGGCAGTAACGATGTCTGTTTGCGCCTCCAAGCGTGCATACGAGAAGTCCGCCATTCGCGTCTCTAACTATTCAATCCAGCCTCTCGAAGCCTCCATGGCAGTTGAAGTCGCGACAGGCGAGATTGGAGACGGTTGAGATTTTGGCGAGGAACCGCGACTCACCTGCCGGCACGTGACGTCCTTGCGACCAATGATCAGGCGACGGGATCACTCTGAGCAAAGGTGAGGACGACGCGGAGTCCTCGATCGTGTGGTCCGTCTTCAAGTCGAAGCTCGGCGGCATGCCGTGCGGCGACGGCCGACACCAAGGCCAGCCCCAGGCCGAGACCTGGGGCATACGCCATGGCGCCGCGCGTGTGCGGTCTGAGCATTTCGCTTCGCGTGGATGCGGGAACGCCGGGACCATCGTCCGCGACCGAGAGCTCGACTCCGCCTTCGACGGGCTCAACGGCGATCCGCACCGTTGAGCCGCGGGGGCAGTATTTGATGGCGTTGTCGAGCAGGTTGGCGACGACGCGGATCAGCAGGGCCTGCTCGCCGGCGACATGGGCTGGCTGGAGGTCCAGCGTGAGTGCGATCCCGGCGTCCTCGGCGACAGGTCGATAGAGGTCGGCCGCCTGTTGCGCGATGACCGACAGATCGACGGGCGACAGGACGACGGTCGATCCCGCCTCGATCTCCGCGAGGTCGAGCAGCGCGTCGAATGTCTCCAGTATGGCGTTCGTCTCGGCGATCGCGGCCTCGGCCGCCTTGCGCGCCTGGTCGAGGGTGGCGGCGGTTCGGATTGTGTCGAGGTCTGAGCGCAAACGTGCGATGGGCGTGCGCAGGTCGTGCGCCGCCCGGTTGGAGACCTCTCGCAGGCCGCCCACTAGGGCGTCGATCCGCTCGAACATGGCGCTCACTGACCGGGCCAGGGCGCCGAACTCGTCCGACGCAGCGGCGCCGGGCGCGCGGGCGGTCAGGTCGCCCGCCCCGAAGTCTTCGCAGGCCTGGTTGACGGCTTCGACGCGGCGGACCAGGCGCAGGCTGGCGATGGGGCCGATGACGAAGGCGACGAGGCCGGCCAACGCGAGCGCCAGCAGGCCGACGGCCATGACGTCACGCTCCAGTCCCGCTTCGTCCTGAGTTCGACCAAGCAGGATATAGGCGCCTTGACCGAGATCGACCCGGTCGATCGCCGCGACCGACAACCACCCACGCGTGGCCAGGACCATCTGACCATCTCGCGCCAACCTTACGCTGGAGGCTGATAGGTTCCCAAACCAGTCCCCGCTGGGCGCGACAAGCGCATACTGGACGCGATCCTTGCCCTGGGCGATCCGGGCGCCGACGATGGCGCGGGCGATGTCGAGGCGGAGCGCCGGCGGCGCCTCGTCAATCTTGGTCTTCAGGTCGCGGCTGTCGGTGAAGACCAGGGATTGGAGGCGTTCGCGGTTTTTCTGGGCGACCAGATGCATGGCCCCCGTGAAGAACAGGCCCGAAATGAGGATGAAGACGACGGCGTAAGCAAGCGACAGGCGTGCGACAGACGAGGCGCGCCTGGGGCTAGGCTGGGTTCTGCGCCCACCCTTCACGCCGTTGCGCCGTCCGACAGCATGAAGCCCTGGCCGCGCACGGTCTCGATCAGCGGCGCGCCCGCGACGGCCTGGATCTTGGCGCGCAGCCGCGACAGGTTCACGTCGATGACGTTGATCTGCGGCGGTATCCGATACTCGGGCCAGCAGGCGTCCCACAGCATCTGGCGCGAGACCACCAGATCGTGATTGGCGGCCAGGAAGGCGAGGATGTCGAACTCCTTTGGCGACAGGTCGAGGTGGCGGTTGCGCCAGTGGGCGGTGCGCGCCTTGACCCGGACTTCCAGTTCGCCGAGCAGAAAGACCTCGGGATGGCCGCGTGTCGAGCCGCGCCGCAGCATGGCGCGCAGACGCGCGACCAGTTCCTCGCCCTCGAACGGTTTGACCAAATAGTCGTCGGCGCCGGCGTCCAGCCCCTCCACGCGATGCCGGGTCGCGCCGAGGTTGGACAGGACGAGAGCGGGCGTGCGGACGCCCAGGGCGCGCAGTTGCGCTAGACCTTCCAGTCCGTCTCCGTCTTCCACCATGCGGTCGAGGATCAGGACGTCGAACGGTTTGGCGCCCGCCGTCTTCACGGCGGCGGCGACGGTGGCTTGTGACACCAGGTCCAGATCAGGGACATCGGCCAGCGCGGAGCGCACGCGATCGGCGGCGTCGCCATCGTCTTCCAGCAACAGTATGCGCATGGCGGCCTCCTTCGGCGCCCATCCTAGGCTGCGGCGCGGCCGGGCGGGGCTGACAAGGCTCGTAAGTTGCGATGGTCGCCGAGTATGAGGCAAGAAGAACAATGCTCGTTCGAATGCTTTGCCTCGGTATCCTGGCGTCCGGTCTGACCGTCGAGGCGACGGCAGCCCAATCGCTGTCCGCGCCAGCCCTTCAAATGGACGCCGCCACGGAGACGGCGGCGGCGCCGTTTGAGACCTTGGAGTTGTCGGCGCGTCTGGCGCGTCTCGGAAGGGAGCGCGGCGATCCTTGGCTGTTGGCGACGGCGGCGAGGCTGCGTCTCTCTACGCCCGCGCCCGTACGCACGGCTCAGCCGGAACCGGCCGAACCCGCTCTGCGGGACGGGGAGAGGGATTCGACCGATGAAGGAGCATGGCCTCAGGTCGCGGAGGTTTGGCTGAACGAAGCGGAAGTGCTGGCCGAAGGTGACGCGCAGATCCTCGCCTTCATCACGTCGATCCGGGCCATGGAATACAAGGGCAGGACGGGCGGCCCGTTGATGTCGCTGGCGCGGCTGCCAGCGGGGCAGGCGCATGTCTTTCGCGAGCGGTTCGCGCCAGGTCGGCCCGCGGTCGTCTATGTCGAAGGAGACGGGGACGCGCCGCTGGCGGTGACGGTCAAGGCCGGCAAGGGCCTTGTCTGTCAGGCGGCCGGTCCGGGCGACGTCAAGCTGTGCGCCTGGACGGCGCGCGAGCCCGGAGACTATGAGGTCGAGGTCCGCAATCTCGGCGCCGCCGCAAATCGTTACGCCTATGGCACCAACTAGGGCCCGAGCCGCGGTCGGGCTATGGCTCGCGCTTGGCGTGGGACTTTGGGCAGGCGTCGCGAGCGCCGAGAGCCGGGCTCTGTTGATCGGGATCGGGCGATATCGCGGTCTGCCGTCCGACTTCCGCCTCGCCGCGCCCGACCAGGATGTGACGCGCCTGAGCCGATCGCTGCAGGAGGCGGGCCTTTCCGAGGCGGCCATCAAGACCATCTCGGATCAGGACAGCCCGGCCGGGGCTAGCCGCGCCGCCATTCTCGAGCAGTTGGCGGCTCTGGAGCGAGAGGTGAAGCCCGACGACCGGGTGCTGATTTACTTCTCGGGGCATGGCGGTCAGCGGCTGGCGACTGCTGGAGCGCAAGAGACGGACGGATTGGAGGAGGTCTGGCTGGCCTCCGACGCCGCTTTGGACGCCGGTGGTCGCCCGGCCGGCGGCGTGATCGCGGACCGTGAAATCGCGGCCGCTGTCTCGCGGTTGCGCCGACGGGGTGCCGATGTCTGGCTGGTGGTGGACGCCTGCTATGCGGCGGGGGTGACGAGAGGACGCGGGGCGCAAAACGGCCAGGTGAAAACCGTTTCGCGGGGCGGCCCGGTCAGACGCGGACCGAACGTGCTCATCCGGCAGGAGCCAGGGTTTGGCAATCTGTCGTCATCGCGGGGTCCGGCGGGAGCGTTCGTCGGCTTCTACGCCGCAGGCGACGACGGCTTGGCTTTGGCGACCGACAAGGGCTCGGCCTTTTCAAACGCCCTGATACGAAGCCTCGACGCCGGTCGCACCCGCAGCCTGCGAGATCTGGCGGCGGGTCTGCTGTCCGCCGATGGCCGGCTGGGGCCGGACGCCCCGCGTCCGGTGTTCGAAGGCGACCTGGACGGCCCGGTTCTCGACGTGGTCGCCGGACGACAAAGGCGCTTCGCCATCGTGCGCCGAGGCGCCCAGACATTGCTCACAGCCGGGTTGGAGGAGGGTTTGGCGACCGATGAGCAGGTCGTGCTGGAAGACGAAGATCAAGCGGTTCTGGGCTATGGCCGGATCGCCTCGGCCGGCCTCGGGCGTTCGGTGCTGGAAGCGGGATCGGCAGACGCGGTCGCGGCGCGGATCCCACCCCCCGTCGGTCAACCGAAGTCGCCGGCCGACCGCGTGGCGATGGCGATCGCTGCGCTGGGCGGAGGCTGGGCGCCCGACAGCTTGTCGATCGTCACGCGGCTTGATCGACCCGCGGCAGGGCGGTGCGGCGATGCGGTCGATGCGCAGGCGCCGCCCGCCACGGCGCGGATCGTATCGCTTATGGCCCTGCCGGCATTGCGCGCCTGTGACAGGTTATATGTCGAGATGGTCAATACGGGCCGCGCGACCTTGGACGTGAACGTGCTCTATCTGTCTGCGGACGGAAGCGTTGTCGGCCCCAGCCTGCATCCGTCGGACACGGTGCGTCTAGCGCCGGGGGAGAGGCGGAGCGCCGCCTTGCGGATCGTCTCGGAGCGGAACGCGGTCATAGAGCGTCTCGCCATCCTCGCGATCCCCGCAGCGACGCGTTTTCCGGCCGATCTGCGATATCTCGCCGCTTTGTCCAGCCGTTCCGGCGACAGAGGCGAAACCGCCGCCGAGCCCGGTTCTCTGGCCGGCTGGTTGGTCGACGCCTTGGATGGACGGCCGCATCGCGGCGGCGTCTCCGGGCCGCCCCCGGGCCAGGCGGCCATTGCCGTCGCCTTTCCCGTCGTCGTCCTCCCATGACGGCGAATGTCAGAATGTCCCGGCTGTCTTACGGCGACGGTAAGTGGGGCCGGACGACGGTCTGAGCCACTCTATCGTCAACGACGTCGCGTCGACGTCCGTGGAGAGGAACCGTCATGATCAATCGTAAGAGCTTTATCCGCGCCATCGGCCTGACCGCTGCGATGGCGACCCTGACCTTGGGCGTCGCCGCGCCGGCCTCGGCCGGCGCGGGCGCCGATCGCCGCGTCCGCATCATCAACGATACGCGTGTGACCATGACGCAGTTCTACGCTTCCAGCGTGGACGCCGACGATTGGGAAGAAGACATCCTGGGCAACGACGTGCTGCGCCCCGGTCGCTCGGTGCGTATCAACATCGATGACGGCACCGGCGAATGCTATTTCGACTTCAAGGCCGTCTTCGCCGATGGCGACGTGCTGGTCCGCGAACGCATCAACGTCTGCAGCATCAGCGAATACCGCTACCGTTGAGGTCTTAAGGCGTGGCGGCGTCCTGTCGCCACGCCGTCTCGATCCGATTGACGAAGGCCTGCCGCGTGATGGTGGAAAGGCCTTGGCTCGGAATGCCGGCCCTCGCAGAGGCCAGGATCAGAGCGCGCGCTCCGTTTCCCGCATCGGTCGCCATCGCCGACAGATCCGCATCCAGCGGACCCGCCTGCGCCAAACCCAGATCGACCCGTGCGGTCTCCGCCGCGATCCGCGTCGGCGCCGAAGGGGGACGAGCCTGCGCGACAGCGACGGCGGTGTCGAGTTTGGTGAGTGCCTGATCGAGCCGCCCCTCACGCACATCCGCACGCGCCTGGATCAGCAACGGCCCTGAAATCGCAGGGGCCTGAGGCGCGATCCGGGCATAGATGTCCAGCGCCTCCTGCGCGCGCTGCACGGCGAGAGTCTCGTCGCCATTGTCTTCGCGCGCCTTGGCCAGTTGGGCCAGCAGCGCCGCACGGCCTTGCTGACCGGAAACCTCTAGCCCCAGGTCATCGAGGGCGCCTTCGAGACGGGCGACCGCCGCAGCCGGCCGCCCCGCCTGAACGTCGAGGTCGGCCAGCATCCCTTGGGCGGTGGTGGCGGTGCGACGCCCGGCGGCGGCCCCCTGCGCATAGGTTTCAACCGCGTGCTCCAGCAACGGCCTGGCCAGTTCGGGGCGGCCCATGTCGATGTAGAGCGACCCCAAGCCTGCCAGCGCATTGCCCCTGAGGGAAGGCTGGGGCGACTGCTGCGCGTCGAGCAGCGCCAGTTGCTCACGCAGGGACCGTTCAGCGTCTGCCAACCGCCCGGTGCGCTGCTGGGCCGCCGCCAAGGCTCGCAGCGCGCCGATCAGGGTTGGATCGCCTGCAGGTGCCGATGCGCGCTGGATGTCCACAGAGGTCTCGGCCTCTTCGAGCGACTCAATCAGCCGCCCTTCATTCAGCAGGAGGATGTTGAGGTAGTTATAGACCAGCGGGCGGTAACGCTGTCCGGTCTCGTCAGCCGAGGCTAGCGTCGTGATAGCCGACCGATAGCTCGCTTCAGCGTCGCGACGTCGATCCTGCGCCTGCTGCGCCATGCCCAGAACGGCGATCCCCATGCCGACGTCCGTGCGCATCGCCGGCGTATCGGGCGATTGGCGAAGGCCCGCCAAAGCCTTTTCGATGACCGCTTGGGCCTCGATGGGCTTGCCCGTCATGATGGTGTTGACGGCGATCTGGATGCGCAAATTGTGTAGTCTGGGGTCGTTCGCATCCAGAGCCGCCTCGCGTAGCGCCAGCGCTTCGTGACAGTCGGAAATGTCGGGCTCGGACTGGTTGGACCTCGCATCGCAGCGGGCGACCAGAGCGTCGGACAGCAGGATCGGATCGGCGGGCCGGATCGCGCGTGCCGCCGCAATGGCGCGGTCAACCGCCACGAAAGCATCGTCCAGCCGGCCGCTTTCGCGCGCCACGGTCGCGGCCTGAATGTCGGCGAGGATCGCGTCGCGCGGCTCGGTCGCCGCAGCCGGCGCCGACTGGGGGGCGAAGAGCAACAGGCTGATCAATTGAAACATCGCGCCGGTCCCCGTGGCCATTGCGATAATGGCGCTCGCCACACGCTGTAATGTCAAGCATGATCGGCGTCGGGAACGAGGGACAATCGTGAAACGACTGGTTTTGACCGCCTTGTTCGGCCTGGCGTGGGCGTGTCCCGCCGTTTCTCAGGACCGATCCCCGCTGGAGGTCGCCTTCGAAGACGCGCAGCTGGCCACCGCGCCGGGCGCGGGGCTGGCGCTGGCCGAAGGCGCCGCCCGTATCGCGGCGAACGATCCGGGTTTGAGGGAAGCCTTCGAAGCGCACCGGGCGGCGGAACAGACGCGTCGCGCGCTCGAGACGGTCCTGGCGACCTTGCGCGCGCAGGGTGCGCCTGCGGCGGAACGCGCCCGTGGCGTCGCCGCCGATCTCGACCGGGCGACCGAGGCGGCGCAGGCGTCGCGCGACCGTCTGGACCGCGTCTATCCGGCCTTTGGCGACCTGACGGATCCGACGCCCCTGTCCATCACCCAGGTCCAGACGCTGCTGAAGCCGGGCGAAGGATTGGTCGTCATTCTGCCGACCGATCGCGCGACCTATGTCTGGGCCGTGACGGCGGACAGCGCCGTCTGGCGCCGCTCCGACCTGACCGCCAGCGAAGTCGCAGACGAGGCTGCGCGCCTCCAGGCGGGTTTGTCCGGCGTCGGCGGCCGGGGCGCGGTGGATGCCGCGCGCCCTGTCCGCTCTGGCGCAGGGTTTGATCGCGCGGCCGCTTACCGGCTTTACCAAGCGCTCTGGGCGCCGGTGGTCGAAAGCCTGTCCCAAGTCCACACGCTCTATCTGGTGGTGGATGGGCCGCTGCGAGCCGTTCCGCCCGGCGTGCTGGTCACCGCTCTGCCAACCGGCGACGATAGCGACCCCTCAGCGCTCCGGGCTACCGCTTGGCTGCAGCGCAGTTACGCCTTCGCCCTGTTGCCAACGGTCACCAGCCTGAGGGCCGTGCAGCGCACCAACACCGGCGACAGTCGCGGCTTCGCGGGGTTCGGCGATGCAGAGACTGACGCCTATCCCGTCGGATCGACGGCCAAGGCGCTGGCCCCTTTGCCTGGCGCGGGGCGGGAGCTTCGCGCCCTGTCGCGCGCCATGCGCAGCGGGGGTCGCAGCCTGAAGCTGGGCGCGGAAGCCACCGAAGCCGCCGTGAAGTCCGCGCCGCTTTCGAACGTCTCCGTCGTGGCCTTCGCCATACACGCCTTGCCCGTGAAGGACGCCGACGACCCGAGCTTGGAACCGGCTCTGGTGTTCACGCCGCCCGCGCAGCCCCAAGGCGATGACGACGGCGTCCTGACCGCCAGCGAGGCGGCTCAGCTGCATTTGAAGGCCGATCTGGTCATCCTCAGCGCGTGCAACACCGCCCAGGACGACCCCCAGGCCCTGGGTGTAAACAGTCTGTCGCGCGCCTTCTTCTATGCGGGCGCGCGGTCGCTGCTGGTTTCCAACTGGCGGATACGGGACGATGTCGCCGAGCGTCTGTCGGTCCGCACCGTGACCTTGGCGCAAAGGAATCGTGCAGCGGTCGCCGACGCCTTGCAGCGCGCCTCGCTCGAAATGATGAACGACCGATCCGATCCCAGTTTCGCCCACCCCGCCCAATGGGCGGCGTTCAGCGTGCTGGGCGACGGCGCCGTTCGTCTTCCCGGACGCTGACGGCATTCGTCAGACGACGCCATTCGTCCATCCGTCCATCCTGTCTCCAACCTTGGAGGGATGGGAAATGAAGGTGATGCGGATCGGGGTGGCTTTGGGACTGGCTCTGGCGCTCGGCGTCGGCGCGGCGGCGGCGGATCCCCAAACGGACGAGGCGAACCGCCAGCGGCAGATGGCGTCGATGCGTCAAGAAGCGGCGAGGGCTGATCAGGCCAGCGCGGATCGTAGCCTGGCGCAACAGCAGAATGCGGCCAATGCGTCGCGACAAGGCCCCAACTCGGGAATATCCGCCGGCAGCGGCGGCCCCTCATCCAGCACGCCGGGATGGGCAAGCGGCGGCGGTTCGGCCAATACCGGCCCACAGAGCGTCGTGGATAGTTACACCCTGACGTTCTGGGTCCAGGAAAGCACGCCGCAGATGCTGGCCCGGCTTGGCGACGCCGCCCGCAACGGAGACGGCGGCGCAGCCTATAACCTGGCGCGCATCTACTATACCGGTTTCGAAGGCGTCCCGCGCGACGACGCGGCCGCGCGGCGCCTGTTCGGACAGGCGGCGCGCGCGGGCCATGCGCAGAGCCAGGCCAACTACGGCTTCTTCCTGCGCCAGGGCATCGGCGGCGAGATCGATGCGGCGGAAGGCCAGCGTTGGTTGAAGGCGGCTTCGGACGCCGGCAACAGTTTCGGTCAGGCGCAGTACGCTTTCAGCATCTGGTCCGAACAGCCCGAAGCGGCCTTGCCGCTGCTGAAGACCGCCGCCGACGCCGGTGAAATGACCGCCCAGGCTTTGCTCGGCAGCCTCTACGCCATGGGCTACACCGTTGCGCAGGATGACAGCCAGGCGGTGCATTATCTCTCCGCCGCCGCCGCGCAGGACGAGCCAGGCTCCCAAGGGCTGCTGGCAGGCCTGTATCTGACCGGCAGAGGAGGTGGCTCGGAGACCGAAGGCTATCGGCTCCTGAAGCTCGGCGCCGAGGGCGGCGACGCCGATTCCATGCGCAACTACGGCCTCAGCCTGGTTCAGGGAAAGGGCTATCCGAAGGACGCAGCCGCCGGCGCCGCCATTGTTCGCCGGGCCGCCGTCAAGGGCGACGCCAAATCACAGATGCTGTTGGGCGACCTTTACAACGAGGGCCTTGGCGTGCCCGAGCGTGAAGAGGACGCCATCTATTGGTGGAACCGCGCCGCGGAAGCCGGCGATGCCGAAGCCGTCGAGGCGATGAACGCGGTGCGGGCCGGCAACTATGTGGTCGGGCGCGCCCCGACCGAAGGCGTCGCCGAGGTCGCGAACGCGTCCGGGCGGGGGAAATAGTCGTGTCGATCGCGAGCCATCTCACGCAGGCAGGGCGGGTTGCGGCGGCTCTGGCGGTCGCCCTCTTCACGACGGCAGGTGCGACGTTGCCGCGGGATGTGTCCGAGGCGGTTCAACGCTCCCTGGACGCCATGGACGATGGGTCCCGGCCCGCGATCACGCCGGAAAGCCTCGCGTCGCAGGTCTCGATCAGCCCATCGGGCGACGATTGGGTGATCGACTATGAGAAGACCGGTGACTTCGGTTGGTGCGGCACGGGCGGATGCACCCACGAACTGTGGGTCGCGCGAGAGGGCGGCCATGTCCTCGTCTTCAGCGAAGCTGTGCTGGACTGGCGGATTACGCCCGGCGCGCCGGCGATACTCGATATCGACATCCACGGGGCCAACTGCGACGCCACCGGCTCCGAGCCGTGTCTGCGCCGGTTCGTGTGGAATGAGGCGATGGGCCGTCTCGAAGAAGCCGTCAATCGCGAAGGGGTGGGCTATCTCGTGGGGCCATTGTTTCAACCCGTCGAACCCGAACCCCATCCCGCCGAGGTCCAGACCGAAATCGATCGGCGCGAAGCCGTCTGCCACGCCGCCGGTGGACTGATCGACAGCGGAGAATATCCGGCCGTCAGCAGCCCCGATCTGAACGGCGACGGCAGGCGGGACTGGATTATCGGCTCGAGATACATCGGATGTCACTCTGCGACAGACGACGCCTTTCCGATGCCGGCGATGGGCGTCACGGTCATCGCCAGCCTCGACAGCGGCTGGCGAACCGCGCTGACGGTCGAACAACCGGCCTATGTCGTCGAACTGCGCGCAGGCGGACCGGCGCGATTTGGACTGCGTGATGAGGTTTTGTGCCAGACCCAGCCTGGATGCCCGACGCGGTTCTTCACCTGGAATGCTGCGGCTGGCGCGCTTGAGGATCAGGGCGATGTGGCCTGGTCGCCCATTATCGCGCCGACCGCCGAGACCTGGCTCGAATGCGAAGTCGCGCTGACCCGCGAGATCGCATCCAGCGGCGCGGGGCGCCAGGATATGACCGCGTCTTTGCGCGGGCTTCTTGAGGACGTGAAGGCCCGATACGCCCAGGCGTCTCCACCCCTGTCCGCCGCCGACGAAGCCGACAGACGCGTGGCCTTCGCCGAACGCTATGACGACCCCAGCGAACTGGACCAGGCCCGCCGGCGTGGCGATCGTTGCGTGACCCTGCTGTGAGTGGATCAGAAGACGGTGCGGCGGAGCCGGCGAACTCTCCCGCAACGGCCCCAGACCATATGACCCAGCACCCCCAGAACAACTGGGGCTCCATCCGCTACGACGTACGCTTCGACGTCTACTGGGTACAGGCCGGCGACGCCAAACAGCAGCTCTTCTTCTGTCCTTGGTGTGGCGTGCGATTGCCGCCGTCGCAACGAGACCGGTGGTTCGACGCGCTGGAGAGCCAGGGCGTCGATGTCTACAGCGACCTCATACCGTCCGCTTACCAGACCGGCCTATGGCGCGGCGTAGCGAGTGAACCCTCAGGGCAGAAAACCTGGGGCGAGATCGAGGGACGATACTTCGACTTCTTCGACGACGACGCTGCAGCGGGCGATCCCGTCTGACGGCATTCGTCAGACGACAGGTCGTCAACTCTCGTTCAATTCATTCCCAAGGGTCGAGCGGTCTTCGGTTTATCGCGAGGAGCGGTCGGGCTGACTGAGGCAATCTGGTCGCCGTGGACCAATGGAACGGTTGAAATGTCTATCACCATGCGACTGCCGATCTTCTGGGGCGTAGCGATCATCCTGGGCCTGTTCGCCGCCGAAGCCGATGCTGGCGACTGGCGCGAACTTGCCCGAAACAATGGCATAGCAATCGCAGTCGATGCGCTGGGGATGCGTCGCCATGGCGACAAGTTGTCGGTGGATCTCGTTCTCGCCATGCTGCCGGAGCGACAACTGCCGATATACGGCCTTGGCGCCCTCGACATTGACTGCGCCAAGCGCGAAGCCGTCTTCAGCGGCATTCAATACCATCTCGCGAACGGCGACACCTTCGGGGCTAGAACGGGGGAAATCTCGGCCGGTCGCTTTGCCGCCGACGACGAGGTCGAAGGCCTTTGCAAAGGCCGGCTTCCCCCCGGTCCGGGCGCTGATAGCGCGCTAGCGTATTTCAAGGCCAGCTTCTTCCAGCCGGATTGACCGAAAGCTTCCATGTCGCGCTCGTCTCGCACCGCCGCTGGGCGCACCACGCTTACGCCTTACGTCTTCATCTTTCGCGATGAAGGCCATGAGGAACGGGAAGTGATTTTTGCAAGGGACGACGATCAAGCCCGATCCTTCGCCGAGATCATCGTCTTGATCAGCGAGCCTGAAGGCGGTCTAGAGGTTCAACGCCTCGACGGAGCTTCTCTCCGGCTGTGAGCCGCGTGAGTCCGCGTCTGAACCAATTGCCGGCGGCTGGCGCGCCGCTAGATCCCGCCGCTTCGCATGACGACGACCGCGATCAGCGTCAGGAAGACGACGGCTGCGGCCGCTATGGCGAGGGCCGTGATGCGAAAGGCGCCGCGTGTCGGCTTGTCGGGCCGGTCTTCGTAGCCAATCGGGACTTTGCGGGGTTCTTGTCGGTCATGGGCGATCAACGCACGGAGGCGGTTCGCGTTCGCCGACGCGTGTGAGCCTTCGGCGCAACCAAGGCTGCGCCGAAGGCTCTCGATGTTCGTCAGAAGCGGTAGGCGACGCCGACCCGAAGGTTGCGCCCCGGCAGAGGGGCGATGTCCTTGAGGAAGGACACGTGTTCGCGGGCTTCCTCGTCCGTCAGGTTCCGCGCCTCGGCGAACAGGGTGACGTTCTGCTGGGCGAAGGGACGGACGGCGACCGAGGCGTTGACCAAAGTATAGTCGTCGGTCGGCAGTTCGAACGCGTTGGCGACGCGGTCCTGTTCTCCGACGTGGCGAACCTCGGCGCTGGCGTCGAACCTGGTCGATGTCCAAGCCAGACGTCCGGTCACGGAGTAGGGCGGGATCCGCGCGGCAGGACCGAAGTCCGTCTGGGCGTGGACATAGTCGGCCGCGCCTTCCAGCGACAGTTTGCGATCGCCGTCCTGCCAAAGCGCATAGGCGCCTTCCAGCTCGAAGCCATATAATTTCGCGTCGGTCTGGACGAACCGATAGATGGGGAAGAACTCATCCTCTTCCTCGAAATAGAACTGGTCGCCCGTCGGCCGTTCGTCGATGAAGCCGTTATACCAGGAGTGATAGACGTGCAGATCGCCGGTGAACCGGCCGCGATCATAGTGGGCGGTGCCCTCCAGCGTCGTCACCTTTTCGGAGTTCAGCGTCAGGTCGCCGGTCTCGTAGGCGGCGGTGGCGATGTGGACCCCATCGGCGAACAGTTCGACCTCGCTGGGCGCGCGCTCGTTGTGGGCCAGGCTGAGGCCCAGGAACAGGCCGGTGGTCGGGCGGATGAAGGCGGCGGCGGACGCCGACCAGTTGTCGAATTCGCGCGTGACTTCGCTGGCGCCGCCGATGGGCGTGCCGCTGAGTTCACGCCGGTCATAGCGCAGGCCGCCCTCGAAGCCATGGTTGCCGAGGTCCAGACGCTGCACTGTATAGAGGCCCAGTTCGTCGATCTTGACGGAGGGCACGAAGGCCTCCTCGCCGATCGCTTCGAAGTTACGCGACAGGGCCTGGACCCCGACGGCGCCGTTCCAGCCGTTGCGTTCGCGCTGGACGAGGTCCGCACGGCCTTCCCAGCCGTCGGAGTTGAAGATGGTGCCCGGTTCGCCCACGGCCTCGAACTCGGTGTGGGTGTAGTCGGCATGGCCGTAGGAGCCGCGCAGGGCCGAAAAGGGGCCGCTGTCGAAACGGTATTCGCCGCGCGCGTCCCACCGCTTCTGGTTCAGCTTGATGAAGACCGATTCCTCGGCGACCGTGCCGTATTCGCTGTCGGTGTTCTTGTAGGAGACCCCAGCGAAGCCCTTGTCGCCAATGTAGGAACCGCCGACGCCCCAGGCTTCCAGGTCGGTATAGCTGTTGGGCTGGGTTCCGGTGTCCTCGCGCGCAAGGCCTTCGGCGGCGGCGCGCCTGGCGGAAATGGCCGGGGCGGGGATGTCATAGTCGTCGGTCTTGCGCTTCACCCCATCGACCTTGAAGGCGAAGTTTCCACCGCCGACGGTCACGCGTCCGAAGGCGCTGCGGCCGTCATCGACGCTGGAAGCCTGGGTGGAGACCACGCCGGACACGCCGCCCTCGGGGATTTCGGTGGGGATGCGATCGTCCAGAACATTGACCACGCCGCCGATGGCCGAGCCGCCATAGACCAGCGTCGCGGGCCCGCGAATGATCTCGATACGATTGGCCTCGGCCGGATCGGTGGCCACGGCGTGGTCGGGCGAGACAGAGCTCGCGTCGATCAGACCGATGCCGTTGGTCAGCACCTGGACGCGCGGGCCGCTGAGGCCGCGAATGACGGGCCGGCTGGCGCCCGGCGCAAAGTCGGTCGAACGGATACCTGGACGACCGCTCAGCATATCGCCGAGCGAGGCCGCCGGCGCCGTGGCCAGGGTCTGTTCGTCCAGGACGTCCGTCGCGATTACCGAGGCCCGCTGGCTGATGCCATAGGGCGCGCCCGTGACGATGATATCGCCCAACTCCGCCGGGGCTTGCGGAGCGGACTGCGCGGCGGCGGCGCCTGCCAGAATCGTGGAGCCTGCGGCCGCCATGAGCAGGGATCGCGAGACGCTTGAGGGACGCATGGAAAAACTCTCAGCCTGGGGAGGAAGTGACTTGTTACGAGATAACGTCACATAGGCTTTGCGCAATCAAGAACCCGACGACGATTTTGTGTCGGGCGTGTCTCGAGGGGCGCCGGCCGGAGAAAAGTCGTGGACTACTTTAGAGGGAGAATGGCGCGCCGCTGTGGATGATGCTGAGAACTATTCCGTCGTCGTAGGCTGGGCAGCTTAAGCGCGAAACGCGCCAGCAGCGGGAATTACCGCCTTGTCGAAGAGCAGACATCAGAGGCGTCACCGGCCGAAGATCGAACCCCTGTTGGCGCGTCTGTTCTGCCGTGGCACCCTGCTAGACTATGAAACCTATCCTGACCGGCGTTGCTGTTGCCACAATCCTCATCATCATTTGGCTGTGCGCCGTCTTTCGACCGAATGGCGATGTCGGGGCGTTTATTCAGCACCCGGCAACAGCCGCGTGGATCCAGGCCGTTGGATCGATTGCTGCCATCCTCGCGGCCGTCTGGATTGATCGCGGCAGCGCACGTCGGGCAGCTGAGCAGGAGGCTGGCCGTCAAGCGGCGGCCGTTGGTGATTGGACGCGGCTCTCAATCGATACACTGGAGGTTCTGCGGGAGACGCATCAGTTTGTCGATAACGGCACCGCCGGGCAAGCCGAGTGGTTGGAGTTGGACCGGCTCGTCACCAATCAGAAGGCGATCGCCGACATGTATCTTCGCGACCGCCCGCCGTCTGCTGCGACCGGATGGCTCCTGGTTTCGCTGTCCACGTATCTCAACAGCGTGGCATTGGCGTTCAACGAACTCTTCAGCAAACAGGGCGACCCTGACGCTCAACGATCGCTAATCGAGAACAGCTGGAAGGCGGGCGAAGCGGTATGGGTCGATTTCCGGGCGGGAAAACTGGATGTGGGCAAGCTCTGACGCGAACTTCCCGAACGATCTAGACCGCAGTCTTATAAATCATGGAGCGTCCGGCAGATTGGCCACGCCGTCCGCAATCGACCGCGCGAATCCGCGCAGGTTGGCGACGCGGCGCGTAAAGGTGGCTCGATCCATGACAATCGGCTCGCCGAGCGCCGGAAGCTTCTGCGATGGAGTGGAAGCTGAGGCCAGTCGGTTAATCGCCTTCTGATTATAGACGGGAATGCCGTGAGCGCAGAGATTACGCACTGTCACAGCCTCTACCACGCCGCGACGGCCGCCTTTGAGGCTCGACCAATTCCGATCACCCACTTTGAGAAGCGCCGCGCCCCAGACTTCAACCGGCGCGCCAGTGATCCAATGCTCGGCTGCTGAGTCAATTGGCGCAACGGCATCCAGTCCGACGAACGCCGTGCGTGGCGCTCCCTTTAGGATGCAGGCTGTCTCGACTGACGTGA
>NZ_BCWM01000027.1 GCF_001592205.1 Brevundimonas vesicularis NBRC 12165 | reverse complement strand
GGCGCGTGATCGGCGATCCGATTTGCGGACACTCAGACAATGAGCTTATTGCGCGTATGCGAGACTTGCCGGCCAGTCTCCACGCGGTACTTTCGCTCGTGCACTGGGGGGCATATGGCAAAGATCAACATCCAATGGGCTAGATCGGACTTGATCAGTGTCTCCGATGAAGCGAGGGACCTAGGCTTTGACCTCCGCAAGTTTGACCGGCAGGACGACGAGGTTCAGGCGTCCGTACGTAAAGCCTCGATCGACCGGGTCATGCAGAAAGTCCGGGAAGCGTGGGACGAGGCTCAAGAGGAGCGCAAACCGAAACGCTTCAGCGAGGTTCGAAACGGCGTCTATGTCATCTCGATCGGCGATGGCTTCGGCGTTTCTTATGCCAAGGGCGTCTCGGAGGTGATGTACATCGGCAGAGGAGTTTTCTCCAACCGCATCCGCTCACACCTGCACAACTGGATCTTTGATATGTCCCGGTCGCTTCGCGACGTATCCTTCCGCTTTTATATGGGGGCGATTGGTGACGGCAGGAATGTCGATGCGTTCAAGGATTTTGAGCATTTCTTGCTCGACGAATTCCGGGCCAAATTCGGTGAGAAGCCACTGGTGAATAAGTACGCCGGCCGTGAAGGCCACATCGATCATCAATATAATGGGGAGTGGAACGCGCCGCTTGATAATCGCGGCAAACGATATCTCTGGAGTATCAGGCCGACCGAAAGGAACGCTTGGTTCAAATACTACGAGGACGAATAGCCTTTGGCTGACGAGGGGGGCTGATCCAGCGACCTGGTGAACTGGAACGCTAAGTCGTCCATCCGGCGCGCTGGGGAAACGTTGGATGTGTCCTGTAGACTGGCCTTCTGCGACTCCTGTCCTCCCATGCGCTTTCCTCCACTGGACGCCGTCCTTCACGAGGGGCAGATCCAGGACGACGGCGAAGCCGCGAGGAACGACTGCCATGCGGATGATCGACACCCAGATCTTGATAAACATGCAGGCGGGACGCCGTCCGCCAGTAATGCTCGGTGCTGTCGCCTCGGTTTCGGCGTTTGAGTTCCTCAAGGCCTACAGCAAGGACCCGCAGCGCGCGCGCTACTACGTGCCCCTGCGCTTGGGCTTTCACGCACTGGTGGGCAGCCCCGAGCAGGCTCCCTCTCCCACGCATTCCAGCCGCCGGAACCGCACGGACCGGCTGCTGATTGACCTTGGAGGCGATCACAAACCCATTGTGGAGTACGGCAGCTTGGCGGTGACCCAAGCGATCAATTCTGGTCGGCCAGAGATCTTCAACGCGGCTGTAGAGGGTCTTGGCAAGGCCGACGAGCGGGAACTGAGGCAGCGCTTCCGCTTCTTGCTCGACCGAGGGTTCCGAGGGTTCGCGCTAGAGCCTGAAGCGGCGGGATTGGGGTTGGAGATTTTGGACGTCCTCCTGACGAGCCACGCGCCCAAGGCAAATTTCGTCAACACGGTCCGGGACTGCTTGATTTTGGGAGTTGCCGTGAAACACGGCGTCCCGTTGCAAACCGAGGACAAGCTCCTTGCGAGGCTGGCGGCTCAACATTTCGCGGCTTCCACTCACCTCGAAGGCGACGACCTGATCCTCGACTTCAGTGCCGGACCGACTGACCGAAAGCACCTGCGTGAAGAAAGCAAAGGCTACATCCATCGCGGCTGGCGTATCGCCGAAAATCGCATCCGAACACCATGATTGTTGACGCACAGCATAAGGCAGTTTCACGGGGCAAATGCTCGGATGCTTGGATATAGGCCGCCCATCCGACCTCCAGAGCTATGATTGATCAACAGGTACGGATCTGGGCGCTCGAAGACCGCATCCGTTAGACGAACGAAAGATCGCCGCGATCAGGCCGCGCCGGTTGTCGGAGACGTCGGGACAGGCCTCGTCGAGCGACAGGGGTTCGATCAGGAGCGTGTAGTCAGCGAAGATCGCGTGGATCTGGAGCGACACGGCCTTGTGGACCTCGAACCTTGGCGGACGAGTATGGCACGCGGCTCCTCGGATCGAGCCGGACTACGGCGAGTTATCGGTCGTAGGAACAAGCATCTGCAGTAGGGCGACGAGAACCTCTCGCGAGGCGCCGCTACCCACTCCAGCGTCCCAATCGGTGAAGACGCCGGCAATACCGATCCTGTCCTGTGCAAGGGCGATCGCATCGAGGATGGGTCCGCCTGACAGGCCGCGAGGGATTGGGGCGACCACCCGGGAGCTCGTGTATGTATCGAAGTTCTTCCGAGGAAATTTGAAACGCAGTCGCCCGTCAACGCAGTCTCGGGGTGCGTTCTGGTAGATGAAGGGTTTCGGCCGGAGCATCCCCTCCGTCCGGTCCCTCTTGAAATCCCTCGCGAGATAGCCGTGAACAGCGATGACAGGGGAATGCTCATGCGCGTGTGTCAGCGCGTCCCCCGGAAGGCCGCCGTCGAAGCCCCTGACCATGACGGCCGCGAGGTCATGGCGACGCTCCGAGACGAGTTCGGAGGTGGTGATATCCCCGAGCCGCTGGAGCCCCCCACCCTGGAAGACCATCTTGTCGCCTGGGTTCTCCGGCCGGCCTTTCGACTGGCCGTACAGACAGTGGGCGGCAGTCACGAGGACATGCGCGCCGGCATGTTGGAGGATGAACGCAGTGCCGATCTGCTGCGGTTCGGCTTCCCCGCCCTCATCGCAATAGATGGCCGCCAAATTTGGAGCGACCAAGACCTCGCTGGACGCGGCCACGATCAACGACACGGTTTCGGATTTCGACACGGGGCTTCCACTTCTGGTTCGTCATGCCTCATAACCGGTTCGCCGCTGGGCCGCAGTCCCTTACATCCACTGGGCGGGCGATCCGGGCTGAACAAGGAATGCGATGAGCAAGAAACCTCGCGGCGGTGACCGAAAGCCCCGGTCGGAATCGATCTACGGGACGACGACGGGAGAGATCACGGAACTCAACCTCACGGTCGATGCCCGAACCGGTGCGATCAGTTTCGGTCAGGAGATGACGAACGTCTATTCGGAGCGGTCGTATGAGCGTGCGAAGGCGCCGAAGGTCCTGTCACGCATGCCTCAACCGCCTCACGCCGCGATGTTCGAGGACAGCGACGCGCTGGCAACCCATTTCGACCGGGTCTTCGCCGTCGACACCAATACCAAGGACATCGACGGCCGCCGCATGTCAGTGGTGGGCGTCGCAACGCTGAAGCGCGAGGTGGTCCTCGGTCCCGAGAAGGTCGAGAGCGGCTGGCGCTTCGACGCGCCCTTCGCCATCGAGTACGGAGACTTGGTCGCCAAGCCCGAGCCGTTCGGGTGGATGGGCGCGCTGGAAATCTTAAAGCAGCGAGGGTTCTATGCAGCAGGCCAAAGGATCGGATTGATCGTCGATTCAGAACTCGGCCAGTTGAAGGATTTCAATGCCCGCACGGTCCCGGTGGACAGCGGGGAGTTCCTGCCGCAGGGCGTTACTCTGATCTACGCCAGTTCGGACGCGGGCAAGGAAAGCGTGCTGAACAGCGCGCTGTCGATCGCCGATGCTGCCGCGTCCCAGATACTGACCGGGCTGCAGAACGGCACGATCCCCGCCAACACGACTCCTTCAGGGGTCGAGGCGTTCCAGTCCTTCCGCGTCATCGGCGTGAACGCCGTTGCAGGTCCCCCGAGCCTGCGTCCGAGACGCTAGGGCATCCGCTGGTCTGTCGCTCCAGTCGGGCGTCACCGGACGACTGGCAGCGGCGCCCGTCTGCGAAGCATCTTTAAAACTGCGGCCTCCACCTTCACCGTGAGGCGTGGGCCCCAAAAGACATCGAGCGAACCATGTCGAACACCCCCGTCAACACGGGCGCCATCGAGCGCGCCGTGGCCGTCCTGGCCAATACCATGCGGCTGTACGTCGAGGCTCACTTGCGGTTTCCAGGCATCTTCGACGTCGATCGGGAGGAAGCGGTCAACAACCTGGATCGCGCGTTCGAGGCGAAGCTCAACGCCTTCCATAGCCTATACGACGTCTCGAAGACGTCTTTCCCCTATTCTGACTTCGGCGACACCGCCTTGCTCATCGCGGTGCGAAACGCGCTCCACCACCACGACCATCCCCTGTTCCACAGCTTTCTCTCACGGCTCTACCTCGAGGATGGGTTCGAGAAATGGAACGGAGCCGCGTTCCTGCTCGCGAAACACCCGACCCGGCACGGGGTCCCGGTCCTCATGACCCACTTTGTCCGGCTAGACGACATCGATGCGCGCCTGAATCCCGCGCGAGCCTCGCCTCTGCTCGACACGCGGACGAAGGGGACGAGGCTGATCAAGCGGTACGAGGTCATCGACCGCGGCCTAGGGCTCCCGCTGGTCCGCCAGCACGGCGTTCTCCAGCGCTACCCCGAGGACCAGATCTACCTGGACCTGATGCCGGTTTTCATATCCGCAATCTCTCGCGTCTTCACGGCGCTGCGAGCCGCTGGGGTAACGTTCAGGGGCTTCGACGCCCAAGCCTACCTCGCGCCTTTCACGACCGAAATCGACATCAATCTCGAGGCACCCGGATTCAGGTCAGTGAGGATCGGCCCAATGCCTTTCCAACCCTAGGATCAGTCGTGAGATTTCGCGGCTAGCGCCGTTGATGGGCCAGGCAGGACCTCTAGGTGAATGTGAGAGCCACCGCACTCGGTGGAAAGTAAGCCTCCTCTTCCATCTGTTCGGCGGAGCCGTCCTGCGCTTTTCGACGCTAGAGCGGGCAATCCCAGCCGTCTCCCAGAAGATGCTCATCCAGCAACTGCGCCAGTTCGAGACCAACAGCGTGGTCGAGCGCATTGTCTACGCCGAGGTGCCGCCCAAAGTTGAGTATCGTCTGACGGCTTGGGGGCAGGCGCTCTGTCCGGCCCTCGACGCCATCCTGATCTGGGCCGAGCAGCGGTCCACAGGGGACCCGAGCTAAGGTGGACAGCGACATGCGATGGCGTCGTCCGTGTCAACGCCCGCATCGGCAACGCGCCGATGCGGGCGTCTTTGGCAGGGCTAGGCGTTCGCGCCGCCGTCGACCGTTATGACCGTGCCGTTGATCATGCTGGCCGCCGGACTGGCCAGAAAGGCGACGGCGTCGGCGATTTCGCGCGGGTCCGCATAGCGTCCCACGGACGACAGACCGCGCTGAAAATCGGCGCCTTCGCCATCAGCCGGATTGGCCTCGGTATCGGTCGATCCTGGCGAGACGAGGTTCACTGTGACGCCGAGCGGGCCAAGCTCTCGCGAAAGGCCGCGCGTGAAGGACAGCAGTGCCGATTTCGTCATGGCGTAGGCCGTCACCCCCGGGAAGGGGACCCGATCACCCAAGGCGGAGCCGATCGAGATGATCCGCCCGCCCTGGCCAAGGTGCGGGATCGCGGCCTTGGTGAAGGCGACGGGTCCGCGAACATTCACGTCCATCAGGGTCTGGAATTGGGTGAGGTCCAGATCCGCGACGGGACCGGCCAGTCCGATGGCAGCGCTATTGACCAGGATGTCCAAGCCGCCGAGCGCATTGACCGTCTCCGCTACGGCGCTCTCGATGGCATCGATGTCGGCGCTGTCGGCCTTAACAGCGAGGCTGCGGCGCCCGACCTTCTGGATCGACGCGACGACGCTGTCCGCGCGCTGCGGGGAGTTTTGGTAGGTGATGGCGACGTCCGCGCCGCGCTCGGCCAAGGCCTGAGCAATCGCAGCGCCAATGCCCCGGGATCCTCCGGTGACGAGAGCGCGCTTTCCACTGAGATCGGTCATATCTGTTCCTGAGTGAAAGGGCCCGGCGGGCCCCTGGAGAGCCGCGTTTCGTCGGCCTCTTCTGTGCAGGGAGATAGGCGACGCTCCGCAGACCAGAATATCTGATCCTGCCGGAGGCTTGCCTAATCCTACCAGCGACCTATCTCACTGGCATGATGGATCCCGCACTCATCACACGCCGCCTTCTTGACGACCTAGAGCCTTTCGTCGCTGCGCGTCCCGAACCTCGGGGCGTGCAGACGCCGGTGCCCCGCCTGACGGTGTGGTCGACCACCACTCCGACCGATCCGACGCCTGCGGCATTCAAACCCATGCTTTACGCGGTCCTGCAGGGAACGAGGATCCTTTTCATGGGCGAGAACCGCTTCGAGTTGACACCGGGCGCCTGCACAGCCTCATCTTTCGGTCTGCCCTATGTGGACCAACTCACGCCTGATGCGTCAGCGCCTTACGTCGCCGTCAGTCTGGACTTTGATATCGCCAAGCTTACTCACGTCATGCTCAATATGCCCAAACGGCAAGATCTCTGGACCTGCGCGGCGGCGGCCGGAGACCTCAGCGGCCCAGTGGGTGAAGCCTTCGCCCGGCTTGTGGCGCTCGTGAAAACGCCTGGCGACATCGACATGCTGGCGGACCCCATCGAGACTGAGCTCTATTACCGGCTTCTGCAGAGCCCGATGGGCGACACGCTTCGTCAGATCGGCCAGCGCAATGCGCGTGTCCGGCACATCAAGGCGGCGGCCGACTGGCTCGCCTCCCATAATCGCGAACCTGTCGTCATTCCCGACCTGGCGGCGTCGGCGGGGATGAGCGTGACGTCCTTCCACCGGCACTTCAAGGCGATCACCGGCCACACCCCCCTCGCATTCCAGAAACACATGCGCCTGCTGGAGGCACGCAAGCTGCTCGCCGCTGGGAGCGCCACGGTCTCGCGCGTGGCGTTCGATGTCGGCTACGTCAGCGCGTCTCAGTTCAGTCGGGAGTACAAGTCGATGTTCGGCGCCTCGCCGGTCGACGACCTCGCAAGGGCGCCCGGCTGACATGGCGATGGGATCGACCAGACCGGAATACAGCCCGGTTCAGCGGCCGTCGTACGTCGTCTGGGCCGACTGGATCGTATCCATGTGCAGCACGGTCCAGTCGTAGAGGGCGCCGAACGGCTGCTGCAGCGACCGGCCGAGCGGCGTGAGCGAGTACTCCACTCCCGGAGGAGACCCCGCAAGCACGCGGCGCTCGACCATCCCATTGCGCTCGAGCTTGCGCAGGGTCTGGGTCAGCACCCTCTGGGTGATGCCGTCCAGGCGGTGGCGGATGGCGTTGAAGCGTCGCGGCTCGCGCAGGACCTGCAGCACCAGCATCGACCATTTGTCGGCGATCTGATCGAGGATCGCCCGGCTTGGGCAGTCAGCCCGGTAGACGGGGTCGCGGGGATCGTTGGGGTCGATCGGACGAGACATCGTATTCTCCAGCATACCTGGGATACTCAAGGTGCGTTCTTGACCCTAGGTATTCAAGAGATACTTGAGCGGCTTCCTGCAGAAAGGTCCCTCAATGTCTCTTCCCGCCTTCAGTCGGCTCCGTGTCTCCACCGAAGCCGGCGTCGCCCGCGTGGTCATCGGCAACCCGCCCGTCAACATCCTGGACGCCGGCCTGGCCGTTGAGCTCGTCGGATTGCTGGACGCGCTTCGCGATGACGCGGACGTGCGGGTGATCGTTTTCGAAAGCGCCGACGATGAGTTCTTCATCGCCCATGTCGATATGACCCTCATCGACGAGCCGACCGCGTTCGACAAGCTGGCCCAGTCGCTTCCATCGGCGGCCAATCCGTTCCAGGCGATCGCCCTGCGGCTTCGGGCTCAGCCGCAGGCGACGATCGTGAAGCTCGCCGGAAAGGCGCGCGGCGGCGGAGCGGAGTTCGTCGCGGCCGCCGACATGAGCTTCGCCGCACTGGAGACGGCCGGGTTGGGCCAGATTGAGGCCTTGATGGGGATCATACCGGGAGGCGCAGGGACGCAGCTGCTCGCCGAAAGAACGACGAGGGGCAGGGCGCTTGAGATTGTCCTCGGGGCCGATCTGATCGACGCCGCGACCGCCGAGCGATACGGCTGGATCAACCGGGCCCTTCCCGCCGCCGATCTGGACGTTTTCGTTGATCGTCTGGCCCGCAATATCGCGGCTCTCCCCGATGGCGTGATCGCGGCCGCGAAGTCCGCCTTGCCGCCTGCGGACCTGACCGACGGTCTCAAGCTGGAACATGAGGCGTGGGCCGGACTGTTCGCCCGCCCTGCCTGTGATACGCTCATCCGAGGCGGGCTGGAGGAGGGCGCTCAGACCCGGCTGGGCGAGCGCGATCTGGAAGGCCTGCTTCGCCGCCTTTGGCGGCGCATCCGTCCCGTCTGAGGCCGTCTGCAGATGATCACCCGAAATCCGCGGCGGCGCGAACAGTGGACCATCCCATGTTCCCGCAATCTTGGCCTGTTCTTCTAGAACCCCGCCGACGGTCGGTTGCGATGCGAGGTCCGCGTCGCACCCGTCCCGCCGCTCCCGGAAACTTGGAGTCCGACACCATGCCTAACCCCCTGTTCCGCAATCGCTCGCGATCCGCCCTGTGCGCCGTCGTCTTGTCCGCGGCCGCTTTGGCGGCATGCGGCACGACCGCCGCGCCTCACCACGTGAACCTGCAGGATGACTACAGGACCTGTTCGGCCTTCGGGTCCGCTCCAGGGTCTCGCGCCTACAGCGACTGCATGGTCGCCCAGCAGGGTCGGCGCGATGACGCCGGACTGAATGAAGCGCGCAAGAACCAGCTCATCAACGAGGGCGCCCGAGACGCCTACGCCACCGCCGAACAGGCGCGGCGGGACCGTTGCAGACGCGATCCGAACCGTCGCGAGTGCGGCCGGTAGTCCGCATCCTGAGACGCCGACGCCAAACGAAGATTGAAAAGCGATCCGGAGGAGCGCGTCAACGGCGCGTCCCTCCGGATGACGCCATGCCCTTTGAATATCGAGCAGGACAATGAGCGCCAAGGTGCAACAGCCGGGCTGGCCCGAAATTCTCGTGGGACTGGCGACCTTTGTGGTGCTCCTGGTCCCGGCAGCCCTGGCCGTCGGGTTCCTGCACGATCAGCCTGTTCTCCAAGGCGTCGTCGGCTCGACGGCCGGTGGTCTGGCGGGGGTTGGCGGCTTCGCCGCGGCCTGGGGCCTGCGGATCCGTGCCCTGGGTCCCTTCGGGTTCATACCCGTGGCGCGCCGCTGGCTGTTGATCGCTGCCGCGCTCGGGATTGTCGGCTACGGTCTGAACCTCATCATCCAGTTCACCTATGTGTCCTTCCTGGGCGACGACAACCCGCAAGCCGTGCTCCATGCGGCGGCTCAGGGCGGCGCGATCGCCTTCACCCTCTCGCTCATGGGCGGCGCTCTATTCACCCCCTTCGGGGAGGAGATACTGTTCCGGGGCGTCATAGCGAACGCTCTGAACCGGTACGGCGCCTGGGCGGGCGTCGGGCTCAGCGCGGGGATCTTCGGCATCGTGCACGGCGTCAGCGTGATCCTGCCCGTCGCCATCATGGTCGGCGTACTCTCAGCCATCCTCTTTCGCCGCACCGGGTCTGTCTGGCCCTGCGTTGTCCTGCATTGCGTCTACAATGGCGCAAACAGTTTTGCTTCGGCTTTGGGCTTCGCGCCGGTTCAGTGAAGCGTGTCCGCGACGTGTCAAAGTGGCGCGAGATCTACCCTCACCACGGTTCCACCGACGACGGCGCTGGCGATGGACACCCGCCCGCCGTGCCGCTGGACCACCTGCTGCACCAGGTTTAGCCCCAAGCCGCTCCCGGCTGAGCGCGGCCGCAGGCGATGGAAGGCTTCGAACACGCGTTCCCGCTCCTCAGGGGGGATCCCGGGCCCATCATCCTCGACCTCAAACGCCGACCCGTCGATCCTGACGATGATATGTCGCCCGCCATGTTCCATCGCGTTCTGAATAAGGTTGGTGACCACCCGTTCCATCGACGAACGATCCAGCTTCAACGATTGTCGGCGCACGGCCTGAACCTCGATCGAGCGGTCTGCCTCGATCAGTAGGGGAGCCAGGTCAGCGACGACTCCTCGCACGAGCCCGACCAGATCAAGGTCTTCGTCTTGCCTGTCCTGATCGAGCCGCTGAAGATCGAGCAGCTGGTCCGCCAGCGTCGCCAGGCGATGAACATCGGCGGCGAGCGCCCGCATTCCAGGCGTCTCTGACACCTCCACCCGGGCGCGCAGGATCGCGATAGGCGTGCGCAGCTCGTGCGCCGCAGACGCGATGAACCGGCGCTGGCGCTCGTAGCCCTCATCGAGACGGTCCAGCGCCAGGTTCATGGCGCGAACGAGTGGTGCAATCTCAACCGGCACATAGTCCTCGCTCAGGCGACGACCGCGTCTCGCTATATCGATCTCCGCCGCCTCCTGGGCGATGCGCGACACCCCGGCGAGCGATCGCCTGACGATCCACGGCGTGACAAGGACCGACGTCAGCACGAGCAGCAGAAAGATCGGGAGGACGATCACATTGGACGCGATCAGGACAATCATGCTCAGTCTGTTCAGCTTGCCGTGCCCGAGGATCGTCAGCGTTCCGGCCGGCGCCGTTTCCCGCCGGAGAACAGCTGTCAGGTCGTGCGGCGCCTCGCGATCGCGGAGTTGCGCATACGAGAAATCCGCCAGAGCGCCGAGCGACGCATAGCGGGCCGGCACGTCGCCCAGCGATACGCTGCGGCCCTCGTCGTCCTCGACCACGAACCAGAGATCGGGCGCCTCCTTCCGCAGTTCGGTCAGTTCATGCGTCATCCGGACGAAGAGACGACCGTCGTCGTTTCGATCGATCGCCCGTGCGATGACCGGGGTGATGCTCTCATCGGTATAGGGGCCCCCGCTGTCGATGCGGATGGTCACCGCCAGGATGGTCGCGAAGGAGATGAGAAGGATCGCGAGCTGAACGGCGAGGGGGTAGATGATCAATGGGCGCTTGAGCGAGAGAGGCCGGCTCATAACGGTTCCCGCAGCAGATAGCCCACGCCCCGAATGGCGTGGATTTCGACGCCGGCCTCCGCATCGGTGAGCTTACGGCGGAGCCGCGAGATGTGAGAATCCAGGGTGTTGGACTGGATCTCGTCGTCGAACCAGAAGACCGCCTGTTCCAGCGCTTCTCGCAGCACGGTTCTCCCGCGCCGCTTCATCAGCGCGGCGAGCACCCGCAGTTCGCGTCGTGGAAGGTCCAGCCGATCCTCGCCGATCCTCGCTTCCTCATTAGCAAGGTCGAAGACAAGCCGGCCTGCGCGGATGTCATCGTCATTCTTCACACGGGTGTTCCATCTCCACGTGGTTGGGGGCCGAACCCAACGGCGCGACCGTGAAATGCGCCGAACATGTTTTCACAAAATCCGGGACGGTCGGTTCTACGAGCAGAACTTCCTGCTCGACGGAGCGGCGATACACAGGCAGTTCGTGGTGAACTTGGCGCTGTACAGTCGGTCGCCCGGGCCGACCGGCCAGCGTCGAACCTGAGTTATGGCTGAGCGCCTTGAGCGCCAGTCGGCAAGGTAGAATCGACGCTTCAGACGATGTTGAGGAGTGGCTCGGGCGCCGCGATCTAGCCCTGCGATGATAGTCGCTTGGCTGGAGTTGCAATGGTTTTCGTGACGTCGGAAAGGCCGGTCACCCGCCCGGTTGTCAGCTATAGGGGGCCGGTCGGACTCGATCCTGGAGGATCGCGCCTAGGCCGAGCGAACGCGCCGTCGGTCCTAGTTGCCGCCTTCGCGGCCGCCGGCTTCCCGCAGCAGGTCGCCAATCCCTCGCCCGTTCAGGCGACAGGCGGCGACGACGCGATCGTAGACGACGACCCGGCCGCTTCTGCCCCTGACCGCGACGCAGGTTAGCCTGCGCCCCCGCACCAGACTGGCCAGACGATCCCGGGCGCCGCGACCGGCCGGGCTGTTGAGTTCTGGAGCGTCGAAGTCCGACAGCCGCACCTCGATCCAGGTCGAGGGGTCCGCCGTGGGGCCAAGGCACAGGCCGTCGCCGTCCCCGACATAGCGGACCAGCCCGGAGAAGGTCTCGCCGGCCCGGTCAGGCAGGCGTCCCTCGCACGGGTCGGCGCGGGCAGCGGCGGGGGTGAGGAGGAGGCCGGCGACAACGAGGAGCCATTTCATGGGCACAGGGTGAAGCGCGTCCGCCGCTTCGCCAAGACGCCATCGATCGAAAGGGAAAGCGAGGGCGGCGGCGGGCGCTCCGATCAGGGAGCGCAGACCAGGAGGTCGCCATGAGATCGCTTCCCGACCGCGCACCAGCATACCCGGCCCTTGCGGCTACACCCCCCTTCACCGCCGAGCCGTCAACGCTCTCAAATCTGGACGACCTGGCCCTGCTCGGCCTGCTGCTTGGGCGATGCCTGCCGGCGCCTATGGTCGGTGCCACCGCTGAGGCCCTCGTCGATCGGTTCGGGTCGCTCGGCGATATCGCCGCCGCCGAGGTCGCCGAACTCGGCCGGCTGCCCGGGATTGGTCCGGCGGCCATTCTGGATCTCAAGCTGTTGCGCGAACTGAGCGTGCGGCTGTCGCGGACCACGGCGTGCGCCCGCCCGGTCCTGTCATCCTGGAACGCGCTCACAGCCTATGCCCGGACGACCCTGGCCCATCTGCCCCGGGAACAGTTCCGAACCCTCTTTCTCGACCGCCGCAATCACCTCTTGCGCGACGAACTGGTCGCCGACGGCACGGTGGACCACGCGCCCGTCTATCCGCGGGAAATCATCCGGCGGGCGCTCGAACTGTCCGCCTCGTCCCTGATCCTGGTTCACAACCACCCTTCCGGCGATCCGACCCCGTCCCAGGCGGACATCGTCGTCACCCGCCAGATCGTGGACGCTGCGAAACTGTTCGGCATCCAGGTCCACGACCATCTGGTCCTGGGGCGTCAGGGGACGGCGAGCTTCAAGCAACTCGGCCTGTTCTGAGGCCGTCATGACCCTTCACGCCATCGTCGCCGCCCTGGGCGGCGACCTCTACCAGAGCGGGCTGCGCGCCAATGTGCCCGCGCCGGGCCACAGCCAGGCCGATCGATCGGTCTCGCTCCTCCTTTCCCAGGGTCGGGTCATCATCCACGGGTTCGGCGCGGCGGACTGGAGGGCCATCCGCGACCACCTGCGTAGTTCGGGTTTCATCGACGATACCGGGCGTCTCACGGGGGCGGGGCGCGCCCCGGTGTCGGCCCCGGCGCCGGACCGCCGGCGGCGCATCGAGACCGCCTCTCGTCTGTGGCATGACGCTCGACCGTTAAGCCCCTCCGATCCCGCGTGCCTCTACCTGCGGCGCCGCGCCGTCCAGAGCGGCGACGGGGCGCTCGACCTGCGCTTCCATCCCGCCGTCCCCGTCTCCATCTACCGGCCCGGCGGGCGCACGCGTCCGGCCCTCGTCGCGCGAATCGTCGGGGCGGACGGGGGCCTGACGGCCGTCGAGGTGACCTATCTCGAGCCGAACGGCCTGGGCGCCGTCGGCCTCGCCGTGCCCCGCAAGACGGTGGGCGTCGTGCCGCCTGGCGCGGCGGTTCGCCTGTCGCCGGCGGCCGAGGAGATGCTGGTCGGCGAAGGGGTGGTCACCACCCTGTCCGCCATCGACCGCTTCCGCCTTCCCGGCTGGGCCCTGATGTCGGCGAACAATCTCGCGGCCTGGACCCCGCCGCCGGACGTCCGGCGCCTGCTGGTCGCCGCGGACCGGGGCGCGGTCGGCGAGGACGCCGCCGCCCGCCTGGGCCATCGCCTCAGGACGCTGGGAATCCAGGTTCGGGTCTGCTGCCCCAACCCGCCGTTCGAGGACTGGAACGCGATCGCCCGCGGCGTCGCGAAAGGAGGAGCGAGGGCGCTCGGGGGCGCCGGAGCGGCGGGGATGGGCCCCGTCGCCCTGCGGAGATGATCCCATGACCGACCTCGCTCCCGTTATCACCCCTGTCGTTGTCGTCGAGCGCGACCGACGCACAGTCCGTCTCGGCGATCTGGGCATCGCCCGGGAAAACCTCCGTCACGGCGAACCGCCCGACGACGACATTCCCACGCTCGCGGCGACGATCCGGGCGGCCGGCCAGCTTCAGCCCCTGACGGTCCGCCCCGGTCGCGGCAGGAAGGAAGAGCCGTGGATGGCGCTCGACGGACGCCGTCGCCGGCTCGCGCTCGGCCTTCTTCTCCAGGCCGGCGAGATCGGCGAGGACCATCCCGTCGATGTCTTCGTCGAGACCGACCCGGCCCGTCAGGCCGCTGCGGTGCTCCTCACCAATACCGCCGTGCCCGTCCATGTCGCCGACATCATCGCGGCGATCGGCAGGATGCTGAAGTCGAAACTGACGGTCGCGGTGATCGCCAGGGCGCTGGGCTATGCCGAGATCGAGATCAAGCGTCTGGCGGCGCTCGCCGGCCTGCCGTCCGCAGCGCTCGTCGCCCTGAAGAGCGGCCGCATGAGCCTGAAGCAGGCGCGGCTGCTGGCGCGGCTGCCGGACAAGGCCGAGCAGGAGGAACTCGCCGAGGCGGCCTTGGACGGTCACGGCTTCCAGGACTGGCGCGTTCTCGAACGGCTCGACGACGCCCGCGTCACCGCGCGCGACCGCCGTTGCGCCCTCGTCGACCCCACCACCTACAGCGAGGCCGGGGGCCGCACCGAGACCGATCTCTTCGGCGAACTCGTCCCCGTCCTGCTCGACCCTGACATCCTGACCGATCTGTGGCTGAGGCGCGCCCGTGGCATCGCGGCCGTGTTCGAGGCGGAAGGCGTCGCCGTCCACGTCACGGCTGGCCCGGAGCCGGATCTGCCCGAGGACCTGGAAGCGCTCGGCTATGTCTATGGCGGCTCCCTCCCGGCCGAGGAGATGGCGCGATATCGCGCCCAGCGCGAGGTCTTCAACGATCGTGTCGAGGCTGCGCGCCTGGCCTTGGCCGAACCGGCCCGGCCGGACATCGCCGATCTCGCCATCATGGACATGATCCGCGCGCGGATCGCCTCCGACCAGACCGGCTGCGGCGGCCGCGTCGTGACGACGATGGTGATGTGGCCGGCCGCGGAGACGGGCGTGGAGGTGCGCTGCTACACGCCGGAGGAGCCCGAGACCGACGACGATGAGAGCGGCGGGGGCGATCCAGTCCCGCGCCCGGCCGCCCCGCCCGCCTACATCTCGCCCGAGGTAGAGGCGCCCGAACCTGAGACTGAAGGGGTCAACCACGCGCTCCATGGGGCGCGCACCGACGTCGCCACGCGAGGCCTGATCCGGGCCCTGGCCGATGATCCGTCCGCCGCCCTGACGGCGCTGATCTCGCGCCTGTTCACGGTGATCGTCCTGCGCAGCCGCGTGGCCCGGTCGGAGTCGGCCCTGGCGATCGTGGCCACGGGGTTCAACCCTTCGGCCGGGAGGGTCATCGAGGCCCTCGACGGCGACGTCCGCCAGCGCCTCGACGATCGTCGCGCCGCCTGGCAGGCCTCGGGCGAGACCGTGATCGCCTGGATCCATGGACTGCCGCACGGCGAGAAGATGGGACTGCTGGCCGAACTCACCGCCGTCAGCCTCGACGTCCGGGAGGAGAAGACCTTCCAGGTCCGCCGGGCTGCCCGAGCCGAGGCGGCGGAACTCGCCGCGCTTTGCGATGCGGACATCAGCCTGCACTGGACGCCCGATGCGCCCTTTCTGCAGTCTCATTCCAAGGGCCTCCTGCTGGGCATGCTCGAGACCATGGGCTCCGAGGACGAGCGCGCCCGGACCCTGAAGAAGACGGAACTGGTAGATTGGGTGGTCGAACAGGCGGCCGCGCGAACCTGGGCCCCCGCAAGCCTGTCCTGGCGTTTCTCCGTCGATGATGGAGGCGCGGCCGCGGAGGATGGTCAGGGCGCGGAGGACGGTCCTTTCGATGCGCTAAACGACGAGGCCGATGACGATGGCGTCGGCGCCTTCGCTGTCACCGCCGCTGGCGAAGCCGCGCTCGACCCCGCCGCGGCCTGAACCTTCGCCGACGACGAACGCGCCGCCTCGACCTCGGTCGGGGCGGCGTTGTCGTGCGGACCCGGAAAGGCGGGGGAAGGGCGGGGCGAGGCGAGCCTGGAGGACCGTGAGGGAGGGCCCTCCGCTCCAGGTGATCCGGATGCCCGCCATGCCTGCCGCCTCGATCACCCCGTCCCTGTTCGCCACGCCTTCGCGGTCCGACCGATCGGCCAATGTCCTCGCCGCGGCGCGGGCGTTCGCCATCGCCCTTGCGCGGTCCAGGCCGCTCGACCGCCGCCTCGTCGCCGATGTCATGACCACCGCCTTCGGCGCGTCGGATGCGGAAGGGGCCTGGACCTGGCGCGACGCCTATGACGCCATCGAGGCCGGGACCGTGATGCAGATCCGGCGCCTGGCGCCCCAGGTCGCGAGGCTGGAAGACGCGCCGGCCGAGATCGCCGCCGTCCTCGCCGGCGTGTCCGCCCTGGGTCTGACCCACAGCCGTCGCAGCGAGGAACAGGTCGCGCTCGACCAGTTCTCGACCCCGCCGCCGCTCGCGGCCATGGCGGTTCTGGCCGCCCAGGTGCGGCCCGGCGACCGTGTGCTGGAGCCCTCGGCGGGCACAGGGCTGCTCGCGGTGGTGGCCGAGGTCTGCGGAGGCGCACTGACCTTGAACGAGAGGGCGCCGGGCCGCGCCGGCCTCCTCGACGGCCTGTTTCCTCTGGCCGCGCGGACGCGGCATGATGGTCGCCACCTCGCCGACCTGCTGCCCGAGGCCGGCCGCTTCGACGTTGTCCTCGTCAATCCACCCTTCTCCGACCTGGCGGCTCACCTCGTCGCCGGTCTCAAGGCTCTGGCGGACGGGGGGAGGATGGCGGCCATCGTGCCCCTGACGGCCCTGGCGGACACGGGGATGCGCCGCGCGTTCGAGGCGCATGGCGCCGTCGTCGGGACGATCGCCTTTCCCGGCCGCGCCTTCGCCAGACATGGCACATCCGTCGAAACCGGGTTGTTGGTCGTTGATCGTGCGCCGGCGCGGACCTGGGATGGGCTCCTGCACCAGCCGGACGACTGGGACGCGATGACGGGCCTGATCCGCGGCCTGTCTCCGCGCGCCTCAGCCAGGCCGCGCGTCCGGATCGAGCTCGCCGCGACCTCCCTCCTCGCGCCCAGGGACCGTGGCCTGGCCCTGCCCTCCGGCCGGCTTGGCTTCCTCGCGGGCGCGGCGCCGCTCGCCTATGCGGTCAAGGCATGGAGCGGGGCAGGCCGCGACGTCGGCCTTTACCAGGCCCACGCCCTGGCGCGGATCGACCTGCCGGACCCGAGGCCGCATCCGTCCCCTCTGGTGGAGTCCGGGCCAATGGCCTCGGTCGCGCCCCCGGCGCCGACCTATCGTCCGGTCCTGCCGCCGACGATGCGGGCCGAGGCTCGCCTCTCGGACGCCCAGACAGAGAGCGTCATCTACGCCGGCGAGGCCCACGGCGGACATCTGCCTGGGCGGTTCCGCCCGGCCGAGGCGCCGCACGAGGTCGTGCTCGTCCGGGACGATGCGGAGGACGCGATCCGGTTTCGCCGCGGCTTCTTCCTCGGCGACGGAACGGGCTGCGGCAAGGGCCGCCAGATCGCGGCCGTCATTGCCGACAACATGGGCCAGGGCCGCATGCGGGCCGTCTGGCTGTCGCGGAACGACGCCCTTCTGGAGGACGCTCGCCGCGACTGGGGCGCGATCGGCGGCGGGGCCCATGACATCGTGCCGCTTTCGAGCTGGAAACAGGGCGACGGGATCCGGCTGGATCGCGGGATCCTGTTCACGACCTATGCGACCCTTCGCCAGCCCGCGCGGGCCGCGCGCCCGTCGCGTCTGGACCAGATCGTCGCCTGGCTAGGGGAGGATTTCGACGGCGTCATCGCCTTCGACGAGGCGCACGCCATGGCCAACGCGGCAGGCGGCGGCAAGGGCGCGCGGGGGACCAAAAAGGCCTCGCTGCAGGGCATGGCGGGTCTCGCCCTGCAGAACCGCCTGCCGAACGCCCGGATCCTCTACGTCTCGGCGACCGGGGCCACCACGGCCGAGAACCTCGCCTACGCGGCGCGTCTCGGCCTGTGGGGCGGGCCGGAGGCGCCGTTCATGACCCGCGCCGACTTCCTCGATGCGATGGACCGGGGCGGTGTCGCGGCGATGGAGCTGGTGGCGCGCGAGCTCAAGGCGCTCGGTCTCTATGTGGCGCGGTCGCTGTCGTTCGAGGGCGTCGAGTACGAGCCGCTCGTCCATCCGCTGACGCCCGACGATATCGGCATCTGGGACGCCTGGGCCGATGCGTTCCAGGTCATCCACGCCAACCTGGCCGAGGCGCTGAAGGCTACCGGTCTGAATGACGAGGAGGGCAAGCCCAGGAGCGGACAGGCAGCCTCCGCCGTCCACTCCGCCTTCGAGGGCGCCAAGCTGCGCTTCTTCGGCCATCTCCTCGCCGGGCTGAAGGCCCCCAGCCTGATCGCCTCCATCCGTGACGACCTCGCTGCCGACCGGTCGGCCGTGGTCCAGATCGTCTCGACCAACGAGGCGGTGATGGAACGCCGGCTCTCCTCCATTCCGCCCGAGGAGTGGAACAATCTGTCGATCGACCTGACCCCCCGCGAATACGTCCTCGACTATCTGCGCGAGGCCTTCCCGATCCATCTGATGGAAGCGATCGAGGACGACAGGGGCGGGGTCACCATGGTCCCGGTCATGGTCGACGGACGACCAGCCGTCAGCCGGGAAGCCGTCGAACGCCGACAGCTCCTCATCACGCGTATGGCCTGCCTGCCCGCCGTGCCCGGCGTGCTCGACGCGCTGCTGGGGGCCTTCGGCACGGACGCCGTCGCCGAGATCACGGGCCGGTCGCGCCGGGTGGTGGTGCGGGACGGCCGACGCGTGGTGGAACGGCGCGGCGCCTCCGCCGCGCGGGCCGAGACGGACGCCTTCATGTCCGGACGCAAGCGGGTGCTGATCTTCTCGGACGCGGGCGGGACGGGCCGCAGCTACCATGCCGACCTGTCGGCGGAGAACCGCCAGCGTCGCGTCCACTACCTGGTCGAACCCGGCTGGCGCGCGGACGCCGCCATCCAGGGGCTGGGCCGCAGCCACCGGACCCACCAGGCCTCGGCGCCCCTGTTTCGGCCCGTGACCACCGACATCCAGGGAGAAAAGCGCTTCACCTCCACGATCGCCCGGCGCCTCGATTCCCTGGGCGCGTTAACGCGCGGAGAGCGCCGGACCGCCGGAGCTGGTCTTTTCCGGGCTGAGGACAACCTCGAAAGCCCCTGGGCGCGCCGCGCCCTGCTGGTCTTCTATGGAGCTCTGGCCTTCGGCGAGCTGTCGTCCATGATGCTGGAGACCTTCATGGCCAAGACGAGCCTGAAGCTCCTGGACGAGGACGGCCCCCTCAAACCTTCCGACGACCTGCCTCCCATCCACACCTTCCTGAACCGGCTGCTGGCCCTGCGCATCGCCGATCAGAACGCCCTCTTCGACGATTTCGACCGCATCCTCTCCGGCATCCTGGAGCGAGCGGCCGCCTCGGGGGACCTGGATCGCGGCCTGGAGGACATCGAGGCCGAGGAGCTGGAAGTCGTCGATCAGGAGAGGATCCGCACCGATGTCGCCACCGGCGCCGAGACGGCCCTGGTCACCTTCGCACTGAAGGTGCGGCGCGAGATCCTCAACGCCGACGACGCCCTGAACCTGGCGGGTGACATCGCCCACCGGCTGGTGGTCAACGAGAAGTCGGGCCGGGCGGCGATAGCCGAGCTCGGCCTGACGACGGCCACGGACGACGATCGCCTGGTCACGGCAGTGCGGCTCATTCGTCCCGACGACCGCCAGACCCTGGCCGAGAAGGCCTTCGAGGAGTCGTCCTGGAAGCCTGCGATCGTCGAGGACTGGCGGCGGGCGTGGGACGAGGAGGTCGCCGGTACGGACCCGTGGCGTCGGCGCGAGCTGACCCTGGCGACCGGCCTGCTTCTGCCAATCTGGGGCCGGCTGCCAGCCAGGGGCTGTTCCGTTCGTCGCGTCCGCGCGCCCGATGGGCGGCGCTGGCTCGGCCGTGTCCTCGACGCCGTCCAGGCCCGCGCTCTGAAGGCCGCTCTCGGCCTGACGGACGTGAGCGAGGCCTGGGCCGACGGCGCGACGACCGGGGCAGCAGTGCTCGACCGAGGCGTCCAGCTCTCGCTGGAAGGCGGCCTCTGGCTAAAGCGGGCCCGCGTCATGGACCGCTGGCGCCTGGAGATCGTCGGGGGGCGCGCCGATCGCGACGCCCTGGTCTCGTTGGGCTGCTTCGTCGAAATCATCGCCTTCACGCCGCGAGTGTTCGTGCCCGTAGATCGGCCGCGGGTGGTCGAGGCGGTGCTCCGGCGTCACCCCGTGCAGACCGTGCTAGACGGCGCCGCAGCCTGAGCGCCGGCCTGAGCTAGCTTTCGGCGTCTCGCAGGGCCTGTCGGCGACGCACGGTCTTCATCAGGTCTTCGTTCAACTTGGGCGGATCCCAGGCGCGGCCGCCCGGGATCGTGGCCAGGGCTTCGGGGAAACGCATGTAGGTGAAGACCCTGTCGACGATCTCGATCATCAGGCCCTTCATTTCCGGATCGGAAATCCGGCTGAGCTCGGCCCATGGAATCTCGCCGTCCGGCGTGATGACCACGACGTCGCTGAAGTCGCCCGCGCGCGAGACCGGAAACCGTCCGGCGTGGAGCGTCTCGAGTTCGGTATTCCGGACGCAGATCTCCACGATCGCCTTGGACATCCGCGCCAGGTCGCGCGCGTCCTTGGCCGACAAAGGCTCCCGATCCATGCCGTCCCTCCTGGGTCGATCCCAATGCATCAGTCTAGCACGGGGGGCCTTGGCGCGGGCATCGCCTGACCGAGCAGACCGTCCGGGCGGAGGCCCGAACCGGAAAGTAATGGAGGAAGGGAGGCCATGGGTGAAGCGGGATGAGGGAGATCGGCTCCCCGGCGTTTCGGATCGACAGGAGACTGACATGCAATCCATGATGTTCACCGGGCGTCTCGCGGCGGATCCCCAGATCAGCGACGACTTCGGCAAGGCCGTGTTCCGGCTGCTCGAGAAGCGTGGCGTCGACGCAGCCGGCAAGGACCGGCTGGTCGGGGTCAACTGCGTCAGCTGGTCCAAGGGTCTGAACGAGAAGGTCATCGCTCGCGGACTGGCCCAGGGCTGCGAGGCCGTGGTCATCGGCGCCTTCATCGACACCACCTACACGGCCCGGGACGGCAAGGAGCGGGCGGCCAAGGAGTTGGTGATCAACCGGCTGACCGTCCTCGACTGGGCCGAAGGCCGCGACGCCTCGGTCGGCTCGCCCGACCGCGCCGCCGCCTGATCCTTTCAACCCCCTACATTCAACAGGAGACTGACCATGCAGACCCTCGTCATCGAAGGCTATCTGGCCGCCGACCCCTCCATCCTCTCCGCCCAGGGCTCGGGCAAGAAGCGCGCGAGCTTCCGCGTGCTGGAGACCACCCGCTTCCGGCGCGGCGACGGCACGCCGGGCGAACGCACCACCGGCTTCAACTGCGTCTGCTTCAACGAAGCGACTGCCGAACGCTACATCGAGCAGTACGCCAGGAAGGGCAGCCGGGTCGTGATCCAGGGCCACGTCGAGAACGACACCTGGACCGGCAAGGACGGGGTCGAACACTATGACCTTCGCCTGATCGTCGGCGACATTCGCCTCAAGAACCGGCGCGAGCGCGCCGGCGAGGACGATCCGGCGGAAAGCCGCCAGGTCCAGGAACCGGCCGGCGGCTACGATTTGAACGACGACATCCCGTTCTGATCGGAGCGGCTCCCTCCTTGAACGGCCCGGCGCGCAGGCGTCGGGCCGTTCTTCGTCTGCCGGAGAAAAAGGAAGGGCGGGAGGGGCGAGCCGATCGGGCTCGTCGCATCGGGAGTCCCCCCAATGACCGCCTCCGCCTGGACCCAGGATCGTATCGAACGCTTGAAGACCCTCTGGAGAGAAGGAAAGACCGCAGAGCACATTGCCCACGAGCTTGCGCACGGCATCAGTCGAAGCGCCGTGCTGGGCAAGGTCTATCGCATGGGCCTGTCGGCCGGACGCGCCGCCGCGCCGCCGACGATGAAACCGCGGCCCGCCCGTGCTTTGACCTCCCGCGCTCCGACCCTGCCGGCGCCTTCGCCACAGGAGGGCCTACCCGATGATTGTCCGGAGCCGCCAGAGACAGGGCGGGCGTCCCTCCTGTCCGTCCGCCGCCACGACTGTCGCTGGCCTCTGGGAGATCCGGGCACTCGCAGCTTCAGTCTCTGCGGACGGCCCGCCGTTCGCGGCGCCTATTGCGCGCCGCACGCCCAGATCGCGTATCGGCCTGTGCTTGAGACGACACGCAGCCTTGAGCGGCTGGCGGGTTTGGTCTGACGGCCATAGTGGCCATGGGGCCGCTGCAATCCACGTCTACACACGCCCGAACGGCGGCCTCGACGAGGTCGCCGTTTGTCAATTTGTCCGGCCGGCCCAATCGCGCCGCCCCCTTTTCGGCCCCGGCCGCACGAGGTCCATCATGGCGTCTCCGGCCGCTGAACTGAAGGTCGCCCGCCAGATCCTGGGCTGGGATGCGCTGACGATGGCGCGCGCGCTACGTCTGGTCGGCACGCCGGAGAAGCTGGAGGCACGCATCCAGGATATGGAGGCCGGAAAGCGCGACATCAGCGGGCCGGTCAAGGTCGCGATCGAGGCCTTCAGCGGCTGGCGGCCGACCGGATGGGTAGAGCCCGTTTAGGACAAGCAGACCGGCGGACGGTCTGCTCGCCCGGATCAGCAGGAGAAGCGAACCGCGTCCCAGACGGCTTCCATGAGGTCGGCCGTGGTTCCGGCGGTCTGCGGCGCTACGCTGACGGACATGCCGATGTCGTAGGCATCGAGGAAAGACACGGTCTCGGGGGTCAGCGTCGCGGTGGTCACAAGCCGGTAGGCGGCGCGATCCGGGGCGTGCCATGCCCCCAGCGACCGTCTGCGACCCACCAGTTCGATCTCCCCGATCAGCCAGCAGGGATCGAGATCCACCGCCACGCCCAGAAGGGCGCGGGCGAAGTTCTTGTCGAGGGCCTTGGCGGCGTCGTACTGCTTCAGCTCCAGTCCTAGGACCGGCGCTCCCGGATAGGGCTGCGCCTTGGTTCCGGACCGCGTGCCATGGCAAGTAAGGCGCGAGTTGAGACTGATGTCGATCTCGTGGGACGCACCGCTGAGACCCTTGTGGCGCAGACCGGCATGCAGTTCGAGGTGAGGACCCTCATCACCACCGATCCGAAAGTAACCGGCCTCGACGAGGGGATCTCCGGTCTTGGGCGCCATGTACCCTGGGCCACCGCGAATAATGAGGTCGGCCGTCGACTCTCCGGTCGAGTTGCGAGCTTTCGCTAAGGGTTTCAGGTCAGCCGCGATCTTGAGGTAGAGCCAAGCCTCGAAACGTTTGCCGAGACCGAGCGCCAGGTCCGGCTGGGCGATCGCTAGGTCTGTCGAGGCCAGAGCGATCTCCTGGGTGAACTGCTCTTCCAGAGACGGCGTAGCGGTGAGCGGCGGCGAACTCATGGCAGGTCTCCGGCGTCGCCCGACAGGGCCGCACGGGCACGGGCCACGACGAAACGGAACCTCTTTTCGAACATTTCCAGCGCCACGCTCCGGTCTTCGTCGATGAGATTGACGTCGCTGAACCGGTCAAACGACACGGTTTCGAGTTCGAGCACCCTGGCGAGCTTGGGCATAGCCCTTGCGATCGCCATCTCTCGTGTGAGCCAGCCGCCGACGACCTCTTCCAGAACGAGGAGCTGGCCCATGCCGTCATAATCGGTCGGTTGGCGGCGTGATTTCAGCGCCGGCCCTTCGCGACGTGGCGGCGCGTCATCCGCGCTCCAGCCTTCGGACGGCTCATCCTGGTCAGAGGACAGTCGCGCGACAACGTCTTCAGCCAGGCTGTAGAGTGGGCTTTCAAGAAGACCTCGGAGTATTGCGCGCACCAGGGGATGTAAGTCCTCCATCAGGGTCGGGGCCGTCCTATTCGGTGAGTAAGTCTCCAGACTAGTTCGGTCGCCGGTCGAGCGACAGAGGCAGATTGCGGTCCGGTCGACCGGGCAGCGTCGTCGGCTCGCCGACGCCGACGGACAGGAAGATCGATGTGTCTTCGTCCGCATCGGCGCGACGGCGCCGAGTTGTGTCGTCGTCGCGAAGAGCGACGACGACTTGCCCCCACACAACGCCCTCCGATCTTGTCATATCACCCCGGAAGTCAACGGCTGCGCCGTTCCCCTCCACGGGTCGCAAGAGGCGACCCGCTCCGGTGACTGCCGGGGACCCCGATATGGCCAAGACCGGGGTCGTTGCGCATGGGGCGCTCGACATTCTCAAGGAATGTTCCAATGACCTTCTACAGCCATCCCTTCATCGCCTCCGCCGCCCAGAAGTCCGACTCCGCCTTCGACGACCTGACCGCGTCCCTGGGTGAGGATCGTCCGCACCCGACGGAGGATGCCCTGGTCCAGCTCGGGCGCGCGCTCATGACCGAGCTGGTGGACGTGATTTCCGACACGGCGCTGGAAGACTACCAGACTATCCTGGGGGAGGCGTTGATCGGCGCCTTCCATTCGGCGGCCGGACGGATCGAACGCGATGCGGATCGGGCCCGCGACACGATGAGAACGCTCGACCGACACTTCGACGGATCGGAGGCGGCCGACACCGAGCTTCAGGAAGCGACGGCGAAGGCCAAGGCGGGCGATGCCGCGACGCAGGCCTGCGAACTGATCCGGGACGCGGCCTCCGAAACCTGGACGGTCGCGACCGGGGAGGTCTGGACGGCCTGGCGCGGATCACGGCGCGGCACGCATCTGACGGCGGCGCAGCTGGAAGCGAAACAGGCGATCCGGGCGATCCGCAACCGGAAATCCGGAGAGGCCGATCCAGGCGGTCCGGTGATCGCCTTCCGGGGCGCGCCGACGGCCGACACGGCGGAGGATGCGGGCCGGATCTTCGACGCCCTCAACTGGGCGAAGGAGACCTGGCCGGACATGGCCCTGGCGACGACCGGGGCGAAGGGGTCCGAGAAACTGGCGATCAGATGGGCCCAGCAGAAGGGGGTGAAACTCATCCTCGCCCGGGCGGATTTCGATGCGCACGGCAAAGCCGCTCCCTTCCGGGCGAACGAAGAGCTGATCGCGCTCGAGCCGGAAGTTTGCCTGACCCTGGTCCATTCGGTGGCGGGGATGCGGGAGGATCAGCGGCCGTTCGGACCGGCGCTCAACCTCGGGCAGAAGGCGATGGAGAACGGGCTGCGACACGTCTCCATCAAGGCGCGCGCAGCCTGACACATCAGGACTGAGATCAACGACCCGCTCGGCTTCGGCCGGGCGGGTTTTTGTTTGTCATCCGGTGGCGTCCGACGTCCGGAGCGGCCTCGACGAGAACATCCCGGCGCAGGAGAGGAACGCGGCGGTTTCTGTTGATCGGGCATGTCGAGAGATGATCGGAATGTATGACAATCTGCAAAAGAGGTCGGAGGGCAAGATAAAAGGGTGTTTTTGGCGCTGCGCTTTTCTTCTATTCTGACCGTGACTTAGTCGAGACGCGCGGACCTATGGGCGAGTTGCGTTGAGTTGCCGCCGGGGAACAGCCTCGGGGATATCTGAGGAGCGGTCTGAATGCTGATCCGCGACGCCATTGGAGAGAGGATGGCCGCCGGCTCCCGCGAGAACCCAGAAGGCGTCCGCGTCAGCCTACCGATCCGGCTGAAGAAGGACCGGCCGTGCGTTCGCAAGGGCATGATGCAACGGCTGGCGAGTTCCAGGGCGTTCGCGCTCGGCGACCGATCCGGCGTCCTGAAGGCGGCGCAGAACCGGTCGGGCCGGGCCTTCCGTCTCGACGTTCGCCAGAAGGTCATCGTCAAGGCGCTGGTCTCGCGTCATGTCGGCCGAGGCGCCGATCGGGCTGCCGCCCTGGGCAAGCATATCGCCTACCTCGGCCGGTCCGGCGCCGGTGTCGAAGGCGAGCGTCCGGAGTTCTTCGATCGCGAGGTCGACGGGATCCGGCCGGCCGCGGAGACCGACGGCTGGAGCGATGACCGTCACCATTTCCGGTTTATCATCTCGCCCGAGCACGGCGAGCGGCTCGACATGAAATCCTATGTCCGCGAGGTCATGGGACGGGTATCTGCGGACCTCGGAGAGCCCGATCTGAAATGGGTCGCGACCTGCCACTACGACACCGATCAACCGCATGCCCACGTCTTGGTTCGGGGACGGCGGGAGGACGGCCGGGACCTCGTCATCCCTCGCGACTACATCGGCTACGGCTTCAGGGCGCGGGCGCAGGAGGTCGCGCAGGAGCGCCTCGGAGACCTGTCGCGGGTGGAGGCCGAGCGACGGATCTGGAAGGAGACCGAGGCGAACCGGTTCACCGGCTTCGATCGGCGCCTGATCGCCGAGGCGGACGGCGGCCGGATGGTGGACGACGGCGTAGGGACGACCGACGCCTGGGCGGCCCTGACGCGCGGTCGGCTGAGGCATCTGGAACAACTGGGTCTCGCGACCCGCGTGGGGCGGCGATACCGCCTCGACGAGGACATCGAGCCGAAGCTCAGGACCCTGCAGGCTCGCCGGGACATCATACGCACGCTGAACCAACGCCGGCTGGAGGGGGCGAAGGAGGTGCGGCCTTTGGGTCTTGAGCGCGTGCGGGGCGTGGTCGTGAAGGCGGGATTCCATGACGAGGCGGGCGCTTCTGCTTTCGTCGTGCTGCGTGACCAGAGCGGCGTCGAACACTATGCGCGGCTGCGGGCGGGGAGTCCTTTCCTGACTGCGGGCAGGACGGTCACGCTCCAGCCGATGTCAAACGGGTTGGCTCAGGTCGTGAGCGGGCGGGGCGCGGACCTGTCGCGTTAGGGTCGATGGGCCCCGCCAGCGCCGCGTGGCGGATCGTTCGACATGGATTCTCGGGCTTTCGGGCCATCAACCGTCCGTCCTGTCGAGGGCTTCCCGGGAGCATGTCAGCCCGTCGGACCCGGACCTCGTAGGGAACGTCGCGGTCAGGACGGGGACGGGCCGTTGGGTTGAGCCTGGCAGCGGCGCAAGGACTGCGGATCAGGCGGCCTTGCCGTCATCGTAGGACGAACTCGATTGCTCGACGGCCTCGGCGTGAACCACAGCCCAGGCGCACAGAGCCTCGAAGGGTTGGCGAAGCGAGTGTCCCAGAGGCGTGATTGCATACTCCACCCCGATAGGCGTCGTCGGCAGAACGGTGCGCGTCACCAGACCATTCCGCGCCAACCGCTTCTGAGCGTCCGCCAGCGCCTTGTGAGCAATGCCATCCAGCCGTCGTTTGATCTCGTTGAAACGCGAAGGCTGGGGGCAAAGGACGGTCACGATCATGATGGTCCATTTGTCCGCGATCTCGTCGAGCACGGCCCGCACGGGCGGGCCGGCGATACTGGCTCGATGACGATGTGGAGACGAAGCTCAGGACAGCCCTAACCGTCGAGTTTGTCGACCAGTCCCAGGCTGTCGAACCACGGCTTGCCATTGCGATCGTTGTTGGCAATACGCTTCAAGTCCTTGAGCACGAGCCCACGACCCGCCTCCGTGTCCAAGCTTCCTGTCGACCATGGCGCCGTCCAGAACTCGTAGGTCTGGCGTTCCAAGATCTTCTCGACATGTTGCCGGACCTGATCGAGGTCCTTGAGGCTTTCAATCTGATCGAGCGCTTCGGCACGAGCGATGACTGCGTCGATGATGTACTGGGAAAACGCCACAATCCCAACTTTGGAAAGCAGTCGGGACGTCGCGTCAGTCCAGGCGAGGGGCCATTTGGTCTGCACCGTTCTCCATATCTCGAGAAAGAAGTCTACAACCGCATCGTAGCCCTTGGCGTCTGCGTCGGTCGAAGTCACAGCCATCTGTTGCTGGAGGTAAAGCAGCGCGGCCTCGAAGGCGTTGGGCGGGATCGCGCGGAAGGCAGCGGTGTCGTTATTGCGCGGCCATTTGAGTCGCCCTTTGAATGGACTGTCCGCTTCGGTGTCGATCGTTTCCAGATAGGTCGGAGCGCCGTTCGATTTCATCCGCGCCGAACGGGTGAGGCGGGCGTCGAGATCATCCAGTTGGTAAGCGAGTTTGAGCGCCTTCATATGGTCGGGACTGACCCGGGCGACTTTGTTGTTGATCACCAGAAACTGAAAGGCGATTTCTGCATCGCTGGCGCCGAGCAGCAGCACGACCGACACGTGCATCTGCGGATCGAACTCGTTGATGCCGAAAATCCGATGCTGCCCATCGATAATGAGGCCGGGCAATTCCTCCGCCTCATCGACGTCGATCGTGATCGAGACTGGGGAGACGCCGGTCTTGCCGATGGCCGCACCGTCTATGCCGTTGATCGCGCTGAACGGGAGGGCGACAGTCAAGGCGGTCGGGATAGTGTTGGCTGGATCTGCCGTCAGGAACTGTTTGATCGACCGCGTTCTCGTGTCGTTCTTGCGTCTCTGCACACCCTTGAGGTTGTTGTGCTCAAGGCGATCGACACGAGCCCACTGGAGTATCTGACCAGCCGGGGCGGACAGCATGCAAAAAGCCGTCTTGGCGCTGCCGCGCTGGGAATAGACCAGGGCTGGATAAGTGTATTTGGCCATTGTCATTTCAAAGTTGGGGCAAAACCGAGAGGTCGTGCACGGAGTTATTATAGAACCAGTCGCCGTCGTAATCGGGGCTTATCTTCTCACGGATCCGTACGGGCCCGATCCGCTTGAGGGCGTCCTTGAGAGTCGTCTTGTCCCGCTCGGCTAGACGTGTTGCGGCGCGCCGTTGCAAAGCCATGTCCCCAATTCGCCCGCCCTCAATCGTTTGGCCGAAAAAGGCGTTGTCAACGACAACCCCGAACATGTCCCAGCCTATGCGGTCTTTCTTACGCGTGTTGCACTCCTCGCAAACCGGCAGAAGATTGGCTTCGCCGCTAATGCCACCGAGCGATTGGGGCCAGAGATGATCGAGCGGATATCGGCCATCGAGCTGGAGTCCGCAGACGTAGCATTGGGCATGGCCATCTGCGCCGCGCATTTCGTTGTGAACATCTCGGCGCGTCGTCTGTGAGATCGACTGTGACGTGA
>NZ_BCWM01000026.1 GCF_001592205.1 Brevundimonas vesicularis NBRC 12165 | reverse complement strand
GGCGGTTCGATCTGTTGCGAGCGAGCATTGTTCGCTGGGGGGGGAGGGTCTCCGTATCAGGGCTGTTCCAGATGTCCATACCGTTACGCGCGACCGGCGAGGCGCCAGAGGCGTCGCAGGCTCCAGCGGGGCCAGCGGACCTGTTCAGGCCCCCTTCATTCTTCGGCCGGTCCCTCTCAAGAGGCTCTGCGCCGATCGTCCGCCGAAGCCAAGCGGGGAACCATCGGTCCGGCCATGGCGGTCGTGGACCGCCCGCGCCGGAGTGGAGATCCTCCTGCCCGTCCCACTGGCGATTTACCCAAGAGTTGATAGAAGCGCCCCAGCGGCGACTGGCGACAGGATGATCTGGGATGAGCACGGCGACGGTAAACAGGACCGTGCTTGTCACGGGCGGCGCCGGATATGTGGGGTCACATTGCTGCCTCGCCCTGGCTGCAGCGGGCTTCATCCCGGTCGTCTACGACAATCTGTCGAACGGACATGCGGAAGCCGTCCAGTGGGGGCCGCTGGAAGTCGGCGACATACGCGATGGCGCGCGACTGGATGAGGTCATAGGCCGCCACCGTCCCGTCGGCGTCCTGCACTTTGCAGCCTTGATCGAGGTGGGCGAGTCGATTCTGGAGCCGGGTCGTTTCTACGACAACAATGTCTCGGGCAGTCTGAGCCTGATCGCGGCCGCGCGGCGCGGCGGCATCGACAAAATGGTCTTCTCATCGACGTGCGCCACCTATGGCGCGCCGGTGGTTCTGCCGATGGGCGAGGATCATCCCCAGGCGCCGCTCAATCCTTACGGCCGAACCAAGTTGATGGTTGAGCAGGCTCTGGCGGATTTCGACGCCCTCTCAGGATTTCGATCGGTGGCCTTGCGATACTTCAACGCCGCGGGAGCCGATCCCGACGGCCGCATCGGAGAGCGCCACGACCCGGAAACCCATGCGATTCCTTTGGCTTTGCAGGCTGCGCTGGGGCTTCGCAGCGGCTTCACCATTTTCGGCCAAGACTACGAGACGCGCGACGGCACCGCCGTGCGGGATTATGTTCACGTGCTCGACCTGGCGGATGCGCATGTGAGGGCGCTCCAGTATCTCCTCGCAGGCGGCGAGACGACGGCCTTCAATCTGGGGACCGGCGAGGGCACTACCGTGCGTGAACTGGTGGACGCTATCCGCCGAAAGACCAATTCGCCTTTCCCCGTCGCCGTGGCGGAGCGTCGGCCAGGAGACGCGGCCTGTCTTGTTGCTGATAACAGACTGGCGGCGAAGCGGCTGGATTGGCGGCCGATCCGCTCGCTGGACGACATCGTGCACAGCGCCTGGAACTGGCACGCCGCGCAGACCTAACGGGCCTTAACCGTTTCTCTTCGCCCAGTGTTGACGTCTGTTGTCCAAAACGGCGGAAGAAGCTGGAGCGACCATGTCGGATTTTTCTGTCGATGCCTTGTCAGGACCAGCGCCGAGGCGATTTTCGACGGCGGACGCGTGCGACCAGAAATGGTCGCCTCGGCGCACCCTCGCCTTCATCCTGATCAGTTCAACGTTTCTGTGGTGCCTGATCCTGTCGCCGGTCTTCCTCCTGCTGTAACCGCGTCACCACGTTGGACGCGCCACTCGGCGCCGAGGGCGGTCGTTGTCTGGCGTCGTGGTCACGGCCTCGGCGGGTGGCGGTGGGGTCGTCTGCACCGACCGAGGCGGGCTCGCCGTCGGCGCGGTCGGAACCTCCGGTGCTGAACTGGGCGGGGCGACGGGCATTTCGGGGATCACGATCGCCGACGGACGCGACGGCGCGATGCGGGGCGCCTCAGGCGGGTCCACGGGTCGGGTGTCGATCTCGGTGAGGGCCGGCGCTGGCAAGGCCGCAGCTGCATCCGCAGCCACATCTGCTGCGGTCCGGCCGCGCACGATCGGCTCTCTTCCAGCGTAAGGACTGTTGAAAGCCGCGCGCTTTCCGTTCCATCCCTTCCACCGGTAGAAGGTGTGGGCTCCGATGTTGGCCACCTTGACCAGAGAGGGACTCCAGTATGGCGCCACATAGAGCGCATGATAGTGCGTCGCCTGGCCGACCGAAGTCTCGACATATCCGGACAGGGCCGCCTCGGCGACAAGCCGCGCGCGGCGCCAGCCGGATGCGGAGGGCGTCCTCGACAGGGAGCCGTCGCAGGTGAAGGTGAACTGACACCCTGTGACGCGCTGCGAGCCTGAATAGACGACCCCGCAGACAGAGGACGGGAACGCGGGATGCCGCATGCGGTTGAGAATCACCTGGGCGACAGCGCGCTGACCCGGCGCGGGCTCGGATCCCGCTTCGTAATAGACTGCTTGGGTGAGGCAGTTCAGAGCCCGGTCCCTTTCGATCGGGCTCAATGATGACGGCAGCACAAACGGCGCAGCCGGCTCCAGGGGCTCTTTGCTCACAGGTATTGAGGCATTGTAGCGATAGGCGTCGCTCCGATCGATCGCCTGGAACGTCAGCGGAACCGGATTGTCTTCAGTCGTCAGCGCGAGGTCCTGTGTCGGCGGCGCATAGAGGAGGCCCGGCAGCGGTTCGAAGACCTGCTCGAAGCGTGACGTCCAGGCGTCTGACGCGACGATCGACATCATGCCGATCGCGATCGCCAGTCCGCCGATGAAGATCGAGCCGAAGATCCGGACCTGGCGCGCACGGTCATAAGACCTCACACTGAAATGGTGCTCATCCATCGGCCGACGTCCTATTCCAAGCCATCGCCTCGCGACGACCCTGAAACCGAGCAGGTGGCGTGCCAGATCCGGGAGAGGTGTCAGAACAGGCGTTCAGCAATCCGTAGCGTGTCCCCAGGCGCGACCTGTAGCGTGGACGTCACCTTGTAGACCTCTTCGCGCTGGCTGCCGTCGCGCCGGATGAAGATGCGCCGGGTATCGCCGCGATAGGTGAAGCCGCCGGCTGTGGCGACCGCGTTGAGGACGGTGAGACCTGCCGCATAGGGGTAGGTGCCCGGTTTGTTGACCTCTCCGAGGACGTAGAACGGTCTATAGGTCAAGACTTCCGCACTGACCTGCGGATTCAGAATATATCCGGCGCGCAGCGCCGCCTCGACCGAGCGCTGCACCTCTTGGATCGTACGACCCTTGGCGGGTATGTCGCCCGCGAGCGGGATGGACAGCAGCCCTGCGCTGCTCACGACAAACTCGCCAGAGAGTTCTTCTTCGCCGAAGACGTTGAGGCGGATCTTGTCTCCGGCGTCGAGTTGATAGTCGCCGACCGTGCGGGTCTCCGCCGCCGCTGCATCATCGGCGACAGGGACCGACTGGCATCCCGCAAGTGACAGCGCGCCTGCAGCGACAAAGAGACGGCGGTTCAGAACGATCTTGGACATGGATCCATCGTCATCCGAAGCGCGATGAATCTCAACCTCCAAGACGAATCCGACGCACAATAGTTTGCGAAAGCGAACGCCGCGCCGACATCGAATGTCGCGATGTCGCCGCTCGGTGTCCCCATTTCACGACGGAGAGGGCGTGCGGCTTTGCCTTCTTGCGCTGCGAGGCGTAGTTCTCCAGCGACAATGACCAGATCACGCAGGCGAACGGTCGGCTATCGGCGCCCATGGAAGAAATTCCTTGCGGCCGTCGGCTCAAGTGTCAGAGCCGCAGCGTCGAGGGACGGGTGGGGCGTGCCCCTCTGCGCCCTCTGCGCGCTCGGCGCCGCCGGGCTCGCCGCGGTGACGCTGCTACGGACGTCGCCGCCGGAGCTGCCCAGGCAGGCTCGCGATGGGCCGGCGCTGGACGCCCTCGCTTCGAAACTGGCCTGGCAGGCCCAGTGGGCCCCCGCGAGCGCCGGACCCGAACTGTCACGCGCCTATGTTGAGAGTTTGCGTCGTCCGGCGCTCAGTGAGGCGGCGATCGCGGCCATTCGTCAGAGCTACCGGATCGAGCCTTTCGGTTCCGACGCCACCGCCTGGCGTCTGAGGTTCGTGTTCGAGCACTGGGGAGGGCTGCCGCCTGATGTCCGGGAGTCGGCGACGGCCGAACTCGCGGCGGCCTTTCCTCGACATGGCTGGGCCATGAGGGGCCTTCCCGACACCGTATCGGATCCCTCAGGCCGGATGGTGGCTGCACTGCTCTTCGACCGGATGCGGGCGTCGCAGTCGCAGCCGCCGATCAGGGCGCCTAGCGAGGGGTGAGGTAGGTGGCGGCGTAGTCGCTGACGTAAGGTCCCAGCTTGACGAGAACTGCGGCCATGACGGCGAAGAAGACGCCAGCCCCAACAGCGATCAGAGACCATTTCTGCAAGGCGCGTCCCGCCTGGACCAGCGGAACCGGCGCTGGCGCCTTTTCCCGGAAAACGCGGGCGCGCGCATCAGTCAGCCGCACCTGGCCGACAGGCGCGCTCTTCTGGGGCGCGTGACCGCCTGGCGTCAGCCATCTCCGTGCGAATTCTTCGCGTGTCATTCTGTTTTCGACGATGATGGGTCCGCACCCCGACGACGGACTTGGCAAAAGGGATGAAATGTCTGGATTTGTCCAGCCTGAGATAGCGGCGGTCTTGGGTTTTGCGTCAGAGACGTGTATCGCGACGGATCAATGGGCTGACGGAAGACTGAACCATGATCCAGTATCTGCGTGTCGCGGGTCTCGTCGCCGCCATCGCGGCCGGCGGCGCGATCTCACCCGCTCGCGGCCAGACGACCGCGTCTGCGGCGCCCTCTCCGGCCTTGACGGCCTCGATCCGGCAGGCCGTTCAGCGGGCGCGGACGTCTTCGGCGAGTGATCCCCAGGAAGCCGGCGTGGTTGCAACGCTCGCCGACATTCTCGTCACGGCGAACGCGGCGCCGGCGCAGGCGCTCGCCTCTGTGCGGTTGGCGATCGCCGAGGAGGGCTGCGTTTTCGATCAGACGGTCTGGAATCGCTGGGGATGCGCCGGAATGTCGAGCGTCGCGTCGAGCATCGAGCGGGCGATCGGCTCTGGCCCGGCCGCCACGGTCGGCCAAGGCGGCGTGGCCGTCCCGCCGCCGACTACGGGGACGGGGAGCGGCGGCGCGGACTATCGGTCCCCGATCGGCGGTTGAGAGTTAAGGGTTCGGGGAAAATGACGATGGGTTTCAAACAAGCCGTCCTGGTCGCAGGGCTGGGAACCATAACGGCTGCCGTTGGCGCGGCCGACGCCGCTCAGGCCCAGGCCGTGGATCTGTTTTCGCGAGATCGTGGTGTTGCGGTGAAGGATCGGCCGCATCCCGAGTACGAGGCGCTCGGCGTGCGTGCCGGGGCGTGGTTGGCCTATCCGAAGGTCCAGGCGGACGTCGGGTATGACAGCAATGTCCTCGCGTCGGAAACGAATGAACTCTCCGACACCGTCTACACCGTGGATCCGAGTGTCGAGGTCGAGAGCGATTGGGCTCGTCATTCTGTAACGGGATATGTGCGAGGCCGCATCACGCGCTATGTGGACAACGACTCCGAGAATACCGGCACCTGGGCGATCGGGGGCGCCGGACGCTACGATATCCAGCGGGGACGGGACGTTCGGGCCGACCTCAACTACGCGCGCGAGGTGGAGCCGAGAACGGCGTCCAACACGCCGGCGTCTATTGCTGAGCCGATCGAGTACGATCGCTACGGCGGCGCCCTCGGCAGCACGTGGACCTTCAACAGGCTTCGCCTCGTCGGAACCGCCGGCGTCCAGGCCTATGATTATAAAGATGGGATCTCCGTCAGCGGCGTCGTCGTTCCGCAGGACACGCGTGATCAGACCACGACGACGGCGTCGCTGCGCGCCGATTACGCGATCAGCCCGGCGACGGCCGTCTTCTTCCAGATCGAGGGCAATCAGCGGCGTTTCGACACAGGCGATGCGCTGACGCCGCTCCGGGATTCGGATGGGGTGAACCTGTTGGCGGGCGCGAACTTCGAGCTCGGCGCGCTTGTGCGCGGCGACGTGGGTGTCGGCTACATCTCGCAACGATTCGATAATCCCCTTTACGGACAACTCGACGGCTTCAGCGCGAGAGGTCGGCTCGATTACTTCATCACCAATCTGATTACGCTCGGACTGAGCGCGAACCGGAGTGTGGCGGACTCCGGGATCGTCGGCTCCGCCGGTATTCTGACAACGCGGGTCGAGGCGACTGTCGACTATGAGTTTCGCCGCAATGTCATCGTCGAGGGCCGACTTGGCACGCTTGTTGAAGAGTTCGACACGCTCGATCGCCAGAATGACACATACTATGCTGGCCTCCGCGCGACCTATCTCCTCAATCGCTCGGTCGGGGTGACGGGAAGCTATGCCTACGAGACCCGGGACTCCTCCGGGACCTCCGCCATCAACGACTACAATGCTCATCGCCTCATTCTGTCTCTCGTCCTGCAGTACTGACGCCGTAAGCGATCAACCTAGGCTATCATGACCGAATCCGGTGTCCCGTCTCTTCCATCCTCGGCCGCCGAGACGTTCAGTCTTCGCAATCTGATCAATATCTTCCGGCGCAGGGTAAGGCTCTTCGGCGCTGTGGCCCTGCTCGTGTTTCTGGCCGCGCTCTTGGTGACGGCGCGGGCGACGCCGCGCTATACAGCTCAGGCGCAGGTGATGCTGAATGTGCGTCAGTCGCAGGTTCTGGACACGCAACAGGTCCTGTCCAATCTTCCGGCCGAAACCGGCGTCGTGGACTCCGAGGTCGAGGTGCTGCAGTCCCGCGACCTGGCCAGGCAGGTCGCCGAAGTGCTGCGGCTCGAAAATGATCCGGAGTTCAACTGGGCGCTCAGAAAGCCCAGCGGACTCGGCGCCCTGATCGCTCGCGTCCAGGGGCGATCCCTGGCGCCGCCAGCCCCCCCCACGACCCCGGATGAGATCCGGCTGGGCCGGGAGCGCGCGGCTTCGGCGCTCCGAGGCGGGCTGAAGGTTCAGCGCATGGGGCTGACCTATATCATCGGCGTAAGCTTCACCTCGCTCAATCCGGAAAAATCCGCGCGCATCGCGAACGCCTTCGCGGGCCAGTACATCGCCAATCAGGTCTCCGACAAAGGCGGCGCCAATCGTCAGGCCAATACTTTCCTGGAAGATCGGCTGAACCAGCTTCGCGGCGAGGTTCAGTCAGCCGAGGCCGCTGTGGAATCCTACCGGTCCGCCAACAACCTGCTGACGTCGTCCGGGGCGACCCTGACAGAGCAGGAGGTCTCGACCTACAATCAGCAACTCGCGACGGCGCAAGCGGATCAGGCGGTTGAGGAGGCCCGGCTTCGCGCGGCGAGAAGTCAGCTCGCCCGAGGGTCGTCAGGCGGCGACGTGGGTGAGGCGCTTCAGTCATCGGTGGTGGGCAGCCTTCGCGCGCAGCGGGCGACCGTAGCCGCGCGCGTCGCGGATCTGCAGGCGCGGTATGGCCCGGACTGGCCCGCGCTGGTGAGGGCTCGCCAGGAGCTGGCTGCGATCGACGGCCAGATCCAGGCTGAGATTCAGCGCGTGATCTCGAACCTGGAGGCCCGCGTTCAGGTCGCGCGTGACCGCACGGCGTCGCTGCGATCCACCCTCGGCCAGACAAGGGGCGCTCTCGCCAGCAACAACGCCGCCAGCGTCCGGCTCAATGAGCTCGAGCGCAATGCGGAAAGCGTCCGCAAGCTGTATGAAGGGCTCCTGGAACGGTACCAGGAGACAACCAACCAGTCCGGAAATGAAACAGCCGACAGCCGGATGTTGCAGGCCGCGCGCGCCTCCGGAGCCCCAAGCTCGCCGAACGTCCCGGTCAATCTGGTTCTTGGTTTCATCCTCGCCCTGGGATGTGGTCTGGCCGCGGTCGTCATCGTCGAGCTGATGGACGATGGGCTGATCACGAGCGAGGACGTGCAAAGGCGTCTCGGCCTGCCCATGCTGGGCGCCGTGCCGCTGTTGATGTCGACGGCGGACCGGAAGGATCGGCGGATGGCGCCGACCGAGTATCTTCTCAATCGTCCGCTCTCGGCCTTCGCCGAGTCCTTCCGGACTTTGCGCACATCGATCATGTACGCCAAACTCGGCGCGGCGGCGAAGGTCGTCGTCGTAACCTCCGCGCTCCCGGGAGAAGGCAAGACCACGACTGCGGTCTGCCTCGCGATCTCGGCGGCGCAGGCCGGCCTCAAGGTCGTGATCGTCGACTGCGACATTCGCCGCCGCAACGTCAGCCGGCTGCTCGGCGTGGACGCGGATTTCGGACTCTTGGATGTGCTCGACGGCTCCAAGCCGCTGGCGGAGGTCCTGCTGAAGGGGGAGGCGTCAGGCGCATGGGTGCTTCCTGTCGCCAAGCGAGACTTCACGCCTCGCGAGGTGTTCAATACGGCCGAGATGACAGCGCTCCTGAGCCGTCTTCGCGAGGATTTCGACATGGTCATCCTCGATACGGCGCCCGTCCTGGCCGTCGCCGAGACCCGTGTGCTGGCCAGTCAGGCCGACGCCGTGATGTTCCTGGCGCGTTGGCGCAAGACGCCGTCGAAGGCCGCCGAGGCCGCACTGCGCTCGCTGGAACAGTCCGAAGCCACGGTCGCCGGCGCGGTCCTGACCCAGGTCGATGTTCAGGAGCAGGCCCGCTACGGCTATGGTGATCCCGGGTACTACTACACCGCCTATAAGGGCTATTACACAAACTGATGCGCCGCTTGGCCTCGCCCGTTCCACGGTCGCCTGTCCGTGCGATCTGGCTCGGCCGCGCAGCGCTGGCGATGGTGTTCGCCGGCTTCTTCATCGGCGGCGCGGTGTCCGCCTCTGAAGCCTTGGTGATGACCGGCCTCTTCGCCCTTCTGGCCTTTGCGGCGTGGGGCGGCGTCGGCGGTCCCGTCCCCCTGCGTCGACTCGCCTTGCCCGCGGCTGCGTTCTTTGTGGTTTTGTGCGTCGGTGTCGCTACCGTGATTCCAATGACCGACCCCTCGGTCCGTGTCGGGCTCTATCGGGCGGTCGGCGGTCATTCGCTCTCGATCGCGCCTGTTCACACCCTTGTCGAAATCGCCAAACTGCTCGGCCTGGCCTGCGCCTTCCTGACCGGCGTCTATGCGATTTCCGGGTTTCGGGCCGGAATCAAGGTGCTCGACGCCTTTATCGCGGGCACGGCGGTATGGACCGGCTGGAGCCTGATCCTCTATGTTCTGGAAGGCGGGCAGGCCCGTCTGGGCGCGCCGTTTCTCAGCCCCAACACGGCGGCGACGGTCGTTGGCGTCGGGGCTGTCGTAACGGCAGGTCGCATCCTGGGTGTGAAGAGCGTCAGGCTGAGAGCGGGCGGTCGATGGACCCTCGCCGTACAGGGCGGCGCTTTGTTGCTCATGATCCTGGCGCTCGTGCTGACCCAGTCCCGGTCTGGTCTCGCCGTGGTCGCGCTCAGCCTTCTGGGCCTCTACTTGTCTTGGCCGCGCCCCACCGAAGAACGCGCAAGAAGTCGGCTCTGGCTCGGCGGCGCCGGTCTCATCGTCCTCGCCTTTGCGCTCATCGAGGCGGGAGACGGTGTGATGGGAAGACTTGGCGGCATCGGGGGAGCGGCGGCTGATCGTGCGGCGATCTATAAGATCTACGCTTCGGCGTTCAGGGATGCGCCGCTGTTCGGCGCCGGTCTTGGGACCGGTTCACTGGTGACCAAGCTTGGCCTCACACCTCAAAGCTACGAGGCGCTGTGGAACATTCAGAGCGCGCATAACTGGGCCCTCCAGTGGTTGGCTGAAGGCGGGCTTGCGGCAGCCTTGCCGATGGGTGCGGCGATCGGGGCTTGCCTTTTGACGGCCATTCGCGGCCTGGACGCCCGATCTGCGCCCCTGTTGCTGCCGTTGCTCTTTGCAGATTCCGTCATTCTGCTCCATGGGATGACCGATTTCGCACTCCAGATCCCGGCTGTCGCCCTATGCTGGTCGTTCCTTCTGGGCGTCCAAGTCGCGATCGCCGAGAGGCCCTTTCGGAAGCGGAAACTCCGGCGTCGGCGCAGGGATGGATTGGCGCATGCAGACACAGTCTGACTCCCCGCGCAGCGGGTCCGTCGCCGTGATCATCGCGGCCTACAACGCGGCCGCGACGGTCCGGCTTGCGATCGAAAGCGCGCTGGCGCAGCCCGAGGCGATCGAGGTCTGGGTGATTGACGATGCATCGACTGACGAAACGGCCAAGCTCGCAGAAACGTGCGACGACGGCTCGGGACGGCTTCGGGTTGTCCGACAAACGGTGAACGGCGGGCCGTCCAGAGCCCGTAACATCGCGCTTTCAAATACTCGGGCGGCTTGGGTTTGCGTCCTGGACGCCGACGATGTCTTTGTCCCTGGACGCCTCGCGCGTCTTCTCGCCGAGGCGGACGGCGCTGAAATGGTCGCGGATGCGATCACGCGCGTCGCCTCCATCGGCGAATTGACCTCCGCCCAGAGCATGCCTTTCGAAGGTCGGTCCGGACCCTGGGTCACGGTTCCGCTTGACGTCTTCATCGACGGCAACGTCAGCCGACCGGGCCGTCACCGGGAGGAACTTGGTTTCATCAAACCTCTGATGTCGACGCCGTTTCTTCGCCGACACCGTCTGGCTTACGCCGAGCCGATGCGACTGGGAGAAGATTTTCTGCTATACGCGCAGGTGCTGGCCCACGGGGGACGGCTGCGGCTCGGTCCGGCTTGCGGCTACGTCGCCCTGACCCGCGCCGACTCGCTCAGCGGGCGGCATTCGATCGATGATTTGCACATCCTGCGTGACTGCACGGCTCAGCTCGCAAAAATCCGATCGCTGACCCCTGCGGAGCATCGCAACATCCGCCGGCATTGGCGGGATATCGATAACCGGCTTCAGTGGCGACGGCTCATCGATGCCGTGAAGGCGAGGGATTTCCGCGCCGCGCTCAGCGCCTTTCACGATCCCGAGGCGTCCCTGCAACTCGTCGGCAAACTCGCGGAGCAGGTCTGGCTGCGCGGGCGACGGCGGCTCACCGGTTCGTCAGAAACCGCCCCTGCAGGAAGCCGAACGACCAGCCCAGGTGCATGAGCATGGCGGCGACACCGGCGAAATAGCCGCATGCCGGTGACTTTGCAGAACGGGCGGCCTGCAGGCCGCCTGCCAGGCAAACCAGAACCCAAAGCAGGGCGGGCAGGGCTGCGACGATCGCCAGAGGACTGAAGACGACCGCGGCCAGCAGGGCCGCGATCCCGACGCCGACGGCGGGCAGCACAAGCGCCGGAGCCAGTTGACGAGGTTTCAGCGCCATACGGTGCTTCCGCGTCGTCCGCGCGCGGCCTCGACCATGATTGACGTACTGGCGAAACAGGGCGGCTGCGGAGCGGCGAGGATAGTAGTCGATCGGCAAGTCGCCCTGAAACCAGATCCGTCCTCCCGCTTCGGTCAGGCGTCGATCGTATTCGGCATCCTCATTGTGGGTGAAGGTCGGATCGTATCCGCCAATCCGCTTGAAGGCTTCCACGCGCATGAGGGCATGGTGACCGTGATCGATCCATCCGCTGCGCCCGCCAATGCGGTGCGCCGATCCGCCCGCGCCGATCTTTGAGTTTTGAGCCGTCGCAGCGGCGATTTGAAAACAGTCGCGACCGACTGTCCGCATTGGAACAACGACGGAATCCGCGCGTGTCCGCGTCGCGGCCGAGATCAAGGCCTGTGCGAAGTGGCGCGGATAGGCCGCATGAGCGTCGATCCTGATCAGAAACTGGCGATCGGCCGCATAGCGCTCGACGGCGAGATTGAGACCGGCGCTCTGAAAACGCGCCGGATTGGCCAACAAAACGACCCTTGAATCTCGGGCGGCCCAGTCTGACGCAATCTCCCGGCTTCCGTCCGTACTGCCGCCATCCACGATCACGATCAGATCGTTCGGCGAGGCGTCCTCGATGATCGATTCAATGAGGTGCGGCAGATGCGCCGCCTCGTTCAGGCAGGGGATGGCCATGAGAAGGCCGGAGGGTGTCATTCGGGTAGTTCCGTCAGCGCTTTAACGAGCTCTCGACAGTCTCGTCGAGTCGCGAACAGGTCTGCCGGGGCAAGGCCGTCCACCGCGTCACGGGACAATCGATAGCGCTCCATAGACATCTTATCCAGGGTTGTTTCAAGCTCGCTTTCGACATCATCCATCAGGATGCCCGCCCCGCGTTCTTCGAGCCAGCGACCGGTTTCAACGCCTCGCAGCGCCAGCAACGGCCGACCATGGGCGGCGCCTTCATAGAGACGATTGGGCAGCAGCCAGTCCGAGTTCTGTCCGGCTTCATAAAAGTCGATCGCCCAGACGAGATGAACAGCGCCATAGGCCGAGGGCAGATCACTGGCCTTGTACGGCCCATGGTAGGTCAATCCTGGCCACTGGGCCACGGCCGCGCTGAAGTCGTCGCCGAAGACGGCCGGTGATGGACGGCCGCGCAGATCGACCTGCACAAGTCCGGGTCTGCTCGCCGCCAATCGACCCAGGAGTTCCAGACTGCGCCGGCATCGCAACATTCCGAACCAGCCGATCCGCCATGGCGGGCCCTCCGACTGCGGCGGCGGCGGCGGCGGAGTGGACGCCGGCGCATCGTCCAGCGACAAGACCTTGTTTTCCAGAAGCAGCCTCGGCGCGGGCAGGGGCTGCAGGCGCTGGAAATAGGCGCGATCAAACGCTTTGGAGCTGATCACCAGCAGATCGACCCGTTTCAACAACGCCGCTTCGACGCGGCGCAGCAGGCGCGACTTCAGCCCGTCGCCGAGCATCACGCGGTGAATGTCGAGAACCTCGTAACACAGTCTGGCGTCGCTCCCCGCCAGCAGCAGGCCGCACCAGGCAAGAACCAGCATCTCGAGATTGCGAGCAAGGACGGCATCCTGTGACCGCACTCTTCGCCGCAGCGCCACGGGATTCAGAAGTCGCCACGCCACCATGAGCGCGCGCTGTCCCAGCGCCGCGTCCTGCGTACGCCCGAGGCTTTCCGCCTTCCAGTCGGCTGGCGGAGGAGAGGCGTTCCCTCTCAGAAATCCAGACACGGTCACCTTGGCGCCGCCTGCCTTCAACATGGTCAGGCGGCGTGCGACGGCTGGGTCGCTGAGATCCGGCGCCATGTACAGAATCCGCGGTTGGGCCGAGGCGGTGGTGGGCGGGTTCACAGCGTTCCCTCGTCGGCGGGGGCGGCGCCGGACGCGCGACGGGCGGTCTCGCTCGCCGCCATCAGCATCCATGCCGAGATGACGTCTGAAGGTTTGTCGCAAAGCGCGCGCAGGAGCTCGCGCCGGCGAATCCACCGCGCCTGACCCGGAGCAAGGACCATGTCCCGAAGAGCAACGTCCGACACTTTCGGAAGAATGTCGCGTCGCTGGCCCGGGGGTATGGTCTCAAACACCACGTCGACGCACCGAACCGCCAGGTCCAGCGTGCGGCCCAGACCCATATCGATCGCTTCCTTGTCGAGACGGGACCAATCCTCCGGCGACAACCGGCGCAGAAAACGTTCGGCGTCGCTCACATACCGACCCGCAGGCTCCCTGTGATGGAGCGCCTTGGCCACGCTCATCGCGGCGACGAGAAGGGCATGGTCGTCACGGAAAGTAAGAACCTCACCGCCGAGGAAGCTTGTGGGGTAGGCGCAGGCGATCAGTCGCTCGGTTCGCCGCGGCATCGGGCATCCGGGCTGCTGCAGGCGATGGTGGAGATCGACGGTCTGCGACCCGGCGTTATCGCGGAACTGCTGTTCAGCCAAAAACCATCTCCACCACAGCGTGTCCGTGTGGCGATCCAGATCGTAGCCCGCCCTCTGCAGGTGAGACGATACAGCGCGATAGGCCGACGGCCGGGTCAGAATATCAATGTCGGACGCCGGGCGGGCGAACGGCGTGCCGTAGAGATGCTGCTGCAGCACAACACCCTTATAGACCACGACAGGGTCCGTCAGCCCGCGCATGGCGGTCATCAACCGCCGCATTGACAGGAGACCGGCCCCATTCATCTGTGCGGTCAAGCGACGAAAACCCTGGACGATCTCGATGACTGCAGCCGTGGGAACGGTCTGGATCAACAGATCGCCCGTCAGGCCGAGCATCCGGTTCTGAGCCAGAAGCGTGGCTGCGGCTGGGCCATGGCCAGGATCGATGGTCCCGATCTCAGAACCGCCCCGCGCCCAAGCGCGCAGAATTTGCGCGGTCAACGGCAGCGCCGCCAGCAGCTGGCGGTCTGTGGCGCTTGGGCTCAGTGCGGAGGGCGATAGGGGCATAAATACGCGTGAGAGGGGAAAACTGTGTTTGCAACTCAACACTTAGCAGTCTCGAGGTCTCGATGTGAGAACTTTGTTCGCTTTCCATTTGACTCCTGAGCCGTATCGTTAAAGAGGTATGAATGCTGTTCCAAATCCATCTTGAGGAAGAAACCCATGACCACGGTCAAGACTCCCTATGAAGCCCCCGAAATGACGTCGCTGGGTTCGTTCGAAACCCTGACGCAAGGCGCCTCGCGCGGTTCGCAGCTCGACGCGACCTTCCCGACCGGCACCCCGTTCGGCGAGCTGACCTTCTCCTGATCGACTGGCGCAGCCGCGCCATTCGAGATTAGAAGCCAAACCGGCGGGATCTTTCGGGGTCCCGCCGTATTTCTTTGCGCCTAGCGATTGAGTCCGAGCGATGAACGAGACCTATGTGGCCGACCCGGAGGTGGTGGCCAGCGAGGTGGACGGTGGAGCGGCGTTGCTCGATCTGAGATCGAGCCAGTACTATGGGCTCAATCCAGTCGGGAGCTTCGTCTGGGACCAGATCCAGTCGTCCCGGACCCTTGATGATATCGTCGATGCGGTCGCGGAAGCCTTTGACGTTCAGCCGGACGCGTGTCGGGCCGATATCGATCGTCTGCTTGTCCAGTTCTGCGATGCGGGCGTGGCCCGACGAAATGGCTAGTCGATATGCCGGGGCAAGACTTGCGACATGGCGTTATCTCGCGGCGTCGTGGGTGTTCCTGATCATCTTCAGGATTGCACTCCGCCTTGCGCCGTACCGCATGGTCAAACATGTCCTCCCGGCGGCGCGCACGGCGCCGGCCCCAGATTGGGTGATCGCGCGGACCCGCTGGGCGGTAGCGAAGGCGGCGCGCGCGAGTTTCGGCGCGACCTGTCTTCCGCAGGCGCTGGCGGCGCAGGTCCTGCTGGCGCTTCAAGGTTACGCCGGAACGGTCCGGATCGGCGTAAGGCGGGGATCGTCCGGCCGGATCCAGGCTCATGCGTGGGTGCTGTCGGGCGAGAGGATCGTGGTCGGCGACGACGAGGCCCTTGAGGGGTTCTCACATCTGACCGATCTCGGTGCTCGCTCTTGACGGCGCTCGCAGCGGTCTGGGGCGCGCGGCCGCAACAGGTCTCGGCCCTTCTCGATGCGATGGGACCCCGTTCGGCGTCTCACCGATCGACCTTCGCCGAAACGGCCGATCTCGCCGTCGCCTGTGGTCACCATGCGGCGCGCGCAGGCCAGGGCGTTTGCATCGACGGGAATCTGGTGCTGGTTTTCGACGGCAGGCTCGACGACGGCGCCGAGCGGGCGGGACGCCGGGATCACCAGATCATCTTCGAGGCTTACAAAACCAGCGGCGTCGCCGGATTTGCTGAGTTGAAAGGCCAGTTCGCGCTCATCCTGTGGGATGGCGAGCGCCGTCGCCTGATTTGCGCGCGCGACGCCTTGGGCGCGAGGCCCTTGGTGTACCGCCAGACCGACGGGGGCTTTGCGGTGTGTTCGGAAGAGCGCGGCCTTGCGCCTCTCTATGGCGACGAGCCCCTACAGCCGCTTCGCGTGGCGGAGTTTCTGGCCGGCCGACCTGCGCCCATTGATGCGGGAATGCGCGCGTCGGTTCGGCGCGTGCCGCCCGGCGAGGCGGTGATCGTGTCCAATGGCGTGATCAAGCTGGAATGCTTTGATCGCCTTGCTCTGCCCGAGGCGACATCGGACGCCCCGGAGGACCAGATCCGGCGGTTCGCCGAGCTTCTTCGAACCTCTGTCGCCCGGCATTGCGCCGGCGAGAAGACCGTCGACTGCTTTCTGAGCGGCGGGCTGGACTCTTCGACTCTGGCGATGATTGCCTCGCGCGAAGTCACCGGCCCAGTCCGCACGCTGTCGCTTGTCGATGACAGCCATCCGGCCCTCAGCGAGAGACCCTACATCGACGCCGTCGTGCAGGCGGCGCCGTTCGACGTTCACCTGAGGAATGTCGCCGGCTATGACCCCTTCGCCGGCGCCGAAGACGCCCTGCGGCGTCATGCGGGCCCCGTCGCGGCTCCGAACCTGTTGATGATGAGACCCCTCTATCAGGACGCCCGAGAGGGCGCTCTTCTGCTGGATGGCCACGGGGGAGACGAAGTGGTCTCGAAGGGGTTGGGTCGGTTGCATGACCTGGCGCGCTCCGGTCGATGGATCACGCTCTACGCCGAGCTGCGGGGCGTGGCTGACCTCTACGGCGAACAGGCGTCGTCGATGCTTTGGTCGCTGTTTCGCGCCTACGGACCGGGCCGATACAAGCTGGCTGCCGTAATGTCCGTCGCGCGGCGATTGACGCGACGACGGGCGGCCCCGCGCGACGCCCTCGATTTGCTCGCCGAAGCGTTCCGGGCGCAATCAGGCATCGAGGAGGAGATCACGCGTCGTCGGCGGCCACGACCAAGCGACGGTCGCACGGCCGAACACGCCGTGCTCCTTGAGCCGCAGCAGGTCTTCGCCTTGGAGGTTCTGGATCGAGAAGCGCAGGACGCCGGGGTCGAGGCGCGCTGTCCGTTCTGGGACCGCAGCCTCATCGACTACTCCATGTCCTTGCCGCCGAGCGCCAAGTTGAAGGGCGGATGGACACGGCTGATCCTGCGACAGGCCATGGCCGGAATCCTGCCGCCTGAGGTGCTGTGGCGGAGGGACAAGCATGATTTTTCGGCGCAGCTGCGTCTGGGGCTGCAGCGCAGCGCAATCATCAGTTCAAGGGCGATCGAAGCCGCGCGGGCATCGCTCGCACCCTATCTCGATGTCGATCGCGTCCTCGCCCTGCGGGCTCGTCTAGACGACGACCGCCATCCCGTCAGCGGCGCCGATCTTCAGATGCTCTGGCGGATCGGCCTCTGGTCGATTTGGCTGCGCGTCCACAACCCGCGGCCCGTTCCTTGAACGCCATTGGCTGACATGTCCCGCATTGATCCACCACCCGCGTTTTGGCGCTATTTCGCGTTCGGTCTTCTGATCGAGTCAGACATCCGACTGCGAGAACTGGAGCCCTCGTTGGAGACGCGCGCAGCGGATCTGACGGTGGTGCGAGGGGACGCGCCGCATATTCTTCAAGGCCCGGGCGCGGCGGCCTTTCGTTTTGAAGGCGATCAAGCCTGGTTCAGCTGGCGCGATGTCGGAGATTTCTGGATCCGCAGCCGTGATGAAATCGTTTACCGACCGCGTGCCGATATCGACGAAGCCCTCGTCAGTCTGCCCCTTCTCGGGCCGGTCATGGGCGTCTTCCTTCAACGGCGCGGCCATCTCACGCTCCATGGCAGCGCGGTCGCGCTCGAGGCCGGCGTCGCCATTTTTCTCGGAGACAAGGGCGCCGGAAAATCGACGACGGCCGCGACCCTGATCAGGGCCGGCAAAACGCTTCTGACGGATGATATCGTCGCTCTGGAAATCGACGCGGTTCCGCGTCTTCACCCCGCCTTTCCCCAGGTGAAGCTCACCCGGGAGGCCAGCAACGCCGTCGTTCTGGACGCCTCGCTCATGGCGCGACCGCATCCGGACTTCGAGAAGACGCTGCTTCGACTGGACGGGGCCTTCAGCACGACGCCCCGAACGCCCAGCGCCGCCTTCGTTCTCGAACGCGGAAATCGCTTCGACCTGGTGAAGCTCGGCGGCGCCGACGCGCTCAAGGCCCTGATGCGGTTCTCGTACGCAACGCGATTTGGACGCGACCTCATCACGGGGGGCGCGGCCGCCGACCATCTCAGACAGTGCGCCGCGCTCAGTCGAGCGGTCCCCGTCTTCAGGATGATCGTGCCCGATGATCTGGACGCCCTGGCGGATTTGCCGGACTGGCTCGAAGGCCGGATGTCGACCCTTGAGGCAGGGGCTCAGCAATGACTTCCGCCAAGCCGTCCGGCATTCTTGGCGTGTTATCCTTCGCGCGTTACGTACTCGGCGCCTCGGAACGGCGCGCCGGCCCGGCTGCGCTGTTTCTCATCCTGGGCAGTTTGACCGAAGGTCTGTCGATCCTGCTGCTCGTTCCGCTCCTGACCCTCCTGGGACCGGGGGCGACTTCCGTCTCCATTCCCGTTCCCGAGCTCCTGACAGGACGGCCGGGCGTGACGATCGGCATGGGCCTGGCGACAGCGTTGATTCTGCTGACGACCGTCATCACGGCGCAAGCCCTGCTGATGCGCGCCAAAACCCTTTATATGGCCGATCTGCTTGTCGAGGTGGTCGATCGCCTTCGCATCAATCTGTTCTCGGCGATCGGGGGCGCGCGGTGGCGCTTCCTGTCCGCGCGTCGACACTCCGACCTTCATCAGGCGCTGACATCCGAGATTGATCGGGTCCATGTGTCACTCAATCACCTGCTGGCGCTGTTGCAGACCCTGGTGATCCTGTCGATCTACACAGGCATCTCGCTGATCATTTCGCCGACGATGACGCTGGTGGCTTCAGGGGTCGGGCTGTCATTCCTAGCCCTTCTGACGCCCCTGCGTCGGCGATCATCCGTCTATGGCACGGTGGTGACGGCTCAAAAACAGCGACAGTTGCGGACCGTCGACGCCTTTCTCGGCGGTTTGAAGGTCGTGAAAAGTCTCACGGCCGAACCCAGATACGTGCGCCGCCTCGACAACGACCTCTCGGACGCGCGCACCGAGTTCCATCGCTACATGGGCCTTGCCTCTCTCGCGGGCGCGCTGTTCCAGATCATGAGCGCCCTTGGCGTCAGCCTGTTTGTCTGGGTCGCGCTGACCGTCATGCGCGTACCCATGGCGCAGCTGATCGTCATGATCTTCCTGTTTATGCGAATCGCGCCGCGCTTTACGGCCATCCAATCCCACCTCCAGGAACTCATGACCAATCTGGAAGGCTTTCATCAGGTGCAGCGTTTGACACAAGCCTGCCGCGAGGAGGCCGAACCTGACCAGGGACGCGTTTCCGCCCTGCCTCTGAAAGATATGCTGACGTTCCACGACGTGAGTTTTCGCTATGGCGCGGGGCAGGCCGAGATCCTTTCCGGATTGTTCCTGGCCGTCCCCGCAAGGCGGATCACCGCCTTGATCGGTCCGTCCGGCGGCGGAAAAAGCACGATCGGAGACCTCATCCTGGGCTTGCTCGAGCCTGACGCCGGCCAGATCCGCATTGACGGCGTCGCGCTCGACAGCCAGGCCGTCAGAGCGTGGAGGCGATCCGTCGCCTATGTGCCCCAGGATGTCTTCCTGATGCATGACACGATCCGCGAAAACCTTCGAATCGCCCTACCGGGCGCCGACGAGGCCGCCATGTGGCGCGCGCTGGACATGGCCCAGGCCGGCGATTTCGTGCGGCGTCTTGATTTCCGACTGGACACGGTGGTCGGGCCGCGGGGGACGCGACTTTCGGGCGGCGAGCGTCAGCGGATCGCGCTGGCGCGTGCGCTCCTGATGGAGCCTCAACTCCTGATCCTCGATGAGGCGACAAGCGCGTTGGATTGGGAGAACCAAGGTTTGATCGCCAAAGCCATCGAGGGTCTGCGCGGCCGGATGACCGTCATCACGATCGCCCATCGGCCGTCAATGATCAGCTTTGCGGACTGGGTGCTCGCGATCGATGGCGGAAGGCTCGTCGAAGCCGGCGCCTATCGCGAACTCCGCGCATCGCCCGCGTCGGTGCTGTCGCGCATGATGGAGGGAGAGAACGGCCAGGTCGGCCCCGAACCCGATCGATCTTCGACCCGTGGAGCTCAGTATGAATCCGTCGCTTGAGCGCCCCCTGACGGAAGGCCGCGTGCATGTGCGCACGCCCACGTACCGCCGACCGGAACTTCTGAAGCGCGCCCTCCAGTCTCTGCAATCCCAGACGTGGTCGGACTGGGTCTGCGACGTTTTTGACGATGATCCGCAGTGTAGCGGCGAGTCGGTCTGTTCGGGGCTTGGGGACGCGCGCATCCACTACCACGCCAACGCGCCTCAGCGGTTTGCGTCACGGAATATCGATGCCTGTTTCGATCGATCCAACCCCCACGGCGCCGAGTTCTTTTTCGTCCTGGAAGACGACAACTATGTGTTCGACGGGTTTATCGCCGAGAACATCGCCCTGAGCCGTCGCGAAAGCGTCGAGCTCATTCTGCGCAATCAGGTGATCGATTACGATCTGACCGGAAAAGGGCGAGAGGTCTCGGCCTTCGGCATTCTCGAGCGCACCTATCGCGAAGGCCGACAGGCGGCCTCCGATATCCGACTTGGAGCCCTGTCGGGCATCGGCGTCTCGAACGGAGCGCTCTTCTGGTCGGTTCGCGCCAAGTCCGATCTCGAAATCGGAATGCCCTGCAACGCCTCGCTGCAGGAATATCTGCGGACCTTGGTGATTTCGGACGACGCCTATGTCGCGCTGACGCCCTTGGCGGCCTGGGCTTCAAACGGCGAAACCACCACGCGCAACCTCGGCGACAGGGCGGGTTATCTGAAGCGTGAACTCGCCCTCAAACGGGCGATCCAGCGGGTTCGCCGCCGAATCTGGGAAACGACCGCCCCTCTCGACCGTGGCGAGCTTCTGGCCGGACGCAAACTCCAGGCTTCGCCCGAAACGATCGCGGAGAACTTCGCCAAGGCCTTGATCTTCCAGGCGACGCCGGGCGCGCGTCCGCCCCTTCATCGCGTCAATGCGATCCTGCGTGGTCTTCTGATCCTGATCGCCGGCCGGATCGAACCCGGCCTGGAGGCCTATATCGCCTCTAAGCCCGATGCTTCGACAGTTTCCCGCGCGCCTTCCTCAACCGACGGACCGCCCCTTCGCTGATTGATCGCGCCAATCGCCTGCGACCTTCAGGATCGATCACAAGGGACGCGAGGGCGGCGAGCTCGCCAGATTTCAGGCGAGCCAGATTCGTTTGATAGGCTTTTTCTGCGACGAGAACGGACCGTCTGAAGGCCACGCTTCGCGCGTCATGACACGGCGCATTCACATCGAGCGTGTCCAGGGCGTCGATCATGCCCTGGACTTGGTCCGGCGACAGGCGGTAAGAGAGCGAAGAGGCATGGCGGCGATAGCGGTATCCAGGCTGCGGCAGGTAGAGATAACTGAACCCTGCGGCTGTCCACCGCGCCATCAGGTCGAGATCCTCGCCGATCACCAGCTCGTCTCGATACGGGATTGAGAGAGCCGACAGCCGTGAGCGTCGGATGACAGGCTTGAGATAACCGATTTCCGGCTGCGTCGCGCCCTTCAATCCGCCCATCATGAGGTCGGCGAAGGTCAGTCTGCGCTCAGACGGCCAGACGGAGGGATCGATCCAGACATGATCCTTCGTGCCGGGCGCCTCGTAGAAGGCGACAAGATTGTCGGCGACAGCGTCGACGCCCCTTGTCTCGGCGATGGAGACCAGGCGTTCCAGGCGATCCGGATCAATCAGATCGTCGGCGTCCACAATCGCAATCCATCGACCGCGGGCCTTTGCGATCGCAAGGTTTCGGGCGCCTGCTGGACCGGTGCCGAAGCCGGACAGAAGTCGTATGCGGCGATCTCGCACAGCGACGCTGTCGATTATGTCTCGTGTTCCATCTGTAGAGCCATCATCAACGACGATGATCTCCAAATCGCCGATAGTTTGGCGGAGAACGCAATTGAGCGCGCTCTCAATATATTTTTCAACATTGAAAGCTGCCATCACAACAGTCGCGATAGGCGATGCGTGCTCTTCTGAACCATGCGTTAGATACATCGGCGAGCCATCTTCAATTTAACGCCACTCGATACGCTGATGACGTCGTCGAATCTTCAAGTGTAAAAATGTGCGGTTTTGCCAAACATCGGCTTGTTGCAAACCAATCCACCTGGCGTCAGGTCTTGGAACCTATTTCTTTCAGGCCAGCCTTCTTAAAGAGACGAAGGTAGGCTTTTCCCGAACAGTTCAGAGATATGTTCTCTGTAACATATCTTCGCGGATCAAACTCAGATTGCATGGAGAGGAATTTGTCGAGCGTTTCCGGAAAGTTGGGGAGCTGAAACGTCAGCCCGCATCGCTCATCGAAGTATGGGACTGAGGACACGCTCAAACCCGGTGGCGCTGATGCCAAGCTGATCGGATCGACAAGCTTTCCTTCATCCCAGGCCAGTATCGGAACTCCACTGGACATGGCTTCCTGATAGGCAAGTCCTTGTGTCTCGTGCTGACAGAGAAAAAGCATTGACTTCGACTTTGACAACGCCTTTCTAAAGTCATCAATATGATGGCTTCCATAACGTAGGATGCAGAAGCTCAACCCTCTCGAATTCAGCTCGGATATACATCTCGCGAGTACGGCTTCTTCGAGTTCTGAGCGGTGCCAGTGGATTTTATCGTATATCAGAAAGTCTATAGATTTGACATCATTGCGCAAGTCGGGCCAGGCGGCTGTGTCTATTCCAGCGAAATACACGGCACCTTTACTTCCGACCCAGCGTTCGTTGTATTTAACCGCCCAGTCGCTTGGTTGCGTCAAAAACTTGATCTTGGGATTACGGGCTAGGCTTTGTGCAATCTCGCCTGACCCGTAGTCGCCTGGCCCGAATATCATCGGATTGGGAAGGTCGACATGTTCTAGGACCGATAGATAGCCGGCGACACCAATAGGCTGGTCGGGGTGTGCGCGAGCATACGAAAAATCATTGATGCGGACCCGAACGCCTTCAGCTCTCAAAGACGCAGCGAGTCCCCGGAACGCTGTGTAGAAGCCGGTGTGGACCTGGCGACGGCGCAGCGACCGGTAAAGATAACGAAGCGCTCTCCGGCTATCGGAATATAGTTTTCCGACTAATCCGTCCCGAGCTTTCATCTCGAAGCCGTCGTAAAATAGTGCGATTTGAAGCGGTTTCTCAATGCCCATGATTACATCGGGTCGAAGCGAGCTTTGATCATCCACGAGCCGACTCATCCTTCCTCATAACTCTTTTTGACTGTGGTGCCACGCATCTATTAATAATCGTAAGCGGGGGAGGTTTCGATTTAGGCGGGTCAGCGCCCCACAGACAATCTATGGATCCTCGTCGATTGGATTTGCTGCGGCGGTAAGATATACCCGAACATTGATGCGCCGATAACAATCAATGAGGAGTCACCAAAAGACCCCAACAGCGTTTCGCCAAAACACCTGAATATAGTTACAATGGCCATTGAAGCTATAAAACACAGTGAAATGTCGAACTTTGATTCCGTCAACTTGAAGACAAGACGAGCAAGGCCTACTCCTAGGGGTATGAATATCAAGGCCGCGCCAACGATGCCGAAGTCCACTAGAACTTCCCTGAAGGTATTGTGGAAATTGAATCCGATACCGGTATCAAGATCTGCCCACCGCAAAAGGCCGATCGTCTCACTACTATGCCCGAGCCATATAGCGCGAAATCCATGACCGAGGATGGGCTTGGTGGCGATGAGTGCATCTGCGTGATGCCAAAGATAGGCTCGTCCTGTCAGCCCGACGTCTTTGTTCAAAACTTCGACTAGGAACCATTCATAAGTTTGGATGATGTCTTGGTAAATAAAAGCAAGGGGCGCCATGGCGACGATGAGGACGCCGACCAACAGGACTTTTGCACCCGCGGTCAGCCTCGAGGCAAATGCGAGCAAAGCGAAGACGCCTGCGAACAGAATCGTGGAGATGACAGCTCCGGTGGCGAAGGTGCGAAGCAAAAAGAGTGTTCCGACAAGGCCTGTTACGATCGCAGCCCTACGCAAGATGACGGGCTGGTTGGAGCTCAGCATGAGGGTTGCAGACGAACAGATGACCAGCATGCACAGCTGGCCCATGGCGTTCTTCGAGCCAAGAACGCCGATCAGCACGGGTCCGCCCTGCGACATCCCCTGACGTCCCGAAAGAATGCAAAGAACCAGAATGATCGCCGTAGCGATGAACAGGCCGCGTACATAGCGGACTTGGCCGGTCGAGATGACCGCGATCATCATCGAGACGACCGTGATGGTCCACTGCAGTCCGTACCGGAAGCTTACAGCTGGCTCATCAGACCAAGAAGCAGACACGGGAGCAAGCACGGCTAACAGAAGGAGAGGCCAGCCCTTGAAGAGTTCGGGCAGTCTCTCGAGGCTCAGTAGCAGCAGGGCCGCTGCTCCCGTCATCACCATCAGGGGTGCGATCGGGCCGATCACATTCAGGAACAGACCGCAGATCATCCAGACCAGAGCAATGTCGCGAGCGACAGGCGGCATCGCTTTTTTGCCGGATGGTGGTCTGAGCCCTGCTTGCGGCGTCGGCGCAACGACAGTCTTCATGGTAGCAGCGTCTTTCGCGAGCGGCGATCACAGGCCTGGCGGCCATCAGAACCAGGAGGATTTCAAATCAGGGCGAGGGCGGTCACCGATGAACGGTGGTTTCAGTACTCGCGTACTTAATAGAGACGGACATCTCGGGCGCCAAGGAGACGGGCCACCACGCCGCGATGCAACGCGCCTCGGACCTGAAGGCGTCTGCGGGCGACGCCGTCGCCCGCTCGGGCGAGGCTGAGCGCAAGACAGGCCAGAGCCTTGGCGCCCGCCTCCAAAATTCCCCGCGCCCGACGGCCAGCGGCGAGATAGGATCTCGCATGGGTCTGGCCCGCTCGAAAGGCGCGTTGCTCGAGCCATTTCAGCGTCAGGCGATCCTGCGCTGTGGGTTCGGACACCAGGGCCTCGGGCGCGGCGACAAAGCGTCGGCCGGCGTCGTAAAGCCTGGAAAAGAACTCGGTGTCTTCCCCTCCGGACCGCCCCAACTCCTCGAGGAAGCGCTGATCGCCTACGGCGTCGCGACGGACCAGGGCGTTGGACGTGTAACCTGTGATGACGCCGCGAGGCGTGATGACAGGGCGTGTCGCGTGAAGGTCAGCCGCCCGGATCCAATCCGGCGCATTGTCGGGATAAATAGCCCTTACGGGTCCGAAAGCGGCGGCATGGTCGCCGATCGTGGCGAGCAGGGCGGACAGCCAGGTTGGATCGGCGATCTCGTCATCATCGATCCAGGCCACATAGGTCGCCGAACTCGCGTCCAACAGGGCGTTTCGGGCAATCGAGATGTTCTGGGCCGGGGCGTGAATATAGAGCCTGGGCCAGCGTCCCTTGTCGGCCTCGACGAGGGCCCGTGCGGTAGGCGCGACATCATTGTCGGCGACAAGAATCCGCACGCTGTCGTCCGTCAGACCGGCCTGAGCGTCGATCGAAGCGAGGGTCGAGGCGAGACTGTTTCGGCGATAGGTGCAGATGCAGACGTCCACCAAAGGTCCTGCTGCCGTCTCGGTCATGTCGAAATGTCCCTTTGGGTCGGGAGACGGCGCGGAGCCGCCTTTGCGGGGCTTTGCGTCAGCGCGCGCCGCGCGCCGCCAGGACGGCGGGGATCGTCAGCACGAGCACGGTCAGATCCGTGACGAGTCCGCGACGGCGGACGTAGAGAACGTCGCAGGCCACGCGGCGGCGATAGGTCGTGTCGCTGCGGCCGCTGATTTGCCACAGTCCGGAGATGCCCGGTTTCACGCGCGCGTAGGCGTCGAACCGGCGTCCGTAGAAGGGGCGCTCCGCCGCCACGATGGGGCGAGGTCCGACCAGATTCATCTCACCCCGCAAGACATTGATGAGCTGGGGCAGCTCGTCCAGACTGCTGGCGCGCAGGAACCGTCCCAACCGCGTGACGCGCGGATCGTTGGAGAGCTTTTGCGTCGCTTCCCACTCCGCGCGGGCGGCGAGATCCGACTGCAACAGCGCCGCAAGGCGAATATCGGCGTCCACCACCATCGTGCGGAACTTGAGGCAACCGAAGGGGCGCCCGCCCTTGCCGAGGCGCTGATGTGAAAAGAAGGCAGGACCACGATCCGAAAGTCGGATCGCGGCGGCGACAAGGCAAAACAGCGGCAGGAGGAAGAGGAGCGCTGATCCGGCGATCAGGAGGTCGAACATCCGCGGGGTGGCCACAGGTCCGCGTCTGCCCGAGCGCCGTCCCTTCGACGATCGGGGGCGAAGGACGCTTGTATCAATATCGACCATCGTGTTCATTCTTTTTTTACTTTTGCGGCAACACGCCGTCCCTAAGCAAGAGGCTTGCCAAGATTCGACGTAATCCCGCGTTGGGATGGCGCCGAGGCGCCACAGTCGGTTTGGTAAATTTCCCTTTACTATGTTGCAGTGCAATGCGAAGGGATGTGTCGACATCCGGGGCATTGAACTACAGGTGACAGCGACCTTCGGGCGCTGGATGGAGCATCCGCGTGGCCTCTGCCGAGATTACCGAGAACACCCGGATGCGCGGCGACGCGATCGGCTTTACGGAACGTCCCCGGATCGACGGCATGCGTGTGATCGACATCGTCGCGGGAACGCTGGGGCTGTTGTTCCTGGCGCCGTTGCTGATCGTGCTGGCGATTGTGGTCTTCGCTCAGGACGGGGCGCCGCCGATCTATCGACAAACCCGCCTCGGTCGTTCGGGGCGGACGTTCGAATGCCTGAAGTTCAGGTCCATGGTGCCACGGGCTCAGGAACGTCTCGAGGCGTTGTTGGCGACTGACGCGCAAGCGCGTCTGGAATGGGAAGCGGACCATAAGCTCCGAAACGATCCGCGCATCACGCCCCTCGGTCGATTCCTTCGCAAGACGAGCCTTGATGAGTTGCCTCAACTGTTCAACGTCCTGGCCGGCGACATGAGTCTCGTCGGGCCCCGTCCCATCGTCCAGGCTGAAGCCGCCCGTTACGGCCTCTACCTCCAGCACTATTTCAGTGTAAGGCCGGGGATCACCGGCGTGTGGCAGGTCAGTGGGCGTAACGACGTCTCCTATAGACGTCGGGTGGCGTGCGACGTGCTCTACGCGCGACGTCGAAGCGTGGCCAAGAATGTGATGATCATTGCCGCCACCATCCCCGCCGTGCTCCAGTCTCGCGGTTCATATTAGGCCAAGCGACTTAGAGGACAATTTGCGGCTCATGGCGTCGGCTCTCATCGCAGCCTCGGTTCTTGCAGGGGCGTTGGCGGCTTCAACCGCTCAGGCCCCGCCGGCTCTTGATCCCCTTCCTGACTTTTCGGAGCATCGCCTCCGGCTGTGGGACTGGAACGCCGCCTTTGCTCCATCGGAATGGTCGGAACCGAAGCTTGGAGGATACGCCTGGCGTGCGGATCACGCCGTGATCCGCGAGGGTGAATTGGTGCTCTCCGTGAGCGAACGCGCCTCCGGTCAGGTTCAGGCCGGAGCACAGGCCTCAAGGCTGAACGCCCTCTGGGAGGTGGATGTCACGCTGCCGAACATGCGAGAGGGACTCGTCGCCGCCCCCCTGTGGACGTTCAACGCCAAAACGAACGACGAAATCGATTTCGAGGTCGTCGGTCTGTCTGGACTGCAACTGACCCTGTGGTCTTCAGTGGGGGGACGCCACACTGCGGTCTGGTCCCAGACCGTGCTTCGAGGCGACCTCTCTGGCCGGCGTCTGCGGCTAGGCATCGCTTACGAAGCCGGCGAGCGCGTGAGATTTTTCGTCAACGGCTATCTGGCGGCGGATGTCACCCCGGCGGATACACCTCTCGGATTTCCGTCGACGCCGCAGAAACCCTATTTCGACCTCTGGGTGGCGAACGGCCTGCACCCCGACTGGGCTGGAGCCTGGACTCCCCTGCCGCGCGGTGTTTCGCTGGAGATGATCCTGCACGGATATCGCGTAGGCGCTGTTCCTGCGCCATGACCTCAAAGTCGCACAAGCAAGAGCGCCAGCAGCACAATGCCTGTCCAGAGAAAGGCGGCCGACGCCCCGGCGGCCAACAGGACCCAAGGCTTTCGGAATGCGAGGTTTCTGCACGCGGTCAGGATGGGTTCAAATCCACGATCCGTCATGGTGTTTCCTCCCGCAATTTTTTGCGTGGTAGGCAGACGGTAAATGAGTCGCGGTTAATGAGAAAGTCCGTGATATCCCCGATGTTGCAGCCTGCTTGGAGGGGCGCCGTCGACTGCGCCGCAGCGTCGCCCTATTGCATCGGCAGAAAGACTGACTTGTCCCGGAGTGTGACGTGATAGCGCTGGCCTTGTTCTTTTGCGCATGCGTCGCGATCTGGCTCATCTGGCCGTCGGTTGAGCGGCGTTTGGGGCTTCCGGCGCCGTCGGCCATGGTTCGGCGGTTCCGACGAAGAAGTCGAAGCTATCGTCGACGCAATCGGAACTGAGGTCGCGCGCGCAGGACCGCGGTCACAAGTCTTGAGATCTGTTCATGACGTTGCTTCACGAGCCGTTTGCGCGCCGATCCTAGGCTGACCTTTCAATCAAAGGTCGTCATCTTGGTCACTCCCCACCGCGCCGTCATCGCTATGCGCATCGTCACCGCGATCGCGGTGGCTGGTCTCCTGATCGTCACGCTTGGCCCGTTCCAGGGGGCGGAAAGTCGGGCCGGGCTCAGCGATAAGGCGGCCCATGTCATCGCCTTCTACTGCATTACGCTGCTTGCCTTCAGCACTGCGCCGCGGACGCGTCGGACAGATCTGGCGCTTGCGATCCTGGGCTTGGGGGTTGTCATCGAACTCATTCAGGGCGCGATAGGCCGAAGCCTGTCGGTGGGGGACCTCGCCGCCGATGGTCTGGGTGTCGTGGCGGCCCTGGCGCCGACCTGGGTCGAAGGGTTTCGTCAGCAGGCGCGACGTCGCCCCTACCTACCGCTCGGACAGATCGCAAAGACCGATCGTCGCCGCCGCGGAAAACGCATCAAGGCGTTCCGGTCCCAGGCTGCGACCGTTTGCGATGGCGATCCAGTCGCGGGTGTAGCGACCGGGGGCGGCGTTATTGCGACTGTCACAGAAGTTGCATAAGGGCGGACCGGACCGGGCGAAAGCCACGGCCTCGGTTGGGCGGTCCGCAGGCTGCTGTTCCGCACGGACCGCCCGGCCGGTGAGGGGAGGAAGACGCGAACCCGCATCGGCAAGCCGACCATAACGCCTTGTCGCCCGGCGTCTCGGAGCAGGGTGGTTAACGGTCGAGAAAAGCCAGGGTGCCCCAGTACGGGACAGACCAGGATTTTGAGTGTCCCGAAGAGAGACAGCCGTCCCGGCCGCACACGTCACAACCCATCGCCTCAATCTAGGCGGAAACGCCTATGGAACGCCCGCGCGCTACCGGCGTTCTGGCGAGGTGATGCGCCACGGCGGTCCCTGGCGAGGCGTGGGCCTCTGGAACAGCGTTCATGTCTCGCCAGACCTGATGTGAGTTTCACGCCAGAAGGTTCGACAGCCGCGAGCCGCGATCTAGAGATCAAGATCTATCGATTGAAAGGTCATCGACAAGGGCGATGATGGCTGCACGTGAGGCGGCCGTGGGTAGGCGACCCCAGGCTGAAAGCAGTCGACGCAGCTCAGGTTGCTCATAAGGATCAGGCGTGCCGAGCAGCTCCGACGGCATGATGTCCAGCGCCAATGCGATCTTCACCAAACTGTCCGCCGAGAGTTTCCAGCCCATCTCATATTTATGCATCATCGGTTTGCTTACGCCGACCGCGGTCGACACCTCGTCCAGCGTCAACCCGATCTCCAACCGCCGTCGGCGAATGGTCGTTCCGACTTCAGCGTAGAAAACCCGGTCCTCCTCGGAGGCGAACGGCGGCGGCGTTTCCGCCATCAGCGCCGCCACCGCTTTTCGGGCCGCACGGTTTCGGGTTTCCATCGGCGTTCGGTCGCGCGCATCAGGCTTCGTCCTCTTGCGGTCTACACGGTCCCATGCCGCCTCAAGTCCAGAGATCGGCGTACGCCGCTGTTGCAATGCACAATAGCATAGCCGGAACGATTGCGGCTCAATCTTTCGAAGAGGACCTTCCGGTCTAAGGCTGCCGCGACGAAAAGCTGATGGGCGGCGACGACCGTTAGGCCCGGCGTCCGAGGCGACAAGTGGTTCCTGGATACTCTCTATGCTTCACAGCAAGCGGCGGCTCATGGGGCTGTCGAGGTCAGGGCGAGCCGGAGGTCCGTGTCCGCCACGCCGATCTTAGGCCCTGCCTCAACGTAGGGTCGAGAATGAGGGACAGCACGGCGAAGATCGCCACGCCAGAGACGACCAGCACAGCCAGAGCCAGCCGTGGTTCCAGCCATACGGCCACAACGCCCTTCAAGCCCATGACCAGACCGGCCATCGCCAGCGCCGCCACGAATGGTTTCAGACTTGGCGCAATCAGACTCGTCACCGGCGTGGCCGCCTGTCGCTTCAGCCAGTTCATCCCAATCGGCAACATGACGTAGCTGCGAAGCACGGTCAGACCGACGAGGGGGAACAGGCCGAAGACGCCGCCGATCAGCGCAAGCGGCAGCCCTATGCAGGCCTGGAGAATGGTCCATTTCAGAATGAGGCGTCCCTGGCCCTTGGCCACCAAGACGGCATTGATCAGAAGGTTGGCCTGCAGCGGAATCGCGAGCGCACAGAGGATCGGCATGACGAGGCCCGAAAGCGACCAATGGGCGCCGAACACGATCGGGAAGGCGAGGCTGGAAACCGCCATCGCCCCGAAGAAGACCGGATAGATGACGATCGCCGAAAGTCGGGCCACCTTCGCGACCGCGTCTTCATAAAGCGACGGCTCCCCTTGCGCGCGCGCCAGGAGCGGCATGCTGATCTGGGTCAGGGGCGCGATCGTGAGCTGGGTCAGCAGGTTCAGGCACTGGGCGCCCACGCGAAGGAAACCGACCGCGGCGGGCGCAATCAGAAGGCCGGCGATGAGTTCCACCCCACGGGCGTTGATCTGGCCGACCACCCTCGCCCCCAACAGTTGAGACCCCAGGCCGAGGAAGGCCCGCGCCGCCGCCCGGTCAATCACGACGCTGGGGCGCCACGGCGATCCCCGCCATGCCAACAGGACCAGGCCGGCTGTGGAAACGACACTGCGCGCCGCCAGCGCCCAGACGCCGAATCCCTTCAGGGCGAGCGCAATGCCGACAAGGCCGGCGATGACGTTTGCAGCAAGGTTCCAGATCGCCAGCTTGCGGAAGCCCAGTTCGCGCGTGACCCGCGCGATGTGGATCGACCCCAGAGGCGAGATCAGCAGGGTGCTGGCCATCAACACGATGACCGGCGCCACCGACGGCGTCTTGAACACGAGCGCCGCCACTGGAGCGAGGCCGACGCAAAGGATCGCAGCGACAGACCCGAAACCGAGGATCATCCAGAACCCCGTGCTGGCTTCTCTCTGCGTCAAGGTCGGATGCCGGATTGCGGCTTCGCTGACGCCGCCGTCCGAGACGCTTCCGACCAGTTCAATCAGGATCGCCGCCAGGGCGACCAGGCCGAACTCCGTCGGGCTCACCAGTCGCGACAAGGCGACAAACAGGCCGAAACGGATCAGTTGGCCCGTCGCCGCTGATCCCGTCGACCAGGCTGCCGCGCTGTTGAACGTCGATCCGGATCGCACCGCCGTCTTCAAGCGCTGGCCGTGGCGGTTTGCGTCCTGTCGAGATCGGCTTGCGCGCGGGAGATCGACTGACCGAACAGCTCCGCCGCCACCTCGACGTTTGGAGACGAAAGCATCGACAGATGATCGCCTGGACAGTCGACGACCGTGAGAGCCGCGCAGAAATGGGTCCAACCCAGGTCCGGCGCGGCGTCGGGCTCACGCTGGATCGCCGCCCGATAAAGGGTAATGGGCGCGTCGTAGCGAGATGGCCGCCATCCGAGGATCGCGGGACCCCTCATGTATTCGAGCAGCACCTTCCTGACGAAGGTCACGCTGTGCGCGCCGAACGCCCGGCCCTTGGCGAGAATCAGAAGCCTTAAGAGGGCGTAAGCCCGCAAATCCAGGAGGCGGAAGAAGGCCCAATTAACCGCTCGCGATCCGAAACCCCCGGTGCGCCCCCGCAGTAATGGAGACAGGACTTCCGCGAGGGTCATGCCCCTGTAGCCTGAGGTCGGCGTCCTCGACCGAACAGCGGCCAGGTCGATGAGGCTGAGATCCGGCGCCGCATTCGTGACGGCGCGCAGTCGGCGGGCCATTTCGAACGCCACCACACCGCCGGCGGAGTAGCCGGCCAGGTGATATCGGGTGTCCGGCGTTGCGCGCGCAACCTGAGCCAGGGCGTCATCGACAAGCGCATCCAGCCGACCGAGACGTCTCGTGGGCGTCTCCAGACCAGGATATTCGATCACCAGGAACCGCACCCTTTCACGCAGCGCGCGTCTGAAGGCCGCCAGCCGAGGCTCATCGCCGCCCATTCCGGGGCAGAGGACCACCAGCGGCAGGTCCTCAACCGCGTGGCGCTGGCGACTTGATCGGAAGTCCGTCAGTCGGCGACCCAGGATAGCCGGAGAGATCTCGAGATCGAACAGATCCAGGGGGAGGTGACAGCCGAGGCTCTGTTCCAGGTGCAGCGAGAGTTGGAGCAACTTCAGCGAATCGCCGCCGGCTTGATCGAACGCCGTGTCGCTCGCCTGGGAGCCCAGAATGTCGGTCCAGGCGCGGCGGACCGCGTCTTCGATAGAGGGGTCGCCCGGTCCAGACGACGGCAGATCCGGCGATATCGGGATCGCAGGTTGGGAGGCGCTGTCGAGGGCGTGAAGGGCCGTGAAGTTCGTCTTGTAATTCGGCAGCCGCGGCAGGTCGGGCAGGTAACGGATCTCGGACGGCAGCATATGCGCCGGCACCTCGGTCGTCAGACTGTGCCGCAGCTCCGCCGCCCGTGGGGGAGCATGGAGATCGATCGGAACGACATAGGCGATGAAAACCGCCTCGGAACCATGGTAGCGGGGAATGACGGCGACATCCTTCACGTCCGGCATTCGTCGCAACGCCGCCTCGACCTCGCCCGGATCGCCCCTCAATCCGCGCATCTTGATCTGGCGGTCGCGCCGACCGACGAATTCGAAAAGACCATCGGCCCCGCGCCGCATGAGGTCGCCGCTGTCATAAACCCGGCGACGATCGGGCTCGCGCTCGGACACGAATGGGCCTGGCGTTAGACGCCCGCCCTGCCAAGCCCCCGCCGCCAGAGTGGCGCCGCTCACCATCAGCTCGCCCGGCTGGCCGTCTTCGACGTCCCCGCCATGGTCAGATGCGGACAGCGCGACGGCATGCGAAGGGCCGACGTAACCCGATGGGACGGCGGCGTCGGGTTCGAACAACCTTTGTCTCGGAATGACCCACTGGAACACCACGCCGGTCTCGGTCGCGCCTTGGGTGGTTCGGATGAGCGCGTCGGGCGGCAGCACCGCGCGAAAAAGGTCGACGTCCTTGCCGAAAAGCCGATCGCCGCCTGTCGATACGGCGCGGGTCTTCGCGAACGCCCAGACGGCATTGGGCTGGGACATCAGCGTCCGAAGGACGAGCGGGATCATCGACAGCAGCGTCGTTCCCTCTTCGCCCATCACACGCAGCGTCTCGCCTATTCCGACCGTCTTCAGGTCGAGCAGTCGGACACGCGCCCCGACCAGGATTGCGGAGAGAATGTCTTGGTTGCCGCCGGCGCCGAGCGAAGCCAGGGAGAGAATGACGTCGTCCGGTCCGATGCCGAGCGCCGTCACATGTTCAGCGACCATCGCAAGGATGGCGCTTTGTCGGTAAGCGAGGCCCTTCGGCCGTCCCATGCTGCCCGAGGTGAAGGCGATGCCGATGATGGGATCGCCACTTACTTCGGGCCAAGGGGCGTCGTCCGCGCCTTGCGTCGAGACGGCGATCGAACGGTGTCCCTGCGCCAGCTCCGCCTCGACCGGCATCTCGGGATTGATCAGAAGGGTCGACGGCTGCGCCTCCTGCAGAATGGCGCGGCGTCGTTCCAGAGGATGGCTCATATCCACCGGGACCAGGGGGCGGCCCGCTCCGATCGCGGCCAGGAGCGCCACCGCATAGTGAACCGTGCCCGACATCACCGCCGCGACAGGCCGGGGATCGTAAGGGGCCGCAGCGAGCGTGGCGGCGAGCGCGGCCGCCGCGTCTCGAAGACCGCGATAGGTCAGTGCGACCTGACCGTCGAAGACCGCGACGGCGTTCGGTTGCGCTTTCACCTGGATCTCGAACAGCCGAACGATGTCTCCCGCGCACCAGACCGGGCCCAACGGAAGGGCGCCCGCGAAACGCGGGCGCGGGTGGTCGATGGGCGCACCTGCGCGCCACTGTGGCGATTTGGGCGGCATTCCGTAAGTCCTTGAGGCGACCGGTGCTGACGCCATAGCCAACAGCGTTCGGCCTGATTAGTGCAAGCCCCGGGCCGAAGTCACTATTTCGAGAATTTCCATGTTTCCCTGGAAGATGACGTTTTACGCGATCGGCGCCGCCGGCGCGGTCACGTTCGGGCAGGCGAGCGTCGCTCGCGCGCAGGCCACTACTCAAGGCGCAGCCGTCGAGGCCCAGGTCGACGACGTCGTGGTCACGGCTCAACGTCGTCCCGAGGCGGGGTTCAGGGTGCCCGTCGCGGTCAGCGTGACGGGCGGAGCCGCGCTTTCAGAGCGCCGTATCCAGAATTTCGCCGACCTGGCTCCGCTGATCCCCGGCCTGACTGTGCAATCGAAATCGGCTGCGGACTCCACGCTCGTCTTGCGGGGGATCTCCAGCGGAGACGGATCGTCTTACCAGGAGCCGCGTGTCTCGGTGTTTCAAGATGGGGCGCCGATGGCCAAGGCGCGGGGCGCCTTTGTCGAACTCTTCGACCTGGAGCGTGTCGAAGTGGTTCGCGGGCCGCAGACGACCCTGTTCGGCCGAAGCGCTCTGACGGGGGCGATCAACATCGTTCAGAACAAGGCCGCACCCGTCGACAGTTTTCAGGGGACTGCGGAGTGGGATGGCGGACGTCATCGTCTGTTGGAGGCTGTCGTGAACGCGCCGATCAGCGACACCCTCGCCGTGCGGATTGCGGGGCGCTTGAGGGAGGAAGGTGGTTCTACGCCAAACCTCATCGACGGCGGCCGCTACGGCGACACGCGGGTCGAGGCCGGACGGCTGACCTTGTCGTTCAGACCTCACGCGACGATCACGAGCCATCTGATCCTGAACGCCGAAAGAGACACCAGTTCGGGCCAGGGCTTCAAGTCGGCGACGTTCCTCCCCTCCACCGAATCCGGCGCGACGCTTGGCGATCGTTCGGTCTACAGCGGAGCCGCCCTCGCGGCGGGCGTCGGATTTGAAGGGGATCGCGGCCTGGGTCTGGACCGTCGAATCGCAAGCCTGTTGTGGCTCACACGATGGGCGGCGAGTTCGCAACTGTCCCTGACCTCCACCACATCGGTTCGACGCTTCGAGAGCGACGAACGGTTCGATTATGACGGCGTCGTATTGCCGCTCCTGACTGTTGGCGACGATTCCTTCGGGCGACAGACGACGCAAGAGTTCCGGCTCAACTTCGAGCCGTCGGACCGCGTCAGTCTCGTCACGGGAGCGAGCCTTGTCCGCGAGACTGGGGCGCAGCGCATCCCGCTCCAGGTGGACGAGCGTCTGGTGCTCGCCCTTCTCACCGGACGCCTGGACCGCCGCAATCCCTCGTTGGCGTCCTATGAGGCCTACACATCCCCGAACGCCGTCGCCGCCCAACTGCGTGGGCTGGCGGCGGCGCGCGGCGCCGCGCTGAGCCAGGTTCAATCGCTTTCCATCGCATCAAACCTTCGCGGCGATCACCGCGAGGGCTACCGCGACGCCTCGGGATCGACGGGTGCGGATCTCTATGCGGACCTCGCCTGGACGCCCGTCGATCGTCTGCAACTGACCGCAGGCCTCCGATACGGGTGGCTTGATCGGACCGTGGGTCTCGCCTCGGATGTCGAGGGGCGCTCGGTCCTCGCCGGCTTCCTGGGCGCCTTGGGGCAACCGGCCGCTCAGCGTCAGGCCTTGTTCGCGGCCCTGGCGTCTCCCGGTGCGGCGACGCTTCCCCGCTCCCCGACCTATCCTGTTCCGCGGTTCGGTCTGCGCGCCCAGCCGACGCCGGGGGGAGAGACGCAGTTCGCCGGCCTGACGGACGAGGGAGCGGCCTGGCGGCTCGCCGCGCGCTACGGCGTATCGGAAACCGCATCGATCTATCTGAGTTATGCGCGCGGCCGGCGTCCGGAGCTGCTTTCGCCTGACACGCCGTCGCGGCCGGAGGGCGCCATCGTCTTCAACACCGTTGCGGCGGAGACCATCGACTCGTTCGAGGCGGGCGCCAAGGCTGTCTGGCCGAGGCTCGGGCTCAAGGGCGGCGCGGCCGTGTATCGATACGACTACCGTCACTTCCAGACCATCGTTCAGCAGGGCGCCATGTTCGTCGCCAGTGACGCCGGGCGTGCGTCGTCCACCGGACTTGAAGCCGATCTGAGGTGGCGGGGACCGGGGGGACTGGAGGCGTTCGGCGTCCTTGAGCTGTCACACGCGCGTTTCCGAGACGGCCTGTATTCCGGCAACCGTCTCGCCCTTAACTCGGACGCGAAGCTGACGGTCGGGATGACCTTCGAGTGGATCCTGCCCGAGGGATCGCTTCGCTTCACGCCGACCTACGCCTGGCGATCAGCCCTTTATTTCACCGACGACAACGGCAAGCCTGCGCTCGCGACCGGTGCCTTCGTCGCGCCCATCGACTTCATGCCGCGGCAGGCGGCCTATGGGCTGCTGGATGCCGCCCTCGATTACCGGCCCGCGAGCGGCGCCTGGGGGGCAGGGGTGTTCATACGCAATGGTTTAGACGAAGAGTATCTCACCGACGCCGGCAACGGAGGGCAGGACTTCGGACTTCCAACCTACACGCGGGGAGCCAAACGTCTCATCGGGCTGCGATTGAGCCTCTACCGCTAGGGTTGAGGTCCAAGGTCCGCCGGCACGCGCCTCAGGCAGATGTAGCCAGCGGCCAGAAACAGCACGATGACGGGCATGGCGATACGCTGGCTCTGGGTGACGATCGTTAATCCGGCGATGAGGAGCGGGGCCAGGAAGGCCGTCGCCTTGTTGGAAAAGGCGAATAGCCCGAACCACCGGCCTTCGAACCCTGGCGGCGTGAGCCTGGCCATCCAAGCCCTCATGGACGCTTGCATCGGGCCGGCGGCGGCGCCGATGACAAGGCCCAGCACCATGAATATCCGTTCCGACGGCGACGCCAGGAACCCGTCGCCGGCCGTCGGCGGCGGGACCGGAATCAGCATTACCCGATCCGCCGTGATCATGGCCGCCCCCAGCACGGCCGCGGCGAGCACGACGACCGAGAGCAGAACGACCGTTCTCGGGGCATGGCGAGGTTCGACGGCACCCGAAGCCCATGCCGCCAGTCCGGATGTGATGATGATCAGTCCCCCGTAGGTTCCGAGTTCGGCGACGCCCCAATCGAACAATCCCGCAGCGAGGACGCCTCCGAAGACAGCGGCGGCCGTAAGCCCATCGGCGACCAGCATCCGGCCAAGGAGGAAGCGGCGGGTCTTCGCCGGCATATCGCGCAAAGCTGAAACGAGCGATATCCGGCTCCCGGCCGCGGACTGGGGCTTCGGGTCGCGCGTCCAGAGGACGAACGGGATGAGGAAAAGGGCGTACCAGCCCGCCACGAACGGACCCACGATCCGGTCGGGTTCGCGGGCGATCGGGTCCAGCCCAAGAAGAGGCGGGTCCATCACGTTGAAGCCGATATAGAATACGGCGAGGCTCAGCAGTCCTCCGAGATACCCCAGAGCCACGGCTGAGCCCGACAGTCTTCCGAGACGCCCCGGGTGAGCGATGTGGGGCAGCATGGCGTTATTGGCGGTGACGGTCACTTCCGCCGAAACCGCCGCAACGATCAGACAGCCCATGATCAGGGGAAGACGCTCGAGATGGCCGGGCGCGGCGAACCACAACCCCGCGCAGGCCAACATGAAGGGAAGGGAGGCGGCGAGCACCCAGCGTTTCGCATCTGAGCCTCGATCGATCCTGGAGCCGACGAAGGGGCTGAGAAGCGCGATCAGAAGCGCCGCCACGCCGCCCGCCAGCCCGATCAGCGCCTGGCCCCTAACCGTATCGCCGACAAATCCTGAGGCGAAGTACGGCTTGAAGATGAACGCGGCGACGAGGGTGAAGTAAGGCTGTTGCGCCCAGTCGAACATCGACCAACCAAACTGTTCCAGGCGTCGATCGCCGAAACTTTGGGGGGTGGACACAGCTGTCATCGGACTCTCAAGCCATCTCGTATCGAGGTTTCTAACAGGCGTGCCTCAGTCTGTCTGGCGAAAGCAGGCTCGCCTGACTGTCCCGGGTTGGCAAAGCAAAATTTGCGACAAGTCGGATCATGGAAGCCTGGCTGACGCCGGGGCGCAGTTGCGAGATCATGCGCGATCAATAAGTCGGGCCTAGACGAGCTGTGCTCATCCGCCATTCTTATGAAGCTGATGCATTGATATCAAAATACAAACCGGAGAAAGCGATCGTATATGATTGATGGATGACGAGTTGCGACCTTTATACTCTTAATAATATTGGATTGCACATACTGGAATATTGCGGAGAAGGTGCGCTGCTTGGCGATATTCTGCGCAAGCCCGTCGTCAAGCATAAATCGGAACATCCAGCTCAACGCGATAACCACACAAAGCAACACGATGCCGTATGCAATCGAGCCAAATAGTCCAGTCTTAATTTCAGGCGCGACAATGAGGGCGATGTTTCCGAAGGAAAAAGTAAAAAGACTCGTAGATCCAATGAAGTTCAACTGGCGGCCAATCTTTTGCTCCCGCAGGTCGTAAAACTCCAAGGCTGCCCAACAGGCCGAGGTCAAACCGAAGACGCCGAGCGCGTAGTAAAGAGGATGGTTTATGTTGCGAAGCGACATGTCTGCGAGCGCGTTCAGCGTGCCGAAAGCATCGCTCCAGTCCCAGAGAGCCGCCGAGACCAATCCGCTCAATATCGTCGCGCCGAGCAATGTCCGTCTTGCGAGACGTCTGAAATGTTTGTCTCCGTTGATCAGCCCTTCTGCAATTTTTCCAAGCCACATGCCGTAGACGACCAGGATGAGACCATGAAGCAACGAGGGGCCTCCCGCGCCTGAATTGCCGCCATAAAGGAATGATGCGGGAAGACTGAGGTAATCGTGACCGAAAACTATCGGAAGCGGCTCGAGAGGCGGCCACAATGGATAGGCGAGATGGGGCGCCATCGCCAAAGCGAGCAGGATGGCGAGGCCGCGTTTGAAACGGGTTGAGACGCTGATGATGATAGGGGCCACGAACAGCATGACCGTATAGAATTTCAGTATGTCAACAAAGGGCGTCACGCCGATTAAAAGTGCGCATCTCAGTCCATAAGTCGCAGAGAATGTACCATTCATGACCCAAGTCAAGATGCAAATCAGATACAAAAAATAGCATTGTGCTGATCTGGAAAGAAGTTGTTGGATACCTTCCAAATCTCGCCCATATATAAACTTGGGGCGATAGGCGATGTACAACATAGAGCCAAACAGTCCAATGAATACAGGCGTGGCTAGGTGGGTGGCGATTTGAAACCACATCATTGCGACTGACGGGTCGTACCTGAACGCTCCAGAAGCCACGAAAGCATGACTGCTTGTGGCGGCAATGATGGCCATTGAGCGACAGACATCAATGCCTACGATGCGTTGCTTGGCTGGCACTAACGGACTGCTCTGTATCAATGGGGTGAAAAGTTGGGCGAAGGTGACTTTGGAGATGTCCGGGGAGACGCCTCGATGTTAGCGTCCCTTTCAGCTTGACGGCGACAACTATCACCTTTTGGTAGAGAAATGCGGTCCGCGTTGCGCTCAAGCCTCGCTCGAGCGTAAAGGTCGATGTCCGGTATTGCAGCTGGAAGGCCCCTGACGACGCATTGCGACGCCGCTATCGCAGCGTTTTGAAGCTATGGAGCGATCAGAGCCAAAAGCCCTTATCGCGGACAGGCCTGTCGCCGCTGGCCTTGTCGGGCGCTCCCAAGCGCTGCAGACATTCAGCCATGGATGTCCACCGCCTTGGGCGCGGAAGCATCACCTCTGCCGCTGCCTATCCCTCCGCGCATCGCTGATGCGCCTGCAACGCGATGAGGTAAGGCAGGACCGCACAACTTCACTAGGCAAACCGTAACCTCCCCGGTTCTGGAAGGGCGCGCCCTGGAAGT
>NZ_BCWM01000025.1 GCF_001592205.1 Brevundimonas vesicularis NBRC 12165 | reverse complement strand
ACGGCTGACGAAGAACGGCAGACTCAGCGTCTCGTTATCGCCGGAGGTGTAGCCAACAATTAGAGAAGGAAGGTTTTTCGCAAAGTCGTCCGAACCGGGAGGAACGTCGGACCATTCGCCCTCAGCGGACTGAACCGCCATCTCGACTGGGCCAACCTTGCGACCTGTCTTCGATCGGGAAAGCCGGATAACGCGTTCTGTATGTCCTTCCGGCGCGATACGGTAGCGGATATCGAATAGAGACTCGCGGTTGGAGCTCGTACGCTCCTGGTCGTCAGCGCATTCATGCCACGTCGCCGACATTGCGGCAGGCCGCTTAGGGGCATGGTTCGGCCCATCCGGGCTGGAGTCTTTTGCCAATTTATTCGTGGACCTCGAAGAAGTTGAGACACTTCGCGGACCAAGCGGCCTTGGACGCAGCGAAATGGTGTCGGCCAAACAGGCGACACAGCGCCTTCGCGTAGGTCATCGGACTTTGACGGCGCTGATACTGCAACAGCAAACTTGCGCAAACTGGGGTCACAATAGACGCCTCATCGCTGTTTCGAGAAACTCGGTTGATCGCTGGGCACAGGAGTTGGTCACGTCTGCGGATCTCGCACGTCCCATAGGCGTCGGCCCTGCTTCGATCACGAAACGTCTGAACAGCTGGGTATTGAGCCCATTTTGAATGCCGATCCTCAGGCGAAGATCGCAGCGCTTTGGTCACGAAACTCGGTCGAAGGGATAAGCTTCGAAACGCAATGGGTCACGGCGTCGGGGACAGTATGCGTCAAACCCAAGCGAAGCAGTATGAAAAAGCTCAAGCTCCGAGATGGACGAACAGTGCCGAAAGGCAATATTTCTTTGACTGAGCTTAAGAGCCTGACCAACATCGACAGTGAGACCCTTCGGCACCTCACCCTGAACGGCTATCTGCAAGCTACAGAATTCACCACGGCGGGTCATCTGCGGGGAGTTTTGCGAACATCCGCGCAGGCATTTCGGAAAACATACGTCTCCAGCACTGAGATCGCCGCCACGCATGGACTGAACACCATTGCGGTTACGCGACGCCTGCGCGCAAGCGGTCTGCGACCGATCCTGGAACTAGAAAATAATGTCCGCGTGCAATCCTGCTGGCGCAGGGCTGATATCTCAAATTTTGACTTCAGCTCGCAGTATTTGATGCCCTGTGGCCGGCCCTCAACCCCCTCAAGCATAGACGGAGCAACTCTACTGCCCTCGCGCCCTACAGGCAGTCCGCGCCTCGTTGAAGGGTCGATTTACGTCCATGTTGCGGCAGGCATTCTGGGCACGAACTCTTCCGGCATTCGTGCGGCAGTCGATGCGGGACACATCAGCACAATGAGTCGGTCAACTACTGACAAGGTGCTGACTGTCGTTGAGGCCGACGTGTTGGAATTTGCAGGGCGTTACGCATTCACACCAAAGCTGGCTTCCGAGCTTGGCCTTTCGGTCAGAAGCGTGTCACGCAACCTCGCCCGTCTAGGAATTAGCCCAGTCTGGCCGGGCATAAGGCCGGTGCATGCGCTCTGGGACCGTCAGTCTTTCGACATTGGTGACCTTCTCGGGCGTTGGACCACGACGGAGGGCGTTCTGTCTGAGCAAAGCTCATTGTTTAACCTTTGCAAGAATCCGTAACCGCTGTTGTGACCTGATGCATCTCGCTCGACTGAGCGCCCGCTTAGAGGTCTGCTACCGATCCGCAAGATTGGCCCGGACGGGTCAAGACGTCCGTTAGTGAACGTTTTTCTATTGCGTATCCAATGGGCGACGCGGCCCGTCGGGCCTCAGCGAAAAGTACTTAAAGCTTATAGCTTTAATTTTTGCGAGGATCCGGCACCGCCCAGCAGCTCAGAAATTCTGGTCGACAAAGTAGCTTTCTCATAAATTTTGAGCGTCGAACGCCAACATCTCAAAAATTTTGATCCTCGACTTTCATTATTAGTGAAGCGCGCCGAGGAAAGATGAGTCTTTCCAGACAGGGCAATCTCATCCATTTTGACTCGGACCAGGCGCGGCCTACTGGCCGCGTCCGCCCGCGATGAAGGCCTGGATGGTCGGGAAGGCCGCCGTCTGGGGCCGCATGTCCTCACAGGCGAAGGATTTGATTGCGCCATAGATGCCGCCGGCCGGCGTCGCTTCCCACGGCGTGTCCTCGGAATAGCGATCGGTTTCCGCCCCGTCCGCGCCATAGGTCACCGTCGCGCCCGAACGCGACTGGCCGTCCGAACACCGCACCATGACCTCTTCGGTCTCATGGCTGAGATTGGTCGCCTCGCCGCGCGCGGGCACCCGCGCCATCCGCGTCGTCGCCACGCCGTCCACCGGCGTCAGCGCATCGACATCCACCAGATAGACGGTGGCGTCGCTGCGTGAAAACGTGGCCCAGCTTTCGGCCGCCGATGGCGATGCGATCGCCGCCGTCGCCAGGATCGCCGTCACGCCGATTGTTCTGATCATCCTCTTCCCTCCCCAGGCAAGACGATCATTTCATACCCGCACGAACGAGAATTCAATCTCTCCCGAAGGCCTCGAAAGCGTTTTCGATCAGGGCCGATCGCGAGACGGCAGGGCCTCGAGCTCTGCGGTCGTCAGCTTCTTTGCGATGCGCACGCGGCACGGTTGAGGCCCCGTCGCCGGGCTGAGTAAGGCGGCCTGATCGCCGGGACACAGCCGGCTGGATCCCGCGACAGGTTCCAGCGCGATCGACAGGGCGCGGGTCATGTCGCGACAGAAGGGGGTTTCGATCTGGAACACACCGGCGTCCGCCGTGCGGACGTACAGGGTCTGGTCGTTCGGCGCGGTGAAGTTGCGCACCAGATTGGGCCGGAAGCACTGGCCGGCGTCGGCGCGGCTGGCCGTCGCCACGCCCGGCGACGGCGCACAGGCCGACAGTACGAGGAGAGCAGCAGACGACAGAATGAGGCGATGCATAGTCAACTCCTGAACAAGCCCCCGCTTCATCCTGCGCGCGTCGGCGAGGATGATGCAAGGGCGTCCGCCAGAACCGAAGACCGACGGGGCGACACGCGCGCCGCCAGATCGCGCGGCAGGGGCGAAGGCTGATCAAGGATGAGGGCGGCGATATGCTCGCCAAGCAAGGGCCCGACGCAAAAGCCGCGCGACCCCAGACCGCCGAGCACATAGAGTCCGTCATCGAGAGCGCCCGCCACAGGCAGGCGATCCGGCGTCGTGGCGCGGACTGCCGCCCGGTTCTGCACCGGCCCGGCCGCCGCGATGCGCTTGGCCAACTCCGGCAGGCGCGCTTCCAGGGTTGCCAGATTTCGCGCGCTGTCGGCCTCGCGCGGCGCCGTGTCGGTGTCGGCCCGGTCATGGGTCGCGCCGAACAGCACGCCTTGGCCCGTCGGAACCGCATAGCCGCCCCATGCCATGGGGTGGATGGTCACGTCCCCGTCGATCCAGTCCGCCTGCCCCCGCACGGGCGACAGGCGCGGCGTCTGGTCGAACCCGTCCATCAGGGCGGCCGATCCCCAGCCGGCGGCGAGAACCACCGCATCGACCTCGCCCAGCACCGCGTCGTTTTCGCCGATCAGCCGCCAGCGGCCGTCGGCGCGCTCCAGCCGTGTCACGCGCTCAGAGCGCATCTCCGCGTCCGAAAGCCAGTTCGAGAGCACCGCCGCAGGGCGCAGCGCGAATGCCCCCTTCATCAGCAGACCGCCCTGCCCCGTTGCTTCGCCGGCGACCGCTGACGCCGCCCCTTCATCCAGCACCCCCATGTCATCGGCATTCCAGATCGGTTGGCGAGCGATTTTTTCGAACCGGGCCGCATCGCGCGGCGCTTGGGGCAGTTGCAGCACGCCGTCGCCCGTCACGGCGCCCGGGATCGCGGCATAAAGATCGCCCGCCCGCTCCAGCGCCTGGGCGTGCAGGGCGGCGATGCCGTGATCGCCGGCGTCCAGACGCGGCGTGACCAGGGCCGCCGGAAAGCCAGAGCCGCCCGCGCCCGGGCGCTCACCCTCGAACACCACGGCCCGGAGGCCCTGCGCCTCCAGGGCGCGGACCACAGATGCACCAGCGACGCCCGCGCCGATCACGGCGACGCGGGGCGGCGGCGACGGTTCGAACACTGAGGGGAGACGCGCCTCAAGCCGCTCGCGCTTGCGGCCATGGCCGGGGCGCTTCTCGACGACGAAACCCTGCCCAGCCAGGCCCCGCCGCACGGCTCCGGCGACGGTGAAGGTGGCCAGGCGCGCGCCCGGCGCAGAGCGCTCGGCGATCAAGGCCATCACTTCGGGCGACCACATGCCCGGGTTCAGCGCAGGCGAGAAACCGTCCAGGAACCAGGCGTCCGCCGCCCCCGACCACTGCTCCAGCGCCCAGGCCGCATCGCCAACCGCCACGTCCAGCACGGCGTCGAAGCCCGGCAGGTCCACCCGGTGAAAGCCCGGCGTCGCGGCCGGCCAATTTGCGATCAAGGCCTCGGTCGCCTCCGCCAGTTCGGGCCAGGCGCCCAGCGCCCTCGCCGCCTCCGCCGCCGTCAGCGGATACCCCTCGATAGAGAAGATGTGCAGCCGCCCGCCCTCGGGCCGCGTCCGTCGCCACAGATGCAGCAGGGCGGCGATGTTCAACCCTGTGCCGAACCCCAGCTCGGCCACCGTGAAATGATCCCGCCCCATCCAGGCGTCCGGCAGGCCGCAACCTTCCAGAAACACCGCCCGCGTTTCGGCCAGGCCGTCATCACGCGAGAAATAGACGTCGCCGAACCGGCCTGAGCGCGGCTCGCCCTCTTCGGTCCAGGTCAGCAGGGGCGAGGCGTCGTCATCAGGCGTCATCGCGCGGCTCTAGCACCTTCGTCGCCGACATGAAAAAGGCCGCCCCAGTCGGAGCGGCCTCTTCGGGCTTTGGTTTCGACGCGTCCTAGTGGGCGGCCGCCGGACCGTGCGCAGGTTCGGCCGGCGCGACGGGAACCGGCGCCGCGGCGGAGGCGTCGGCGCCCTGCATCGTCGTGGCCGCCTGGGCGGCGGTGTCTTCCTGAATGGCCTGATTGGCCGCCGCTTCGGCGTCCTTGGCCGCTTGATCGACCGTCAAAGCGGCTTCTTCGGCGCTGCCGGCGGCCTCGACCGCATCGGTGGCCGGCGCTTCGGCCTTTTCTTCCGGGGCCTTGCTACAGGCGGCCAGGACCAGGAGCGCAGCGGATGCGGCGACGAGGGCTTTGATACGCATGAAGATGTCTCCGAAGCTTGCGAGACCGGAACGTCTCTTGGCGCAAACGATAGGGCCGCCGCGCGCGGCAGGGCAAGTTAAGATCAGGAATGTCGGGATCAGTCGGCGGTGATGCTGTTCAGCGCCTCTTCCATCTCGCCAAACGACGGCTGCGCCGACGACGGGATGTCGCCCCGGCCGATCTCGACCGAAATCTGGGCGGCGTTGCCGTGCAGGTGGGCGACCAGCACCGACTGGATGATCTTATAGTAGGCGGCTTCCTCGTTGATGATGGCCGTCAGGCGCGCCGCGAATGGACCGACCAGACCATAGGCCAGGAACACGCCCATAAAGGTGCCGACCAAGGCGCCGCCGATCATGCCGCCCAGAACCTCGGGCGGCTCGGTGATCGAACCCATGGTCTTGATGACCCCCAGGACGGCGGCGACGATGCCCAGCGCAGGCAGACCGTCGGCCAGGTTCTGAAGCGCGTGGGCGTTTTCCAGATGCTCGTGATGGTGCTTTTCGAGCTGCTTTTCCATCGCATCCTCGACCTGGTGCGGATCCTCCAGGTTCATCGTCATCATCCGCAGGGTGTCGCAGATGAAGTCGACGGCGAAATGGTCCTTCAGCACCTTGGGGTACTTCTGGAAGATGGTCGATTCCTTGGGCTTTTCGATATGGCTTTCCAGCGCCACCACGCCCTTGGACTTCATCGTCTTGGTCAGCTGGAACAGCAGCGACAGCAGGTCCTTGTAATCCTGCTTCTTCCACTTCGGCCCGGCGAAGGTCTTGCCCAGGCCCGCCATGGAGCCCTTGATCACCGGCAGGGAGTTGGAGATCAGGAAGGCGGCGATGCCCGCCCCGCCGATGGCCATCAGCTCGTGCGGCGCGGCGTGCAGGATCACTTCGAACTTGCCGCCCGAAATGGCGTAGCTGCCGAAGACGAGGCCGAACAGCAGCACGATGCCGATGATCTGGAACATGGAGGCGAACAATCCTGACGCGAGAGGTCGGGACTATCGCCATTAATCATTAAGACGGCGTTTCGCGAACGCCGCCTTCCCAGTCGTTACAGACGGCTTTCGCCCTTCAGGATGGCGTTGCGCCCGGCCGCCGTCAGCTTCTGATAGCCCGCAGCCCCGCCCCGCACATAGAGGGCGGCGCCAGTCTTGGACGGATCGAACCCGTCGACCACCAGATCGGCCTTGCGGTATTTGAAGGTGCCGGTCGTTTCGGCCGACTTGATCAGCCGCACAAACACTGGTTGGGCATAGGCGGGCAGCTTGGCCTCGACATGGTCGGAGAAGGCCTGGGCGTCGAACTTGCCGTCCACCACCAGAGCCGCCATCCCGGCCTTGCCGTCCTGGGCTGGAACGGGCACGCCATAGACGATGGCTTCGGTCACGCCCGGTGCGTCCATCAGCACCTGTTCGACCTCGGAGGTCGAGACGTTCTCGCCCTTCCAGCGGAAGGTGTCGCCCATCCGGTCGACGAAGTAGAAATAGCCTTCCTTGTCCTGCTTCATCAGGTCGCCGGTGCGGAACCAGCGGTCGCCCTTCTTGAACACGTCGGTCAAGATCTTCTTCTGCGAGGCGGCCTTGTCGGCATAGCCCGAGAAGTCGTGGCGGATGTCGTTGCCGATCAGGCCGATGGCCTCGCCGACCTCGCCGACGCGCGCCAGGCGACACAGACCGTCCGAGCCGCGGATCGGCTGTTCGGTCTCTACGTCGAACTCGACCAGGCGAATATTGATCTGCGACTTCAGGAAGCTCGGCACCCGACCGATCGCGCCCTGTTTGCCGTCGAAGTTGAACAGCGAGACATTGCCTTCGGTCGAGCCGTAGAACTCCAGGATGTCGGGGATCTTGAACCGGCTCTGGAAGTCGGGCCAGACATCGGCGCGCAGGCCGTTGCCGAACGCCAGACGCAGCTTGTGCTTGGTCTCGTCCTCGTGCGGCGGGCAGTTGACCAGATAGCGGCACAGCTCGCCGATATAGACGAACATGGTCGCGCCCGACGAGCGCACGTCGGGCCAGAAGGTGCTGGCCGAGAACTTCTTGCGGATCACCAGCCGCGCGCCGTTCAACAGCGCTGCGCCCACCCCGACAAGACCGCCAGTCGAGTGATACAGCGGCAGGACGTTGAAGATCCGGTCCTCGGGCGTCGAACGCGTGGCGCCGGCGAAGGCGCGCATATAGGTCCGGGCGCGCGAATGCGGGATCCGCGCCGCCTTGGGCAGGCCGGTCGTGCCGGAGGTGTAGATATAAAGGGCGGTGTCGCGGTTGGTCAGGCCTTCGCGCGCCGACTTGGACGGCCGCACCGAGGATCCGCCACGCACGGGCTTGTCCAGGCCGCGACGGTCGCTGGTCTCCAGATCGTCGGTCAAGCCCAGAACCCAGAGCGCCAGGTTGTGATCGACCAGAGGCCGCGCCTCCTCGATCTGACGCCAGCAATCCTCGTCCGCGACGACGTTGAAGGCCTTGGAAATGGCCAGACAGTGGGCCAGCCCCTGTCCGTTCAGATTGGTGTTGATCAGGGCCGTGGCGATGCCGACCTTCGAGAAGCCGATCCACGCCGCCAGATACTCGATCCGGTTGGTCATCATCAGGGCGATGGTGTCGCTGCGGCGCAGGCCCCGGTTCTTGGCCCAGTGGGCGAAGCGGTTGGCCATGGCGTCCAGGTCGCGATAGGTCAGGGTGCGCTGACCGTCGTCGATGGCGATGTTGTCGGCGAACTTGTCGACGGCTTCTTCAAAGTCGTCACAGAGCAGGACGTCGCTGTCCAGCTCGATCGGCTTGATGCGTTTCAACAGACGGAACAGGCCGCGCGCGAACCGGACATCCCTGCGGATATTGGCTACAAAACCCATGCGCGCCGTACTCCGGTCAATGCGTGTTCCACCCGGTCCGGTGATGGACGAAGGCGGCCGGTCGGGTCAACCGTAGGGTCCGCAATCCTTCGCGAACCTGACGAATTGCCGTCCAGCCGTGATCCATTTGTTCGGTTGACGCGGCGGAAATCCAGAGCACCGCCCTGCTTTTTATTGCCGCATTGACGGCAAATGCGGCGGCCGCACGCACGGTCTTCGCCCCATTCCGGGCGGAAACGGTGTTTCTTCGGGGCTTTTGCGCTTTACGCGGAACGCCGTTGCGGAACGGCGGGTTGGTTGATCGACGTTATGGAGGACAGAAACAATGTCTATGACCTATGCCAACGCCAATACCGAAGCCCGCGCTGAGGACACGACCTTCGTTCCGCGCTACGCCCGCACGACCAAGTCCAAGAAGTCGGTGAAGACCTGGATGATCCTGGCCCCGATCGGCGCCGTGGTGCTGCTGGGCAGCGGCGTCGCCATGATGATGGGCGGCGAACAGGCCGCTCCCGCTCAGCCCGCCGAGACCGCCGCACCGGCCATGCAGACCGCGCCCGCCGCGATGACGGCCGCCCAGGCGCCGGTCACGCCCGCCCCGGCCGAGGTCGCGCCCACGCCGGCTGCGGCTCCGACGCCGGCCGCCGCGCCTGCGCCGGTCGCTCGCCGCGCCGAACCCGTGGCCCGTCGCGCTGCGCCGGCCGTTGAACGGCCCGCCGCTGCCCGTGTTGAGACGCCGGCTACGCCTTCGGGTCCGCAACCCTACACCGCGCCGGCCGCCTCGACGGCGAGCACCAGCCGGTTAAACACCGCGCCTGCAGCCTCTACCCCGGCTCCGGTCGTGACCACGCCCGCCGCGCCGGCGATCACGGTCCAGCCGCTGAACTGATCTCAGCAGAATAATGGAAAGCCCCGGTTTCGGCCGGGGCTTTTTCTATGATCGAGGTTCAGGCGCCGCTGACGCGCCAGATGACATTGCCCACATCATCGGCGACCAGCAGGGCGCCTTCTCGGTCGATCTGCACCCCGACGGGCCGGCCTTGCGCCTGACCCCGGGCGTTCAGAAATCCGGTCAGAACATCCTGCGGCGGCCCGGCGGGACGTCCATCGACGAACGGCACGAAGATCACCTTGTAGCCGCTGCGCACGCTGCGGTTCCACGATCCGTGCTGGCCGACGAAAACGCCAGAGCGCAAGGCTGGCGGCAACAGGCTCGCGCCTTGTCCGAATGTCAGCCCCAGCGACGCCGTGTGCGCGCCCAGTGCGTAATCCGGCCGGATAGCGCGCGCGACCATCGCCGGATTGGCGGGTGGGCGCGTATCGACAGTCTGGCCGTAATAGCTCCACGGCCAGCCGTAGAAGGCGCCCGGCGCCACCGAGGTCATATAGTCGGGCACCAGATCGTCGCCGATCTCGTCACGCTCGTTGACCGCCACCCACAGCTGGCCGGTCTGCGGGTTCCAGTCCATGCCGACCGGATTGCGCAGGCCCGAGGCATAGACCTGCCGCGCGCCCGTGGCCGGATCGATCTCCAGTATGGCGGCGCGATCGACTTCCTCGTCCAGGCCGTTTTCGCCGACGTTGGAGTTGGATCCGACCCCGACATAAAGCCGGCGACCATCCGGGCTGGCGACAAGGCTCTTTGTCCAGTGATGATTGCGGCCGGCAGGCAGGTCCGCGACCTTCGTGGCCGCAGCGTCGATCTGCGTCTGGCCGCTCCGATACGGAAAGGCCACCACCGCATCGGCGTTGGCGACATACAGCCGGTCGCTGACCAGAGCCATGCCGAACGGCGAGTTCAGTCCGGTCAGGAAATCGCTCTTGGTCTCCGCTACGCCGTCGCCGTCCGCGTCCCGCAGCAGGACGATCTTGTTGGGGCTTGGGACACCGGCGCCGGCCTTGGCCATGACCTTGCCCATCACCCAGCCACGCAGACCGCCCTTCTTGTCTTCGGGCTTGGGCGGCGCGTTCGACTCCGCGACCAGAATATCGCCGTTGGGCAGGCGATAGAGCCAGCGCGGGTGATCCAGGCCTGTCGCGAACGCCTGCACGCGCAATCCCGCCGCCGCGACCGGCGTCGCGCCTTCGGGCCAGCTCGACGCCGGGGCGATATTGACGGTGGGCAGCAAGCCCTGACGCACCGCCGGCAGTTGCGGGTCCGGACCAAACCCCGCCGCGACGGGCAAGGCTGTCCCACCCGCGCAGGCTCCTAGACCGATCACCGTCGCGAGCAGTGTCGAGGCGAACAAAACCGTCCGTGGCGAGCGCATGGTCTTTGATCCTTACCGCGCCGGTTGGGCCGGGAACTCCAGACGACTGACATCATAACCAAGGGCCCGCGCCCGTTCGGTCAGGGCGCGCACCTGCTGCTCGCTTGGCAAGTCGCGCGTGTAGATGAACAGCCGATTGAAGGTCGGATCAGCCGAGATGAACCAGCTGTAGTCGTCCGCTCGGTCCAGCACCCAATAGTCCCAGGTCACGAACCCGGCCAGATATTTGACCCTCAGCTTGGCGTTTGTGCCCGGATCGAGGATCTCGCCCCGTCCGCCGATGGCCTTTTCCTTGCCGTCGGGCGTGCCGACCTGACAGGTGTCGCGCACATCGACCCGCGTGCCCTCCACCGGCGTATAGATCGACGCGCCGGCGACGCAGCCGTCGGTCAGCCGATCCGGCAGACGCGCGATCTCGTGCCAGCGCCCGGACCACAGACGCTGCACATCCACCGGCTTGGCCGGCTGCGGCGCGCGATATTCGGAAGGCGACGGTGCGGTCACGCATCCCGCCAGCGCGATCGCGGCGGCGGATGCGGCGAGGGATTTCAGGCTGGACATGGGCGTTTCCGTTTTGATGCCATAAGCCGCTTTCAGCGACCCTGGTTCCGTTACGCACCGACGGCGAAATCGGACGCCGCGGGACGAAAATCTCCTAGCGGGGAACAGGAACCCTCGCTTGTCCCGTCCCGCCCTTTGGCGTTGTCACATGGCGTTCGACGGAGACGCCCCGGTGACCACCGCCACCCTGACCAAAAAACCTGCCGCCCTTTCCACGCCGCGCCTGACCCACCTCCAGCGCCTGGAGGCCGAGAGCATCAACATCCTACGCGAGGTGGCTGCCGAGGCCGAGCGTCCGGTCATGCTGTATTCGATCGGCAAGGATTCAGCCGTCATGCTGCATCTGGCGAAGAAGGCCTTCTATCCGTCCAGGCCGCCCTTCCCGCTTCTGCACGTCGACACGACGTGGAAGTTTCGCGCCATGTACGCGATGCGCGAACAGGCGGCGGCCGATCTGGGCGTCGAACTGTTGGTCCACCAGAACACCGACGCCCTCGCACGCGGCATCAACCCCTTCGATCACGGCTCGGCCCTGCACACGGACCTCTGGAAGACCGAAGGTCTGAAACAGGCCCTGAATCATTACGGCTTCGACGCGGCCTTCGGCGGCGCTCGTCGCGACGAGGAGAAGTCGCGCGCCAAGGAGCGCATCTTCTCCTTCCGCACCGCCGAACACCGTTGGGACCCCAAGAATCAGCGGCCCGAACTCTGGCGGCTCTACAACACGCGCAAAAAGCCCGGTGAGAGCATCCGCGTCTTCCCGATCTCAAACTGGACCGAGCTGGACGTCTGGCAATACATCCACCTGGAGCGGATCCCCATCGTTCCGCTCTATCTGGCCGCCGAACGGCCGGTGGTGGAACGCGACGGCGCCCTGATCATGGTCGATGACGACCGGTTCCGACTGCGTCCCGGCGAGACGCCGCAGATGAAGTCCGTCCGTTTCCGCACCCTGGGCTGCTACCCCCTGACCGGCGCGGTCGAGAGTACGGCCGCGACCCTGCCTGAGGTCATCCAGGAAATGCTGCTGACCACCACCTCCGAGCGCCAGGGTCGGATGATCGACCACGACCAGTCCGCCTCGATGGAGAAGAAGAAGCAGGAGGGCTATTTCTGATGGCTCACCAGTCCGACCTGATCGCCCGCGACATCGACGCCTATCTGGACGCCCACCAACACAAGAGCCTGCTGCGCTTCATCACCTGCGGCAGCGTGGACGACGGCAAGTCCACCCTGATCGGCCGCCTGCTCTACGATTCCAAGATGATCTTCGAGGATCAGATGGCGGCGCTGGAGGCGGACAGTCGCCGCGTCGGCACCCAGGGCGGCGACATCGACTTCGCCCTGCTGGTCGACGGCCTGGCCGCCGAGCGGGAACAGGGCATCACCATCGATGTCGCCTATCGCTTCTTCTCCACCGAAAAACGGAAGTTCATCGTCGCCGACACGCCAGGCCACGAACAGTACACGCGCAACATGGTCACCGGCGCCTCCACGGCCGACGCCGCCGTCATCCTGATCGACGCCCGGCGCGGCGTGCTGACCCAGACCCGCCGCCACGCCTATCTGGTCAGCCTGTTGGGCATCCGCCACGTCATCCTGGCAGTGAACAAGATGGACCTCATGGGCTGGTCTCGGTCCGTGTTCGACGCCATCTTCGCCGACTTCCGCGCCTTCGCCGCCCAGATCGGGCTTCAGGCCTTCGACGCCATCCCGATGTCCGCCCTGCGCGGCGACAACATCACCGAACCCAGCGCTTATTCGCCCTGGTACGCCGGCCCGCCGCTGATGAGCCTGCTGGAAACGCTGGAGGTCGGCGACGCTCTTCAGGCCGATCCGTTCCGCCTGCCGGTGCAGTGGGTCAACCGGCCCAATCTCGACTTCCGCGGCTTCTCCGGCCAGATCGCCGCCGGGACCGTGCGGCCGGGCGATCCGGTGCGCGTCCTGCCGTCCGGCAAGACCTCGACCGTGGCCCGCATTGTCACCGCCGACGGCGACTTGAGCTTGGCCGTGGCCGGACAGTCGATCACCCTGACCCTGGCCGACGAGATCGATGTCTCGCGCGGCGACGTGCTGGCCAGCGCCGACGCCCCGCCCGAGGCGGCCGACCAGTTCGAGGCCACCGTGGTCTGGATGGACGACGAGCCCCTGCTGCCGGGCCGGCCTTACCTGCTCAAGATCGGCGCAAAGCTGGTGGGCGCCACCATCACCGAGCCCAAGCACAAGGTGAACGTCAACACCCTGGAGCAGCAGCCGGCCAAGCGGCTGGAGTTGAACGAGATCGGCGTCTGCAACCTGTCGCTGGACGCCCCCGTCGCCTTCGCCCCCTATGCCGAGAACAAGGACCTGGGCGGGTTCATCCTGATCGACCGGATCTCGAACCGCACAGTCGGGGCGGGTTTGCTGCACTTCGCCCTGCGCCGCGCCCACAACATCCATTGGCAGGCCCTGTCAGTGGACAAGGCCGCGCGCGCCACGATCAAGAACCAGACGGGCCGCGTCGTCTGGCTGACCGGCCTGTCGGGCGCCGGCAAGTCGACCATCGCCGATCTGGTGGAAAAGCGGCTGCACGCCGACGGTCGCCACACCTATCTGCTGGACGGCGACAATGTCCGCCACGGTCTGAACCGCGACCTGGGCTTCACCGAAGAGGACCGGGTCGAAAACATCCGCCGCGTCGCCGAGGTGTCGAAACTGATGGTGGACGCGGGCCTGATCGTCCTGGTCAGCTTCATCTCGCCCTTCCGCGCCGAACGCCGCCTGGCCCGTGACCTGCTGGGCAAGGGCGAGTTCGTCGAGGTCCACGTCGACACGCCCCTGGCGGTGGCCGAGGCTCGCGACGTCAAGGGTCTGTACAAGAAGGCTCGCGCGGGAGAGCTCAAAAACTTCACCGGCATCGACAGCCCCTATGAAGCGCCCGAACACCCCGAGATCGTCGTGGACACCACCACCATGTCGCCCGAGGACGCCGCCGAGCGCATCGTCGCCTGGCTGGATGGGCGCTTCTCGACCGAGGACTTCACCATATAGGTTTGGAACCTTGACCGTTCGCTGGACGCTCTAGGACGCGATGACCAATCCGATCCAGAAGCTGGGCCTCGACACCATCGAGCAGTCGCAGATCGCCCGCATCGCCGGGATCAATCTGACGCTGGGCGGTCTGGTCAGCGCAGGCGTGATCCTGCTGATCGCATTCGCGGCCCATTGGCTGGTGACGCGGTCGCTGCGCCGGGTGCGCGAACGCTCGGACCGCAGCCGTCAGGCGATCTATCTGCTGGAGCGTCTGGCCGGCTACGGCATCATTGTCGTCGGCGTCATGTCGGCCCTGTCGGCGGCAGGGCTGAACCTGTCGTCCCTGACCGTCTTCGCCGGCGCGCTGGGCATCGGTGTCGGTCTCGGGCTGCAGGGGGTGGTCAAGGAGTTCGTCTCCGGCCTGTTCCTGATCTTCGACCGGATGGTGTCGGTCGGCGACTATATCGAGATCGAGGACATCGGCATTCGCGGCGCCATTATGGAGATCGGCCCGCGCGCCACCCGTGTCCGCACCAACGACAACGTCAATGTCCTGGTGCCCAACTCGCGCTTCATCGAACAGCCCGTCACCAACTGGACGATGAAGGGTGACACCCGCCGCATCCATGTGCCCTTCACCGTCGCCTATGGCTCGGACCGGGGTCAGGTGCGCGACGCCGTTCTGACCGCCGCCCGCGCCAGCCCCTTCACCCTGCCGGAGACGGAGGCTCGCAAGAGCCAGGTCTGGCTCGTGGCCTTCGGCGATCGGGGCCTGTCGTTCGAACTGGTGGTCTGGCCGACGCGTGACGCTGTCAAACGTCCGGCGGCCATGCACGCCGCCTACACCTGGCTGATCGCCGACGCCCTGGACACGGCGGGCGTCGAGGTGCCGGTGCCCCAGACCGATCTTCGCCTGCGCACCGCCTTCGGCCTGGACGGCGAGGAGGCCTTGAAGCGCCTCGGCTACGGCGTCGGCTCACCGCCGCGACCGACCGGCCCGCAAAGTCCCGCCCGAACCGCCAACGACGCCGCCGACGACGTCATGGCCGACGACGAGGCCGAGATGCCTGAGCCGCCCGCTCCGCCCAAGGCGCGTCAGACGGACTGAGCCGCCTTGGCCTTCAACCGCCAGGCATGCAGCAACGGCTCGGTATAGCCGTTCGGCTGCTCGACGCCTTCGAACACCAGCGCCCGCGCCGCCTGATAGGCCAGACTGTTATTCGGGTCCGCCGCCATCGGCCGATACAGCGGATCGCCCGCATTCTGACCATCGACCTTGGCCGCCATGCGCTGGAAGGCCGCCTCGACCTGATCGGCCGTACAGACGCCGTGCAGCAGCCAGTTGGCGATATGCTGCGAACTGATCCGCAGCGTCGCCCGGTCCTCCATCAGGCCGATGTCGTGGATGTCCGGCACCTTGGAACACCCCACCCCCTGGTCGATCCAGCGCACGACATAGCCCAGTATGCCCTGGGCGTTGTTGTCCAACTCGGCCGCCACCTCGTCCTCGGACCAGTTGACGCCGTTCGCCAGCGGCGGGGTCAGCAAGGCCTCCAACCCCGGCGTGTCGCGCCCGGCCACATCCTTCTGAACCGCGAACACGTCGACCGCATGATAGTGCAGCGCGTGCAGGGTCGCCGCCGTCGGCGAGGGGGTCCAGGCGGTGTTCGCGCCCGTCTTCGGATGACCGATCTTCTGCTCCAGCATGTCCGCCATCCGGTCCGGCGCCGCCCACATCCCCTTGCCGATCTGGGCCTTGCCCGACAGGCCGCATTTCAGGCCAATGGCGACGTTTCTCTCCTCATAGGCCGCGATCCAGGCGCTGGACTTGATGTCGGCCTTTCGCACCACCGGCCCGGACTGCATGGCCGTATGGATCTCGTCGCCGGTGCGATCCAAAAAGCCTGTGTTGATGAAGACGATCCGGTCCTTCACCGCCTGAATGCAGGCCGCCAGATTGGCCGAGGTCCGCCGTTCCTCGTCCATCACGCCGACCTTGATCGCATGGCGCGGCAGGGCCAGCAGATCCTCGACCGCATCGAACAGCCGATCGGTGAAGGCGGCCTCTTCCGGCCCGTGCATCTTGGGTTTGACGATATAGACCGAGCCCGTCGCGCTGTTGCCGAACCCGCCCAGACCCTTGATGTCATACAGCGCGATCAGGCTGGTCACGATGGCGTCCATGATCCCTTCCGGCGCCTCCGACCCGTCGGCCAGACGGACGGCCGGGGTCGTCATCAGATGCCCGACGTTGCGCACGAACAGCAGGCTGCGCCCCTTCAGGATCACCGACGACCCGTCCGGCGCGGTCCACTGGCGATCCGGCTCCAAGGCGCGGGTCAGGGTCTCACCGCCCTTCTTGAACGTCGCGGACAGGTCGCCGCGCATCAGACCCAGCCAGTTGCGATAGGCCTCGGCCTTGTCCGCCGCATCGACGGCCGCGACGGAATCCTCCAGATCGACGATGGTCGACAGGGCCGATTCCAGCACCACGTCCGCCAGACCGGCCGCATCGCTGCGCCCCACCGGATGGCTGTGGTCGATCACCAGTTCGATGTGCAGCCCGTTGTTGATCAGCAGGATGGAAGACGGCGCCGTCGTCTCGCCGGTAAAACCGACGAACTGTCCTGCATCCTTCAACGCGGGCGACAGTGCGCCATCAACTACCGACCAGCCGGCGACATCCGTATGCGAACCCTCCGCCAACGGCGCCGCCTCGTCCAAAAAGGCCTTGGCCCGCGCGACGACCCGCGCGCCGCGCGCCGCGTCATAGCCGCCGCCGGCCGGCAGGTCGCCCAACGCATCCGTGCCGTAAAGCGCATCATAAAGGCTGCCCCACCGCGCATTGGCGGCGTTCAGCAGAAAGCGGGCGTTCAGCACAGGCACGACCAACTGCGGGCCGGCCATGCGTGCGATCTCGGCGTCCACGCCCTCGGTCCCGATCGTGAACGGCGCCGGCTCCTCGACCAGATAGCCGATCTTTTTCAGGAAGGCCTGCGACGCCGCCACATCATACGGCTGGCCCCGCCGCGCCCGATGCCAGTCGTCAATTTGAGCCTGCAAGGCGTCTCGTCGCGCCAAAAGCGCCCGGTTCTCGGGCGCGAACCGTTCGAAAATCGCTGCCGCTCCGCTCCAGAACGCCGCCGCATCAAGCCCCAGCCCCGGCAGTACGTCCCGCTCGATCAGGGCGATCAATTCCCCCGCGACCTTCAGCCCGGCGCGATCTTCATGGGTCGTCATGACGGCCTCTCTCCGGCGCGACGCCGGCCTGTAACAATGCGTGATCAGGTAAGCTGAGGCCGCACGCCGACGCAAGGGTCACGTCGCGTCATCGCCGTCGCTTTTCGTTCAAGGCGACGGCCGGCTGGTCAGAAACTCTTAACCGCGTCCGTGAACGGGACTGCAAGCGGCGGCGCCTATTGTGAGCTTACGGACGAACTCGCGTCCGGCCAGTCGAGCGTCTCGCCCATGCTGTTTCTTCTGAACGATGTCGTGTTCGACCTGGACGAGGCCTGCCCGGTCACGCCCGCCGACGCGCGCCGGTTCGAGAAGCTGGGTCTGGACTATCTGCTGGAACTGGGTTGCGAACTGTTCGCCGAGGACCCGCTGCTTCACCGCAACGATCCCGAACGCGCCCGTCGCCTGGCCTGGCTGATCGCCGAGCGCAGCCCGGACGTGAACGCCGCCCTGTTCGCGGCGCCGGCACCCGCCTGCAATCCGGACCTGGTCGAGCCGCGCTTCTGCACCCTGCCCGAACAGGTGATGCGCCAGCTTCAGGCCAAGGGCCGTCGCCTCGACGCCGTCTCTGCCGACCGCGCCGTCTGGAACCGCCTGGCCGCCTGATCGCAGCCTGAAACGCCGTCAGAAGACGGCGTTGAACACCACATGGACCAGCGTCGCCACGGCTACGATAAAGCCGAAGCCGACGACCAGCCCCACCGCCGGATGCAGCGGCGCCCGCTCACGCGGCGCATGGGCGATACGGTCTTGAGGATGGATGACAGCCATCGTCCTTATCCTTTCCCTATGATCCCGGATTGATCCGGGAGGGGAGCGTCGGACTCTGACGGCCTGATCGTCTCCTCCAGAACCGAGCATGACTCCGATAGCCCTTCGTGGCGAGGGGTTGTTTCATCCGGTGCAATCCCGTGACTTTGAGGCGTGTCCGCGCTAGTCGCGCGCCATGTCTTCCTTGACCCTGCCTGAAGAAGCGGCGCGCCGCCGGACCTTCGCCATCATCGCCCACCCGGATGCGGGCAAGACGACCCTGACCGAGCACATCCTCTTGGCCGGCGGCGCCATTCGTGCGGCCGGCGCCGTGCGGGCGCGCGGCGAGAACCGCCGCACGCGTTCGGACTGGATGAAGATCGAGAAGGAGCGGGGCATCTCGGTCTCGGCCTCGGTCATGACGTTCGAGCACGACGGCAAGATGTTCAACCTGCTCGATACGCCTGGGCACGAGGACTTCTCCGAAGACACCTATCGCACCCTGACCGCCGCCGACTGCGCCATCATGGTGCTGGACGCCGCCAAGGGGATCGAGCCGCAGACGCTGAAGCTGTTCGAGGTCTGCCGCCTGCGCGACATCCCGATCATCACCTTCATCAACAAGCTGGACCGCGAGGCCCAAGACCCGATGGCCCTGCTGGACGACATCGCGTCACGCCTTCAGCTGGACCCCGCCCCGATCTGGTGGCCGGCCGAGAGCGGCAATCGCCTGCGCGGCATGGTCGAGGTCGGGACCGGCCGGTTCCAGCCCTATACCCGCAAGGCCGCCGGTTCGGCGGAGGATCCCGAACACCCCCCCGCCCTGCCGCTGGACCAGGCGGCCCAGTATTTCGAGGCGGGCGAGCAGGACAATCTCGCCGAGGCCGTCGAACTGGTCGAGGGCGGCTATCCGGCCTTTGATCGCCAGGCCTTCCTGGAAGGTCACATGACGCCGGTGCTGTGGGGATCGGCGCTTCGTCACTTCGGCATCGACGAACTGCTGAAGGCCATCGGCGACTGGGCCCCGGCGCCCAAGGTCATGAAGGCCAAAAAGGAATCCCCACCCGAGACCCGCAACGCCCCCGCCCCTGTCGAGACTGAGGTCGAACCGGGATCTAACGAGGTCACCGGCTTCGTGTTCAAGGTCCAGGCGAATATGGACCCCAATCACCGCGACCGGATCGCCATGTTCCGTATGGCGTCGGGCGCCTTCAAGCGCGGCATGAAGCTGAAGGTGCAGAACACCGGCAAGTCCCTGTCGGTCAATGCGCCGATCATGTTCTTCGCCTCGGACCGCGAACTGGCGGACGACGCATTCGCCGGCGACGTGATCGGCATCCCGAACCACGGCGTGCTGCGCGTCGGCGACAGCCTGTCGGAGAGCGGCGTGGTCCGTTTCGCCGGCCTGCCGAACTTCGCCCCCGAAATCCTGCAACGGGTTCGCGTGAAGGATCCGCTGAAGGCCAAACACCTGAAGAAGGCGCTGGAAGGTCTGGCCGAGGAAGGCGTGACCCAGCTGTTCCGCCCCGAAATCGGCTCGGACTTCATCGTCGGCGCCGTGGGCCAGCTGCAGTTCGAGGTCATGGCCGACCGTCTGGGCGAGGAGTACGGCCTGGACGTCGTCTTCGAACCCTCCCCCTACGCCGAGGCGCGCTGGATCGCTCCAGGCGCGGAGGGCTCCGACGCGGACGTCGAGGACTTCAGCGGGAAATACCGCCCCCAGATGGCTCGCGACATCGACCAGGCCCCGGTCTTCCTGGCCAAGTCGAGCTGGGAGACCGGCTATGTCGGCGAACGCTTCCCCAAGATCGCCTTCACCAAGACGAAGGAGCGCGGCTAAGACCGGGCGCCGCAAACGACTTCCTTTGGTCACGCGGCTGAGCCATTCTCAGGTCATGTTGATGCTTCTCGCCCTCGCCAGCACCGTCTTAATGCTGCAGGCCGCCCCTTCCGTGGGGCTGGTTTCGTATGAGGAGGCGGTGCGTTGTGCGGGCCTGACCCAGGCCGCGTCGGAGCTTGAAGGCGGCGAGAGCGCCCAGGGGCGGCGGCTGTATGACGCCGCGCTCTACTGGTCCCTGGCGGCCATGCAGGCCGCGACGGCGGCGGGCAAGGCGGCGCCGGCCGCAGAGGCCGATCAGACCCGCGCGCGCATCGCCGCGGTGCGTCAGCTCAACGCCGATGCGCCCGAGGCGCGCGCCAACCTGCAACGCTGCCAGCAGAAGACGCCGAAACTCGACTAGGTCGCCGGCTTAAGGCCAAGCCGAACCGCATTCCCGGCGCTGCGTTTGCATTGGACGCCGCAGGTGACGCAGTCTGCGTCCCGAAGCGGGATAACCGAGGTCCAGCATGTTCGAATTCGGCCGTGATCTTCGAAAACTCTTCGCCCAGGCGCGAGAGAGCGAAGACCTGGGCTGGGTCGAATTGATCGGCGCGGATCTGCTGCGCGCCGAGGCGCGACGCGAGGCCACGGACGCCGGACGCGTCTCCTGCGCTCGTCCCTTCGAGACCGAGAACCGCGCCTGCGCCCTGTGGCGCGAACACGCCCGGCGCACCGGCGCCGCCGACAGTCTGGACCGGGCCGAACGCTGCGCCGACAGCCTGGTGCGTTCAGCCGTGGGCGAGGATCAGATCGCGCGGGCCGCCCTGGCCAAGGCGGCGGTGCTGATGCTGCGCTTTGATCTGTGCGGCGATCCCGCCCGTCTGGACCGCGCAGCCACAACCCTTGCGGTGGTCGGGCAGCCGCGCAGCCGACGCATCGCGGTCGGCATGGCCGCGCTTCACGCCCGGCTGACGGTCCGCACGGCCCGGCTGAGCGGCGACATCGCCCGCCTTCATCAGGCGGCTGTCTTGATGGATGAGGCGGTGCGCAGAGACGACGCCGAGGACATGGATCTGCGTATGGATCGCGCCGCCCTTTCGCTGGAAATGGGCGTGGTGCAGCGCGACGTGCATCTTCTGGATCAGGCCGGCCGCGACCTGGGCGCCCTGGTCGAGGCCGCATCTCCCGACCATCGCCCCCTGACCCGCGCCCGGGCCCTCGCTCTGTGCGGCGCTGGCCTGTCGGCCCTGGCCGCCATCGCGGGGCATGACGAGGCCCGCAACCAGGGGCGGATCATGTTCGACGCCGCCGCCGATCAGTTCACCCCGGATCACAGCCCGCTGGATTGGGCCGCGATCCAGGTGCTGCGCGTCGGCGACGACGCCCAGCCGCTGATGCTGTTGACCCAGGCGGAAACCCTGACGCAGGGCGGCGAACTGATCATCGGCGCCCTGGCGCGCGAACGGCGCATCACGCGTGAGGTGGCCCTGGCCGAGGCGGTCAAGAACCTGACCGCCCTGATGACGCTGGAAACCCGCCTTCGCGCGCGCATGGCGACGGCGACGCCGCTCGACTGGGCCGCCGATCAGATCGGTATGGCCGAGATCATGCTGGCGCGGCATCGGCTGGGCGGCGGCGTCCCGACCGATCTGGGCCTGATCCTGGGCGAGGCGGCGATGACGGCCCAGGAAATGGGCGTCGACGCCCTTGCCGATCGCGCCGAGGCGCTTCTGAGGGCCTAGACCTCAGCCGCCCATGGCGACGAAGGCGCCGTTCAGGAACCGCGTCTTTCCATAGGCCATCCGCTGCCCGTCATCGGCCAGAACCCGCCCGCCGGCGGCTTCCAGCACCGCCTGGCCCGCTGCGGTGTCCCATTCCGAGGTCGGACCGGTGCGCGGATAGGCGTCGAACCGCCCCTCGGCGATCAGGCAGAACTTCAGCGACGAATCCGTCCCCTGCCAGCGCGAGCAGCCGTGACGGGCGGCCAGACGCGTCGCCTCTTCGTCGGTGACGCTGTGGCTCAGCAGGGCCATGCCTTCCTGCGGCCGATCACGAACCCGGATCGGACGCCAGTCCTCGCCCGAATGCGCCTCGCCGGCCTGAAGGGCGCCGAACTGACGCCGGAAGGCGCCGCCCTCGGGCTTGTCGGTGCGCCAGGTCGTCGCCGTCGCCGGCGCCGTCACCACGCCCGCGACCGAATAGCCGTCATGGATCAGGGCGATATTGACGGTGAAGGCCTCGCCGCCGCGCACGAAGCCGCGCGTGCCGTCCAGCGGATCGATCAGCCAGAACCAGTCCTCGGCGGTTTCAGGCGCGCCATCGGCCGACACGGCCTCCTCCGCCACCGTCTGCACGCCCGGATACAGGGCCGCCAGCCGTTCCAGGATCAGGGCCTCGGCCGCCCGGTCGGCCTGGGTCACCGGGCTGTCGTCGGACTTGGTCTCGACCGCCGTGCCTGCGCGCCAATAGGGCAGGATCAGCCGCGCGGCCTCCTCTGCGATCTCGGCGATGGCCAGGGACAGCGCGCCGGACGTCAGATCGCGCTCAAGAGCAGGTGTGGAAGAGGTCGTCATTGGCGGGTCGATAGACCATCCGGGCGGTTCCATGAACCGGCAAATCACTCCAACTTCGCGCGCGACACGAACTGTGACCTGAGCGCGCCAGACATCATGACCTCCCCCCACGACACAGACGCCGCTCCGCTGGACCTTCCGGTCGATGGGACGGAGCTGGCGACCTATATCGCGGCCAAGCTGTGCCATGACTTCATCAGCCCGTCGGGCGCCATCGTCTCGGGTCTGGACCTGATGCAGGACCCGACGGCTCAGGATATGCGCGACGACGCCCTGGCCCTGATCGAGCAGAGCGCCAGGAAGATGGTCGCCCTGGTTCACTTCGCCCGCGTCGCCTTCGGCGCCGCCACCACCAGCGAGAAGTTCACCGCCCGCGAGATCGAAGGCCTGGTGTCCGGCATGGTCCAGGGGGCGCGCGCCTCGCTGGACTGGCGCATCGCCGACGGCGAGTTTACCAAGCCCCAGGCCCGCGCCCTGACCAATCTCGCCTATCTGACCGTCGGCGCCCTGCCGATGGGCGGCGTCGCCACCATTCAGTCGCGGGTGGAAGACGGCCTGCTCTATCTGGAAGGCTTCGCCGAGGGCGCCCGCGCCCGGCTGAAGCCCGAGGCCGTCACGGGTCTGGCCGGCGAACGCCTGGTCGAGGGCCTGGCCGGCCAGTGGATCCAGCCCTACTGGCTGTGGCTGACCGTGAACGAGGCCGGCGGCGCTCTACGCGTCAAGGTTGAAGACGGAAAGGTCGCACTGGTCGCGCGAATGCCCGCCTGAGGCGTTTCCAAACGACTCATTAACTGGCGTTTGAGATAAAAACAGTCCATGCGCCACGGGCGAAAGCCGTCGTGTCATTGAGGGATCGACCTTGGACTTCCGAACCTGCCTGATCGTCGACGACAGCCGCATCATCCGCAAGGTTGCGCGTCGCATCGTCGAGGGCCTGGGCTATGAGGTCGATGAGGCGGCGGACGGTTCCGAGGCCCTGGCCTATTGCACCGGCGCCATGCCTGACGTCCTGCTGGTGGACTGGAACATGCCCGTGATGGACGGCATCACCTTCCTGCGTCGCTTGCGCGCCATGCCGGGCGGCAAGCAACCCAAGGTGCTGTTCTGCACGATCGAGACCCGCCCCGAGCGGATCGCCGAAGCCCTGGCCGCCGGCGCCGACGACTATGTGATGAAGCCGTTCGACGGCGAAATCCTGCAGTCCAAGCTGACGGAGGTCGGAGCGATCGCCGCATGACGCCTGAGGACTTCGACAAGCTGCAGTCCCTTCTCGCCACCCGCGCCGGCTATCGGCTGTCGCGGGATCGCATCCACCTGGCCGAACACCGGCTGGGTCCGATCGCGCGGCGTGAGGGCTACGCCAATGTCGAGGCTCTGCTGACGAACCTGTGGGCCAATCCGGTCGCCTCGCTGGCCTGGTCGGTGATCGAGGCCCTGCTGAACGCCGAGACCTGGTTCCGTCGCGACCGCACCCCTTTCCGCATTCTCGAAACCGAACTGCTGCCGGCCCTGTCCAAGGCGCGGCCCGACGGGCGGATCAAGATCTGGTCGGCCGGCTGCTCGACCGGCCAGGAGGCCTGGTCCATCGCCATGACGGCCAGGGAGATCGGCGTCGATGTGGATCTGGTCGCCACCGACCTGTCGCAGCGCGCGATCGAGAAGGCGCGCTCGGGCCTCTATACCGGCTTCGAGATTCAGCGCGGGCTTACGGCCAAGACCATGCTGCGCTGGTTCGAGCCGCGAGAAGACCAGTGGATCGTCAAGGCCGAACTGGCCGACGCCGTGCGTTTCGGTCGCGCCAACCTGCTGGACGAACCGACCGATGACGCCCGTTTCGACGTCATCTTCTGCCGCAATGTCATGACCGATATGGAGCCGTCGCGCCGGGCGCGTCTTCTCGACGGACTGGAGCGCCGCCTGGTCGATGACGGCTGCCTGCTTCTGGGCGTGGACGAAAGTCTGGAAGGCGAGACGGTCGCCTTCCGCGCCGTGAACGGCCGCCGGGGCCTGTATGTAAAGGCGCCGTCCGCGCTTCGCCGCGCCGCCTGAACCCGCCTTTCATGCGGGCGATCAGCCCGCGTGCAGTTCCTGCTTCACCCGCTCCGCCAGCGTCTTGATGTCCAGCGGCTTGGGCAGGAAGGACACGCCCGTCTCGTCCTGCAGCAGGTCCGAGAAGTCGCTCTCGGCATAGCCAGAAATGAACATGACCGGCGCGTCGCCCAGATATTTGCGCGCCTTCTTCAGCAAGGACGGCCCATCCAGTCCCGGCATGATGACGTCCGAGATCATCATGTCGATCTGGCCGGCGTGTTCCTCGGCCAGCAACAGGGCCTCCTCGCCGTCGGCGGCCTCGATGACCTCATAGCCGCGCTGACGCAGCAGCCGGGCGGCGATACCGCGCACGGCGTCCTCGTCTTCGACGAACAGGATGCGGCCGGCGCCCGACAGGTCGCGCGGCGCCTTGGCCTTGACCTCGACCGGCTGAACCTCGGCCAGCTCCGCCTCGCCCGCCGCCGGCAGGAAGATGCGGAAGGCGGCTCCAGCCCCCTCGATATTGCTGACCGTGATATGGCCGCCCGCCTGCTGCACGATGCCATAGACGGTGGCCAGACCCATGCCGGTGCCCTCGTTCACCGCCTTGGTGGTGAAGAAGGGTTCGAAGATCTTGTCCGCCAGTTCGGGCGGCACGCCGGGTCCGGTGTCCGACACCTCGATCAGGGCCACCTCGTCCGTCGGCGCATCGACCCAGCCCAGGGCCCGCGCCTCGTCGCCCGTCAGGCGGCGCGTGGCGATGGTGACGACGCCGGCGCCCGGCTCGACCACGCCGCGCATGGCGTCGCGCGCGTTGACGGCCAGGTTCATCACCGCCGTCTCCAGTTGAGACTTGTCCGCCAGCACGACCGGCAGGTCGCGTCCGTAGTCGGTCTCCAGCCGCACGTCCTCGCGCAGCAGCCGCCGCAACAGGATAGCGAACTCGCCCACCAGTTCACCCAGGTCCAGCCGCTCGCGCCGCACCGTCGACTTGCGCGAGAAGGCCAGCAGTTTGCGCACCAGATCGGCCGCGCGAATGGCCGTCTGACGGATCTCGTTCAGCCCCTCGTACGAAGGATCGCCCACCGGGTGCCGTTCCAGCAGACCCGAAAGCTGGAGCTGGATCGCCGTCAGCAGATTGTTGAAGTCGTGCGCGACGCCCCCGGCCAGCTGGCCCACGGCCTGCATCTTCTGCGCCTGGTTGAGCTGAAGCTCCATCGACTTCTGACCCGAGACGTCGAACAGCCAGATGCGCCGCTTGTCGCCCTCTGGCGCCACATACAGATGCAGCATCTTGTCGGGATAGGCCCGCGCGACCAGTTCGATCGGGCCCGACGATCCGCCCGCCAGCTTCAGCCGCGCCTCGGCGATTCCGCCCGGATCGAACAGATGCCCAAAGGCTGCATCGCGCGCCGCCCCCGGTCCGGTCAGGACCGCCAGCGCCGGATTGGCCTCTTCCGCGCGGCCAGAAAACAAGTCGTCGCCGCCGATCACGGCCGAGCCGAAAGGCGCCCCGGCGGCCATGGCCCGCGCCTCGCCGGTCGCCGCGGCGGCGGGCGTGTGAACAGGTGCGGCGGCGATGGGCAGGACGGCGTCCGGCGCGGCGCGCATCAGGAACCGGCCCTCGCCCGTCTTGCCATCGCCGATCTGGCCGATGACGACCTCGACCTCGCGCTGTCCGATCATGACGATGGCGCGGCCCGGCTCGCCTTTGCGCGCCTGGGCGAAGGCCATGTAGAGCGCCTGGGCCGACTTGCCGCGCGGCAGGGCGCCGGTCGCCCCATTGGCCTCGGACCAGGCGGCGTTGAAGGCCAGGATCTGCCCTGAATCCCACACCAGCGCCGCCGGTTCGGCCATGGCGTCCAGCACCTCGATGGCCGCGTCGCTGCTCGGCTTGGCGTCCGCCGCCCGGCGGAAGCCGAACAGACCGATCAGGGCGATCGCGCCCACGGTCAGAATCAGCACCAACCCCGGCGCCGAGGTCGGGTTGGCGCGAAACGCCGGATAGGCCAGCGCCGCAATCGCCGCCACGACGCCGAACGCCATCACGCCGGACAACAGGTCGAACGAAGGGCGGCGGGTGGACGTCATACAGCCTCGCGAATCAGTGTTGCGATCATACGCCCAAATCCTGACGCCGCCTTACCGGCGCTTGCGGGACTGGAAGACGAAGCCGATGATCTTGGCGGCGGCGTCGAAATGTTCGCGCGGAATGACCTCGTCCACCTCGACGGTGGCGTACAGGGCGCGCGCCAGCGGCACGTTCTCGACGATCGGCACGCCGTGCTCGGTCGCCACTTCGCGGATGCGCAGGGCCAGGGCGTCGACGCCCTTGGCCACACAGATCGGCGCGCCGTCGCCCTGATCCGGCTCATAGCGCAGGGCGACCGAATAGTGGGTCGGGTTGGTCACGATGACGGTGGCCTTGGGCACATTGGCCATCATCCGCTGGCGGCTGCGCTGCATGCGGATCTGCTTCAGCTTGGCCTTGATGTGCGGGTCGCCTTCGGACTGTTTGAAGTCTTCCTTCAGCTCTTCCTTGGTCATCCGCATCCGCTTGGCGAAGCGCATCTTCTGCCAGATGAAGTCGGCCCCGGCCGTGGCGCCCAGCAGGATGATCGACGCCACGAACAGCGAGATGGCCATGTCGCGCGCCAGCGGCAGGATCGCCAGCGGACTGATCGAGGCCATGTTCTCGAATTCGCGCAGGTGCGGCTTCAACACCATCCAGCACACGGCGCAGACGGCGATCAGCTTCAGGAAGGTCTTGACGAACTGCGCCAGGCCGTCGGGGCCGAAGATGCGCTTGAACCCCTGCATCGGACTGACCGCCGACCATTTGGGCTTCAGCTTTTCGGCCGTGAAGATCAGGCCGGATTGGGCGACATTGCCCCCGACCCCGCCCAGAATGGTCGCCAGCATGACGGCTCCCAGAAAGGGCGCCACGGCCCAGACGGCGCGCACCATGATCTGGTTGCCCGCGCCCGAGTTCAGCACGCCCAGCATCTCGTGCGGGGCGGCGATGAAGGGCAACATCTGTTCGGCGATGGACGAGGCGAACCAGCCTCCCCCCATCAAAATCACCGCCGCCGCCCCCGCCAGCGACAGCACCTGGGCGACGTCGGGCGACTTGGCCGCATCGCCCTTCTTTCGGGCGTCCTCAAGCTTTCGCGGGGTCGCCTCTTCGGTTTTCGACTCGGGATCCGCGCCTTCAGCCACCAGGGCCTCCCAGCACGAAATACTCCGCCAGACGGCGGTAGCGGTCGATGAAGAGGGTGCCCAGCGCACCCAGGCTCAGCGCGAAGATCGACAGGCCCAGGATCACGCTCAAGGGCGCGGCGGCGAAATAGACCTGGAACGACGGCATGACCCGCGCCACCAGCCCGGACGCCAGGTTGAAGATCAAGGCGAAGACCAGCACCGGCGCCGACAACTGCACCCCCAGCAGGAAGCTGTCGCCCAGGGTCCGCACCGCCATCTGGGTAAAGTCGGCCATCATCAGCGGCTGGGCCGGCGAGATCAGCCGATACGAGCCCACCATGCCGGCGATGAACAGGTGGTGGGTGTCGGTGGCGAACAGCAGCGTCACCCCCAGCAGGGCTAGAAAGGCGGCGATGGTCGAGCCCGGCTGGGCCTGCATCGGATTGGCGGTCTGGGCGAAGCTGAGCGTCGTCTGCAGCGACACGATTTCGCCCGCCGTCGCCAGGGCGCTCATGAACATGCGTAGCAAAAGGCCGATCATCAGGCCCACGACCACCTCGCGGATGATCCACCCGACCATCAGCCCCATGCTGTCCGGCAAGCCCGGCAGCGAACCGCGCACCACCGGCCACAACGCCAGACTGATGACCAGGGCCAGCGACAGTCGCACGCGCGGGGGCACATAGGCCTCGCCGAAGCCGGGGATCAGCATCAGGATCGCCGCGATCCGGGCGAAGATCAGCCCCCCGGCCCAGACCTGATCAGCGGTCGCATAAGCGTCCACTACATCCCCGCGATGCGGGCCGCGATCTGGCGCATGAAGCCGCCCAACAGGGCGCCCATCAGCGGCAGGAACAGGATCAGGCTGACGAAGATGGCGATGATCTTGGGCGCATAGATCAGGGTCTGTTCCTGGATCTGCGTCAGGGCCTGAAACAGGCCGATCACCACGCCGACGACCAAGCCGACCAGCAGCACCGGCAGGCACAGCTGGATCGTCAGCCATATGGCGTCGCGCCCAACGTCCAGAACTTCCGCGCCGTTCATCGGCTGCTCCCAAAACTACTGGGCAGAAAATGCCGACAGGATGGTTAACAGGCCGCTAACCAGACGCGTCTTCGTCTAGACCTGACCACGGAAAAACCTCGTCGGCGGCCTTGAACGGCGCCGCTTCGATGCCGACTTCCCCGCCTTCGCCTTGAGGAGCGCCAGCCATTCGATTTCAGACGAATTAGACGAATTAGACTCTCTTTTTCCGACTCCACCGTCTGAACCCGCGTCCGCCTCGTAATGGGACGGCTCGCCCTCTCCCCTTCCCTCAAGCGCTCCGCTATCTAGGCCGCCATGACAGACGCCCCCGCCTCCAAAGTCTCCCAGGCCGACGCCGAAGCCGCCGTCCGCACCCTGATCGAATGGGCCGGCGACAACCCGGACCGCGAAGGTCTGCTGGAAACCCCCGCCCGCGTCGCAAAGAGCTACCGCGAGCTTTTCCAGGGCTATGAGGTCGATCCGCTCTCCTATCTGGAGAAGACCTTCGAAGAGACGGGCGGCTACGACCAGTTGGTCGTGCTGAAGGACATCCGCTTCGTCAGCTTCTGCGAGCACCATATGCTGCCGGTCGTGGGCAAGGCGCACGTCGCCTATCTGCCGACGGACCGCGTCGTCGGCATCTCCAAACTGGCTCGGGTCGTGCGCGGCTTCGCGCGGCGCCTTCAGATCCAGGAGAAGATGACCTCTGAGATCGCCGAAGCCATCCAGACCGTGCTGAAGCCGCACGGCGTCGGCGTGGTCATCGAGGCCGAGCACAGCTGCATGACCCTGCGCGGCGTCAATGCGCCCGGCGCCAGCCTGTCGACCAGCCACCTCATCGGCGTCGTCCGCGACGACCCTCGCACCCGCGAGGAATTCCTTCGGCTGGTGCGGGCCTGATGTTCGCCTGACAGGCGAACTGGCCCGACGCTTGCGGTGAGGGGATCAAAGGAGGCGCTGACGATGCCCTGGTCCCTGATTTCGACCCGCAATGAGACAGTTCAGATCGCGCGCGGCGGCTGGCTGGACGCGCTGCGTTTCATCGTGGCCTTCCTGATCATCCTGCATCATTTCCAGGCCGCCGGTCCCGAACCGCTCGCCCATCTGATCAATCCGATCTTCGAACGCGGCGGCTTCCTGCTGACCAACTTCTTCCTGATCGACAGCGGCTATGTGCTGATGCGCGTCTATGGCGCGGCGGTGGACAAGGGTCGGATGTCGCCTGCCGACTTCTTCCTGAAGCGGTTCCTGCGCGTCGTGCCCGCCCACCTGATCATGGGTTTGTCGCTGGTCGCCTTCGTGCTGCTGGCGACCGCCACCGGCTCGCCGCCCCGCAATCCCGAATGGTTCGCCTGGGATCAGCTGCCGGCTCAGCTGCTGCTGCTGCAATCCTATGGCGTGCATGGCGGCCTGGGCTGGAACGCCCCGACCTGGTCGATCTCGGCTCTGATCGGCTGCTATCTGGCCTTCCCCTGGATCATTCGCGGCCTGATGCGTCTGGGTCCGTGGTCGGCCCTGGCCGTCGGCGTCGGCGTCTATCTGATCGCCAACCAGCTGTGCTGGTCGTTCCTCGGCTATCCCGTCTATCAGATGCCGATGCGCTACGGCATCATCCGCGCCCTGCCGCTGTTCTTCCTGGGCATGTGCCTGGCCTGGTTCGCCCAGAAGGTCTGGATCGCCCCGCGCCTGGCCGGCTGGGCCGGGGTGTTGGCCGCTGTCGGCTTCTTCGCGCTTCAACTTCACGACAAGCACGCCCTTTTCGCCCTGACCCTGATCTCGATCATCATCCTGGCCGCCGGCGCCGTGCCTGTGACCAAGCCCTCGAAGTGGGTGGAGACGGCCGCCATGGTCTCCTTCTCCATGTTCATCTCCAACGAGGTGGTCCGCATCGTCTGGTTCGGCGTGGTCAATGCGGTCGAGGCGCGCGTCGCCTTGCCCCTCTTCGTTCAATGGGGTCTGTGGGGCCTGGGCGTCGTGGCGGCGGTCGCCTTCGCCTTCGCCTTCCACTTCGCGATCGACAATCCGATCCAGACCCGCATCCGCGCCTGGCTGAAGCGTCGCAGCGCCCGGCGCGGCAAGGCGCAACCCAAGCTCGGCCCGGTCATCTCCATCGACGGCTGACTGCCCTGTGCGAGCGGTGATCCTCGACCCCAAGGTCGCCTTAGCGACCGACGATCCTCGACCAAAGTCGCTCTCTCCACCCGCCCCGCTCTCGGTCAATGTCGGCGTCCACGCATCCTGAAGGATGTGCAGAACGGCCGATAACGGCGACACGGGAGGAAATGGATCATGGCAACCGACGCACCCCTTGCGTCCGGAGGAGAGGAGCACACCGTCGATCGCAGCGATCGCCTGGTCATCCTCGCCTCATCGGTCGGCACCGTCATCGAGTGGTACGACTTCTATCTCTACGGCTCTCTGGCGGCGATCATCACCGTCCAGTTCTTCTCCGGCGTCAACGAAACCACCGGCTACATCTTCGCCCTGATGGCCTTCGCCGCCGGCTTTGCGGTGCGGCCCTTCGGCGCCATCGTCTTCGGGCGGCTGGGCGACCTGTGGGGACGCAAGAACACCTTCCTCGTCACCATGCTGCTGATGGGTCTGTCGACCTTCGTCGTCGGCCTGTTGCCGCCCTATGCGGTCATCGGCATCGCCGCGCCCATCATTCTGGTGCTGATGCGCCTGATCCAGGGTCTGGCCCTCGGCGGTGAATACGGCGGCGCCGCCACCTACGTCGCCGAGCACGCCCCGCAGGGCAAGCGCGGCTTCTACACCTCCTTCATTCAGATCACGGCGACCGCAGGCCTGGTGCTGAGCCTCGTGGTGATCCTGAGCGTCCGCCTTGCGGTCGGCGAAGAGGCCTTCGCCGCCTGGGGCTGGCGCATTCCGTTCCTGGTTTCGATCCTGCTCTTGGGCGTCTCCCTGTGGATCCGCCTGAAGCTGGCCGAAAGCCCGTCGTTCAAGAAGATGAAGGCCGAGGGCAAGGGCTCCAAGACCCCGCTGAAGGACAGCTTCGGCAAATGGCCCAACCTGAAGATCGTGCTGATCGCCCTGCTGGGCCTGACCGCCGGCCAGGCCGTCATCTGGTACACCGGTCAGTTCTACGCCCTGTTCTTCCTGGAACGGGTCATGAAGGTCGACGCCACACTGGTCTATGTGCTGCTGACCATCGCGCTTGTGGCCGCTTCGCCCTTCTTCATCTTCTGGGGCTGGCTGTCGGACAAGGTGGGCAGAAAGCCGATCATCCTGGCCGGCTGCCTGATCGCGGCCCTGACCTATTTCCCGCTGTTTAACGCCCTGACGCAGGCCGCCAATCCGAAGTTGGCCGCCGCCGCCGCCTCGGCGCCGGTCACGGTCTATGCCGATCCGGCCGACTGTAACCTTCAGTTCGATCCCGTGGGCAAGACGGTGTTCAACCACTCCTGCGACGTGGCCAAATCCTATCTGGCCAAGGCGGGCGTGACCTACACCAACGTCGCAGCCCCGGCCGGTACCGTCGCCGAGGTGCGTATCGGCGATCAAGCCGTCATCCCCAGCTTCCGGGGCGACGCCATGGCCCCGGCCGACTTCGCCGCTCAGAAGAAGACCTGGGACAAGAGTCTGGGCGAGGCCCTGACCGCCGCCGGCTATCCGGCCAAGGCCGACAGCGCCCTGGTCAACAAGCCGATGGTGGTGCTGATCCTGTTCATCCTCGGCTTCTATGTGACCATGGTCTACGGACCAATCGCGGCGGCCCTGGTCGAGATGTTCCCGACCAACATCCGCTACACCTCCATGTCCCTGCCCTATCACATCGGCAACGGCTGGTTCGGCGGCTTCCTGCCCACCACCGCCTTCGCCATCGTGGCGGCGACGGGCAACATCTATTCCGGCCTCTGGTACCCGATCGTGGTGGCCCTGGGGACGGTCGTTCTGGGCTTCCTGCTGGTCAAGGAAGGCAAGGATGTCGATCTGAACGCCTGATCCTGCTTTCAGGCGGAATGAAGGGCGGGTCGTCGCAAGACGGCCCGCCTTTCGCTTGTGAAACACCCCGTGCCCGGTTCAGATGCCCCGATGTTCAGCCTGACGATCCTCGGCCTGGTCGCCGCCTATATGGCGGTGCTGTTCGCCGTCGCCTGGTCCCAGGAACGGCCGTCGGCGCGCGCGCGCGGCAAGGGCCTGGGGCCGTCAGTCTACGCCCTGTCGCTGGCGATCTACTGCACCTCATGGACCTACTATGGCGCGGTCGGCACGGCGGCGCGCGACGGGTGGGAGTATCTGCCCATCTACATCGGCCCGGTGATCGGTCTGACGTTGCTGTTTCCGCTGTGGCGCCGGATCGCGGCGGCCGCTCGGCGCGAGAACGTCGGCTCCATGGCCGACTTCGTGGCCTCGCGCTACGGCAAGAGCCAGACCTTGGGCGCGGCGGTCACCGTCGTCGCCATCCTGGGGTCGCTGCCCTATATCGCGCTGCAACTGAAGTCGCTGTCGATGGCCGGCGCCCTGCTGACCGCCGGCACGCCGGTGGCAGGGTCCGAAGGTCTGACGGTCTTGGTGCTGGCTGGCGTCCTGGCCTTCTTCGCCATCCTGTTCGGGGCGCGCCGTCCCGATCTGACCGAGCACAATCGCGGCCTGATCCAGGCCATCGGTCTGGAGTCGATGGTCAAGCTGGGCGCCCTGCTGTTCGTCGCCGTCTTCGCCCTGGTCCTGCTGCTGAACGAAGGCTCGCCCCCGCGCATCATCGAGGGCCTGGGCGCCCTGGCCGCGCCGCCCGAGATCACGCCGCGCTTCACCGCCATCACCCTGCTGTCGACCCTGGCGATCTTCTGCCTGCCGCGACAGTTCCACGTCGCCTTCGTCGAAGGCGGTCAGCCGTCGGATGTGAAGCGGGCGCGGTGGATCTTTCCGCTCTATCTGCTGCTGACCAGTCTGGCGGTGCTGCCGCTGGTGGCGGCCGGCGCCTTGTTCGCGCCGTCGGTCAACCCGGACCTGCTGGTGCTGGCCCTGCCGTTCCAGCGCGGCGAGACCCTGCTGACGGCCGTGGTCTTCGTCGGCGGCTTCTCGGCCGCCACCGCCATGGTCATCGTCGAGGCCGTCGCCCTGTCGGCCATGGTGTCCAACAGCCTGATCCTGCCGTTCTTGGCGCGCGAGCGTTGGCGGGTGCGCGGCGACGCCTCCGACATGGCGGGGACCATTCTTCAGGTGCGGCGCGGGGCCATCGTCGCGGTCCTACTGCTGGCCTGGCTCTATTATCAGGCGACGGATCAGTCGCGCGGCTTGGCGGCCATGGGGCTGGTGTCCTTCGCGGCGATGGCCCAGCTGGCGCCGGCCCTGTTCGGCGCGGTCCTGTGGCGGGGGGGCCATGCGCAAGGGGCGCTGGCGGGCATGACGGTCGGGGTGGGCGTCTGGATCGTTATGCTGGCGCTTCCCCAGCTGTCGCCCAGCGCGCCCTGGCACCTGCACGTCATGCTGGGGATAGGCGACCCGCTGGCGCTCGGCGTCTTCGTCAGCCTGGCGCTGAACCTGGCGGCCTATGTCGGCGTGTCGCGCTTTGCTCAGCCCCGCTTGATCGACCGGGTTCAGGCCCGCGCCTTCGTGGATCGGCTGGGACCGGACTGGATGGAGGCCCGGCCCGCGCCGTCGGGCGCCTCGGTCGGCGATTTGCGCGCCCTAGTCGCTCGCTTCATCGGCGACGAACGGGCCGAGCGCGCCTTCACCGCCTGGGGCGATGAGACCGCTGCCAAGCTGCGTGACGCCGACCCGGCCGATGCGGCCCTGGCGCGCGCGGCGGAGCGGATGCTGGCGGGCGCCATCGGCGCGGCCTCGGCCCGGCGGGTCATCGCGGCGGCGCTGGCCGGCGTCGGGCGCGCGCCCGAGGACGTGGTGCGGATGCTGGACGAGGCGTCCCAGGCGGTTCAGTTCAACCGCGACCTGCTGCAGACCACGCTCGACAATATCGACCAGGGCGTGATCGTGGTGGACGAGGATCTGCGCGTCACCGCCTGGAACAGGCGCTACGTCGCCATGTTCGACCTGCCGGCCGGCTTCGTCCACGTCGGCCTGCCCATCGCCGTCATCTATCGGCTGAACGCCGAGCGCGGCGAGAGCCCCGACGACATCGAGGCCTGGGTCGAGCGGCGGCTGGAAGCGCTGAGCCGCCGCATTCCCCACGACCACGAACGCCAGCAACCCGACGGCCGGGTGCTGCGCTCCTCCGGCGCGCCGATCCCCGGCGGCGGCTACGCCACCAGCTACACCGACATCACCGCCCTGCGCCAAGCCGCGCGTGAGCTGGAAGAGGCCAACGAACGGCTGGAGGCGCGCGTTGCGGACCGCACCGCCCGGTTGGACGAGGCCCGACGCGTCGCCGAGGACGCCACGGCGTCCAAGACCCGGTTCCTGGCCGCCGCCAGCCACGACCTGCTGCAACCGCTGCACGCCGCCCGCCTGTTCATCGCCGCCCTGAAGGAGGAGCCGGCGTTGGAAGACGCGACCAGCCGCACCCTGGCCGTCAACGCGGACCGCGCCATCGACAGCGCCCACCGTCTGCTGACCGCCCTGCTGAACCTGTCCAAGCTGGAGGCCGGCGGCGTGCGGACCAATGTCGCGCGGCTGTCGCTGGGCGGCCTGTTCGACGAACTGCGCCGCGAGTTCGCGCCCGTGGCCGAGGCCAAGGGTCTAGACCTGACCGTGATGTCCAGCCGCCTGTGGGTCGCGTCCGACCGTGATCTGCTGCGCTCCATGCTGCAGAATCTGGTGGCCAACGCCATCCGCTATACGGATACCGGCCGGGTGTTGGTCGGGGCGCGTCGGCGGGGCGAGACGGTGCAGTTGTTCGTCTGCGACACCGGACGCGGGATCCCCGACACCGAACACGAAACCGTCTTCGGCGAGTTCGTGCGTCTGCCGGGCGCCGTCGATGAGCCGGGCGCAGGCCTGGGCCTGGCGATCGTGCGCCGCCTGTCCAGCCTGCTCGATCACCCGCTGGAGCTGAGTTCACGTTTGGGACGCGGCACGACCTTCCGCATCACCGTGCCGCGCAGCGCGGCCGACCTGCCCGCCGAGGCGCCGCCGGTGCGCGAGGCGCGCCTGCCGCTGGCGGGCTTGCGCGTGCTGTGCGTGGACAATGAGCCGGTGATCCTGGACGCGCTGAACGCCCTGCTCACCCGCTGGGGCGCGCGGCCGACGCTGGTCGCCAGCGTCGAGGCGGCCAAGACGGCGCAAGGGCCGTTCGACGCCGCCGTGGTCGATCTGCATCTGGGCGACGGGCCCGAAGGGTTCGCCGTCATCGACTGGCTGAGGCCCCAGGGCGTGCGCCGCATCGCCCTGGTCACGGCCGATACCCGCGACGGGCTGAACGAACAGGCCACGGCGGCCGGCGCCGTCCTTCTGCCCAAGCCGATCAAGCCGGCGGCGCTGAAGGCCTTCCTGTCGAGCTAGGAGTTGGCGAGTTAAGCCGGGTCCAACGACTTGGCCAGGATCACCGCCTGGGTCCGGTTGTGAACGCCCAGCTTTCGAAACACGCTGGTCAGGTGCGCCTTGATGGTGGCTTCGGAAACACCGAGGTCGAAGGCGATCTGCTTGTTCAGCCGGCCGGCCTTCAGCCCTTCGAGGATCCGCAGCTGCGACGGCGTCAGGCTGGCCACGCGGCCGGCCAGATCGTCGTCGGCCTCGGGCACATCCGGCGCCCAGCTGTCGCCGGCGAGAATGGCCGCGATCGCCTCGACCATCTGCGGCAGGGACGAAGACTTGGGAATAAAGCCGGCGGCGCCCAGACCCAGGGCGTGACGCACCACCGGCGCGTCCTCGCTGGCCGAGACCACCGCCACCGGCACGGTCGGCTGTTCGGCCCGCACGGCGGCGAGCCCCGCCATCCCTTCGCTGTCCGACAGCTTCAGATCCAGCAGCAACAGATCGACGGGCCCCGCGACCATCGCGGCCCGGGCTTCGGCCAGGCTGGCGCATTCCACCACCTCCGCGCCCGGCGTCGCCTTGTCGACGGCCGAGCGCAGGGCGGCGCGAAACAGGGGATGGTCGTCGGCGACGACGATGCGATCCATGGGCTTCCTTCCGTGCGCGGCGTCTGACCGGCCGCGTCGTCGCCATCATGGCGCGGTTCGACTTTGGTCGAAATTAGACCAATGGCCAATGGCTCCCCGAGGCCGGAGGCGGAAAGGTCGTCAAAGGGACGCCCGCGCGAGACGGGCGCGGGAGGTTCATCATGATCAAGACAAGCCTGATGGCAGGAGCCGCCGCCGTCGCGCTGATGGCGACGCCCAGCCTGGCCTCAGCCCAGGACCAGGCCGCGCTCGAGGCGCGCATCGCTCAGCTCGAAGCCCAGTTGAACGCCCTGAAGTCCGAGGTCGTCGCCGCGCGAACCCAGCAGGCGGCGCAACAGCAGGACATCATCCGCCTGGAGACCCGCCCCGCCGCGCCCGCCCCGGTCCAGCAAGCGGCGGCGCCCGCCGCACCCGGCGACGGCTTCCGCATCGGCGACCACACGGTCAAGTTCGGCGGCTTCGTCAAGGTGGACGCCTACGCCACTCGCTATTCCGGCGGCGATCCGGTCAATGGCGACGCGCTGCGTGAATTCCATATTCCCGGCTCCATCCCCATCGGCGGGACCGATGAGGATACGGCGACCGACTTCAACGCCCGCCAGACCCGGTTCTGGCTGACCACCGACGGCATGATCGGCGGCCACAAGATCGGCACCCGGATGGAGATGGACTTCCAGACCCTGCCCGGCGCCGGCGACCAGCGCACCACCAGCCCGGCCAACCCGGCCCTGCGTCGCGCCTTCATCACCATCGACAACTGGCTGATCGGGCAGGAGTGGACCAACTTCCAGAACACCGCCGTCCTGCCTGAATCCGCCGACTTCATCGGCGCGGCGGAAGGCACCGTCTTCGCCCGTCAGGTCCAGGTTCGCTACACCCGCGGGCCCTTCTCGGTCTCGGTCGAGAACCCCGAGACGACCGTGACCCCGTTCGGCGGCGGCGCCCGCATCGTGGCTGACGACAACAGCATCCCGGACTTCACCGCCCGCTATGCGGTGTCCAAGCCTTGGGGCGACTTCCAGATCGCGGGCCTGCTGCGCCAGCTGAAATACCAGAGCCCGGCCAGCAACATCGATTCCACTGCGACCGGCTGGGGGCTGTCGGCCTCGACCAAGATAAAGGTCGGCGCCAATGACGATCTGCGCCTGATGGTGACCGGGGGCGAGGGCATCGGCCGCTATGTCGGTCTCAACTTCTCCAACGACGCGGTGCTGAACGGCTCGGGCGATCTGGATGCGATCGGCGTCGTCGCCGGCTTCGCCGCCTATCGCCACGTCTGGGCGCCCGGCTGGCGTTCCAGCCTGATCTGGTCGGCGCAGAAGGTGGACAACGACACCGGCTTTACAGGCCTGGCCGCCAACCGTTCGGCCCAGAGCCTCCACGCCAACTTGATCTGGTCGCCGGTTACGGCGTTTGATGTCGGGGCCGAGCTGATGTTCGCAGACCGCGAGATCGAAACCGGCGCCAGCGGCGACATGACCCGTTTGATCCTGTTCGCCAAATACGGATTCTGATTTGATGCCGGAGACGTCTCGCGTGCCTGATCCCGCCCTCTATCCCGTCCCTGCCGACTGGGCCGCCAAGGCCCATATGGACCGGGAAACGTATGAGGCGGCGCGGATCGCCGCGCGCGAGACGCCGGACGCCTTCTGGGCCGAACAGGCCAGACGTCTGGACTGGATCACGCCGCCGACCCGGATCAAGAACGTCTCCTTCAACAAGGATGACTTCCGCATTCGCTGGTTCGAGGACGGCGTCCTGAACGTCTCGGCCAACTGCATCGACCGGCACCTGCCCCACCGCAAGGACGAGACGGCGATCATCTGGGAAGGCGACGATCCCGCCGACAGCCGCCATATCACCTTTGGCGAACTGCACGCCGAGGTGTGCCGCATGGCCAATGTGCTGAAGGCGCATGGGGCCAAAAAGGGCGACCGGATCACCCTGTATCTGCCCATGATCCCCGAGGCCGCCTACGCCATGCTGGCCTGTGCTCGGATCGGCGCCGTTCATTCGGTGGTGTTCGGCGGCTTCTCGCCCGACAGCCTGTGCGGCCGGATCGAGGACTGCGGCTCCAACCTGGTCATCACCGCCGACGAGGGTCTGCGCGGCGGCAAGCATGTGCCGTTGAAGGCCAATGTCGACGAGGCCCTGACGAAGGTGAAGGTCGACACCGTCCTGGTCGTGCGTCGCACCGGCCGCGACGTGCCGATGATCGAGGGCCGAGACTTCGACTACGCCCTGGAAGCCGCCAAGGCCGACGCTGACTGCCCGCCCGAGGCGATGAACGCCGAGGATCCGCTGTTTATACTCTACACCTCCGGCTCGACGGGCAAGCCCAAGGGCGTGCTGCACACCACGGGCGGCTATCTGTTCTGGGCCGCCTGGACGCACGAGCTCGTCTTCGACTATCGCCCCGGCGAGGTCTTCTGGTGCACCGCCGACGTGGGTTGGGTCACGGGCCACTCCTATATGGTCTACGGCCCCCTCGCGAATGCGGCGACGACCCTGATGTTCGAGGGCGTGCCCAACTATCCCGACGCCGGCCGCTTCTGGCAGGTGGTGGACAAGCACAAGGTCGAGATCTTCTACACGGCACCCACGGCTCTGCGCGCCCTGATGCGCGAGGGCGATGCGCCGGTGAAGGCCTCTTCGCGCGCTTCGCTGCGTCTGCTCGGCACGGTGGGAGAGCCGATCAACCCCGAGGCCTGGCGCTGGTATCACGAGGTGGTCGGCGACGGCCGTTGCCCCATCGTGGACACCTGGTGGCAGACCGAGACGGGCGGCCATCTGATCACCCCCCTGCCCGGCGCCACCGACCTGAAGCCCGGATCGGCGACCCTGCCCCTGCCCGGCGTCGAGCTTCAGATCGTGGACGCCGAGGGCCAGCCGCTGGAGGGCGCCGTCTCCGGCAATCTGTGCATCACAGACAGCTGGCCGGGCCAGATGCGCACCGTCTATGGCGATGATCAGCGCTTCTTCGACACCTATTTCTCGACCTATCCGGGCCGCTACTTCACCGGCGACGGCTGCCGCCGGGACGAGGACGGCTATTACTGGATCACCGGCCGGGTGGACGACGTCATCAATGTGTCCGGCCACCGGATGGGCACGGCCGAGGTCGAGAGCGCGCTGGTCCTGCACGACGATGTCGCCGAGGCGGCGGTCGTCGGCTATCCCCATGACATCAAGGGCCAGGGCATCTACGCCTATGTCACCCTGAACAAGGGCGCCGAGGCGACCGAGGATCTGAGGAAGGCCCTGGTCGCCCACGTCCGTCACGAGATCGGCCCCATCGCCGCCCCCGACGTGATCCAGTGGGCGCCGGGCCTGCCCAAGACCCGGTCGGGCAAGATCATGCGCCGCATCCTGCGCAAGATCGCCGAGAACGAGATCGGCGCGCTGGGCGACACCTCGACCCTGGCCGACCCGTCAGTCGTGGACGATCTGGTCAAGAACCGCGCCGGGGCCTGATGACGCGGGTTCAATGCGGGGGCTGATGCGCCTATCTGTGCGTCACCCCGCCGCAGCCTGAGCCATCCATGCCTCGTTTCCTGTCCCGCCTGCCGATCGACGGCTATCTGCTGGCCCTGATCGGCATGGTGATCCTGGCGGCGCTGTTCCCCGCCAGCGGACAGGCGGCCGTGGTCATGGACTGGGTGGTCAAGGCCGCCATCGCCCTGCTGTTCTTCCTGTACGGCGCGCGGATGTCGCCGGCGGCCATCGGGGCCGGCCTAATGCACTGGCGGCTTCAGGGCACGGTCTTCCTGTCGACCTTCCTGCTGTTTCCGCTGCTGGGGCTGGGCCTGGTCTTTCTGATGCGAGGATCGCTTCAGCCCGATCTGCTAACAGGGATGCTGTATCTGTGCCTGCTGCCGTCCACGGTGCAGTCGTCCATCGCCTTCACCTCCATCGCCGGTGGCAATGTCGCGGGCGCCCTGACCAGCGCCAGCCTGTCGAACCTGCTGGGCGTGATCGTGACGCCGTTGCTGGTCGCCCTGCTGATCGGCGGCGCCAACGGCGGCATCCATCTGCAGTCCATCTTCGACATCGGCCTGCAGATCCTGGCTCCCTTCGCCGTGGGCCAGCTGTGCCGCCCCCTGCTGAAGGACTGGCTGACCCGCCACGCCAAGCTGACGGGGCTGGTGGACCGCGGCTCCATCCTGCTGATCGTCTATGCCGCCTTCAGCGAGGGCGTCGTCGCCGGCGTCTGGTCCCAAGTCGCGCCGCTGGATCTGGCCAAGGTCATCGGCCTGAACATCGCCTTGCTGGCCATCGTCCTGGCGCTGACCCTTTTCGCCGGGCGCGCGCTGCAGTTCGATCGGCCCGACCGGATCGTCATCCTGTTCTGCGGCTCCAAGAAGAGCATGGCCACCGGCATCCCGATGGCCGGCATCCTGTTCGCCGGTCACGCGGTGCCGCTGATCGTCCTGCCGATCATGCTGTTCCACCAGATCCAGCTGTTCGCCTGCACCATCATCGCCCAGCGCTATGCGCGTGAGAATGAAGCGGTGGCAGTCATCGAACAGACCGCATAGGTCCGGCGCGACTTGAGCTAAATCAGAGATTAGGCCGGGTCCGCTTCAGTATTCCTGTGCACATCATCATGCTTTCCGACGCATTAACGTCGGCGATCAAGGTTAAGCCGCGTTAGGCGTGTTCGCTCGCGTGACCTTAACGCGCGGCGTTCTAGTGTTCCTCTGCAATGTGCAGATCGGAACCGCAGATGACCCAAGGTATCCTTCGCGCTCTCGCCGCCGCCACGCTCGGGCTCGGCCTGGTCGCCGCCGCCGCTCCCGCCTTCGCCGGGCCGACCGCAGGCGGCACCTATCGCCTTCGCGCCACCGTGCCTGTCGCGTGCTGGGTCAAGCCCACCTCGCCGGTCCTGGCCGCCGCCGGTCGCTCTGGAGAAGTGGTCGAGGCCTGCAACAGCCCCGGCGGTTTCACCGTCTCGGCCCAGTATCGCCCGTTGTCGCTGACCGAAAAGGCGGTGATGTTCTACGGTGACCGGACGTTTGATCTGGACAAGTCCGGCATGCAGACCCTGCGCCGCTCCAGCATCGCGACGATCCGTTCGGTCTCCTATCGCTTCGACGACGTCGAACTGGAACAGCCGCTGATCCTGGCCCTGACGATTCAGCCGATCTGATCGACGACCATATTCATCCCAATTGAAAAGAGGCGGGGACGCGCAACGTCCCCGCCTCTTTTTGTTTCGCGACGGCGCTTAAAGTGCGGCGACCGTGAAGGTCAGGATGTCGGAATAATCGCCGGCGCGCTTGCCGGTCGTGCTGCCGACGCTGATCGTCAGCGGATAGTCGTCCAGCCGCGCGCGACGCGACACCACATCGACCCGACCGCCGCGCGACAGGTCCATGTCGCGATCGCCCAGCACCAGACCATAGGGCACATACCATTCGCTTGCGCCCTGACGCAGGCGGCCCTGGTTCTGCGACGCCACCGAGACGCTATATCCGGCCGTGCTCAGAACATAGAGGGTCGTGCGCAGTTGCCGAACACCTTGGGTCAGTTCCCCCAGGTCGATCGTCGGTGTGCCGCCGTTACGACGAAACTCGCCCTTCAGACCCATGACGGCGGCCGAAGGCACCTGGAGGCTGAGCGTGACGGGTTTTTCCGCCAGCGGTCGGCCGTCCGGTGTTTCCAGATTGATGAAGGCGTTCTGGGAATAGAGACCCGCCGACAGGGTCTCAGCCGGGGCGGCGGTAAAGGAGAAGCGCATCAGACCCCGCTCGCCCGCCGCCAGGTTCAGGGGCCGCACCCCGATGCGGCGCGCGCTCTGGCCCGCGCGCGGCGTGACATCCGCGCCGCCACGCTCGTCGACCAGGGCGTAGGCCATGCGCTGGGCGCCGGCTTCGTTGACCAGACCGAACTGCTCGCCGCGCAGTTCGACGCGGCTGACGGCGGTGCAGGGTCCGTCGCCCTGGTTCACCACGGCGACATCGAATTCCTGCACGGCCACGTCCTGATCGAACGGCTCGTAGCGCATCATCCATTGATCGGCGCCGGATTCGATCACCAGTTGACAGCCCGGCGCGGCCTGGCTGGGCGCGGCCGCCATCAAGGTCGCCGTCGCAGCAGCGGCGGCCAGGAGCAGGGCGGATGTACGATTACGGGACATTTCAGCCTCCTCGGCTAAGTCTTGGGCTCAGGCTTCGGGCACGTCGAGCGGAACGGTAATTGTCTCGAGATCGAGCAGACCTTCGTTGTCCGCGGGAACCGTAAACTCGAACCCGAGCGCCGGCGTGGAGAACAGTTCGACGCGATAGCGCTTGCCCGGCTCCAGGTTCTGCACCGCAAACCGTCCAACCGAGTTGGTGAAGAACAGTTCGGGCTGTGCGTTCGCATCATCAAGGGGCGTCACACGACCCGAGATCAGCGACACAGGACGGTTTTGGTTGCCGACCAGACGGCCCAGCGCGCTGACGAACTTGGCGCTGCCGACCTGGATAGCGTAGCCGCTCTTGTAGGTCGGACGGACGCGCGCGATGCCGTCGCCGATGTTGTAGCCCAAGGGCGCGTCGAGCACGTCATAACGCACCGACTGGTTCACATAGGCAGTCAAGTTGTTCGCCACCGCGCCGCCCAGCAGGCCGCTGCGGCCCGTGTAGCGACCGCCTTCGAAGCTGTCGCCGACGATGACGGGATGATCGTCGATGCTCTTGTGCGGATAGACGATGGCGAAGCTGTCGTAGATGTTGCGGCCCACAGCGACCTTGCCCCCGGTCGTCGAGATCGACGATCCGAAGCGCAGATTGGTGATCTGCTCCTGCGTAATGTTCGAGAAGTCCCGCCCGAACGCCGTATGGCTCAGGCTGGCGTCAAAGCGGTTGCCGACATAATCGACCTGGCCCGAAACGGTCGCGGGACCATCGTCATAGGTGGAGGCCAGCGAATAGCCGAAGGAACCGACGCGGTTCTCGCTGGACTGCTGCGCGCGCACACTGCCGCTGTTGCGGGCCGAGTTATAGCGACCTTCGACACGGCGATCGTAACGCGGCTGCCAGATCAGGGCGAAGGTCGCGCCGAAGCCGCCGGACTGGAAGCCGCCGAAGCTGGCGCCGAAGTCGGAGTACTCCAGCCCGACCTGCGCGCTCCATTCCGGCGCGAACCGGTAGGTGGAGGTCGCGTTGATCGAATAGGAATCGTCGATCAGATCGCTTCGGCTCATCCGATAGGAGGCGCTGACGTTCGCCAGCCAGTCCTGCGAGAACTGGTGCGAATAGCCGCCGGAGAACACCCATGACGTCGGGTTCTGACCGGTCGGATTGCCGATGGAGGAGAAGTCTTCCGAGGTGAAGTCGGCGACGACGGTCCAGCTATCGAAGGTCTCGCCCAGATCGACGACGTGGTCGTAACCCAGCGCAAAAGCGTAGCCGACGCCGGGGTCGCCGTTGCTGGCGGCGGCGTCCAAGCGAACCCGCGCGCCGTTGCGAAGGATCAACTGGCTCTGGCCCGACAAGGTCTGGGCGTCCTGCGACGCCTGGAAGCCGACGCCCACAGCAGGTCGGTTCTCGAACGCCTTGCGCCAGAAGCCGGTGAAGGCCAGTTCGCCTTCGGAATAGTCGGGCGATCCGAAGATGCCGTTGTTGATGGCGCCGAAATAGGCCCCGTATTCGTAGTCGCCCGGTTCAAGCTCGATGGCGTCCAGATAGGCGCTGTAGGCGACCGTTTCGGCGCGGCCTGAGTCGTTCTGGATTTCCAGCTGGATGTCGTTGGAGCCAGTTTCCAGCGGCAGGTTGGTCAGGTCGTACTGGCCGGGATCAAGGCGAAACTCGCGCACGAACACGCCGTTTCTCAGCACACGGATCGTCGAGGCTTCCTGCAGCACCAGCTGACGGCCGCCGGCCAGGACATTGTTGCGGAACGAGTCAAAGCGTTGACGCTGGCGCGACACGCCGACCCCGCCGAGCTGCGAGAAGCCCTGACGACCGCGGATTTCGGGTTCCAGATCGCCGAGATACCAACGGCGATAGTCTTCGGGCTGATCAAAGACGAACCGGGCGTAGCGACGCTCGACATTGTATTCGCCGGTGAACAGATCCTCGCGGCCCTGAACGTCGGCTTCGAAAACCAAACGCTTGTAGCGGATGGCGCCGTTCAGGAAGACGCTGGGCTTACTGACATCGCCCGTCGATTCCCGACGCTGGATCGAGACGTTGCTGTTAAGATAGGCGCTGAAGGGTTCGGGCGGCAGGCCCGGCGTTTCCGGCTTGCCGCCGCGAAACAGCGACTCGACCGTCCGCTTCGTCGGATCAATGCGCAAGACCAGAACGGCCAACTGTTCCGGATCATAGTCCAGCTGAATGCCGGTGTCGTTGATCTCCTCCGGCGCAAACGACGTGACGCCTTGCAGCCGCGTCGCGAGTTCGGTCTGGGCTTCCGGGGTCAGCAGGGGATCGATCAGCGTCTTGAACCCCGCTGTGTCGACAATGAAACGGTCGTCACGCGTCAACACGACCGGAAGTTCACCCAGCACGCGGCTGTTGAAGTTCAGCGGCACCGTCATCGGGATGTCGCGATCGTAGGGGTTGATGTCGCGACGTTCGCGCGGTGCGGCAGGCGCAGCAGCAGTCGACGGCGTTTGCTCGACCGGAGCCGGCGCCTCGGGCGTAGGCCCGGCCACCGTTGGGGCGGGCGCTGGCTGGGCGGGCGCCTGCATGGCTTGAGCGCCGGAGGCGGCTTCGCCAGCCGCCAGACTGGCTCGGTTAAGAGCCGCCGTAGCATCCTCTGCCGCCTGTTGGTAAGCCGCGTTAGCCGCCCTGACGGCGGCCAACGCCGATGATTCCGGAACGCACGCCAGCCCCCAGGCCAGTGCAAGAACCGAGACGCCCCCCAGCGCTCTCATCGTCCGAACTTCAACGTGACGGGCTTGGCGGGATCCAGCGCCGTGCCAGTGGGCAGTTTAAAGGTTCTCTTGCCGCCACCGGGAGCCAGATAACCGACGCCAACCGTTTTGGAGATTTCACCGCTGTCGTACTCGCGGCGGAAAGGCTGGCCGGCGGTGTCCGTGCCTTCCACGATCCAAGTGGCACCGCTCATCAAGGCATAGCGCTTGCCGGTGTTGGACACGACGATCTCGATGCCGGGTTCGGCGGGCGGCGGAGGCGCGGCCTGACCGTTGGTGAGGGTGGGATCGATCTCGGGCGCCGGCGGGCTGACAAGGGCGGGCGTCACCGAGACGACCTCGACTTTCGGTTCGGCGCCAGGCGGCGCCACGACGATCAACGCCTTCATTGTGTAAAGGACCTGGACCGACACCGCGCCGCCGCTCTCGGGCGTGGCGGTCGGGTCGGTGGCGACCGGCAGCTGGCGGACCCATAGGTAATAGGCGTGGGAGGTCTCGATCTTGGGATCGCCGACCCATTGAACTCGAACCACCTGACGACCATTGACCGGGACCAGCCCTTGGGGCGGGAAGACCAGGAAGTCGTCGTCAGCGTCCGTCTCGGTCACATTACCGTTGGCGTCGATATCCATGCGCGTGATGCGTGTTTCGAACGGCAAGGCGACGGACCCGACATTGCCCACCTCGATCCGGGCGGCCGATCCGGCGCCGGTCGTGGTCAGTTCGGACACCATCGGCGACACGCGCATGGCCCACGCGGCACCCGCGATCGCCATGATCACAAGTGCAACCGCAAGCACGCCGATCATCAGGGCGATAGACCTGCCCCTGCGAACGCTGAACGATGAAGACATTGTGCTACTTCCCCCGAAGATCGGTCTGACGCCGGCTTGAGATTCCCGTCGCGAGCCGCCGCGCCCAGGCTGCTGCAAGCGTCGCGCCAGCTTGACTTAAGTATGGCGTAACAATGGTGACTGAAACGCAAACAGGGGGGACATGCAGACCCCCCTATCGCCGTTTC
>NZ_BCWM01000024.1 GCF_001592205.1 Brevundimonas vesicularis NBRC 12165 | reverse complement strand
GGAAACGGACTGGGTGTGAAAAGGGTCGATGCGGCTCGCGCCTTCGCCCCCTCCACCGCTTCGCGGTCCCCCTCCCCCGCTTCGCAGGGGAGGATTCAATCAATGCCCGACCGTCTTGGAGAACAGGTTTATCACCACCACTCCGCCGACGATCATCGCCAGCCCAACCATCGCCGGCAGGTCCAGCCGCTGGCGGAACACCACCGTTCCGATCACCGAGATGAGCACCACCCCCAGCCCGCTCCAGATCGCATAGGCGATCCCCACCGGCATCTGCCGCAAGGCGATCGACAGCAGATAGAAGGCCAGGCCGTAGCAGACCGCCATGCCCGCCGTCGGCCAGGCCCGCGTGAACTGCTGCGAGGACTGCAGCATCGTCGTGCCCGCCACCTCCAGCGCGATGGCGCCCAGCAGCGCGGCCCAGGTGATCATGCTCATGACAGGCCCATAGCCCGGCCCGACGCCCGGGCGCAAATCCACAGCCTGCGGCTCGTATCGCCTTTCCAGTGGCGAAATGGGCCTGAACCCCTTAGATCACACCCGTTTCCGCCCCCTCCGCCGCGCTGTGCGCGGTTTCCCTCTCCGGCGTCGCCCGAGAGGATCGAAAGTCACATGGCAGCCAGACCCCCTCTCGTCGCACTCAAGGACGTCCGTCTTCAAGACGGCCAGCGCCCCCTCTTCGACGGTGTCGACCTCGCGGTCGAACCGCGCAGCCGCGCCGCCCTGGTGGGGCGCAACGGCGCGGGCAAGTCCACCCTGATGAAGGTCGTCATGGGCCTGATCGAACCGGACAGCGGCGACCGCTCGATCCAGTCCGCCGTCCGCTTCGCCTATGTGCCGCAAGAGCCCGTGATCACCGGCGAGACCCTGCTGGACTATGCGTCATCGGGCGAGGCCGAGACCTGGACGGCCGAAAGCTGGCTGGAGACCTTCGGCCTGAACCCGACGAAGTCGACCCAAGGCCTGTCCGGCGGTGAAACCCGCCGCGCGGCGCTGGCCAAGGCCTTCGCCGAAGAACCCGACCTGCTGCTGCTGGACGAGCCGACCAACCACCTCGACATCCTGGCGATCGAACTGCTGGAGAACGAGCTGATCCAGGCCCGGTTCGCCCTGCTGGTCGTCAGCCACGACCGCGCCTTCCTGAACCGCGTCACCAACACCGTCCACTGGCTGGAAGGCCGTCGGGTCCGCACCCTGAACAAGGGCTTCGTCGAGTTCGACGAATGGTCTTCCAAGGTGCTGGAGGAAGAGGCCGAATCCCTGCGCCGCCTGACCAAGACCATCGAGCGCGAGACCGCCACCTTCTATTCCTCCATCACTGCCCGCCGTAGCCGCAACGAGGGCCGCGCCCGCTCGCTTCAGGCGCTGCGCGCCGAACGGGCCGAGAAGATGAAGGACGTGCCGCGCGAACTGTATCTCGGCGTCGATTCCGGTTCGACCTCGGGCAAGCTGGTCGCCGAGATCAAGCATGTCTCAAAGGGCTTCAACGGCCGCACCCTGTTCAAGGACCTGACCACGCGCATCATCCGCGGCGATCGTCTGGGCATCGTCGGTCCCAACGGCGCGGGCAAGACCACCCTGGTCAAGACCCTGCTGGGCGAACTGGCGCCCGACGAGGGCACGGTGCGCATGGGCGCGAACCTCGAGCCGGTCTATCTGGACCAGTCGCGCGAGGGGCTGAAGTCGGACATGACCCTGTGGGACGCCCTGACGCCGGGCGGCGGCGACAGCATTCTGGTGCGCGGCGTGTCCAAACACGTCGCCGCCTACGCCAAGGACTTCCTGTTCTCCGAGGCCCAGCTGCGCCAGCCGATCTCGACCCTGTCGGGCGGCGAGCGCAACCGCCTGCTGCTGGCCAGGGCGTTGGCCAAGCCGGCCAATATGCTGATCCTCGACGAACCGACCAACGACCTGGACATGGACACGTTGGACAAGCTGGAAGAGCTGCTGGAGGGCTATGACGGCACCCTGATCCTGGTCAGCCACGACCGCGACTTCATCGACCGGCTGTCCACCTCGACCCTGGCCCTGAACGGGCGCGGAGATATCGTCGAGACTCCCGGCGGCTGGACCGACTTCATCCGCCAGAACCCCGGCTTCCTCCAGCCCGGCTCGAACCCCCGCCCCCAGGACAAGGCCGCCGCCCAGCGCGCTGCCGAGGCGCCCCCGCCCGCCGTCGCCCCCAAGAAGACCGCCAAACTCTCCTTCAAGGACGCCCACCGCCTGAAGGAGCTGGAAGCCCTGATCGATGCGTTGCCCGCGACCATCGCGAAACACGACGCGACCCTGGCCGACCCCGGCCTCTACGCCCGCGACCCCAAAGCCTTCGACGCCGCCATGAAGGCTGCCGAAAAAGCCCGCGCCGAGCTGGAATCCGCCGAACTGGAATGGCTGGAACTGGAAGAGAAGAAGGCGGCCCTGGCGAGTTAGGCGTTATACTCTCTCCTTGGGGTTGCGGGCGCTTACGACAGCGCCGAATAGGCAGGGCTGAGCATGTTTGTTTTGCAATCGTTTTGGATGGGCGCCGCGACGGCCGTCCTCGCCCTTCAGGCGACTTCGGAGCCGATGGCCGTTCCTGTCGCAACCCTGCTACCGCAGCTGGCTCTCGAGGACTGCGCTGCGGCTTCGAGGCAGCAGGTCTCTGTTTATCGCACCCTGACGACCTCGGATGGCGCGGACGTCAAACTGACCTACGCCCCCGCTCACGAGCAGTGCAGTATCGAGCTGGATGCAGCCGGACTCGCCGCCATCCCCGCCCTCCTGCACACCTTGTCTGAAGAGGGATGGGAACGACTTCCGACCGCAGAATCGCAATGGGCTGTCGTGAACGCCATGTGGCGCAAGAGTGACCGCCTCATCGAGGTCAGTCGCTGGCGAGATTTGCCGGATGAAGACCCGTCGGGCTCCGTTTTCGTGATGTCCACGGGCGGTCCAGCCGGTCAAATGGGTCTTTCCCAGCGACAAAGGCAGCTGCGGCCTCTCTCTGAAGCGTTGATCCTGACCGTCTTTGATCTATGCCCACGACTGATGCGAGGGCGTGAAGCCGACTATGCGGAGGTGGTGCGCATAGAACCTGAAGCGATCCTTATTCAGGAAGTCCTGGCCGACCCAACCCAGGGCACGATAGATGTGCGAGGCGGCGACGAGTGCAGCATCCTCGTCAACGGACCCGCTACGCCCGACGCCATCGAATCCTTGGCCACGGCTGCACAGGCGCATGGTTTAAACCGCGACCCCACAGGCATGCTACGCGGCGGTGACCTTCAGATCCAAACTGAAGCGCGAGAACCGATCCCGCTCAACTGGCCGTCATGGGCCAGCTCGGATTATGCGAGCGTGTCCATTTCGGTCCGGTCAGCCCACAATCAAGACGCACGACAATAGGCCGTTCTGCGCAGGCTAAGCGTCTCCCAACCCCGCCCCCTAAACGCCCAGGAGACGACGTCATCCTAGGGTTTACGCGAAGGGTGACAGTCTGCCCTCTTGAAACCAAAGCCGCCGCTGCACACTCAAGCTTCATGACCCTGCGCAGCCATCTCGTCGAATTCGCCCCGCCCCAGCAGGCGGCGGTGCGGCGGATCAACGCCGTCCTCGCCCGCGCGCCCCGTCTGCGCACCGACGGCTGGCGGATCGATGCGGGCCAGCGGCTGTCGCTGTGGCTGGACGCGGCCGCCGGGCGGGTCACCACCCCGCGTCTCAAGAAACGGGGCGTGACGGTCGAGATCGTCCAGACGGACGGCGATCACCCCGTTCCTCTACGCATCCTGCATCCGACGGGCACGCCCCGCGCCGTCATCCTGGACATCCACGGCGGCGGCTGGGTGCTGGGCAGCGCCGGGCTGAACGACCGGCTGAACGCCCATCTGGCCCACCACGGCTTCTGCGTCGTCTCGGTGGATTATCGCCTGCTGTCCGAACGGCGTCAGATCTATATCGACGCCGCCATCGCCGACTGTCTGGCCGCCGCCTATTGGACGGTCACGAATGTCGATCGACTGGGCGCCTCGACCCTGTTTCTGGCGGGCGAATCCGCCGGCGGGCATTTGGCCGCCCTGACCGCGGTCGCCCTGCGCGACCAGGGGCTGATCGACCTGGTGAAGGGCTGCGTCTTCACCTACGGCGTCTTCGACTTGTCGGGCACCGAAAGCGTGCGCTCGGCCGGGCCGGAGACCCTGCTGTTCAACGGCCCGACGATGCAGGCCGATCTGGCGCGCCTGGCGCCGGATCGCGACGAGGCGGCCTTGCGCCAGCCCGACGTCTCGCCCCTATATGCCGACCTGACCGGCCTGCCGCCCGCCCTGTTCCTCGCCGGCGAGCAGGACCCTTTGTTCGAGGACAGTCTGTTGATGGCCACTCGCTGGGGCGAGGCTTCGGACGCCGACCTGATCCGCGTGCCCGAGACCCCGCACGGCTTCCTGCATTTCGGCGGCCCGGCCGCGCGCGGCGCGCGCAAGGCGATCCGCACCTGGCTGAACGCCCGGCTCTAGCTCGCCTCGATCAGTTCGCGGATCCGACTGCCCAGCGCCTCCATGGCGAAGGGCTTGGTCATGACGTGCATGCCGGGATCCAGGTGCCCGTTGCCGACCACCGCATTCTCGGCATAGCCGGTGATGAAAAGCACCTTCAGGTCCGGCCGATCGATCCGCGCCGCATCCGCCATCTGACGCCCGTTCATCCCGCCGGGCAGACCCACATCAGTCACGAGCAGGTCGATCCGCGCGCCCGATTGCAGCAACTTCAGCCCCGCCACGCCGTCCGACGCCTCGATGCACTGATAGCCCAGCTCATGCAGGATTTCGGCGACCAGCATCCGTACCGTCGGCTCGTCATCCACGACCATGACCGTCTCGCCGGCCTGGGCGCGCGGGGCCTGTTCGACCTCGGGGATCAGATCGGCGTCGTCCACCTCGCCGAAGTGGCGCGGCAGATACAGGCAGATCATCGCCCCCTCGCCCGCCTCGGAATAGATCCGCACCTGCCCGCCCGACTGGCGCACGAAGCCATAGATCATCGACAGGCCCAGGCCCGTCCCTTCGCCCAGCGGCTTGGTGGTGAAGAAGGGCTCGAACGCGCGCGCCGCCACCTCCGGCGCCATGCCCGTGCCGGTGTCGCTGACGCAGATGGAGACATATTGGCCCGGCTCCAGATCCTGGGCCTTGGCCGTACGCGCGTCGATCCAGCGGTTGCCGGTCTCGATCGTCAGACGCCCGCCGCTCGGCATGGCGTCGCGCGCATTGATGCACAGGTTCAGCACCGCGTTTTCCAGCTGGTGCGCGTCGATCAGCACGGGCCACAGGCCGGCGCCGGCGACCACCTCGACCTCGATGCCCGGCCCGGTCGTGCGCCGCACCAGATCCTCCATCCCGCGGATCAGGCGGTTGGGATCGGTCGGCTTGGGATCCAGGGTCTGACGCCGCGAGAAGGCCAGCAGCCGGTGCGTCAGGGCCGCCGCGCGTTTCGCCGCCCCCTGCGCCGCCACCGTGAACCGCTCCACCTCGGCATGACGCCCTTGCGCGATCCGGTTGGTGATCAGTTCCAGGCTGCCGCTGATGCCGGCCAGCAGGTTGTTGAAGTCGTGGGCGATGCCGCCGGTCAGCTGTCCGACCGCCTCCATCTTCTGGCTTTGGCGCAGCGCCTCCTCGGCCTGCATCAGGGCGCTGGTGCGTTCGGCGACCTGTTCTTCCAGCGTCTCGTTGAACCGCGCCAGTTCGGCCGATTGGCGGCGCAGGTCCTCGATGTCGGTGTTGGACCCGACCCAGCGCAGGATCCGCCCCTCTTCGTCATGGACGGGCTCGGCCCGCACCATGAAGGTGCGATAGACGCCGTCGTGGCGGCGGATGCGGAACTCGTTCTCATAGACCTGGCCGCTGGCCAGGGCCTGGACCCATCGCTCGGACGCCCAGTCCAGGTCGTCCGGATGAACGATGTTGCCCCACCCGGTCGTGCCGTCCAACGCGCCCTCTGCAAGGCCGGAGTAGGCATAGACCTGGGGGTTGAACCAATACAGCGACCCGTCCGCCCAACTGGCCCAGATCTGGATCGGCGTGGCCTGGGCGAAGACCCGGAACTGGGCCTCACTGTCGCGCAGGGCCGCCTCGCTTCGGGCGCGCTCGGTCGCCGTGCGAACCCGCTCGGCCACGTCGCGCATCAGGCGCAGATCGCTGTCGGTGTAATGGCGCGGCGTCGCATGGTTGACGAACACCATCGCCACGACCCGCCCCTGCTCCATCAGCGGCATGTTGACGAACGACCCGGCGCTGATGGCCCTCAGGGCCTCGGCTGTATCCGCCGTGCGGGGATCGTGGGCAACGTCGTCGATCGCCACCGTCTCGCCGCGTTTGATGTCCTCGATATAGGACCCGTAGTCGCGGAACGACAGGACGCCGGCGATGCTGCTCACCCCCGGCTGGTTGAAGTCGCGGGCGATGGTGATGGTCTCGGCGGCCGTGTCCACCGTGCCGTATCCGGCCCGGCTCACGCCCATGGTGCGGGCCAGAACCTGGGCGGAGGCCTGGGCGATGTCGCCGGCGTCGGTCAGGTCGCGGATCGCGTCGTTCAGCTCCAGCAGCGCGTTCTGACGCGTCTCGCTCTGTTTGCGCTCGGTGATGTTGTTGAACAGGATGGCGACCTGCCAAGCGCCCGGCTGGCCGATCCTCAGCGCCTGCACGTCATACCAGCGACCGAAGATGTCGGCCGGGTTCTCGAAACGGACCGGCTCGCCCGTCCGCGCCACCCCGCCGTAGAGATCGAACCAGTGCTGCTCCAGCCCCGGCGCGATCTCGCTGACCCATTTGCCGTAAGGGTCGACCAGGCCGGTCATCTCCTCGAAGGCCTTGTTGCCCTCGACGATCCTGTAATCGACCGGCCGATCCGCCGCGTCGAACTTCATCTCGATGACGCAGAACCCCGTCGCCATCGCCGCGAACAGGGCGCCGTATCGCGCTTCGCTCAGCGCCAGCGCCTGGTCCGCCCGGTGGCGATCCGACACGTCCATCCCCTGGATGAAAATGCCCCAGACCCGACCGTCTTCCTTCAGCGGCTGGAAGACGAAATCGACGTAACGGTCCACGACCTCGCCGCCCGGCTCGGCCTGAACGGCGTACAGGGCGCTGTCGGCCCGGTGCGCCTCGCCGCTGCGGTAAACTTGGTCCAGCAGATCCAGATAGCCTTGCGCCACCGCATCGGTCAGCACCTCGCCCACCGTGCGCCCGATCACCTCGCGGTGGCCGATCACCTTCTGGTAGTTGGGATTGGTCAGCTCGAACCGATGATCCGGCCCCGTGACCAGCGCCATGAACCCCGGCGCATGGGCGAACATCTGGGCCAGCTGGCTGCGATTGATGCCGATCGACAAGGCGTGGTCAGAGCCGGTGTTGGACAACGAATTCCCCCAAGGACTTTTGTCCGTTGATCACAGAACCCAAAGCGCGCCGCACGGTTGCAGCGCAATGTGTCCGACGCCGGACATAGGGCTCTATCGCCGCGTTTCTGTGGACAAGACAAGATGCTGATCCGCAATCGCGAATTTGATCCGTCCACCGATGTTCACAGGCTTGTCCACCGCCGCCGGGCCAGTCGTGCACACTGGGGCGAGTTCGGGCGCTTGCCTCATAGCCGGTTTCGTCCGAACGTCAACAGGCCAAGGGACACGGGGCTGCGGAAATCCAGGGAGACCTGGACCTCCAGCGAACCGGCCCGGCTCTCCGACCCGGCGCTTCGGGCGATCTTCGGATCGTAACGTGCGACAGGCGGGATCCAGGCTCCAGTCTTCGACGGTCTTCGGATCGACGGCAGACAGGAGAACCGGATCGGGATCGACGGACGACGCGGACGCAATGCCGTGGGACGCCGAAGACCAGGAGCGCGACAGGATACAGCCGACCGCCCTTTCGGGTTCGCCCGAAACGACGCTGACGCCAAGGTCCAGACCCGAACGGCCAAGTCCAACCCGGACTTGGCGAGGGGACGAAGCTGACGGGTCCGCCCGCACGCTTCGTCCCCTCGCTCAATTGGGGCGCCGATTTCACTTCAACCGCCGCCCGATTTTCTGATTAGTCGAAGGCCCCACGACGACCACATCGACTGGCATCAGTCCGTCACCCAACCAGCCCCCTCCGCGATGCCGTGCTGAAGCTCTGCATCAGCGATCTGACTACATTGTCGGGCGGACGCGCTTATTCTCTCACGATTGGCATCCCAAAGGCCGCTATCCGCGAGCTTCTGACCCCACCCCGGCGATCCGGCTTCCAGCCTTCCGATGTAGTAGGCCTGATGCCTTACAGCGACGCGTGTCGGCCCAAAGGATACAGCGCGGGTATACGCAACGAAGCAGTCAATGTCGCGGGAGTAAGTAGAATATTCGACGCCTTGGCTGCATGCGCTTAGCGAAACCGACGTCGCGGCAGCAGCAAACATCATCTTCCTCACGACTGGCTCCCTGAACGTTCTTTACGGTCGTATCTGGTACTCGCCGTTCAATGAAGGGCTTGTCGCTGTTCACAACGATTGATCGCAGGGCATGGCAAGCTGACGCCCCGCCTTCCCAAGGCCCCTATCGCCCCGTAAGTCAGGGGCATGAGCTTGTTGGGGAATCGCCTGCTGACCCGTCGCCGTGCGCTGATCGCGGGCGGGGCGGCTGTGGCGGCGGGGGCGATCGGGCTTAGGGCCTGCGGGCGGGCCGAGGCGCCGGTGGATGAACAGGGCCGGGTGCGTTTGCGTTTCGCCACCGACTGGCGCGCCCAGGCCGAACAGGGCGGCTTCTATCAGGCGCTCGCCAGCGGGGCCTATGAGAAGCGCGGGCTGAACGTCCAGATCGTCCAGGGCGGCCCCGGCGTGAACGTACCGCAACTGCTGGCCTCGGGCGCGGTCGAACTGGGCATGGGCTCCAACAGCTTCATCCCCCTGAATCTGGTCGCGTCCGGCGCGCCGGTGAAGGCGGTCGCCGCCTTCTTCCAGAAGGACCCGCAGGTCCTGATGGCCCATCCCGACGCGGCGCTGGAGACCATCGCCGATCTGGCCGGCCGACCCTTCCTGCTGTCCGAGGCCGGGATCAGCACCTTTTGGGTCTGGCTGAAGGCCAAATACGGCTTTACCGACGAGCAGCTGCGCCCCTTCGCCTATGACCCCGCCGCCTTCATCGCCAATGCGCGGGCGGTGCAGCAGGGCTATCTGACCAGCGATCTCTACGCCATCGAACAGGCGGCCGATTTCGATCCGCGCGTCTTTCTGCTGGCCGACGAGGGCTATCCCTCCTACGCCGCCATGGTCCTGGCGCCAAACGCCTTCGCCCGCGACAATGCGGCGGCGCTGCGCAGCTTCATCGCCGCCTCGGCGGAAGGGTGGCGCGACTATATTCGGGGCGACGCCTCGGCCGCCGACGCCCTGATCCGCAAGGACAACCCGGACATGACCCAGGCTGTGCTGGATCAGGCCCGCGAGCGCCTGCGCGACTACGCCATCGTCGATGGCGGCGACGCGGCGCTTTACGGCCTGGGCGCCCTGACCGAGGAACGCTGGCAGGCCTTCTTCGACGTGACCTCGAAAGCCGGGGTTTACGAGGCCGGTCTGAACTGGCGCGACGCCTTCACCGACAACTATCTGCCCGGTCGCGGCTGACACGCGGTCGTTGTCGAATCCTGGCTTCACATTAGCGCGGGATTAAGGGTCCGAGCTCTAGTGTGTGCGCTGGAATTCCTCTCCGGAGAGCCGCCGTGCGCCGCGCCCTCGCAGTTTCGATCGTCCTGACCGCCGTCAATCTGGCGGCCGGCGCCGCCGTGGCGCAACAGGCGCCGACCAACGCGTCGGGTCTGCGCTACCTGTCCTGGCCCGGCAAGCCGCCGGTCGCCGCCCGTGCGAACCCGACGCCCGCTATCATCCAGGCCGAGGCCCCCGCTCCGACCGTGACCGCCGCCAATCGCACCCTGCCCGGCGCCATCCCCCTGGCCCGCCTGTCGCCCGCCCCCTCGACCGCCACGCCGCGCAGCAACGGCCTGACGCCCGCCAGCGCCTGGATGCCCCAGCGTGCGCCGACGCCGGCCGAGCCCGCGCAGATCGCACCCGTAGAGGCCGCACCCGTCGAAACCGCCCCAGCGCAGGCGACGGCGACGCGCGTCGCGCCCTCGCCCTATGTTCCGGAGCCGCAAGCCTCCGCGCCTCAACCTCAGCCTGAACCTCAGAGGCAGGCCGAGCCTGTGTCCGTCCCGCAACAGGCCGCGCAGGCCGAGCCCCAGCCCGCGCCCCAGCCGGCGGTCGCCGACCCGATGGCCCCGCGCCGCGACGCCCCCATCTATCGCCTGCAACGGCCCCAGGCCGGCGCGCCGCTGGACGCCGCCGCCGTCGCCGCCAGCGGTCAGGCCGCCCCGACGCCCGCAGCCGGCGACAACAGCGCCCGCTACTATTCGGTCCACCGCCAGGCCGGCCGTCACCCCGACGCCATCCCTGCGCCGCAGCAGACCTATCTCGACGCCATGCCTGCCCAAATGGCCCAGACGCCGCAATCCAGCGACCTGGCCCAGCCGGACGGTCCGCCTGCCCTGATCCGCAACGCCAACGGCGCCCTGCGCGCCGTGCCCCAGACTGAAGCCGACAACCTGCCATGAGCGATCGCGCCGTGATCGAACCTGCCGAGATCAAGGGCTCGCGCCTACCCGAACTCATCGCCCTGGCCAGCGAGGAGTCCAGCGAGAAGCGTCGTCTGCTGCTGCGTGAACTGACGGCCCACTTCTTCGGCGCGCCTTCGCCCAACGCAAACGAAACCGCGCTCTACGGCACAGTGTTGGCCAAGTTGTCGGCCGAGATGGAGGTCGCGGTCCGCGCCGAACTGGCCGCCCGTTTCGCCCAGGCTCCCAACGCCCCCCACAGCCTGATCCGCCGTTTTGCCGACGACGAGATCGAGGTCGCCGAACAGGTTCTGCGCGCCTCCACCGTCCTGACCGACGAGGATCTGATCCAGGTTGTCCGCAAGCGCAGCCAGGGCCATCTGCGCGCCGTCTCGGGCCGCGCGACGGTGTCCGAGGCGGTTTCCGACGTCATCGTCGAGCACGGCGACGACGACACCTTGAACACCCTGCTGCGTAACGACGGCGCCCAGCTGTCGCGCGCCGCCTCCGAAACCGCCATCGAGCGCGCCAAGGCCAATCCGGCCCTGCACGCCGCCACGGTCGAGCGCCAGAGCCTGCCCGCCGACCTGCTGAACGAGATGTATTTCGTCGTCGAGGCCCGGCTGCGTCACCAGATCCTGGAACAGAACGCGCGCATGGACCCGGCCTTGCTGGAGGCGGCGCTCGCGGCCGGCCGCACCCGCGTCGCCACCGACGACGGCGCCCTGCCGGCCGACTATGCCGAGAACCTGGCCTATATCGACGAGCTTCAGGCCGCCGGCCAGCTGACGCCTCAGACCCTGATCCGCTTCCTGCGCTCCAACGGCCGCACGCCCTTCCTGATCGCCCTGTCGAAGCTGGCCGACATCGACTTCCACACCGCGCGCGGCATCGTCGAGCGCAAGGACCTGGACGCCCTGTCGGTGGTCTGCAAGGCGGCCGACATGGACCGCGCCGTCTATCTGACCTACGCCGTCGCCGTACTGGGGGCCGAGGACAACCCGATGGGCAAGGCCGCCGCCTATGGCCGCCTGTACGGCGAACTGACCCGCGACGCAGCCCTGCGCACCCTGCGCTTCTGGCGCATGCGCCGGACCGCCCAGGCGGCCTGAAGCAGTAATGATTTCTCCCTCCCCCCTGCGGGGGAGGGTGGTCGCGCAGCGACCGGGTGGGGGCGGCCCGGCACGGGCGCACTCATCAGATCAAAGACAAATCCGTGGGACGTCGCCCTGCCGTCCCCACCCGGCTGCGGCTGCGCCTCAACCACCCGCCCCGCTACGGGGAGGGAGAATGCTCGTGCGCCCCCAAAGCAAAAACGCCCGCCTCCTGATGGAAGCGGGCGTCTCGTTACCGAACACGGGTTCGGTTTATTTCTTCGCGCGGGTTCCGGCGGCGCGGGCGGGCTTGCGGCCGCCCTGGCCCAGGCCCATCGACTTGGCCAGTTCCGAACGCGCCTTGGCGTAGTTCGGGGCGACCATCGGATAGTCTTTCGGCAGACCCCATTTGGCGCGGTATTCTTCGGGGCTCATGTCGTATTTGGTGCGCAGGTGGCGCTTCAACGACTTGAACTTGCGGCCGTCTTCCAGGCAGATCAGGAAATCGGGCGCGATCGACTTGCGGATCGGCACCGCCGGTTCCTTGGGTTCAGGTTCGGCCTCGACCGGACCGTTCGACACACCCGACAGGGCGGCGTGAATATTGGCGATAAGCGCAGGCAGGGCCTCTGCCGAGACCGAGTTATTGCCGACATAGGCCGACACGATGTCTGCGGTCATCTCCAGCAGTTCGGGCTTATCTTCCATTATCGGCTTCGCTTTCCTGATTTATTGAGTTCGGCTGATTCTCCAACCGAACGACCCCAATAGCGTCATAGGGTTGTTTCGCCGCGAAAGCAAACACGCGTATAAGCGGTGCGATATGCACGTCTATGCATTCGGCTTTAGTGATCAGACCTATCGGCCGAAGTCTTCGGCCAGCACCATCATCGCCGCCCGCTCCGGCGCCGAATATTCATCGACGGCGTCATCCTCGCCGTCGCGAATGGCGCGCAACAGCGTGGGCGTCAGGGCCGAAGACAAAGACCAGTTCCAGTAACGCAGCACCGTCTGGGCGCGATCGACGGCCAGCATTTCATAGGTGATCTGCACACGCTCCCAGTCGGGATGGATCTTGCCGTCCGCCGTCGTCTCGGGCCGCCGCATCGAGCGCCACAGATTGGTCAGATCGAAGCGCGACATCCCCGTCGCCTTGCACAGGATCGCCAGCGGCTCGCCGCCGGGATCACCCAGAAGTTTGGCCCCCGTCAGCGGCTTGATCCCGGCCAGGAAGGCGATCTCGGACGCCGTCTCGCGCGTCAGGCCATCGCTGGCGGCGACCATGACGGCGTGTTCCAGATTGTCGAACGGGCTCTTTTCGATGGCGGCGCGATTGCGCTGGCGGCGCTCGATAAACTGAAGCGCCTTGCGCGCGACAGGATCGGACCAGCTTTCGTCATTGGCGATGGCGAAGACGTCCTCGGACGCCTCCTGCATGACTTCGCGCGACACGGCGAACCGTTGCAGAATGGTGCGGCGATCCTCGGGCGCGCACCACCAGAACATGACATAGGCGCCCGACGGCCTCAGCTCGGGCCGCTTCAGCAAGGGGCTGCACAAGCCCGGCGACTGGCGGCTCAGGCCCACCACCGTCTCGATGCCCAGCTGCGACAGGCGCGCAGTCGTGTTGTGCAGCACCGCCTCGATCACCTCCATCTCGCCGAAGGAGAACAGGGTCTCTGTCACGATCTCCGACAGGCCCCGGCGCACGGCCAGCAGCATCCGGTGTTCGAAACTGGCGTCGCGCGCACAGCCGACGATGTCCGCATCGCTCAGCGAAGCGCATTGTTCGATCAGCAGGCCGGCGATATCCGGATCGTCGCGCAACAGGATGCGCGCCACGCTGTTGGGCAGTTCGGCCAGCGGCGCCAGACGCGCCGCCACGCGCTTGCGCTCATCGTGCGAGGCCAGCCGCAGCATCTCGACCAGCAGGTCGCCCGTCACCGCCCGCTCAAAGGCGTTGATGCGGCTGGCGGGCAGGGACACGACGTCGGCCAGACGCTTCAGCAGCGCCCGGCGCGCACGCAGCGGCGGCGGCGTCGCCTCTTCCCCGATCATGGCTGCCAGATCGCCCATCCCCCCACCTTAGAAGCGAGCGGTTAACCGGGCGTGAGCCGGATCAGCTCTTGTTGACTACCACCACGATGGCCAGGATCACGAAGGCGATGACCGCCAGCACCCGCGCGATCCACGGCGCGGCGACGAAGACGCCCAGGACGGTGATCCCGCTCTTGACCGCATCGGGCCGCGTCAGGGCCTCCTTGAACGTGCCCGACGACCGCGTTGCGTCACCCGCGATCGGATGGCCGCAGTTTGGACAGGCGACCGCCGCCTCAGACACCTGACGCCCGCAGGCGGGGCAAGGGATCAAGGCCATGCTCAGCCTCCCGCGCGTGGCGTGATGCGGATCTCGACGCGGCGGTTCTTCTGACGCCCGTCGGGATCGTCGGAGCCGTCCGGCTTGACGTTGGAAGCCACGGGTCTCCGCTCGCCAAAGCCCTCGGCGCCCAGGGTGCGCCCGGCCTCGCGTTGCAGCCGCGCCGCCACCGCCCGCGCGCGGCGCAGCGACAGCCCTTCGTTATAGGCGTCGTCGCCCTTGGCGTCGGTATGGCCGCCGATGCTGACCGAGGCCTGCGGATAGCTTTTCAGCAGTTCGGCCGCCCGCGTCAGGGCCGGCTCGGCGTCCGCCCGGATCGTCGCCTTGTCGAAGTCGAACAGAACATCGGCCGGCAGGTCGATCACGATCACCCCGTCGGTGCGCCGCGCATTCAGCTCGCTCAGCAGGCTGCGGGTGGTCTCGACCCGTTCGGGCGCGACCTCGGACGAGACGAACACGCTTTCCAGCGCGCTGTCCGGCCCCGACTTGGCGAAGGTGGACCGGGGCGCGGCCATGTCCTTCTCAAAGGTTGAGCGCAGGCCGATGGCGCTGCCGCTCATCAGCCGCACCGTCAGCGCCGAGGCGACGCAGGGCGTCAGGCCCGCGGCCAACAGCGCCGCCGCCATGGCGGGCGCGTGTCGTCCCGTCATCCGGCCGCTCCGCTCGTCGGGTTCTGGGTTGTCGGGTTCTGGGCGGCCTGGGCGGTCAGCGGAATGGTCATGCGCAGGAACGGACCGATGATGCTGTCCGACGTCGAGCCTTCGTTGAACACGACCGAGATCTGGTTCACCCCGGCCGGCACCGCGCCCATGAAGACCAGGCGGCCATTCATGGTGTCGCCCTTGACGATATTCATGTTCGGATTGCCCTCGGGCGGCTTTAAACGCAGCTTCTGGCCGTTGGGCAGTTCGATATAGGTGGCGTTGGTCGCCATCTGCACATTGTTCGTCATGTCGCTTGCGAACGAGATGCTGACGTCCAGGATGGTCGCGTCCTCGGCCAGATCGACGTTCTTGACCCGAACCGTAGCGCCCACATCGGTCACGCCCTGCACATCCACGGGCACATTGCGGATCTGGCGCGGCTGGGCGGTGACGGGGGTGTTGGCGGCGGCTGCGGCCTGTTGCTCGGGCGACATCGACGGATCGACCGCCGCCTTGTCGTCGTTGTTGGAACAGGCGGCGAGCGCCAGGGCCGAGGCCCCGGCGACGGCGATCAGGCGAAGGGCGGCGACAGGCATGAAACGCTCCGGCGTTGTTGATCCGCCGCGCGCCGTCCCTCATCCCAAGCGGAGCCGCACGCGCGTCCGATATCGAACACGCGAACGGCCTAAAGGCTCCGCTTGGAGCGTGATCGTTTTTTGACGAAGCCGCGCGGCGGCGGCATCAAAAAGCGTGAATCATGCTCCCTTCAAAGCCCTTCGAAAAGCGCGGTCGAAAGATAGCGTTCGGCGAAGGACGGGATGATCACCACGATGGTCTTGCCCGCATTCTCCTCGCGCGCGGCGATGCGGAAGGCGGCCGTCAGGGCCGCGCCCGAGCTGATGCCGACGGGAATGCCCTCGACCCGCGCGGCCTTTCTGGCCATGTCGAAACTGTCGTCGTTGGACACCTGCTCGACCCCATCGACCACCGACGGATCATAGATGGCGGGCACGAAGCCGGCGCCGATGCCCTGGATCTTGTGTGGGCCGGGCGCGCCGCCGGACAGCACCGGAGAGGCCTCGGGCTCGACGGCGATGAACTGCACCGACGCCTTCTTCGCCTTCAGCGCCTGGCCCACGCCGGAGATGGTGCCGCCGGTGCCGACGCCGGCGACGACGATGTCCACCGCCCCGGCCGTGTCGTTCCAGATTTCCTCGGCCGTCGTGACGCGGTGAATGGCGGGATTGGCCAGGTTCTCGAACTGCGACGGGCTGACGGAGTTCGGCGTGGTCTCCAGCAGTTCCTGCGCCCGCGCGATCGCGCCCTTCATCCCCTTTTCGGCCGGCGTCAGCTCCAGCCGCGCGCCCAGCAGCGCCAGCATCTTGCGCCGCTCGATCGACATGCTTTCAGGCATGCACAGCGTCAACTTCAGCCCCTTGGCCGCCGCCACGAAGGCCAGGGCGATGCCGGTGTTGCCGCTGGTCGGCTCGATCAGCACCGTGTCCTGATCGATCTTGCCCGCTTCCTGCAGCGCCTCGACCATGGCCACGCCGATCCGGTCCTTCACCGAGGCGATCGGGTTGAAGAACTCCAGCTTGGCCAGCACCGTCGCCTTCGTATCGTACTCCGCCGACAGACGCGGCAGACGCACGATGGGGGTGTCGCCGATGGTGTCGACGATCGAGTCATAGACCTTGCCCCGGCCCTTCTTCAGGTGGCGGGACGCGTCATAGCTGAAGTCGGTCATGGAAAAGGTCTCCGTGAATCTGTGGCCCGCAACAGATAAGGCCTTGCCGCCCCACGCAAGGGGTGACGCGCGATGATTTCTGCGAACGATCGTCAGAACCCTTGACCTAAAGCCAGCCGGCGGCCCGCAGGTTGGCCACCCGCGCGCGCGACACCGGCGCTGTCAGACCGCCGGTCAGGGCCAGGCGAAGGTTCCGGCCGTCCTCGACGACCCCGACGATGGCCGCGCGCGCCACCCACCACGAGCGATGGGTCTGAAGCCCCTCGACGCCCTTCAATCCTGCCACGGCCTGCGACAGCGACATCAGCACAAGCTGCGACCCCCGCGTCGTGTGCACGCGCACATAATGGTCCTCCATCTGCAGGCAGATCAGGTCGCGACCCAACCCGGCGGGCAGGGTGCGCGCGAAGCCCGGATCGCCTTCACCCGCTCGCGTCGCCGCAGCGGACGTCCGCATCCGTAACAGGGCGTAAAGCGCCACATAGACGGCCCCGATCAGCAGAGCCTGTCCATACCATTCGATCCAGCCGACACGCTGGCGAATGCCGGGCCACAGGACCACGGCGATGATCCGGCTGATCAAGGCGGTCGGCCCGCTGGCGACGACGATCAGCATGGGCAGCCAGAACCGCATGGACACGCGTCTGCGGCGCATCCTGGGCCAGGCCCAGCGGATCGCAGCCCCGAACACCGCGCCGCTAATCACCAAAACCGCCGTCCAATAGCCGATCCGCACCGCCAGCCCGTCGTTGAAGAAGCTGCCGAAGGGACCGACCGCGCCCAACACCGCCCCCGTCAGGGCGCAGGCCGCCAGATCGACGGCCCAGGCGCGCGGCGTATTCAGTCTGTCAGCGGCGTTCTGCGTCATCGTCCCTTCCCTCGTCAGCCCACTATCGTCGAACCCTTCGCCCGTCCACGCACCCGTTCGCCCATTGGCGAAATGCGGCTGGCGCTCGCTCCGTCTTGCCCCGAACAGCGGGTCATCTCGACCAACGGAAACCGACATGCCCCATCGCTCGCCGCCCCAAAACCTGACCGCCGGCCTCAGCCTGGCCCTGATCCTTCTGGCCGGCGCCGCATCGCCCGTGCAGGCGACCGCGCCACAAGCCCAAGGCCCGGCGCGCGCCCAGACCGATCCGCAGGCGCCCGATCAGGTCTTCACCTTTTTCGGTGGACCGGACGGCGCGGTCGAGGCCGCAGTCTGGCTGCCGGCGCGTCCCGCCGATGGCCGGCCCGCGCCCCTGGTCGTCATCTCGCACGGCAACGGCGGCGGCTTGCGCAGCCATGCCGACACCGCCAGAGCCCTGGCCGACGCCGGCTTCGTGGTCGCCGCCCTGACCCATCCCGGCGACAACTATCGCGACATGAGCCGCTCCACCCAACTGACCAATCGCGCGCCCCAGCTCAGCCGCCTGATCGACTATATGACCGGCGACTGGCGCTCGCGGCCGGGCGGCGTCGCCGTCGATCCGAACCGCATCGGCGCCTTTGGTTTTTCGGCGGGCGGCTTCACGGTCACCTCGGCCATCGGCGGGGTCTCGGACGCGGCGGCCATCGGCGACCATTGCCAGGCCCATCCCGGCTTCTTCGCCTGCCGCTTGCTGGACGCGATGGGGATCGACCTGTCGACCTGGCGTCCGCGTGCGAAGGACGACCGGATCAAGGCCGCCGTCATCGCCGCCCCGGCCCTGGGCTTTTCCTTCACGTCCGACAGCCTCGCCGCCGTGCGCATTCCGGTTCAGCTGTGGCAGGCGGGCGCCGACGACATTCTGCCCGCGCCCTATAATGTAGAGCCGATCCGCGACCGGCTGGGCGCCGCGCCGGAGTATCACCGCGTCGAAGGCGCAGGTCATTACGACTTCCTGCCGCCCTGCTCGCCGGCCCTGGCGGCCGAGGCGCCGCAGATCTGCACGCCGACGCCACACTTCGACCGCGCTGATTTTCACAAGGATCTCAATCGCGAGATTGTCCTGTTTTTCCAGCGAACGCTTTAGCGCCGCAGGGACCGGACTGGCGCGAAACGGATACGGATGACCATGGCTCTTGCCGCCCCACGCAAGGGGTGACGCGCGATGATTTCTGCGCAAACCTTTCAGAGCGGCTATGTCAGCCTATATGTCGCCGTCGCGCGAACCGAGATTTCCGTCCTTGCCCCACACCCGCCCGCCCTCCGACCCCGGCCTGACCCCGGAGATCGCCGAACTGGTCGCCGAGGTGTGGGCCGACACGGCGGCACAGACCCAGATCCAGATGGACGATCCCGTCGCGCCCAAGGTCGAGGATGCGCCGACGCCCGAGACCCGTTCCATCGCCGACGAGCTGCGCTATCGCCTGAAGCAGCAATCGCTGTTGGCGCGTTTCGGCGAGGTGGCCCTGCGCGAACGCGATCGTCAGGCCCTGCTCGACGCCGCCTGCGTGGTCTGCGCCGACGGCCTGGAGACGCCCCTGTCCAAGGTGCTGATCCACAATGAAAGCCGCGACCGGCTGGTCTTGGTCGCCGGCGTGGGCTGGAGCGGCGAGGTCGAGGGTCACGCCTCGCTGGGCGTCGAGCTGGATTCGCCGGCCGGCTACGCCTTCCAGACCGGCAAGCCGCTGATCTCCAACCATCTGGAGAACGAACAGCGCTTCCATACGCCCAAGCTTCTGGCCGACCACGGCGTGCGGCGCGCCATCAACGTCCTGATCCGGCCCGAACTGGACGGCGAACCCTGGGGCGTGCTGGAGGTCGACAGCCCCGACGAGGGTCAGTTCGACGCCCGTGACGCCCTGTTCCTGGACGCCTTCGCCGCCGTCGTCGGCGCCGCCATCGCCCGCCAGCAGACCGAGCAGCGGCTTCTGGCCGCCATCGAACATCAGGCCCTTCTGACGCGAGAGGTCAGCCACCGGGTCAAGAACAGCCTGTCCCTGGTCTCCAGCCTGCTGTCGATGCAGGCGCGCGGCGCGGCCTCCGACGAGGTGCGCGCCGCTCTGGCCACGGCCGGATCGCGCATCCAGGCCATCAGCGAAGTCCATGATCAGCTGTGGCGCGGCGCCGACGTCCAGACCGTGATCCTGTCCGACTTCCTGTGCCAGCTGTGCGAGGCCATCGACGCCGGCAGCGACCGCCATGTCGTCACCTGCGAGGCGTCCGATGCGCCGCTGGGCGCCGACATCGCCATCCCGCTCGGTCTGATCGTGAACGAGCTGGTCACCAACGCCATCAAATACGCCTATGGCCCCGAGGGCGGCGGCGTCTCGGTCACAGGCCGCATCGCCGACGGACGCCTGACCGTCACCGTGGCGGACCAGGGCAAGGGCTTCGATGTGATCGCCGCCCGCAGCGACCGCAGCCTGGGCATGCGCGTCATCGACAGCCTGGTCCGCCAGATCGGCGGCACAATCGAAAACAAAACCCAGAGCGTCGGCGCGATCCTGGTGGTCGAGGCCCCGGCGACCTAGCGCTCCAGCACCGCGCGTCCGGGGTCGAAGCCGACGACCTCGCGGATGACGATCATGCTCTTGAAGCCGCGCACGCCCTTTTCGGGGACCAGTTCGCGGATGCCGAAGGCCTCGTAGTCCTGCATGGAGCGGACGGCGACGGTCAGCAGATAGTCGGTTTCGCCCGTCACGTCCCAGCAGCCCTGGACCTCGGGACTGGCCTTCATGGCGCGCTGGAAGGCGTCCATGACTTTACGATCTTGGGTGTTCATCTCGACCTGGACATGCAGGACGATGCGCGGCTCGACCCGGGCGGGATCAATGACGGCGACGTCGGCGGCGATGACGCCCTCGGCCCGCAGGCGACGCAAGCGGCGCAGGACGGCGGATTCCGACAAGCCCACCGCCTCGGCCGTTACCCGCGCCGGCTCCAGATTATTGCGCCGGACCCGCATCAGCAGCTTATGGTCGAAATCGTCGAGCGTGACGAAATTCGTCATTACGGAGCCTCCATTGACGATTTCCGTCGCATTCAAGCTGAAAATCGCCGGGAAGCGCAAGCGGCGTTACGCTAGCTTTACGCCATGACGTCGCTGGCCCTGAAAACCCATCTGAACTCGCCGCTGGCGGCGCGCCTGATCCCCTATCTGGCGCTGTTTGCGGGCATGGTGACGCTGGCGTGCGGCACCTCCTTCGCCAAGACGCTGTTTCCGGTCATCGGGGCGGAGGGGACCTCGGCCTATCGCGTCGGGATTTCTGCGGTTCTGCTGGTGGCCGTGTTCCGGCCCTGGCGGTTCCGTCTGGCCCGCGCGGACCTGGGCGCCATCGCGCTTTACGGCGTCGTGCTGGGGGCGATGAACCTCAGCTTCTACATGGCCCTGCGCACCATTCCGCTGGGTCTGGCCATCGCCATCGAGTTCATGGGGCCCCTGACCCTGGCCCTGATCCATTCGAGGAAGCCCATTCATTTCGCCTGCATTGGTCTGGCGGTCGTGGGTTTGGGCCTGCTGTTGCCGCTGAAGGCCGGGGCCGGCGCGCTGGATCCCATCGGCATGGCGCTGGCGGCCTTCGCCGGCCTGTGCTGGGCGCTGTACATCGTCTTCGGCAAGCGGCTGTCGCACCTGCACGCCGGTCAGTCGGTGGCGCTGGGCATGAGCGTGGCGGCCATGGTCGTCGTGCCGTTCGGCGTGGCCCATGCGGGCGCCGCCTTGCTGAACCCCGCCATCATCCTAGCCGGCGTGGCGGTGGCGATCTTCTCCAGCGCCCTGCCGTATTCGCTGGAAATGGTCGCCTTGCGCAGCATCCCTAAACGCACCTTCGGCGTGGTGCTCAGCGCCGAGCCGGCGGTCGGCGCCCTGGCCGGGCTTGTGATCCTGCACGAGCATCTGACCGGCCAGCAATGGCTCGCCATCGCCGCCATCGTCGCCGCCTCGGTCGGCGCCATCGCGACGACGCGGGAGGCGAAAATCGAGCTGGAGCCGAGCGCGCCCTAGAACTCTTCCCAGCCCGCGTTCGACGCCGCCGCAGCCGCGCCGCCGCTGGCGAAGGCCCGGATGCGGGCGCGTTCGCGGGCCAGGGGGACGGGGGCGGCGGCCTGCGACAGGTCATTGACGCGGGCCTGAGCCGGCGCCTCGCCAGTCTCAAACCGTTCGACCAGCAGGGCCAGCTGTTCGGTTTCGGACTTCAGGCTCATGGCGGCGGCGGTCGTCTCCTCGACCATGGCCGCGTTCTGCTGGGTCACCTGGTCCATCTGGTTGACGGCCGTATTGACCTGGCTCAGGCCCGTCGCCTGTTCCTGGGCCGAGGCGGCGATCTCGCTGACCAGGGCGTCCATCTCCGCCACCTTGACCGCAATCGCCGACAGGGCCGCGCCGGTCTCGTCGACCAGCTTGACCCCTTGCGCGACCTCTTGGCCCGAGGTGGTGATTAGGGTCTTGATCTCCTTCGCAGCTTCCGCCGAGCGCTGCGCCAGCGCCCGCACTTCGGAGGCGACGACGGCGAAGCCGCGTCCCGCCTCTCCCGCCCGCGCCGCCTCGACCCCGGCATTCAGGGCCAAGAGATTGGTCTGGAACGCGATCTCGTCGATCACGCCGATGATGTCGCTGATCTGGGTCGAGCTGCGCTTGATGCCGTCCATCGCCGCGATCGCCTGGCGCACGACCTCGCCCGACCGATCCGCCTCGGCGCGCGCGCCCAGGGCGGCGGCCGAAGCCTGTTTGGCGCCGTCCGCGCTGCGCTTCACCGTGGCGGTGATCTGGTCCAGCGCCGCCGCTGTTTCTTCCAGACTGGCGGCCTGCTGTTCGGTGCGGCGCGACAGGTCGTCGGACGCGCTGGAGATTTCGCCCACCCCGCCCCTCAGACCCGACACGGCCCGCAACGCTTGGCCCATCGTCTGGCGCAGGCTTTCAACCGCCGCATTATAGTCGTCGCGCACCCGCACATGGTCGCCTTTCACCGGCGCATCGATCCGCGCGGTCAGGTCGCCGGCCGACAGCTTGTTCAGCACCCCCGCCAGAGCGTCGACCAGCAGGGTCTGGGCGCTTTCCGCCTCGACCCGTTCGGCCTCGCGGCGCGCGGCCTCCTGCTCGTCGGCGGTGATGTCGATGGCCAGTTTGATGACCTTGGCCGGCCGCCCGTCAGGGCCGAACACAGGATTGTAGGAGGCCTGGAGCCAAACCTCGCGGCCGCCCTTGGCCAGGCGGCGGAACTTGCGCGCCAAGAACTGTCCCGCATTTAGCTCGCGCCAAAAGGCGGCGTAGTCGGGCGACGCCGCCTCGGCCGGGTCCATGAAGGTTCTGTGGTGGGCGCCCCGGATCTCGTCCAGACTATAGCCCATCGTGGTCAGAAGGTTCTGGTTGGCGTCGATGATGGTGCCGTCCAGGTTGAACTCGATCACCGCCTGCGACCGGCCGATGGCGGCCATCTTGCCGTCCAGATCGATCAGCCGGTCCTGCATGTCCGACGACTTCGGTTTACGCGCGAACATAGGTCACAACCTCTTTGCTGTCGGCCGGCCCCCGCCCGCCTCGGTTGCAAGATTAGCCGCCTAATTAGTTGAAAAACCGTTTCACGTTTGAGTTGCAATCGAGACGCAATAATCGCGGCCTTATCCCCCGCGTTGCAGCAGCGCTTCATCGGTCGTTAACCACGTTGCCGCATCTGTTGAGACCTGTTCCTGGGGTCTGATTTTTTGCGCAATCTCGTCGCCGCCGTCGAAGCGATCGATCCGCTGGTCGTGACCGGCAAGGTCGCGGGCGTGTCGGGCCTGCTGATCGAGTCGCGCGGCGGCCTGTCGCGCCTCGCCGTCGGCGCCCGGGCCGAGATCGGTCGACGCGGCCACGATCCCCTGCCCGCCGAGGTCGTCGGCTTTCGCGATTCCAAGGCCCTCCTGATGCCCTTCGGTCCGGTCGAGGGCGTGGCCCCCGGCGCCGACATCCGCATCATCGACCAGGCCGCCAGCGTGCGCCCGACGACCGCTTGGCTGGGCCGCATCATCGACGCCTTCGGCCAGCCGATCGACGGCAAGGGGCCGCTGCCCCAAGGCCCCGCCCCCTACCCCTTGCGCGCCCCGCCCCCGCCCGCCCATTCGCGCGGCCGGGTCGGCGAGCGGCTGGACCTGGGCGTGCGGGCCATGGACGTCTTCACCACCACCTGCCGGGGCCAGCGCCTGGGCATCTTCGCCGGGTCGGGCGTGGGCAAGTCGGTGCTGCTGTCCATGCTGGCCAAGGAGGCGACCTGCGACGCCGTGGTCGTCGGCCTGATCGGCGAACGAGGCCGCGAGGTGCGCGAGTTCGTGGAAGAGACCCTGGGCGAAGAGGGGCTGAAACGCGCCGTCGTCGTGGTCGCCACCTCGGACGAGCCAGCTCTGAAGCGCCGTCAGTCGGCCTATATGACCATGGCCATCGCCGAGTATCTGCGCGACCAGGACCTTGAAGTCCTGTGTCTGATGGACAGCGTCACCCGCTTCGCGATGGCCCAGCGCGAGATCGGGCTGGCCGCCGGCGAGCCCCCGACGACCAAGGGCTACACCCCCACCGTCTTCACCGAACTGCCCAAGCTGCTGGAGCGCGCTGGTCCCGGCCCGATCCGACCCGACGGCACGACGGCGGCGCCGATCACCGCCCTTTTCACCGTGCTGGTGGACGGCGGCGACCATGACGAGCCGATCGCCGACGCCGTACGCGGTATTCTGGACGGTCACATCGTCATGGATCGCAAGATCGCCGAGCGTGGGCGCTTCCCCGCCATCGACGTGTTGAAGTCCGTCAGCCGCACCTTGCCCGGCTGTCAGACCCCGCCCGAGCGCGAGTTGAACAAGCGCGCCCGCCAGTGCCTGAGCGCCTATGCCAATATGGAAGAGCTGATCAAGATCGGCGCCTACCGCACCGGCGCCGACCCCATCGTGGACCGGGCCATCGCGCTGAACCCGGCCCTCGAAGATTTTCTGGGACAGGACAAGGACGATGCGACGCGTCTTTCCGATTCCTTTACCCGGCTGGAAGCAATCCTGAACCAAGGCATGATCAGGGAGTGATGATTTAGATGACCGCTTGGGCCCAATCCCTGATCCGCATCTCCAACTATGAGGTCGAGACCCTGCAGAAGCGTCTGGCCGAGATCGCCGAGCGCCGCGCCGGCGCCGAACTTCGCATCGCCGTGCTGGACGCCGAGGCCGAGGGCGAACGCAACCGCGCCCGCATGGACGCCGAGGCCGGCATGATGCTGGGCGCCTATCTGAACGGCTGGAAATCAAGGAAGGCCGCCGCCGAAGGCGACCTGTCGGTGCTGGACGCCGAGGAAGCCGGCGCCCGCGACGCCCTGACCGGCGCCTTCGAAGAGCTGAAGAAGTTCGAACACGTCGCCGAGACCACCCGCCTGAACCAGCTGATCGCCCTCGCCAAGCGCGAAACCGCCGCCTTCGACGAGCTGGGCCTGCGGAAGCGTGCGGTCTGACGACCCGCAGCCTTCTAGGTCTGCCTTCGCTGGAGGGAGACGCATGACGCCCACCCGCCGCGCTATCCTCGCCGTCCCGTTCGCGCTCGCCGCCTGCGACCGCTTCGCCTCGGCGGAGCCGTCGCCGCCCAACGTCCCCCCGCTGAAGTCCATCGCCCCCGCCCCCTTCGGCACGGCGATCAAGGCCAGCCAGATCGACGACCCGGACTGGATCGCGCTGGCCCGCGCCAACGTCTCCCAACTCACGCCTGAGTGGGAGATGAAGATGGAGTACATCCTGGCCGACGGCCTGGACCGCCCCAACTTCGACCGGTCGGACCGCATCGCCGCCTTCGCCCGGGCTGAGGGCATGGCGATGCACGGCCACACCCTGATCTGGTACGTGCAGGGCAAGGAGGCGTTCGCCGGCCTGTCGGGCGCCGCCTTCGACCGCGCCTTCGACGGCTATATCGCCACGGTCGCCGGCCGCTATCGCGGCAAGATCCGCAGCTGGGACGTGGTCAATGAGCCGATCCTGGACGACGGCTCGGGCATGCGCGACTGTCACTGGTCGGCGCGATACGGCCACGACGGCTATATCCTGCGCGCCTTCGAAAAGGCCAGGATCGCGGATCCTGACGCCGTCCTGTTCCTCAACGAATACAATCAGGAAAGCGTGCCGGCCAAGGGCGCGCAGTTCCTGAAACTGGTCGAGCGGCTGCTGAAGGCCGGCTGTCCGCTGCAAGGCCTGGGCCTGCAATCCCACCTGTGGATCGACATCCCCGAGGGCGTCATCGCCGCCTATATGCGCGAGATCAGCCAGTTCGGCCTGCCGATCCATGTGTCCGAGCTGGACTGCACCCTGCGCACCGAAAACCGGCTGGACCTCCGCAGCCAGGCCGACCGGATCGCGGCCCAGGGCGCGCGCGTCACCGAACTGGCCTCGGCCTTTGCGGCCCTGCCCAGGGCTCAGCAGTTCGCCTTCACCGTCTGGGGCCTGCGCGACACCGACAGCTGGTATCGCCAGGGCGACAAGGACGATGGCCGCGACAAGCCCCTGCCCTTCGACAGCTTCGGCCGCCCGAATCCGATGGCGGCCGCCCTCGCGGCAGGCTTCAAGACCCCGGCCTGACGACAGGCCTCTGAATACGGAGACGCCCGGCCGTCTTGCGACAGCCGGGCGTTCCTGTGCGAACCGGAGGGGGCGGCCGGTTTACTTCTTCTTGGCGGTCGCGGCGGCCGGCGCCTGGACCGAGGTCTGGGCCTGGGCTTGATGACCCCGGCGATGCGCACGCGGGGCGCGGGCCGTCGGCGCGGGCGTCGTCGCCGAAGCGGTCGCGGCCGGACGAGCGGTCATGGCGGTCGAGGGCGCCGGAGTCGTGCCGGCGAAGGCGGCGCCGCTGGTCAGGGCGACGAAGGCGACGGCCGAAACGGCGGCGGCGGTGCGGAAGGATTTCATGTCGATGTCTTTCGTTTGAAGGTCGAAGTCTCAGGCGTGTCGGGGGTCCTGCCGGCCGGGGACGGCGGCAGGACCAGCAAGGCGTCGGGCCTTACTTCTTCTTGGCGGGCGTCACGGCGCGGTGGGTGCGGGCGTGGCTGACCCGATGATGCGCACGGGCGGAGGCGGCGGGGCGGGCATGAGCGCCCGACGACGGGGCCGAAGGGGTGCCGGCGAAGGCTGCGCCGCTGGTCAGGATCACCAGTGCGGCGGCGCCGAAAGCGGCGGTTGAACGGAAGGACTTCATGGCGGGTCTTTCTGTGTGTTTGGCGTCCGGCCTCGTGTCGGACAGTCACTGTTTCGGACCCGCGTCCGGCCGGTTCGGGGCCGGTCGATGTCGCCGCGTATCGTCGGCGAAGAGAATTGTGTCCGACTGTATCCGCCGCGCTTTGGCCATGAGACAGGACGACAGATCGCGCTTCTTCCCGCTCGCCGAACGCCAATGTCCCAGACCTCCGCCGCCCCCGTCCTTCTGGTCGTCGACGACGACCGCGAGATCCGAAACCTGTTGTCCGACCATCTGGAACAGCACGGGTTTCGCACGGTGAAGGCCGCCGACGGCCGGGCCATGAAGGCGGCGCTGGAGGCCGGGCCGGTCGATCTGGTGGTGCTGGACCTGAACCTGCCGGACGAGGACGGCCTGTCGTTGTGTCGCGCCATCCGCGCGGCGTCCAAGACCCCCGTCATCATCCTGACGGCGCGGGGCGATCCCATCGACCGGATCGTGGGGCTGGAGATGGGCGCCGACGACTATATGGCCAAGCCGTTCGAGCCGCGCGAGCTGGTGGCCCGCATCCGCACCGTCCTGCGCCGCACGGGCGGCGAGGCGACGACGAACGAGGGTCGACACGCCGACTTCTCCGGCTGGTCGCTGGACATCGCCGCGCGGGCGCTGACCGCGCCGGACGGGCGGCTGGCCCCGCTGTCGGGCGCCGACTTCGACCTGCTGCACGCCCTGGTCAGGAACGGCGGCAAGCCCCTGTCGCGCGAGCGGATCCGCGCCCTGTCCACGGTCGCCGACGCCGACGACCGCGCCATCGACCTGAGGGTCAGCCGCCTGCGCCAGAAGCTGGGCGACGACGCCAAGGCCCCGGCCCTGATCCGGACGGTGCGCAGCCTGGGCTATATGCTGGCGGGGCCTGTGACATGGCGCGCGTGAGCACCCGCCACGGCCGGGCCGAGGCCGAAACCACGCGGCTGTTCCTTCTGCTGCTGGTCGGCGCCCTGCTGGCGGCGGGCGTGACCTTCGCCGCCCTGGGCCTCAATCATCGTCACCGCCTGTCGCAGGCCCATGACTTCACCACCGCCGAAAGGATCGTGGATCTGGCCGGCTCCAGCGACGATCCCGCCGCCGGCCTGACCGACGGCCTGCCCGATGCGGCCGGTCAGAGGCTGGGCGCGCCCGATCCGTCCCTGACCCATGCGGTCGCCGAGGCCCTGAAACGGCGGGGCGTGGATGGGGTTTCGGTCAAGGCGTTCGAGGCCTCGGCCGGGGCGTGCGGCGCGGCGACCGATCGTCTGAGATGCCGCATCCTGGTCCTGCGGCCGGTCAATGGCGCGCCGGTTCCGGTGGCGATCAGCCTGCCGCCCGCCCCGCGCCCCTGGACGCTCAGCCGCGAGGCCGCCGCCCTGCTGTTTGCCGGGCTCGCCGCCGTGCTGCTGACCGGCTGGATGGCGTCGCGTCTGGCCGCCGGGCCGCTGAACCGCCTGTCCCAAGGCGCCGTCGCCCTCAGTCACGATCTGGACCGCCCGCCCTTGGTCGAGGAGGGCGCGCGCGAGGTCCGCGAGGCCGCCGCCGCCCTGAACGCCATGCAGACCCGGCTGAAGGCCCTGATCGAGGATCGCACGCGCGTGCTGGCCGCCGTCGCCCACGACCTGCAGACGCCCCTGACCCGGATGCGGCTGCGCGTCGAAAAGATCGAGGACGAGACGCTGCGCGCCCAGTTCATCAGCGACCTGGCCGGCATGCAGCATCTGGTCCGCGAAGGGTTGGACCTGGCCCGGATCGAAACCACGGTCGAGGCCGTGACCCCCGTCGATCTGGACGCGCTACTGTCCGCCATCTGCGAGGACGCGGCCGAGGCGGGCCAGCCGGTTGTCTTCACCCAAGGCTGCAACGCCGTCGTGCCGACCCGGCCCCAGGCCCTGCGCCGCTGCCTGACCAATCTGGTCGACAACGCCGTCCGCCACGGCGGCGATGCGGCCGTCTGCGCCGTGCGCGACGACCATACGGTACGCCTGATCGTGCGCGACCACGGTCCCGGCGTGGCGCCCGACCAGTTGGAGAAACTGTTCGAGCCCTTCTACCGCCTCGATCCGTCCCGCTCGCGCGACAGCGGCGGCTCCGGCCTGGGCCTGACCATCGCGCGCCGCATGGCCGAACGCGCCGGCGCCCATTTGACGCTCGCCAACGCCGACGGCGGCGGGCTGGAGGCGACCCTGACCTTTCCACAGCCCTGACAAAAAGGGACGCGGCGCCTGCATCCAAACGCCGCTCTCGCCGCCTCTCTCTGAAAGCGTTAGCGTGACGCGTTCAGGAGACCGCCCCTTGCCTCATTCGTCCCTCGCCCGCCGTCGTCCGGCCATTCTGCTGCTGGCCGCCAGCGCCCTGGCCCTCACGCTCAGCCCGCTGGCCAGCCGCCCGGCCGCCGCCCAGGATGCGGCGCGCATGGATCAGGTGATCCGCGCCTCCAGCGACGCCGACGCCTTCTCCGGCGCGGTCCTGGTCGCCCGCGACGGTCGCATCCTTCTGGATCAGGGCTACGGCCTGGCCAATCGCGAGTGGAACATCCCCAACGACGGTGATGTGAAGTTCCGCCTGGGCTCGCTGTCGAAACAGTTCACCGCCGTCGCGGTCATGCTGCTGAACCAGCAGGGCAAGCTGGATCTGGATGCGCCGATCAAGACCTGGCTGCCCGACGCCCCGGCCGCCTGGGACACGATCACCCCGCGCCATCTGCTCAGCCACACGGCGGGCGTGCCCAACTTCACCGCCTTTTCCGATTTCGAGGCCCAGAAAACCCGGCCCGCGACGCTGCCGCAGTTGATCGCCCGGTTCCGCGACCGGCCGCTGGATTTCGCGCCGGGCTCCCGGTTCGCCTATTCCAACTCGGGCTATGTGCTGCTCAGCGCCATCATCGAGGCGGCCAGCGGCCAGACCTACGCCGATTTCGTCACTGCCAATCTGTTCCAGCCGCTGGGCATGAGCGACAGCGGTTACGACCGCCACGACGTGATCCTGCCCCGCCGGGCCTCGGGCTATGCGCCGGGCGCCGACGGCGTCGTCAACGCCGACTATGTGGACATGACCATCCCGACCGGGGCCGGCGCCCTGTATTCGACCACCCACGACCTGCTGAAGTGGGAACAGGGCCTGTTCAGCGGCCGACTGCTGAACGCCCAGTCGATGACCGCCCTGACCACGCCGGTCCGCAACGGCTACGCCATGGGGCTGATGGTGTCCGAGGCCGACGGCAAGCGTCTGGTCTGGCACAACGGCGCCATCGAGGGCTTCAACACCTATATGGCCTATGATCCGGGCGACCGGACCGCCGTCATCGTCCTGGGCAATCTGAACGGCGAGGCGCCCGACAAACTGGGCGCGGCTTTGGTCACCCTGGCGCGCGGCGGGACCGTGACCCTGCCCAGCGAACGCCGCGCCGTCGCCCTCTCGCCCGACGTGCTGAAGGCTTATGAGGGGGTCTATAATCTGGCCCCGACCTTCGCCCTGACGATCTCGGTCGTGGACGGCAAGCTGATGGCCCAGGCCACCGGCCAGCCCGCCTTCGAACTGACGGCGGAGGCTGAAGACGCCTTCTACCTGACCGCCGTCGACGCCCAGATCACCTTCACCCGCAACGCCGACGGCGCCGTCGATGGGCTGATCCTGCACCAGGGCGGCCGCGACATGCCGGCCAAGCGTCAGTAGGCTCCCAACGCAAAACGCCCGCCGTCACCGGCGGGCGTTTCGAACTGGTGGATCGAAGGTCGATCAGGCGGCGACGGTGACGACGCCCTCGGCCGGGTCGCGCAGGACATAGCCGCGTCCCCAGACGGTTTCGATATAGTGTTTGCCGTCGGCGGCGGTGGCCAGCTTCTTGCGCAGCTTGCAGATGAAGACGTCGATGATCTTCAGCTCGGGCTCGTCCATGCCGCCGTACAGGTGGTTCAGGAACATTTCCTTGGTCAGGGTGGTGCCCTTGCGGAGCGAGAGCAGCTCCAGCATCTGGTATTCCTTGCCCGTCAGGTGGACACGGTGACCGTTCACCTCGACCGTCTTGGCGTCCAGGTTCACGGCGATCTCGCCGGTGTGGATGATCGCCTGGGCGTGACCCTTGGAGCGGCGGACCACGGCGTGGGTGCGCGCGATTAGCTCGTCCTTGTGGAAGGGCTTGGTCATATAGTCGTCGGCGCCGCCGCCGAAGGTCTTGACCTTGGTTTCGATCTCGTGGCTGCCCGACAGGATCATGACCGGGGTGTTGACCTTGCCGACGCGCAGCTGGCGCAGCACTTCCAGGCCGCTCATGTCCGGCAGGTTCAGGTCAAGAAGAATGAGGTCGTAGTCATAGATCTTGCCCAGATCGATGCCTTCCTCGCCCAGGTCCGTCGTATAGACGTTGAAGCCTTCCGACTTCAGCATCAGTTCGATGCTTTGGGCGGTTGCGTGATCGTCTTCAATCAACAGGACGCGCATACGTGCCCCTCCAGGCAAAAGCTTTGCGGTAACCACCCTGACACACGGCCGGGTAACCTTGTTCGCAAGTTAAGACGTGAAAACCTTAAGAAGGGTTAACGCCATCCAATTGAGGCGAATCTAGGCTGATTTGCGAATCGGCGTCGAGGGGCTGGAGTCAACGATTCGAAATTTATTAACCATGTTCAACCTGCGCCCCCGTGTTTCGGCCGACATACCGCCCGTCCTCTCACCTCCCTCACGCACGACGTGCTGCCCGCAACCTCAAGGCGGTTAAGCCGCCACGACCGATTTTGGCGCACAGTAGGATGATATTCCTATCGCGACGTCGCGGCCACCTATGATGCCGGCGTCGAGAGTTCGTGAGAGGGAAACGTTTCGTGCTGGAGGAATACAGGGTGCCGGTCACCGAGGAGGATCAGGTCAAGGCCGGGCTGGCCATTCATCTGATCGCGGCGCGCACCGGCGCCCATCCGTCGCAGATGACCGGTCGGGGCCGGATGAACCCGCGCGCGGCCCGCCCGCGCTGGCTGGCCATGTACCTATCGCACGTCGCCTATGGCTGGACGATGGAGCGGGTCGGCCACGTCTTCGGCGTCAATCGCGCCAGCGTCGGCGCCGCCTGCCGCTGGGTCGAGGACGAGCGCGAACAGCGCAGCCTCGACGAGCTGATGAACGACCTCGAAGGCTGCATTCAGGGTCTGTATCAGTCGCCCCGCCTGGAGCTGCCGCAATGAGCCGGCTTCTGGAACGCGCGCGCGATCTGATGGCCAAGCCCGGCGCCTGGCTGTCGGCCGAGGGCGGGGCCTATGCCTTGCGCTTGTCGCCCGATCGCCGCAGCCGCATCAGCCTGACCCTGACCGAGACCGAGTTTCGCGCCCTGATCGACCAGCCCGGCCTGCGCGTGCGGCCAGGCGGCGGCTGGTCGGGACGCGCCCAGCCGGACCCGACGCCATCCCCTGCCCCCGGCCGTCCCGGCTTCGTGGCGGGCCAGCGCGACCTGATGCAGCCGGATGGCCGCATGGTCCGCGCGCGGGCCAATCTGGGCGAAAGCCCCATCGCCTGGCTGGCGCGGCGCAAGGATGCGTCCGGCCGCCCCTGGCTGACCCCGGCCGAGACCGCCGCCGGCGAACGGCTGCGGCGCGAGGCGGAACAGGCGACGAAGGGCGCGTCGGTCACCATGCGCTGGGACGCCCTGCCGACCTCCGGCTCGGGAACCGCCGCGCGGATGGAGCCGACCGACCGCGCCCTGTCCGCCGCCCGCCGCGTCGAACAGGCGCTGACCGCCGTCGGCCCGCGCCTTCGCCCCATCCTCACCTGCATCTGCATCCACGGCGACAGCCTGCAACTGGCCGAAACGGGCCTCGGCCTACGCCGCCGCCAGGGCAAGACCGTCCTGAAACAGGCGCTGCAGGCCCTGGCGGATCACTATGGGATCGGGTGAGGTTCACAGATCGCACTGAATTTTTACTGCGGGAAACGGACGCGGCAAATGTCGGCTTTGGGTGGGAAGGCGACATTGGCGTCTTGCGGGGTTAGACTTCAAATATGTCGACATCCGCAGCCGGTCTCGCTCGCCTGATAGCCGGTGAGCTATCAGTCCTCACAGAGGACAGCGTTAAGCTGGCCGTTCTTAACGGGCTTGTCGATCCGCGCCCGATCACCCTCGACTGGGAATACGGAACCCCCGACCAGCAGTTTGAGGGTTGGGTCGTGTTCGACCACGAAGCGCAGTCAGATACCCTGATCGTCTACTGCGAGCACGGGTTCGGCCCCCTGTCGCCTTGGGGCTTGGTGTTCGCCACCCCCCGTCAGGGAAGCCGGTCGATGGGGATGGACAGCGGATGGTTTCGTTCATTCATGGAGGCGTTCTGGGACTCCCACGCCGCCACACTGCTCGCCGAAAGCGGACAGGCTGAAAGTCGCTAACGGGTCGGACCACGACATCGGCACTAGGCCGGAAACCGGGCATTCGGCCCAAGGCCCGGAAGCAGACCTTCCGAACCACCGTGTGGGGTGGGAAGCGGACCTCGGCGACCCTTGCCGTGAGCGAACGTTCTAAACATCGGCTAGGGGTGGACAGCGTAAGTTACGCATCATTATCTTCAACGCAGGGTGGAGAGCCAATGGTTGATCTGCAGGAAGGTCGAGGACCTAAACCGAATGGCGTAGCGCGGGCCGTGACCTGGGGAGGGCTGGTGTTACTAGCCGCTCGATTGCCAGCGGAGATGCTTGGCGCCGCTCCCATAATACAGGACGCCCTCTTTCTCGTAGGCCTACTCGCTGTCTTCGGCGGCGTCGCTTGGCAGGAGCGATCAGCGCGCAAGGCGAAGCGCTAACGAACGTCAGCAACGGGTCGAAATCCGCAATGGCCATCGCGCCGGCAAGCAGACCTTCGCTTAGATTTCGCGATGCGCTGACAAGAGCACCCTCATTGCACCCTGTCATGCCCGATCAGATCAGGGCGATGGGGATCAGGATAGCCAGGAGGTAGATCAGCGCCCGGATCAGGGCCAGCACCGCGATGACGGCGCCGCGCCCCTTTGACACATTCAGCCGCCGGGCGAACCAGCGGGACTGCACGATGACGAACCAGGCCGCGCCGAGGATCATGATCGCAGCGCCGACCGCATTGGGCAGTTCGGGCCGCTGAAAGATGGTCCCGCCCGCCGAGACGAAGGCGGCGCAGACGGCGGCGAGATAGGATTGCGCATAGAAGGGCGCGCGCAGGGTTTCGCGGCTGATGCGCTTCTTCTCATGGCGCAGCAGGGTGACGGCGGCGACCAGCGGGATCAGGCTGAAGGCGAGCGAGCGGAACAGGACCAGGTTCTGCTGGGACGCATAGACCATGCGGCTGAGGTCGGTCGCCTCGGCCGGCGGCGGCACATGCAGCGCCATCGACAGCAGATTGGTCAGGACGATGGTGGCCAACAGGAACAGCGGCGGGCTGAGCGCGTCGTCGTAGCGACGCTCCTCGCTGTCGCTCTGCTCGCGGTCCGAATAGTCCATCGCCGCCAACGGTCCGCGCAGGATGCGCCACAGGGTCAGGGGATAAAAGACCAGCCAACTGACCGCCTCGAAGAGAAACTCCTCGAAACTGCGCAGGATCTTCAGCAGGTCCATTCGCGCCCCCGGTTACGACCCCGCGATCGTGGGTCGCCGGGCCGGCGGTTGCAACCCCCGACTACTGAACCGCCAGCGCCGCCTCGCGGATGCGGCCGACCATGCTGTTCAAGCCATTGGCGCGTTGGCGGGTCAGGGCCGAGGGCAGGCCCAGCCGATCCAGCGCCGCGCGGGCGTCGAAGGCGGCGATCTCCTGCGGCGTGCGGCCGGAATAGAGTTTCAGCAGCAGGGCGATATTGCCCTTGGACAGGGCGCTGTCGCTGTCGGCGGCGAACCACAGCCGCCCGTCGTCCTGCGTCGTCGCCAGCCAGACCTGGGCGGCGCAGCCCGGCACCTTGTTGGCCTCGATCCGGTCGGCCTCGTCCAGAGGAGCCAGCCCCTTGCCCAGTTCGATGACGTATTCGATCCGTTGCTCCCAATCGCCCAGCAGGTCGAAATCCTCGGCCAGTTCGGCCAGGGTCTGGTCCAGGGTGTCGGTCGGCGGCGTGCGGTCGGTCATGCGCCGCCAGATAGGCCGCGCGGCTGTTAACGACAACCGGCCGTTTTGTCCCCCGATATTCATGGTGAACGCCGCAATGGGGTTCGCCTCAGGGGGGAGCGGCCTCGCACCGACTCAGCCGCAGCCCTAGTCTGGGCGCAGACGAAAACCATGGCCCGCCCTTCTTGAAACCCGACGCCCACGCCAGATTCGAGGACGACCCGACGCACGACGCGGCGTTGGGCGCCCCGCTGGTCGCCTTATGGCATGCCATCTGGGCGGTGGCGGTGGCCCTGACGGCGCTGGCGGCCCAGATGATGGACGGGCTGAAGGACGCGCCACTGGCCGCCCTGCTGCTGATGGCCTTCCCCGGCGTGTTCGGCGTCGTGCTGATGGTGCGCGACAGCGTGGGGCTGCGGCTGGCGGTCATGGGCGGCTGGATCCTGGCCGCCACCGCCTCGGCCGGCCTGACCGGCGGCGTGACCGGCGCCCTGCCCGGCCTGATCCTGACGCCGCTGGCGGCGGGGATCGCCCTAGATCACGGCGTGCATCATGCCCGCGTCGGCGCCGATCGTCTGACCCGGATGGGCGCCTTTGCGGTGGCCCTGCCGCTGCTGGCGGGGCTGATCTCGACCTGGCTGAACGGGGCGGAGGCGCAAGGCCCCTTGCTGGCCGCCGTCTCGGGCCTGCTGGCCATGGGCGCGATCATCGCCGCCATGCGACTGACCTGGAGCGCGCGCCAGCGTCGCCTGGCCGAAGCCGAGGACGAGGCCGCCCGGATCGCCGCTTTGCTGGAGGATCAGCCGGCCCTGACCCTGCTGCTCGATCCGTCGGGCCGCGCGGTCGCGACCTGGGGAACGCCGCCGCCCGCCCTGTCGGTGCTGGCGCTGACCGAACAGGGCCTGATCTCGGCCGTGCATGCGCCAGACCGCCCGGCCGTGTCCGCAGCGTTGGCCCGCGCCCTGTCGGGCCAGTCGGTCGAGGTCCAGTTCACGCCGCGCATCGCCCTGGACCGCCGTGTCGTCATGATCTTGGGCCCGTTCCAGCACGAGACGGACCGCCCGCACCTGATCGCCCAGGCGTTCGACGGCACGGCCCAGTTCGCCCGCGAGCTGGGGCTGGAGACCGCCCGCGTGGAGGCCGAGGCCCAGTCGGCCGGCAAGACACGCTTCCTGGCCAATATGAGCCACGAGCTGCGTACCCCCCTGAACGCCGTGCTCGGCTTTGCGGACATCATGCGCCAGAAGCTGTTCGGCCCCCTGCCCGAACGCTACGCCGGATACGCCGACGCCATCCATCAGGCGGGCGGCCACCTGCTGGACCTGATCAACGACGTCCTGGACCTGTCCAAGATCGAGGCCGAACGCTACCAGCTGGCGATGGAGACCTTCGACGCCCGCGACGCCGTGTCCGCCGCCGTCGCCCTGGTCCGGCTTCAGGCCGACGACAAGGGGGTCGAGCTGGCCGCCGTCCTGCCGTCCGAGCCGATCAAGGTCCGCGCCGACGCCCGCGCCCTGAAGCAGATGGCGCTGAACCTGCTGTCCAATGCGGTCAAGTTCACGCCGGCGGGCGGCTCGGTCACCATCACCCTGGACGCCGACGGGTCGGACCTGGATTTGGCCGTCTCCGACACCGGCGTCGGCATCGCGCCGCAGGACCTGCAACGCCTGGGCCGCCCCTTCGAACAGGCCGGCGGCGCCGATCAGAAGGCGCAAGGGACCGGCCTGGGCCTGTCCCTTGTCCGCAGCCTGACCGAACTGCACGGCGGCCGCATGACCATCGACAGCACCCTGGGCGAAGGCGCGGCGGTGATGATCCGGCTGCCGGTGATGGTGACGGCAGGGTCGCTGGATCCGCAACCGAGCGAAGCGCCGCCTGCGACGGTTGAGGCCTGAGCGTCAGCTTAGGGTTGTGAGAAAACGCGCGTATCTCTAGCAATCTATGCAGAATGCCACTCTGTCTTGAGGCCCTGATATGCGCACAAAGCTGAAGCTTGCCATGCCGCTCGGCCTGACGGTGGGGCTGTTTGGACTGCTGTTGACGACTGCGCCAAGCCTGATCGGATCTGCCGCAACCCTGTTCGGTTGGGCGCGGTGCCCCGAGGAACTCAGCCTTGTCGTCGTCGCGCTCGGGCTGGTGCTGGCGCTGTTCGGCCTCGCCCTCACCCTGCGTGGCCTCCTGAAGGCGGCAAAAGCGGATACGTCCAGCGAAGCCGATCCGACGCGTCGCGCCCCCTAAACCTGCCCCATCGCCAGGAAGGCCCGGCCCGCCGCGAAGTCGCCGGCTTCGAAGGTGGAGCGGGCGATGCTGCCGTCGCGGAACAGGAACTCGACGGTGAAGACCTCGCGCGGGTCCAGGGCCGAGAGGGCGTCGGCGGCGGCGGCGGGGAACAGCCAGGCCTGACCGGCCGGGCGGCCTTCGGGCAACAGCATCGTATCGGCGCTGGTCACGCCGGCGGCCCAAAAGGCGCGGCGTTGCGCCGCCGGCGGCAGATCGTGCGACAGCCAAGGACGCGGCGCCACCGTGTGGTCGCGCATCACCACCCGCACCCCGGTCGGCCGCGAGCGCCCCTGCCAGGACACGACGGCGGCCAGTTGATCGGGCCGGTCCATGCCGCCCACCACGCCGAACCGCACGGGCGAGGCGCCGGTCACGGTCGCCTGCATCAGCCGCCAGGTTGGGCGCGCATAGGCCGCGCGGTCCGCGCTCCACTTTCGGCGATCGCCGGGAAACTCCATCCGCGACGTGCGCGACCAGCCGGAAAAGGCGGTCTGGACCCTACCCTGAACCGTCTTCAGATCGGGGGATCCGCACGGCGTCGTGTTCGCCCGCGCCCGCGCCCGCTGGGCCGTCTCGGCTAGTTGCCGGTCGTTGGATCCGGCGCGCAGGGCTGCGCCCCGCGCCTGATAGGCCGCAGCCGTCAGGGCGGCGGTCAGCTGCGGCTCGAACAAGCCGCAGCGGTCGTTGGCGGCCAGCACGAAGCTGCGCTCATAGAAGCGGTCTTGCGGCGCGGCGAAGGCCGCGACGGGTGTCGCGGCGATCAGCACGGCCGACAGGAAACCTCTGGCTTGCCGGGGGGAAAGGCCTATCCTCATGCCCCGACCCTAGCGCGCCAGGGTTGGGGTTCCGTGTTCGAGCAGGGTTAGCGAGTTGCTTCTTTCCAGCGAGCTGTGGGTCAGCGCCCTGATCCGCCGCGCCCAGATCGAGGGCGCCTATGCGACCGTGGTCAAAAAGGGCGACGCCCGCGCCGGCTCGGTCATCGTCAAGGCCTACGACACCTCCACCCGCACCGCCCGCCTGTTCACCGAAGCCTTCGGCACCGACGGCGACCGCCTGTGGATCCAGCCCGTCACGTCCGACAGCGAAAGCGAACTGGACGCCTATATCGCCCGCCAGCGGGGGTATGACCCGGACCTGTGGGTGGTCGAGATCGAGGACCGCCAAGGCCGGCACTTCATCACGGAGACGGTGCAGGGGTAGATGCGCCGTTCGTCGTTCCAAGAAGCGAACTTGAGCCCTAGCATTCCCGGTGAACCCGTCTGGCTTCGACCCCAGGGAGAGCCTGTGGCTGACGCAAGCAAGACCGGAACGGATTGGAAGGACGACGAGCTCGACGCCATCGTCGCTGACTATTTCTCCATGCTTGCCCTCGACGCGGCGGGCGAGCCGTTCGTCAAAGCGCATCGCGCTCGTGCACTGATGGAGCGAACCGGCCGAAGTCACCGCTCGGTCGAGTTCAAGCACATGAACATTTCGGCCGTCGCAGCCGAGCTGGGCTTGCCCCATGTGCGCGGTTACCGCCCCATGGCCAACTACCAAGCCGCCATCTTCGACGCCATCGACCGCCACCTAGACGCCCATCCCGAAATCCTAAATGACAATGCTTTTTCTTTCCTCCCCGTTGTGCAGACATGGGGCGGTGGATCGGCGCTCTTTCGCGCCGAGACGGAGGGAACGACTGGGTCTGAGCGAGGCGTCGCCGAATCCGCGTCAAGGTTTGACGACGCAGGTGCAAGCCATCTGCCCCTCACCCTCACCGAAAGCCCTCCCCCCGGCCCGGCCCGCACCCCGCGCCCGGAAGGGCTCGCCCGCCTCGTCCGCAAGTACGACCCAGCAGCCCGCGATCACCGGAACCGGTCCCTCGGCTTGCTGGGCGAAGAGCGCGTCTTCCATCACGAGCGCGCGCGTCTCATCGCGCACGACCGCCCCGACCTCGCGCGTCGCATCGAATGGACCAGCCAAGAACGCGGCGACGGCGCCGGCTATGGCATCCGTAGTTTCGACCCTACCGGCGCCGAGCGCCTGATCGAGGTGAAGGCCACCCGAGGTGGCCGCACGACGCCCTTTTACCTGACCCGCACCGAGCGCGAGGTTTCGCAGGAACGCCCCGACCACTGGCGGCTCTACCGCCTCCACGACCTTTCAGCCGCGGCAGGGCTCTTCATCCTGCCGCCGCCGCTGGAAGCGTCGGTCACGTTAGAGGCCGAGGCTTGGAAAGCCCACTTCTGACCGGTCAAGGTTCGAACCGGATCAGGTCATACTTCTCCGCGAAGCACGCCACGAACGCCGCCGGGTCTTCTTCATTCCGCCAAGCGCACGCCAGCTGATCCTCGCCAATCCCTGCGTCGGCCACTGATAAACGCCAGTCGCGCAGCAACAGCCGATCCACCGTCTGAACCCACTGCGCGCGATCCATCACTCGACCTCGCCCGAAGGCCCCTTTAGCGCCTTGGCTTTGGCCCGTTCCAACTGACCGATACTGGTTTCCGGCGTCGGCAGACGCTCGGGCATCACGCCGCCCAATTCCGAGATGGTCTGGCGCACCTTCTTGCCGACGGCGTGGTGGATGTCGTTGGCCTGCGCCTTGGTGCTCGCCCCGTCTCGCCTCAGCTTGTCCTCGGCCTGAGTGGCGCGGAACAGGTTCGCGGCAAGTTCCGTCGAACCCATGTGATCCAGTATCTTCTGGCTCTTCTTCAGCCCCTTTAGCGCGTGGATGTCTCGCATGGTCCGGCCGCCATAAAGGCCGCGATAGCCGTGGTCCTGAAACACCGCATAATCCAGTCCGGTCTCAACCCCCGCCTGCCTCGCGGCGGAGGCCAGCGCGGTATTGTGTTGCGCCATCTCGCGCCTCAGCATCAATCGCTTGTCGTCCTCCGACAGGCCGCCAAACGCTGGGTCGTCCGCAATCTCCTGACGCCGCGTCTGGACGGCGAAATAGGTCTGCCCCACCGCGATCACAGGCTTGGACGGGTCACCGTTCTGGACGATCAGGTAACAGGCGTAACGAGACAACCGCACATCGGCGACCTCGCGTTGCGCGCCAGAGCCCAGATCGACCATTTTGGTGACGTCACCGAAATGGTCCGCCGGATCGAGCCCCGCCGCAGCCGCCGACACACGCGCCTTCTCAATCACGGACAGGAAGTTGCGGTAATCCTGATAGCCGAGAACGGGGGCAAGCTGCCTCGCCAGCCAATACTCAACCCCTTCGTCCTCATGGCGAATGGACTCGAACGACTGGCGATGCGGAGGAGCGATGTCGGTCATCTGGTGACTATCACGCCAACAGAACAAAAAGGCAACTCGGTTGTCGGTATGCTAGCGCTCCCCCGGTCGGCCCCTCAATCCTCGTCCATCTTCAGGGCGGCGATGAAGGCTTCCTGCGGGATTTCGACCTTGCCGAACTGGCGCATGCGCTTCTTGCCGGCCTTCTGCTTTTCCAAGAGCTTCTTCTTGCGGGTGGCGTCGCCGCCGTAGCATTTCGAGGTCACGTCCTTGCGCAGGGCGCGGACGGTCTCGCGGGCGATGATCTTGCCGCCGATGGCCGCCTGGATCGGGATCTGGAACAGGTGGGGCGGGATCAGTTCCTTCATCTTCTCGACCATGCCCCGGCCGCGCGTCTCGGCGCGGGCGCGGTGGACCAGCATGGACAGGGCGTCGACCGGCTCGGCGTTGACCAGGATGGACATCTTCACCAGGTCGCCGACCTTGTATTCGGTGATCTCGTAGTCGAACGAGGCATAGCCTTTCGAGATCGACTTCAGCCGGTCGTAGAAGTCGAACACCACCTCGTTCAGCGGCAGCTCATAGACCACCATGGCGCGGTTGCCGACGTAGGACAGTTCGATCTGCTGGCCGCGACGGTCCTGGCACAGCTTGATGACGCCGCCGAGGTATTCGTCCGGCGTCAGGATGGTGGCCTTGATCCAGGGCTCGGCGATGGTCTCGATCTGCATCACGTCGGGCAGGTCGGCCGGGTTGTGCAGGTCCATTTCGGAGCCGTCGCGCAGGCCGATCTTGTAGACGACGGACGGCGCCGTGGCGATCAGGTCGAGGTTGAACTCGCGGCTCAGGCGCTCCTGGATGATCTCCAGGTGCAGCAAACCCAAAAAGCCGCAGCGGAAGCCGAAGCCCAGCGCCGCCGAGCTTTCCATCTCATAGGTGAAGGAGGCGTCGTTCAGGCGCAGCTTGCCGATCGCGGCGCGCAGGTCCTCGAAGTCGGCGGCGTCCACCGGGAACAGGCCGCAGAAGACGACCGACTGGACTTCCTTGAACCCCTTCAGCGGCTCGGCGGTCGGCTTCTTCTCGTCAGTGATGGTGTCGCCGACGGCGGCGTGGGCCACTTCCTTGATCTGGGCGGTGATGAAGCCGACCTCGCCGGGGCCGAGCTGATCCACGGGCGTGTTCTTGGGCAGGAAGACGCCGACCCGGTCGATCAGGTGGGTCGAGCCGTTGCGCATCATCTTGACCCGCATGCCGGTCTTCAGCACGCCGTCGAAGACCCGCACCAGCACGACGACGCCGAGGTATGGGTCGTACCAGGCGTCGACCAGCATGGCCTTCAGCGGCGCATTCACATCGCCCTTGGGCGCCGGCAGCTTGGTGACGATAGCCTCCAGCACCTCCTCGATGCCGATGCCGGACTTGGCGCTGGCCAGGACGGCTTCGGAGGCGTCGATGCCGATCACGTCCTCGATCTGGGCGCGCACGCGGTCCGGCTCGGCGGCCGGCAGATCGACCTTGTTCAGGACCGGGACGATCTCGTGGTTGTTGTCGATGGCCTGATAGACATTGGCCAGGGTCTGAGCCTCGACCCCTTGCGAGGCGTCCACGACCAGCAGCGAGCCTTCGCAGGCGGCTAGGGACCGGCTGACCTCATAGGCGAAGTCCACGTGGCCCGGCGTGTCCATCAGGTTCAGGATATAGTCCTGCCCGTCCTTGGCCCGATAGGTCAGGCGTACGGTCTGGGCCTTGATGGTGATGCCCCGTTCCTTCTCGATCTCCATATTGTCGAGCACCTGCTCGGACATCTCGCGCGCGGTCAGGCCGCCGGTATGCTGGATCAGGCGGTCGGACAGGGTCGACTTGCCATGGTCGATGTGCGCGACCACGCTGAAGTTGCGAATGTTCGAGATCGGGGGAGTCGTCATCCGCGCGCCCCTATCACGCGCGGGCGCCGGGGACCAGACGCGGCACGATCCGCCGCCAGCACGGCCGCGTATTACAGCTTGGCAATGATGGCGTTTGTCTTTGAGCGCGGCCCTTGGACGCTATAAGGGAAACAGCCATCGCCTGATCGCTCTTCAAGGACGTTTTTCCGTGCTCCAGACGACCCGACCCACACTTCTGGCCGGTGCGGCCGTTCTGGCCGTCCTGGTGCTGGCCGGCTGCGGCGGCGGAGACGACAAGAAGGCCGACGGCAAGGAGGCGGCCGGCGCGCGCCAGACCGTGACCGCCGCGACCGTGACCCAGATCAACCTGGCCCGCACCGTCAACGCCTCGGGCTCCGTCTCCGCCTGGGAAGAGGTGCCGGTGGCGGCCGAGACCGGCGGACTGACCGCCGTCGCCGTCTATGTGGACGAAGGCTCCTACGTGCGTCAGGGCCAGCCACTAGTGCAGATGAACGACGTCCTGCTGCGCGCCCAGTTGCGCCAGCAGCAGGCCCAGGTGCAGCTGGCCGAGGCCAATGTGGCGCGCGACAACGCGGCGCTTGATCGCGCGCAGCAGCTGAAGGAACGCGGCTTCCTCAGCCAGGCGTCGCTGGATACGGCCCTGGCGAACCAGCGCAGCTCGAACGCCAATCTTGCCGCCGCCCGCGCGGCCCTCAGCCAGACCCAGACCCAGTTGTCGCAGGCGACCATCCGCGCGCCGGTCAGCGGCCTGATCATCAGCCGCAGCGTCACCAAGGGCCAGATCATCGCCGCCGGGACCGAGCTGTTCCGCATGGTGCGCGACGGCCGGCTTGAGCTGGACGCCCAAGTGCCGGAGACCGAACTGTCGCTGGTCCGCGCCGGTCAGTCCGCGATCGTGACCTCCAGCGAGGCCGGCCAGACCACCGGCTCGGTCCGCATCGTCACGCCCGAGGTCAATGCGCAGACCCGCCTGGGCCTGGCCCGCATCTCCCTGGCGCCCGGCGCCCAGCTGCGGCCCGGCATGTTCGCCCGCGCCGAAATCGCCGTCGGCGATCAGCCCGCCCTGGTCGTGCCGGCCTCGGCGGTCGTCTATCGCGAGGCCAAGGCCGGGGTCTATGTCGTGGGTCAGGGCGATGTCGTCCGCTTCGTCCCGGTCACGACCGGCGTTCGCAGCGGCGACCGCGTCGCGGTCACGGGAGTCCAGGCCGGTCAGCGCGTCGTGGTCCAGGGCGCAGGCTTCCTGGGCGAAGGCGACCATGTGACGGTGGCCCCGGCGACCGCGGCGCCCCAGCCGGCGACGCCCGCCGCCCCTGCCCCCGCCGCTGCAGCCGCGCGCTAGGATCGGACCGATGGGCTTTCAGAACATCTCGTCCTGGTCGATCAGGAACCCGATCCCCATCGTCCTGCTGTTCGTCGTCCTGACGATCGCGGGGACGATGAGCTATTTCAAGCTCAGGACAAACAACTTCCCCGACGTGGATCTGCCGGTCGTCGCCGTCACGGTGGTCCAGGCCGGCGCCGCCCCGACCGAGATGGAGACGCAGGTCACCCGCCTGGTCGAGGATGCGGTGGCGGGCCTGGGCTCGGTCAAGCACATCACCTCGGTCGTCAACGAGGGGGTGTCGACCACCTCCATCGAATTCCAGCTGGGCGTGAACCTGGAGAAGGTCACCAACGACGTCCGCAACGCCGTCAGCGGCATCCGCCAGAACCTGCCCGCCGACGTGCAGGAACCGATCGTCCAGCGCATCGAATTCACCGCCATCCCCTTCGCCAACTATGTGGTGCGGGCCCCGGGCATGAGCCCCGAGGAGCTGAGCTGGTTCGTCGACAACACCGTGGCCAAACGCCTGCTGTCGGTGCGCGGCGTCAGCCAGATCAGCCGTGACGGCGGCGTCAGCCGTGAAATCCGCATCAAGCTGGACCCCGCGCGGCTCGCCGCCTCGGGCGTGACGGCCGCCCAGGTGTCGAACCAGCTGCGCGCCTCCAACATCAACCTGCCGGGCGGCCGCGGCGAGATCGCGGGCGAGGAGCAGGCCATCCGCACCGTCGGTTCGGCCAAGTCGGTCGAACAGCTCCGCGAGACCCTGATCCCCATCGGCAGCCGCAGCGTGCGCCTGGGCGACCTGGGCCAGATCACCGACGAATGGTCCGAGCCGCGCGGCCGCGCCCGCTTCAACGGCCAGGAAGTCGTCGGCTTCGGCGTCTCGCGCGCCATCGGCTCGTCCGAGGTGGACGTCTATGACCGCGTCAAGGCCGAGATCGAGAAGCTGGACCAGGAACGCGGCGACGTCGCTATCGAGGAGGTGGCCAACACCACCGAGGACGTCGTCAACAACTTCCACGCCTCTGTCGAGACCCTGGTGCTGGGCGCCCTCCTGGCGATCGCGGTCGTCTTTATCTTCCTGCGGGACTGGCGCGCGACCCTGATCGCGGCGGTGGCCATGCCGCTGTCGCTGATCCCGACCTTCTGGGTGATGGACCTGACGAACCAGTCGCTGAACGTCGTGACGCTGCTGGCCCTGTCGCTGACCATCGGCATCCTCGTGGACGACGCCATCGTGGAGATCGAGAACATCGTCCGCCACATCCGAGACGGCAAGGCCCCCTACCCCGCCGCCATCGAGGCGGCCGACGAAATCGGCCTGGCGGTCATGGCGACGACGGCGACCCTGATTGCCGTGTTCGCCCCCACCGGCTTCATGCCCGGCGTCGTGGGTCAGTTCTTCAAGAGCTTCGCCATCGCCACCTGCGTCAGCGTTCTGTTCTCGCTGCTCGTGGCGCGAACCCTGACGCCCCTGATGGGCGCCTATTTGCTGAAGCGCGACCAGGGCAAGGAGCACAAGGAGCCGTTTTGGATGGGGCCCTATCTGAAGGCCCTGAACTGGGCGCTGGGCGACGACTGGCGCAAGCGCCGGGCCGACCACCATCCGCGCGCCAGCTGGTTCCGCCGCAAGGTCGCAGACCGGATGTTCGATCACCGGCTTTGGGTGCTGGGGATGGGGATCCTGTTCTTCTTCCTGTCGATCTTCATGGCGACGAAGCTGCCGGGCGAGTTCATTCCGGTCGAAGACATCTCGCGCTCCACCGTGACGGTGCAGTTGCCGCCGGGCGCGACCCTGGCGGAGACGGATTCCGCCGTGCAGCGCATCAACCGCGAACTGATGAAACGGCCCGAGGTCGCGTCGGTCTATTCGTCCGTCGGTTCGGCGACGACCAGCTTCGGCCCCGGCGGCGGTGGATCGGCCGGCGAGGTGCGCAGCGCGAACCTGACCGTCAATCTGGTCGGGCGCTGGGATCGCAAGCTGAACCAGCAGGAGTTCGAGCGCGACATGGGACCGGTGCTGCGCCAGATCCCCGGCGCGCGGATTCAGTTCGGCGCCTCGGGCGGCGGCGGCGGGTCCAGCCTTCTGACCATCGCCCTGGTCGGGGACGAAGCGAACGTGCTTGAGCCCGCGGCCGCCAAGGTCGAGCGCGAGATGCGCAGCATTCCCGGCCTGTCCAATGTGGTGTCCTCGGCCTCGCTCGTGCGGCCGGAAATCCTGGTCACGCCGCGCGCCGATGTCGCCGCCCTGCAAGGGGTGTCGACCCAGGACATCAGCCAGGTGGCGCGCGTCGCCACCCTGGGCGACGCCGATCAGCTTTTGCCCAAGTTCAACCTGGGCGACCGCCAGGTGCCGATCCGCGTCATGCTGACGGAACAGGCGCGTTCGGATCTGGGCGTGCTGGAGAACCTTCAGGTGCCCACGGCATCGGGCGCGACGGTGCCCCTGTCGGCGGTGGCGGACATCACCTTCGGCGCAGGCCCCAACCAGATCAATCGTCTGGACCGACTGCGGGTCGCCAACATCACCGCCGAACTGACCGGCCTGACCCTGAGCCAGGGGACGCAGGCGGTGAACGATCTGTCGGCGATCAAGTCGCTGCCGCAGGGGGTCAGCCAGAAGCCATCGGGGGACGCCGAAAGCTTCCAGGAACTGGGCATGGGCTTCGCCTTCGCCATCGTGACCGGCATCCTGCTGATGTATGTCGTGCTGGTCCTGCTGTTCAAAAGCTTCTTCCACCCGATCACCATCCTGGCGGCGCTTCCGGTATCGTTCGGCGGGGCCTTCTTCCTGCTGCTGGTGACGGGCAAGTCGCTGTCCATGCCGGCCCTGATCGGCATCATCATGCTGACCGGGATCGCGGCGAAGAACTCCATCCTGCTGGTCGACTACGCCATCATGGCGATCGACAAGGGGATGAACCGCCACGACGCCCTGATGGACGCGGCCCACAAGCGGGCGCGGCCGATCATCATGACGACCATGGCGATGGGGCTGGGGATGCTGCCGATCGCGGCGGCGTTCGGCGAAGGCACCGCCTTCCGCTCGCCCATGGCCATCGCGGTCATCGGGGGGCTGATTACCTCGACCGCCCTGTCGCTGCTGTTCGTGCCGGTGGTGTTCAGCCTGATCGACGGGGTCAAGCGCCGCCTGGAAGGCCGACTTGACAAGATGTTCCACGGCCAGCACGGACATGAGGAGCCGGCGGCGACAGAGGATCGTCGGGCCTGATCCCCCCACGATGAGTGACCGACAAAGGCCCGGCGGAGCGATCCGACCGGGCTTTTTTTTCGACAGCGTAGAACTGGGCACGTTCAAACGGGCAGCTTCTCGTTGACGTCCGGGAAATCGCGTCCGGCTGTAGCGACCCTTATGTGCCATTTCGGCACCCGCGAAGCTTCGAACAGCACAGACCGGTGTTGCGCGAATGCCGTTCGCGTCCTACAGCCGAATGGTTAATCGACGTTAGCCAAGTCATTGATTCGTCCCGGTCTGGGACGGCACGCATCTTGGATAGCGAAGGTTGGCAGGGCGGGTGAAAGACCCGGTCTGGTCAATGCTGGGGGGAGCTTGGAGGCCAAGCGACCGCTGAACACACAACGGCGAAAATCATTCGCTTGGAGAGAATACGCATGAAACTCGCTTCCCTTATGGCTGGCGCTGCGGCGCTGGCGCTCGTCGCCGCTCCGGCGATGGCCGGAACTGTCAATCAAGGCGCTGCTGTCGGCGGCTTCTCGAAGGGCATGTACGGCGCGTACACGTCGGCCAACGGCACGACCGACATGAACTTCATCGACTTCGTCAAGACCAATGGCCTCGGCGGTCAAGACAGCGGCATCTCGGTCTTCACCGCGACCGGCAGCTCGGCTGCCAACAATGGCACGGCGTCGAACAATGATGGCGCGACGTTCACCCTGAAGGGCGCTG
>NZ_BCWM01000023.1 GCF_001592205.1 Brevundimonas vesicularis NBRC 12165 | reverse complement strand
CCGAGCTGCCCGAGATGGTGATCAGCGAGACATTGCTGTTGACGCTAGGGTTCAGGGCATCGACCAGACCGACCACGAAGGTGTTGTTGGTGGTTCCCGACAGGGTACCAAAGAAGCCGAGGTTGACGGTACCGGTAGCCGAACCCTGATAGACGGTGCCAGCCATTGCGGGGGCGGCAATCATGGCGAGCGCGGCGGCGCCGGCCATCAGCGAAGCGAACTTCTTCATTTCAGTCTCTCCAAGCGAATGATTTCGCAAAAAATAGTCGATCGAGGCGGCAGTCCCTCCCCGTCCGATCTCGTCCAGTTAATCTGCTGTTAACAAACCGTCAACAGTAAAGAACGGCGTTAGCTATCATTTTTGAGCGTATTCGCGCGTCAGGAGAAACATTCGTTTTGCTCAACTCAAGCAAAAGTAATTCTTCCTTTTACTAAAAATAATGCGAAAACTGTTCTGGACTGAATGTCTACCGGTAATTAGCGCCGTCAGACGCGCGGCGTTACCGTCACCGTTAAGGTTTCAGTATACTGCCCGGCCAGAAGACCTGCTCCGGCCGGTTGACGCGTGCGGAACTCGATCTTGCCGCCGCCGGCCGCGATGCCGTCGCCACTGCTCAGCATTCCGACATGGTCGGCGCTGCTGAAGCTGGCCTGCACCGTGCGGGGTTCAGGCCGAAGCGTCGGAACGGTCAAGGTGACGTCATAGGGGAGGACACCCGCGAACGGGCCTTCGCCTTGCGGTTTGGTGACGTGGGCCAGACCGCCTCGCGCCGAAGTCACGCTCAGATCGAACGGCACATTGCAGTTCAGACCGAAAAGCGCGGTAGCGCGTTCGCCGCCCGTCAGTTCGCCAAAGTCGATGTCTCCGCCGCCCTGTATCTCGCAACGTGGGACGATCTGGCCCACGACGTTGACGTTCAGGGTCTTGCCCACGTCGAGGTTGTCGGCGACAGGCTTGGCCAGGGCCGGCCACGCAGTGGCGGCGACGATCAGCGCAACGGCTCCGCTCAGCCGGCGGACCGACGCGCGCAAAGGCTTCGATGAATTCTGCATTGCCCAACCCCGTTTCCGTCCCCAAGGACGGCCCGTCACCCCTGACGGTTCGCCCCACCCCTTCCAAAAGCCGTGCCACCCCGAATCGAGACGTTCGGCGCCGGGCAGGCTTGGGTTAACAAATAGTTAACGGTGGCCGCTTTACGCCGAAGATCGGCGGTATGCAATGCGTTTGCTGAACGGCGTTGTGCGTCAGGCTGCCGCAAGTGCGCGGCGTTCGCAGAACTCGGTCATCGCTTTCGGGACGGCTAGGCTGACGACGCCAGTCACGGCGTTTCGGCGGCGAGCACGTGCATTCTCAGCGTCCCATCGCGGGACAACCAACCGCTAGCGAACTGTTTCACAATGGCACACAAAATCGAGTAGCTGCCCGAGATGGCGCCGCTCCGCAGCCGATGCGGCAACGTGTCGAGGATCGGGACTGGAGCGGGTGAGGGGAATCGAACCCCTGACATTCAGCTTGGGAAGCTGACGTTCTACCTCTGAACTACACCCGCACAGAAAAACGCCGAAGCGGCGTCAGCGCGCTCCGGCGTTGATTGTCTTAGCCGCCGCAGCAGCCGCGCTCAAGGCAGAGGTTAGTGCGCCGCCTCGACGGTGACGCCGCGCTTTTGCAGGATGGCCTGGACGCTGTCGTCGCCGGTCAGGTGGGCGGCGCCGACGGCGATGAAGGCGGTGCCGGAGCCTTCAAGCAGGGTTTGGATCTGGTTGGCCCAGTCGGTGTTCCGATCCACCAGAACGGACTGATACAGCGCCGGCGAGGCCTCCTTCATTTCCGTGATCGTGACGCGGTCCAGCGTTGCGACGTCGCCCCGGGCCCAGGCCTCGACCATTTCATCCAGTTTTGTGGCGGCGTTCTCGTAGTCCTTCAGCGTCTCGCGCAGGAAGACCAGTTGGACGTCGTCGGGCAGGCCGGCCAGGATGCCGACCTGCTTGTCGATGGTCTCAAAGCCGTGGATCGGCTTGCCCGCCGCCTCGGCGCGCGCCTTCAGCACCAGTTCGACGCCCGACTTAGGATCGTAGCCGGCCTTGATCAGCGGCGCGACCGACAGGCTGAGCGCCGCCAGCCAGGGCTTCATCGGCTGAAGCTGGGCGGCGTAGGCGCCCATGGCCTTGGCGGCGGCATCCAGTTCGGCATTTTCTTCCGGCGTCAGGCGGCTGGACAAGGGGGTCTCGGGCGACAGGCCGTGCTGCTGGATTAGCGGCATGATGGCAGCCTGATCGTCGGGATTGCTGATCTCGAACCAGATGTCCGAGGCGCTGTCGAAGGCGGCCTCGACGCGGGGGCTGGCCCATCCGGTCGTCGGGCGAAGCACATGGACCGAGCCGAACAGATACAGGGTCGAGTCCGCATCCTTGACCACCCACAGGGCGGGGCCTTCGCCCTGGATCGGCGCAGGGGCGGCCGGCGCGGCGGTCTGGGCCAGGGCGTCGGCCGGGACGCCCGCGATGGCGACGAATAGCGCCAGGCCGCCGGCGACGCCGACGGCGCCGCGCGCCAGGCTGGAAACGGACGACAGAAGGCGATCGGTGAAGGTCATGAGAGGTCTCGTTGTTGTCGAAAATGAAGGAGAAGAAAGAGGGATCAGGCCAGGCCGCGACGCACGCTGATCCACACGGAGCAGCCCAGATAGAGCGCAATCAGGACGGCGTAGATGTCCCAGGCCGTGATGGCGGGTGCGGCGCCCAGACGCTCGGCGGCGGCCCAGAGAAACAGGACCAGCTGCCCCGCGAAAAAGGTGACGGCCGCCGCCTCGATCACCGCTCGACGCAAGAGCTCGTTGGCCTGGCGATAGATGCGCACATTCATCACCGTGTGGAGCACCAGCAGAAGGCCGATGGCGCTGAGGCCGAGCACAGGATTGACGCCCGCCATGCTGAAGACGACCGGCAGGGTCAGGATGACGCCGGAAAAGGCCATGACCAGCGCCTGAAACCGGGCCAGAGCCGTCTCATCCGACGAGGCAGGGCCATCCAGATTGTACATCCGACCGAGGCGGTCGGCGTTCAAACTGACGTACATCGCCCACAGCGATCCCGCGACCAGGGCCAGGCCGACCAGCATCGCCAGGCCGTCCGACCAGCGCAAGTCCATGTCGGTCGGGCCGAGTCCGCCCGGCGCGATCCTGGCCAGCCAGGCGCCGACGCCGTAGCCGATCACCCCGAAGACAGCGCCGAAAACAAAGGCGCGAACCCAGCGTGGCCAGGATCCGGGAGAGATAGCGGAAGGCCTCATTTCGTCGGCTCCTGATCGTCCGAGAAGATGGATTCGATGGGCTGGCCGAAGACGCGCGCGATCTTGAAGGCCAGCGGCAAGGAGGGGTCGTAACGGCCGGTCTCCAGCGCGTTCACGGTCTGACGCGATACGCCCAGATGTTCGGCCAGCTGCGCCTGGCTCCAGTCGCGCTCGGCGCGCAGGACCTTGAGACGGTTGTTCATGGCTCAGCCCCGCATCCGCGCCAGCCACCACCAAACCCAGACGACGGTATAGCCGATCAGCATGGGGGCGATCATCAAGGCGGCGCCGGCGGACACATAGTCGATGGGCGAGCCGCCCGATCCGATTTCACGCGCGATGATGTCACGCCACGGCCCGGCCGAGGACAGGATCAGGCCGACGCCGCTCACGCACATGCCGGCCGTGCCGCCCCAGTACCAGGCCGCCTTGTGCGCCTCACGCGCAGCCTCGTCGATCACGCGCATCCATTCGGCGCCGATCCACAGGGCGCCGGCCATGACGGCGGCGGCGAAGACTGCGGTCACGATCAGTTCGCCCATCTCGGGCGCGATCCATCCCGAACTGGAGGCGTAGCCGACCGCGATGCCGCCGAGGAAGGCGAACAGCAGGCCGCCGCCGAACGTGATCACCGTCGCCTTGATTACCGGCCGCCACTTGCGCATCAGTCAACACCCCTTGTCCTATTGACAAGCTACATTGACATCGCGTCTCCGGCCCTGTCAAGCGCCCTTTCCACAGAAAGAGGCCCTACTCGACCTTGGCGGCGGCGATCAGTTCGGGACGGGCGATGGCGCGAGGGGCGGTTTCAACCGGCGTCAAATCCGGCAAGGCCTTGCCCTCGTGATCGACCTGCAGATCCTCGAACCGGCGAGCCGAGACCATGACCTGGCTCTCGAGCGAGCCGACGAACTGATTGTACTTGCCGACGGCCGTATCCAGCGCGCGCCCGACGGCGGAGGCGTGACCGCCCATGACCGATAGCCGCTTGTAGAGTTCGCGGCCTAGGGCGGCGACCTTGTCGGCATTGGCCGCCTGCTCTTCCGCGCGCCAGCCATAGGCGACGGCCTTGCACAGGGCGAACAGGGTCGAGGGCGTGACGATGACGACGCGCGAGGCCATGGCCTGGGTCATCAGGTCCGGCTCATGGTCCAGCGCCGTGACCAGGAACGCATCGCCGGGCACGAACAGGACGACGAAATCGGGGCTGGGCTTGAACTGGTCCTGATAGGCCTTGGACGACAGCTGGCGCACATGGGTCTTCAGGCTGGCGGCGGTGCGCAGGCCGACCGAGCGGGCGCGCGCCTCCTCGTCGCCCTCCCCGTCGTCGAAGGCCAGTGGGACCTTGGCGTCGATCACGAACATGCCGCCGCCGGGCAGGCGGACGATGAAGTCGGGCCGGTTCTGGCGCCCCTCGTCGTCAGCGCTGGAGGTCTGTTCGGTGAAGTCGAACCGCCCCGCCATGCCGGCGGCCTCCAGAACGTTGCGGCAGGTCTGCTCGCCCCAGCGGCCGCGACGGCCCGTATTGCCGCGCAGGGCTTCGGTCAGCTTGCGCGCCTCGTCGCGCGTGGCGGACGAGGCCGTCATCAGCTGGGCCAGCTGCTCGCGCAGCCCCCCGGTTTCTTCGGACCGCGTCTTCTCCAACGCGGCGACATGCTCCTGGAACTTCGTCAGGGTGTCGGCGACAGGTTTCAGCTGGGCGGCCATCCGCTCGCGCGCGAGCTGATCCTGGGCGCGGAAGGTCTCGGTCGCGCGACTGACCATCTGATCCGCCACGACCTGGGCCGACTGGGCGGCCTGGGCCTTGAGCAGTTCGCCCATCGTCACACGGCTTTCCTCGACCAGATCGATGCGCGCCTCGGCCGCCGCCAGCGCGCCGCTCGTTTTCTGCCAGCCCATATAGGCCCACAGAAAACCGCCCGCGAAGGCGGCGGCCAGGACAGCGAGGATCGGCACAAGCATGTTCATGCTCCGTTCCTAACGGGAGTCGCTTTCAATGAGAAGCGGGGCCCTTCCGGCGCCGCTTGTCCGGAACGTCGCCGTTGCGATGACGTTGGTGTCTCAGCCATTTGCACGAAGGACCCGCCCATGACCCCGGAAAAGCCCCACCGACACGACACCGCCGCCGATGCGGTGCACGACGGCCGGCCGGTCGACGCCGAACTGGTGCGCAGCGGCCGTAAGAACCCGCGCATCGCCGTCATCCTGGCGGTTTCGACGCTCGCCGCTGCGGTGCTGCTGTTGGGACTGTGGTTCGTGACCAACGGCGCTTTCAACGCCAAGAACGCTGAGACGGGTCCTGAGGCCGCCGCCGCCGAGACCCAGGCGTTCGCGGGCGACAGCCAGACGCCGCCCGCCGCCGACGCGCCAACGGATTCGACGGGCCGCGCCGTCGCCACACCGACGGGCGAAGCGCCGAACGTCAACGCCCCGACGGTGCCTTCGAACTAACTCGTTCAGGCCGGGCGGCGGGCGCGAAGGGCCTGGACGATGGTGCCGTCGTCCAGCCAGTCCAGTTCGCCGCCGACCGGCACTCCGCGCGCCAGCGAGGTGATCTCCACATCCGGCCCGGCGATCCGTTCGGCGACATAGTGGGCGGTCGTCTGGCCATCGACCGTGGCCGGCAGGGCCAGCACGACCTCACGCACGCCCCCGCCCCTTACGCGCCCGACCAGTTCCGTGACCCGCAGATGCTCGGGTCCGACGCCGTCCAGAGCGGACAGCAATCCGCCCAGCACATGATATTTTCCGCGAAAGGCGCCGGATCGCTCCATCGCCCACAGGGCGCCGGCCTCCTCGACCACGCAGATCAGACCGTTGTCTCGCGCTCCATCCGAACAGATGGCGCAGGGGTCGCGCGTATCCGGCGCGCCGCAAACCGAGCACGACACGACCTTTTCCGCCGTCTCGACCAGCGACGCCGCCAGCGGCACCAGCAACTGCTCGCGCCGTTTCAATAGAGCCAGCGCCGCACGCCGCGCCGAGCGCGGACCCAGGCCCGGCAGTTTGGCGAGAAGGGAGATCAGCCGTTCGATCTCCGGCCCGGCGGAGGCGGCCATCAGAACAGTTTCGGCATTCCGGGAATGTTCATCCCGGCCATGGGGCCTGCGGCCTCGCGCATCAGGGCGTTATTCTGCTCATCCAGCTTGCGCTTGGCGTCGGCATGGGCGGCGACGATCAGATCGGCCAGGATCTCGCCCTCGCCCGGGCTCAGCAGGCTGTCGTCGATCTTGATGGCCGTAATCTCGCCAGGGCCCCTGAGGGACACCGAGACGAGGCCGCCGCCGGAAGAACCCTCGGCTGTGGTTTCAGCCATCCTGGCCTGGGCGTCCTGCAGCTTTTGCTGCATCGCCTGGGCCTGCTGCATCAGTTGGGTCAGATCTTTCATGCCCTCTAGATAGGGCGAACAAAGCTCGGGCGACAGAGGGGTTGTGCTCGGTGCGTGATATCGAAACCCAGTCTTTCGGGATTGGCGCTTGCGGCTGTTGCGAAACACCCTAATTAGCACCTGTACTCGTTGCTATTTAAGTCAGGAACGCATTCCCATGGCCTATGACGCTACTCATCAACGCGACGTCCCGCTGTCGGGCGCCGCCCTGTCGCAACTGTTCACCGAGGCGCGCACGCGCAACGGCTGGACTGACCGCCCCGTCGCGCCGGAACTGCTGCGCAAGCTGTATGACCTGACCAAGTTCGGGCCCACGGCGGTCAACGGATCGCCCGCCCGCTTCGTCTTCATCACCTCGCCCGAGGCCAAGGCCCGCCTGATCCCGCTGATGAGCGAAGGCAATCGCGACAAGACGCAGCAGGCCCCGGTGACGGTGATCGTCGGTCAGGACATGGACTTCCACGACCATCTCGACGCCCTGTTCCCCCACGCGCCGGGCGCCAAGGCCTGGTTCGCAGACGAGGCCGGCCGGCGCGAGACCGCCTTCCACAACGCCTCGCTGCAGGGCGGTTATCTGACCATCGCCGCCCGCGCCCTGGGCCTGGATGTCGGGCCGATGTCCGGCTTCGACGCCGCCGGCGTGAAGGCCGAGTTCTTCCCCGACAGCAATGTCGAGCCGAACTATATCCTCAACCTCGGCTATGGCTCGGACGAGAACCTGTTTCCACGCTCGCCGCGCCTGTCGTTCGACGAGGCCGCGCAGGTCCTCTGAGCCGAGCGCTCAGCCAGAAACGAAGAAGGGCGGCCCGTCGGGCCGCCCTTTTGTCGTTCATCGCCGGAACGATCAGGTGTTGGGCGGCGCAGACGCCGTCGCGGCGGGCGGGGCCGCCGGGGTCGCCTGAGATGCGGCGGGGGCGCCGGCGGCCGGGGACGTGCCGGTCGCTTCGGTCGCGGCGGCGCCTTCGGTCACCGGGGCCTCGCCCGTCGCGGGCGCGCCGGCGGCCGGCGCGGCTGCACCAGGCTGACGGGTGGGATCCGGCGCCGGGATGGCGAAGCCGCCCGAGCCCTGCGTGCGCAGCCAGGCGATCAGATTGATGCGGGTCTGGGTGTCGCGGATGCCGGCGAAGGACATCTTGGTGCCCGGCACGTATTTGGCCGGGGCCGTGATGAAGCTGTTGATCTGGTCATAGCCCCAGGTCGGCGCCTCGGCCTTGTGCTTGGCCATGGCGTCGGAATAGGCGAAGCCCGGACGGTGCATGACCGGCCCGCCGACCACGCCCCACAGGTTCGGACCGATCTTGTCGGCGCCGCCCTGGTGCGCGTCATGGCAGGCCTGGCAACGTGCGAAGGCGGCCTCGCCGGCGGCCAGATCGGCGGTCGGCAGCACCGTGCCCCAGTCGGGCGCCAGTTCGGCGGCTTCACCGCCGGCGGCTTCTTCCGGCGCATCGACGAAATAGCCCATCTTTTCGGGGGCTTCCGAATGATAGACGAGGCCCGAGGCCTGTTGGACGACCAGGATGACGAACGCCGTCCCCAGAGCCGCGCCGAAAATCTTGTTCCACTTAAGATCGCCGCTCATACGCCTGGTCGTTTCCCTCTGCCGGCCGGGCCCCTCGAAAACACGCCCCGGACATAATCTTGCTTTGGCGTCTCTGGCACGGTAGCGCCGCCTTCGCAACCGGCCCAACGCGCGACGGGCCAGACAGGCGTCAGGGAAGTCGATGAATCCGTTGATAATGATACCGGCTCGCATGGCCGCCACCCGCCTGCCGAACAAGCCGCTGGCCCTGATCGGCGACACGCCGATGATCGTGCGCGCCTATCGTCAGGCCGAGGCCTCGGGCCTGCCGGTCGTGGTCGCCGCCGGCGATTCCGAGATCGTCGAGGCGGTGGAAGCCGCAGGCGGCCGCGCCGTCCTGACCGACCCGGCCCTGCCCTCGGGCTCGGACCGCATTCGCGCCGCAGTGGACGCCATCGACCCCGAAGGCGACTTCGACGCCGTCATCAACGTCCAGGGCGACATGCCCTTCGCCAGCCCCGGTCTGGCCGTCGCCTGCGCCGCCATTCTGCACGGCGAGCCGACCTGCGACATCGCCACCCTGGTCGCCGCCGAGGCCGACGGGTCGGACCGGACCAATCCCGATGTGGTCAAGGCGGTGCTGGCCTTGGGCGAGGGCGAACGCCAGGCGCGCGCCCTCTATTTCACGCGCTCGACCCTGTACGGCGACGCCCCCGTCTGGCGCCACATCGGCGTCTATGGCTATCGCCGTGAGGCGCTGAACCGCTTCTGCGCCGCGCCGCCGTCGCCGCTGGAAAAACGCGAGAAGCTGGAACAGCTGCGCGCCCTGGAAATGGGCATGCAGATTTGGGCCGCCGTCATCGACGAAGCCCCCCTGTCCGTCGACAATCCCGCCGACCTGGAGGCGGCGCGGGCGCTGGCCTAGACCTCGTCGACCCAGGCCTTGATCAGGCTGTGGGCGATGGCGAAGGGCGGCGGGGCCTGAATGCTCGGATGCTCGCCCGCCAGCACGGCGCGCGCCTCGGCCCGCGTCAGCCAGGCGACGGCTTCCAGTTCGGTCTGGTCCGGTTGCGCCTGATCGTCCGACACCTCCGCGATCAGGCCGATCATCAGTTGCGAGGGAAAGGGCCAGGGTTGGCTGGAGTGATAGGCCGTGGCGATCACGGTCAGGCCGGCCTCTTCCTTCACCTCGCGGGCGCAGGCCTCCTCGATGGATTCGCCCGGCTCCAGGAACCCGGCCAGGGCCGACATCCGCCCGGCAGGCCAGGCCGCCTGACGGCCAAGCAGGCAGATGGGCTCCGCCCCGCCCTTATAGACCGGCAGCATGATGGTGACCGGATCGACGCGCGGGAAATGCTCGGTCCCGCAGGCCGGGCAAATCCGCTTCCAGCCGCCCGACGCCGTCTCGCTCAGAGTGCCGCAGTTGGCGCAGAAGCCGTGTTTGCGTCGCCAGTCGAACAGGCTCTTGGCCCCGCCCGCGATCGCCGCATCCGCCGCCGGCAGGATCGCCGCCGCCGCGCGCATCTCTTGAAAAGCGCCCAGCCCGGCCAGCGGTCCGTCGGTCGGATCGATCGAGCCTTCGAACTCGATAGCGAAGACGGGTTCGTCATTCCACAGGCCCAGAAACGCCTCGCGATCGCGCACCAGGGTGCGCGCATGGCGCATCTGCAGCCACGCCGGCCTCGGCCCCTCGCCCGTCTCCTCGATCAGCGGCCGCCCTTCCCAGAGCACCAGGGCCTGGGCGTAGGGCTTGGCGGCCTGCTCGGCCAGCCAGTCGGGATCATTCCTCAGGTCCCCGGCCCGATCGAGCGGATTGCCAGCGAAGGTGTTGTGATGGGCCATGCGGGTTTGTAGCTCTTGATTCCAACCGCCGCACCCGTCATATCTCCGCTTGGAGATCGCGGGCGAAGGTTTCGCCAATCTGGTCAGGGCCGGAAGGCAGCAGCCACAACGAATTCCCCTTCGGGTCGCGGTCTCTACTTCCTCTTTTTTGCGCTAGCGCTCGCCGCACGGAGGCTCGCTGCTCGAGCGCGTTTGGCGCGCCATTTTTTGAACGCCAGGGCAGACGGTTGTGATACGCCACAACTTCTGCGAACGTCGTCCTATGAGACCTGTATGGCTCCTTGGATTGTTGGGGTTGTGCGCCTGTGGATCGGTGCCCGCGGAGCCGCGACCGCAGTTGACGGGGTTCAGCGTCTACCGGACGATGGGCTGTTACGAGACGGCGCTTCAGACAAACGGCGCTCAGATCGATCTCAACCCTGACGGAACCGTCCAGATTTCGACGTACAACGGCGACAAATCTCAACGTACTCCCGCAAGTGAAATCGGTCGCCGCCTGTACGAAATGGGCCTCGATGTCAGGAACCCGATCTACGTCGGGCCGAAAGCATCCAATCGATACACCGACGTCGTTGGAATTCTTAAGGACTTGCAGATTCGAGGGTACCAGCACGTACGGCTGATGAACTTGCCTGCATGACCGAGTCCTAGCGCCGCGTTTCCAATCCGAGATAATCCAGCCTTTTGGGTGAACGGCCGCTTCGCTGCGGACCTCGCCCGCTGTAAGACTTCCTCCCATGACGGACAGCGACAAGAATCTCGACGGCCCGCCCTGGGAAGAGGACGACGTCGTCGAGCGCGACGAGAACACCGACGACATGTTCGGCGCGCGCGCCGCGGCGGCGCCTGAGCCGGTCGCCGCGCCTGTCGTCGCGAAGCCCGCCCATGCCGAAGTCGCGGCCCATGTCGATGACGGCGCCGCCTATCAGGTGCTGGCGCGCAAATACCGGCCGCGCACCTTCGAGGACCTGATCGGTCAGGAGGCGATGGTGCGCACCCTGACCAACGCCTTCGCCACGGGCCGCATCGCCCACGCCTTCATGCTGACGGGCGTGCGCGGCGTCGGCAAGACGACCACCGCCCGCCTTCTGGCCCGCGCCCTGAACAACGAAACCGACGTCATCGACAAGCCGTCGCTGACCCTGACCGCCCACGGCCGGCACGACGCCGCCATCATGGCCGGCCAGCATATGGATGTGATGGAGATGGACGCGGCGTCGCACACCGGCGTCAACGACATCCGCGACATCTTGGAAAGCGTCCGCTATGCGCCCGTCGAGGCGCGCTACAAAGTCTATGTGCTGGACGAGGTCCACATGCTGTCGACGCAGGCGTTCAACGCCCTGTTGAAGACGCTGGAAGAGCCGCCGCCCCACGCCAAATTCATCTTCGCCACCACCGAGATCCGCAAGGTGCCGGTGACGATCCTGAGCCGCTGTCAGCGCTTCGACCTGCGTCGGGTCGAGCCGGAAATCCTGGTCGAGCATCTGGGCCGGATCGCCGACCGCGAAGGCATGAAGATCGAGAACGACGCCCTGGCCCTGATCTCGCGCGCGGCCGAGGGGTCGGTGCGCGACGGCCTGTCGCTGCTGGACCAGGCCTTGGTCCAGGCCGAGCGCGGCGAGACGGTCAAGACCGAGACGGTGCGCGACATGCTGGGTCTGGCCGACCGGACCCAGACCATCGCCCTGTTCGAAAGCGTCATGGCCGGCCGCACGCCCGAGGCGCTGGAGAGTTTCCGCACCCTCTACGGCTTCGGCGCCGATCCGGTGCAGGTGACCAACGACCTGTTGGAACATTGCCACGCCGCCTCGGTCGCCAAGATGCTGGGTCCGAACGCGACGCGCCTGCCCAATGATCAGGCGCAGAAGTTGGCGGCCCTGGGCGCGGCCATTCCGGCGGCGACCTTGTCGCGCACCTGGCAGATGCTGCTGAAGGCGCTGGACGAGGTGCGGCGCGCGCCCAATCCGGCCGATGCGGTCGAGATGGCCATCGTGCGCCTGGCCTACGCCGCCGACCTGCCGGGACCGGAGGAGGCGCTGAAGCGGCTGCAGTCCGGTGAACCGATGGGCGGCGGCTCGGCCCCGCGTGGTGGCGGTGGTGGAGGCGGCGGCGGAACTTCGGCGCAGCTGGCCGCGCGGCCGGTGATGGCGCCTGCCCTGCCCGATCCGCAGACCTTCGAACAGGTCGTCGCCCTGATCGGCGAGAAGCGCGAGGTCGGGCTTCAGATGGATGTGGAGCGGTATGTGAAGCCGGTCTCGTTCAAGCCCGGCGCCATCGTCTATGAAAGCGTCCAGGGCGCGCCCATCGAACTGGCGCGCAAGCTGTCGGCCCGCCTGCGCGAATGGACCGGTCGCACCTGGCTGATCGCCGCCAATGGCCAGGGCGGGGCCGAGACGGTCATCGAGATCCAGAAAAAGGCCCGCGCCGCCGAACGCGCCGAGGTCGAGGCTAATCCCTTCGTCCAGGCGGTGCTTCAGGCCTTCCCCGGCGCCAAGCTGGGCGAGATCAAGACCATCGCCCCGACCGTGGTCACCCCGGAAATCCCCGACGTGGTCGAGGACGACGACGAGGATTGAACAACGTCACGCGCGCTTCGGTTGTTGACTTTTTAATCAATAAGGCCTATATTGCTTTGCGAAATGGACTGGGGTTTCTCGGTCGGCGTAGGGCTCCCGGTTCGCCGGGGGCCCTTCTGCTTTCAGGGAAAGACTTTCAGCCCGTCGGCCTTCAACTTCGGCTGCAGAAGATCGAACGCCCTATTGGCCTGCAACGGACGGAGGGCCTTGAGCCCGATGGGGCGCGCCATCAAATCGGCTAGTTGAAGCCCTGACGAATTGCACTTCTTGTCGACGAAGACGGGTTCCCAGTTCAGGAAGCTGAAGTCTGGGTTTTTATAACCCCAGTTCGCTTGATTGGCCGCAATGCGTCGAAAATGCAGTTCGAGCTCTGCATCTTCCTTCTTTCCTCGGCCCTCGAAGACGACATGGATGAGCCGATCTTGCTGTTCGAGCGCGCGGAGGCGGGCAAGCAGCTTTTCCATGCAAAAGTTCAAGGCGATTTCGTAGGGATTCCAAGGCTTTGCGTAGCGTTCCGCCAACCGGACCTTGTCGATAACGGCCGTTATGACGTCGATGTCGGCACCAGCAACGATATCGTTGATGCGATTCAGAAATGCTTCTCGAACTGCTGAATTGGCCTGCAAAAACGCGAAGGCCTTCTGCTGGCGCCTTATGTCGCGCTCATGCAGGACAATTTGATCGTGGCCGACGAAATCAAACTTCAGCCTCTGAAGTTGAGGCACGACTTGCTCGGCATAGACCTGTTTCGAGATCAGCACACAGCTCAGGACGAACACCGGAAAGGTCGGGTCCGGCCCTTCTAGAACGGGCGAACCACTTTCGTCGGCGAACACAATGAAGTCTGAAAAAGCCATGCTGTAAAATGACCAGCCAAGGAAGGCGGTCAATAGAACAACCACAACTCAGACGTTTGCGCGTCTGTGTCAGCTCCTATCGCGGCGCGCGCTTGGCAAGGATGCGTTGCAGGGTGCGGCGGTGCATGCCCAGGCGGCGCGCCGTCTCCGAGACATTGTGGTCGCACAGCTCATAGACGCGCTGGATATGTTCCCAGCGGACGCGGTCTGCGCTCATCGGGTTTTCGGGCGGCTCGGGGGAATCGCCGGTGGCGAGCAGGGCCTTGACCACATCGTCGGCATCGGCGGGCTTGGACAGATAGTCGACAGCGCCGGCCTTGACCGCTGCGACCGCCGTGGCGATGGCGCCATAGCCGGTCACCATGACGATGCGGGCGTCCTCGCGCTTCTCACGCACCGCCTCGACGATCTTCAGGCCGTTACCGTCCTCAAGCCGCATGTCCAGCACGGCGAAGGCCGGGGCCTTGTCGCGCAGCAGCTGCATCGCCTCGGCGACGGATTCAGCGGTCGTCACCTGAAAACCGCGCGCCTCCAGCGCCCGCCCCATCCGGGTGCGCAGGGCCTGGTCGTCGTCCAACAGCAGCAGGGACTTGTCGGGCAGGGCGGCGATGCGGGCTTCGAGTTCTGACATGCGTTTCTCTCCTGCCGCTTCAAGTCGGGACGGGTAGCGCGCGGGTCAAGGCCAAGGTTCCGCCTGCGACGCTTCGACCCAATCGCCTCATGCCGCGACCTCCAGCGCCGGTCGCGCCCAGCGCACCGCCACGCGCGCGCCACGGGGCGCGGCCCGTGTCTCGGTCTGGACGTCCGATTGCGGCAGGCCCTGGCCCACGCTGACCGAGCCGCCGGTCCGTTCCAGCAGTGTGCGGGCGATGAAGAAGCCCAGGCCCATGCCGCCCTGACTGGGGGCGATGGGCGGCTCGACCGTCGCGCGGGGTTTGGACGGGCGGGCGGCGGCGGCGACCTGGGCGGCCAGGGCCTGGCGCGCCTTGCCCTGCGGCCGACTGGTCACATAGGGCTCGCCCAGCCGGGGCAGGATGTCGCCAGCGAAGCCCGGCCCGTCGTCCAGAATCTCGATCTCGATCCAGCCGGCGTCCACCACCGCCTGGACCCGCACCGTCGTCTTGGCGAAATCGGCGGCGTTCTCGACCAGGGTGGACAGGCCGTGGATCACCTCGGGCATCCGGCGCACGCGCGGCGCGGGCTGACCCGGCGGCGTCTTGACCAGCACATCAAAGGCTAGGTCGAAGCCCCGGTGGGGCTCCACCACCTCTTCCAGCAGGGCCTTCAGCGAGACGTCGGCATAGAGGGCGTCGTCGCCCTCGGGCTGCTGCGACAACTGGGTCAGGATGCCCCGGCACCGTTCGGCCTGTTGCAGGATCAGGGCCGCATCCTCGGCCGCGTCGCTGTCGGGGGCGGAGGCGCGCTGAAGCTCCTTGGCCACCACCTGAATGGTCGCCAGCGGCGTTCCCAGTTCGTGCGCCGCCGCCGCCGCCAGGCCGCCCAGCGCCGCCAGCCTCTGTTCGCGTTGCAGCACGTCCTGGGTGGTCGCCAGGGCCAGCTCCAGCTTCTCCGCATCGGCCGCCACCCGCCAGGCGTAGCCGGCGGTGAAGACCACGCCGGTCACCAGGGCCATGGCCATGCCGAGACGATACAGCGTCGGCAGGTGGAAGTTCTCGTGCGGCCGCCACGGCAATGGTTCGGACCAGAAGAACAGCACCCCGACCGCGATCAGGGCCAGCACGCCCAGCATCAGGGCCTGACGCGCCGGCAGGGCCGCCGCCGCGATGGTGACGGGCGCGACCAGCAGCAGGCAGAACGGGTTCTCCAGCCCGCCGGTCAGACCCAGCAGCACGCCCAGCTGGAAGATGTCGAAGCCCAGATGGATCGCCGTCGTGCGCCCGTCCGGCAGGCTGGCCTCCAGCCGGCGCACCCGCGCCATGGCCCCCACGTTCACCGCCGCGCTGATGGCGATCACGATCAGGCAGGGCCAGAGCGGCAGGGGGAAATGCAGCCCCTGATGCGCCGTCAGGATCGCGGCGCTCTGGCCGATGATGGTCAGCCAGCGCAGAACGATCAGGGTCCGCAGCGAAAACCCGCGGCCGCGACGCGGCGCATCGCTCCAGCCGTTCAACGGCTCCGAAGAGGATGCGCCGTGCGGCGCCATGCGGGCTTCTGTCGAGGTCACACGCCTTCTATAGACCGATCACATCCGTTTCGTGAGAGGCCGTCATGCCGCGTCGTTCCATCCTGCTGTTCGCGGGCGCCTGCATCGCCATCGCCGTGGCGCTGGCCATCATCACCGTCGTGGTGGTCAGCGGTCGTGCGCCCACGTCGGACGGCGCCGAGGTGACGTCGACCGGCCAGCCCCTGGTCGGCGGCGACTTCAAACTGGTCAATCAGGATGGACAACCCGTCGATCAGACGATGCTGAACGGCAAATGGAGCCTGGTCTTCTTCGGCTTCACCTACTGCCCCGAGTTCTGCCCGACCACCCTGGCCGAGCTGGGCGCGGTGCAACAGCGGCTCGGCGACAAGGCGGAGGATCTGCAGATCGTCTTCGTCAGCATCGACCCCGAACGCGACACGCCCCAGGCGCTGAAGGACTATCTGTCATCCGACGGCTTTCCCAAGGGGACCATCGGCCTGACGGGCACGCCCGAACAGGTGGCGACCGCCGCCAAGGCCTACCGCGCCTTCTATCAGAAGGTCGGCGAGGGCGAGGGCTATACGATGAACCACTCCCTGACTGTCTATCTGATGGGCCCGGACGGAAAGTTCCGCACCGCCGTCGCCTATGGAATGGGGCCGGACAAGACGACCAGGATCATCGAACAGGCGATGGCGCGAGGTTAGCGGCGACCCCATAATCCTTTTGCAGGGTGATGCATTATATGTTGCCCTGCACAAACGGCGCTCGGCCGTATCGGATCGTCATGCTCTACGCCTTTCATGAACTCGCCTACCAGTCGGCCCTGCCGTTCCGGGTCGGCGCGCAACTGGCCCGCAGCTTCTGGACCTCGCCGTTCAACCCGGCGGCCGACACCGCCATCGGCCGCACGGCCTACGCCTCGGCCGAACTGTTCGAGAGCGTGACGCGGCGCTACGGCAAGCCGGCCTGGAAGCTGGAAACCATCGACATCAGCGGCAAGCCGGTGCGCACCACCGAACAGGTGATCTGGCAGAGCCCGTGGTGCCGCCTGGTCCGCTTCGCCCGCAACATCGGCGACCTGAAGCGCGCCAAGAAGCCCGCCTCCGGCCCAGCCGTCCTGATCGTGGCCCCGCTTTCGGGCCACTACGCCACCCTGCTGCGCGGTACGGTCGAAGCCTTCCTTCAGGACCACGACGTCTATGTCACCGACTGGGTCAACGCCCGCCAGGTGCCGATGCTGGAGGGGCGGTTCGATTTCTTCGACTACATCGACCACGTCCGGCTGATGCTCGCCGAGATCGGGGGCCGCGCCCACGTCGTCGGCGTGTGCCAGCCCGGCCCGCCGGTGCTGGCCGCCGGCGCGGTGATGGCCGAGGACGAGGACGAAAACCGTCCCCTGTCGATGACCTTCATGGGGTCGCCCATCGACGCGCGCCTGTCGCCGACCGTCACCAACCAGTTGGCCGAGGAAAAGCCCTTCACCTGGTTCAAGTCGAACATGATCCACACCGTGCCCCTGCCTTATGCGGGCTTCGGGCGGCGCGTCTATCCGGGCTTCGTCCAGCTCTACAGCTTCATGTCGATGAACGAGGATCGCCACCGCGACGCCCACTGGAACTATTTCAACAGCCTGATCGCCGGCGATGGCGACGGGGTGGAGAAGCACGAGGAATTCTACGACGAATATCTGTCGGTGCTGGACCTGACCGAAGAATTCTACCTCCAGACCATCGACATCGTCTTCCAGCAGCATCTGCTCGCGCGGGGCCTGTTGGAGCATCGCGGGCGCAAGGTCGATCTGTCCAGGATCACCGACATCGGCCTGATGACCGTCGAGGGCGAGAAGGACGACATCTCGGGCGTCGGCCAGACCCAGGCCGCGCACGGCCTGTGCCCCAATATCCCCGAGGATCGCCGCGTCCTCTACGTCCAGCCGGGCGTGGGCCATTACGGCGTGTTCAACGGCCGTCGCTTCCGTGACGAGATCTATCCCCGCATGCGCGATTTCATCGCTCAGAACGAGGCCGCCGGTGGCGTATCGCAACGGTCAGCGGCTGCCGCTTGACGAAAGCGGGGCCGGCGCCGGTCCCGTCCTCAGACTTTCGGTCAATCCGCGCGCGCGACGTCTGTCGGTGCGGATCGACGCGCGCGCCGGCGAGGCCGTGGTCATCGCCCCGACCGAGCGCGGCCTGAGCCAGGCCGTCGCCTTCGCCCGATCCAAGGCGGTCTGGATCAGCGAACGCCTGGCCGTCCGTCCCAAGAGCCGCCCGCTGGAACCGGGCCAGGTGATCTCCCTGCGCGGCAGGCCCGTGCGGCTAGAGGCCGTGCCTGGCGCGGGCGCCGCGCGCCTGGTCGAGGACGGGACCATCATCCGCTCGGGCGGCGAGGGCGAGGCCTACGCCCGCCGCGTCGAAAACCTGCTGAAGCGCGAGGCGCGCGATACGCTTCTGGAACGCACCGACCACCACTTGCGCGCCCTAGGCCAGGGCCCGGTCAAGATGGGCATCGCCGACACCCGGTCGCGATGGGGCTCATGCAGCCCGCACAACCGCACCATCCGCTATTCCTGGCGCGTCATCATGGCCCCGCCCCCGGTCATCGACTACCTCGCCGCCCACGAGGTCGCCCACCTAGTCCACGCCGACCACAGCCCGGCCTATTGGTCCGTCGTCGAACGGCTGGTCGGGGATCACAAGCCTTGGCGCAAATGGCTGAAGGATTACGGCGCCGCCCTTCACGCAGTCGGGCGCTAGGCGGAAACCCCGGCGGCCGGGCGCGTTTCAGCATGGCCCGTCCACTCAGGAACGCTCCATGAAAACGATGCTCACCCTATCGATTGCGCTCGGTCTCGCCGCTGCCGCCGCCTCGTCCGCCAGCGCCCAGTCGCAGGCCACGATGAACGCCAACGCCGCTCAGGAACTGCAGCGCGCCGATCGGGCGCTGAACAGCCAATACACGGCGACGATGGGACGGCTGTCGCCCGCCAGCCGCACCCTGTTGCGCACCGCCCAACGCACCTGGATCAGCTTCCGCGATCAGCAATGCCGGTTCGAGGCCTCCGGCGTTCAGGGCGGTTCCGCCTATCCGATGGTGCATTCGACCTGCTTCGCGCGTCTGACGACGGAGCGGACGCGCCAGTTGCGGACCCTCAGCCAATGTCAGGAAGGCGACCTGTCCTGCCCCCGCTGACCCAGGCCTGAAATGCAGAGGGAGGCGACCGCCGGGTCGCCTCCCTTTTTTACGCGCTGTTTGCGTCGTGATCAGAAGAACAGGGCGTCGCCCTTTCGCTCGGGCGCCGGACGGCCTTCGGGCTGCTGCGGGTTCGGCGAATCGCGATAACCGCCCTTGGGGGACGCCGGACTGGACGGTTGCGGCGAAGGCTGCTGCATCGGCGCCTGGTCGTCCGGGACATAGGGCTCGCCCGCCAGGGGATCGACGGGTTCGATGGGCAGGCCGTTCTGATCCAGGCCGCTCATCAGGTCACCGACCGGATCGGGCGCGACCCAGCCTTCGGGCATGGGCGGACCGTTGGGGATGGCGGGGGCGTCCAGGCGCGGCAAGGCCGCCTCCATGAAGCCCTTCCAGATGGCGGCGGGCGACGAGCCGCCGGTCACGCCGCGCATGGCGGTGTTGTCGTCCTTGCCCACCCAGACGGCGGTGACGAAGCCGCCGGTATAGCCCACGAACCAGGCGTCCTTGTAATCCGAGGTCGTGCCGGTCTTGCCCGCCAGGTCGCGGCCCGAGATCGCCGCCGACCGGCCCGAGCCGCTGGTCACGACGCCGCGCAACATCTGGTTCATGTAGTACAGCGACGGATTGTTGATCGCCTGACCGCTCTGGCCCGACTGGCGCTGATAGATGACGCGGCCCTGGGGGGTGCGGATGCGGCTGATGCCATAGGCGTCGACGCGGCGCCCGCCATTGGCGAAGGCGTCGTAGGCTGTGGCCATCTCGATCGGCGAGACCTCGACCGCGCCCAGCGCCATCGCCGGCTCCAGACCGATGCGGCTTTCGATGCCCAGACGCCGCGCGGCGCGGGCCACGCTGTCGCGCCCGACCTGATCGGCGACATAGGCCGCCACCGTATTGGTCGACTGGGCCACGGCCTGGGCCAGGGTCATGTTTCCGCTGAAGGTGCCGGAATAGTTGCGGGGCGACCAGTTGCCGATGGTGATCGGCTGATCGACCACCGGGGTCTGGGGCGTATAGCCGGCCTCGACCGCCGCCAGATAGACGAACGGTTTGAAGGCCGAGCCCGCCTGGCGCCTGGCGTCGACGGCGCGGTTGAACTGGCTGTCGGCATAGGAGGAGCCGCCGATCATGGCGCGCACCCGGCCGTCGCCGTCCAGCGCGACCAGGGCCGCCTGCTGCACGCCCTTGCCGGCGTCGCGGTCCAGGATGCGGCGCACCGATCGCTCGGCCGCCGTCTGCAGCGTCAGGTCCAGCGTGGTCTCGACCACCATGTCCTCGGTCGGTTCGCCGACCAGGCTGCGGATCGACTTGTCCAGCCAGTCGATGAAATACTGGGCGTGCTGGGTCGCAAGCGTGCGCGAGACGATGACCGGCTGGGTCACGGCCTGTTCGCGCTGAGCCGCGGTGATGACGCCGGCCTCTTCCATCTCGTTCAGCACGACGGTGGCGCGGGCGGCGGCGCGCTCGCTCTCGGACACCGGCGAATAGCGCGAGGGCGCCTTCAGCAGGCCGGCCAGCAGCGCGGCCTCTCCGACCGTCAGATTCTTGGCCGACTTGTCGAAATAGCGCTGCGACGCCGCCTCGATCCCATAGGCGCCGGCGCCGAAATAGACCCGGTTCAGATACAGGGCCAGGATCTCCTTCTTGGAGAATTTCATCTCCAGCCAGACGGCCAGCATCAGCTCCTGCACCTTGCGGCGCATGTTCTGGTCGGGCGTCAGGAACAGGTTCTTGGCCAGTTGCTGCGTCAGGGTCGAACCGCCCTGCACCACCCGCCCGGCGCGGACGTTGGTCGCCATCGCCCGCATCATGCCGATGGGGTCGAAGCCGGGGTGGTGATAGAAGCGCCGGTCCTCGATCGCGATGAAGGCGGCCGGCACATAGTCCGGCAGGGCGTCCAGATCGGCGGGCGGCGCCATCTGGGTACCCCGCGTCGCGATCAGCGCCCCATTGCGATCCAGATAGGTGATCGAGGGCTGACGATCGACCTGATACAGGCTGGAGGTGTCCGGCAGGCCGCGCGCGAAGACGGCGAAGAAGACGACCAGGAAGATCAGCCCCCAGACCGCCAGCACGGCGCTCCAATAGAACAACCGTCCCAGGGCCGACCGGCGGGGCTTGCCCTGCGCCTGTGGTCCGCCCGCATTCACCGGTCCCGCCATGTCCGTCCTTCAGATGCCGCCTTGGGCGAGTTCTCGTTCATCGGCTGTGTATCGCGTATGAACGCCCACCGAAACGGCCCCGCCGACTTCACGGGATCGTGAGCGGCTATTTCGCCGAAAGAAAGGCGCGCCGAGCCAGCCAGATGTGGGTTTCCGCCCCGTCGTATTCGACGGTCATGCCCACGCCGGCCCTATCCCGATAAAGGCCGACGATCCGTTTCGCGGTATGATGGGTCACGTCGCCTATTTCGCCAGGAAGGCGTCCAGGTCGGCGTAGAAGGCCTGGGGCTGGTCGAACATGATGAAGTGGGCGCTGTCGTCGATCCGCTTCAACTGCGCGTCCTTCAGATTGGCGAAGGACATCCGATAGATGCTGTCGGTGATCTGGGGCGTCATGCGGGGATCGTTGAACTTGGCGTACACCACCTCGGTCGGGGCGGTGATCTTGGACAGTTCGGGACGCAGGTCCGTCGTGATCAGCTCGCGGAAGGCGGCGGCCGAGACCTTCTGATCGCTTTCGCGCATGTCTTCCAACGCCTCGGCGCGGCGGCTTTCGGTGTTGATCATGCCGTTGATGCTGGTGGTCGCCTGGGCGACATAGGCCTCGCGCGGGCTGTTGGCCTGGGCGGCCCAGATCTGGTCCGCGACCGGGGTCACGCTTTCGGCCGAGGCGCCCGGCGCGGCGAACATCGCGCCCATGAAAGGCACCATGTCCACGACCATCAGCTTGCCGACCGCATCGGGATGGCGCGCGGCCAGCATCATGCCGATGGTTCCGCCCATCGAATGGCCGACGACGACCGGCTTGGTCAGGCCCTGTTCGCGGATGTAGCGGGCGATCTCTTCGGCGACAGGCGCAGCGACGGGCGACGGCGTCGCGCCCTGCGCATTGCCCTCGGCCGGCGCGCCGGCGAAACCCTGGACGTGGATGCGATGCACGCGCCAGCCGGCGCCCAGATGATCCACCGTCCCCTGCCAGATCTCCGGCGACGAGCTGAGGCCGGGGATCAGGATGATGTCGCGCCCGCCGGCGTCGCCGTCGACGCGGACATGGATGCGGTCGGACTGGAAATCCGCATGCTGATGGCCGTGGGCATGGCCGCTTTCGGCATGGGCGCCGTGCCCGTCCTGCGCAAAGGCTGCTGGCGCCACAGCGATCAAGGCGGCGGCCGCTGCGGCGCCGGCGATGCGGCTGACAGTGGATGAAATGGTCATGACGAAACTCCCCTCGTGTTGCTTGGCTTATGAGGCCTAAGCTTTGTTATGTAAAGTTCTCTGTTGGCTTCGGTCGCGCAATCTTTACCCGCCTTGCCGGCGCAATCTGTCGCGGCGACCGCAGCGTTTACAACAACTTATCCGATGTCACCGAACGCCAGCCATCCCGATCCGCGAACGCGGTATAATGTCTGGTTTTCGCCGGGAGTCATCGACATTGGACGAATTAGACGAATTAGACGGTGTTTTTGTCGCCGACCGTCTGAACGGACGGACAGCGTTCGCGAATGCGGATGACGTCGGCCTTCGCCCCCGCTAAAGCCACTGCATGAACGATACGCCGAAAAAGGGCTGGTTCCAGCGCCTGTCCGCTGGGCTCTCGCGCTCCTCCAAACAGATGACCGATCAGGTCGTCGCCACCTTCGTCAAGGAGCCTCTGTCCGAGGCGTCGCTGGAGCAGCTGGAAGAGCATCTTCTGGAGAGCGATCTCGGCCCTGCCGCCTCGGCCCGGATCGTCGAACGCTTTCGCGGCCTGAAGTTCGGCAAGGACGCGCCCGAGCGCGAGGTCAAGGAGGCCCTGGCCGAGGCGGTCGCCGCCGAACTGTCGCCGCGCCAAGCGACCTTCGACCCCCTGTCCGGCCCCAAACCCTATGTCGTCCTGTTCGTCGGGGTGAACGGCTCGGGCAAGACCACGACCCTGGGCAAGATCGCCGCCGATCTGACGGGCAAGGGCGCCAGGGTGATGATCGTCGCCGGTGACACGTTCCGCGCCGCCGCCCGCGAACAGCTGAAGGTCTGGGCAGAGCGCGCGGGCGCCGATTTCGAAAGCCGTCGCGACGGCGCGGATGCCGCGGGCCTGGCCTTCGACGCCTATACCAAGGCGCGGGCCGAAGGCTACGACGTCGTCCTGATCGACACCGCCGGCCGGCTTCAGAACAAGTCCGCCCTGATGGACGAACTGCTCAAGATCGTCCGCGTGCTGAAGAAGGTTGATCCCGAGGCGCCGCACGACACCCTGCTGGTGCTGGACGCCACCGTGGGCCGCAACGCCCTGGCTCAGGAACAGATCTTCGGCCGCACCGCCTTCGTGACCGGCGTGGTCATGACCAAGCTGGACGGCACCGCACGCGGCGGCGTGCTGGTGCCGGTGGCCCAGGCGTCCGACGCCCCGCTGATGCTGATCGGCGTCGGCGAAGGGGTCGAGGATTTGCAACCGTTCGACGCCCGCGCCTTCTCCCGCTCGCTGGTGGGACTGGAAGACTGACATGACCGAGACGCCGAAGAAGGCTTCCAACATCCGCCAGGCCGTCGATTTCGGCGCCCTCGTGGCCTTCATGGCCGCCTATGCGATCAACCGGTTCGCGCGCGGTCTGGACGGGCAGGAAGCCCTGGTTCAGGCGACGTGGGTCCTGGTCGGCGCCTCGCTGATCGCCCTGATCGTCGGCTATGTGGTCGAGCGTCGTCTGGCGCCCCTGCCGCTGCTGACCGGCGGCTTCGCCCTGATCTTCGGCGTGCTGACCATCGTCTTCCACGATCCGAACCTGTTGAAGATCAAGCTGTCGATCCAGAACGGCCTGCTGGCGGTCGTGCTGCTGGGGTCGCTGCCGCTGAACCGCTATCCGTTCAAATATCTGCTGGGCGAGGCGATCCGCATCACCGACGCGGGCTGGCGCGGCCTGACCCTGCGTTACGGCCTGTATTTCGCCGCCGTCTGCATAATCAACGAGATCGTCTGGCGCACCCAGTCCGACGATGCGTGGGTCGCCTTCCGCGGCGGCCTGTGGATCGCCTCGGCCGTGTTCGGCGTCTGGCAAGTCTTCTTCATCATGAAGCACCTGATCAAGGACGAGGAGCCGGCCCCCGTCTCGCCTGATACCGGGCTCTAGAGACCAAGCGGAACTGTCACGGAACCGACGCGCTTTCCCCGTCAAATCGTAAAGCAGAGCTGATACGTGTTCGGACGAAACTTCAGGGGAGCGGCGCGATGGTGAAGGCGGGAAAAGCGGTAAGGAAGGTCGGGCCCCTGGCCACCTCGCCCAGCCACCTGATGCACCGCGCACTGCAGCTGGCGCTCGACATCTATGCCGAGGAGACCGGCGCCGACGGCCTGACCCAGCGCCAGTTCGCGGTGCTGGAGGCGGTGTCGCTCAAGGCCGGCCTGACCCAGACTGAACTGGTGCGGATGACCGGCATCGACCGCTCGACCCTGGCCGATCTGGTCACGCGCATGACCAGCAAGGGCCTTCTGGAGCGGGAACGCTCGACCCTGGACGCGCGCGCCAAGGCGGTGCGTCTGTCGGCTGAGGGCGCCGCCCGTCTGGAATCCGCGCGGCCGCTGGTCGAGGCCGCCGACAAGCGGATCATGGCCCTGCTGCCCAAGGGCCAGCGCGAAACCTTCCTCAATCAGCTGGCCGATCTGGCCGCCGCCGCCGACGCCGCTCCCGACGCCGCAAAGGCCGAGGCCAAGGCCGCCAAGAAGGCGTTGAAGGCGGTCGAGAAGGAAGCCCGGAAGGCCGAGAAGGCCGCCAAAAAGGCCGACCGTCCGGCCAAGCCCGCAAAGATCAAGAAGCCAAAGTTGAAGCTGGTGGAGCCGGCCTAGCGCGTCTTGCGCAGCCGTTTGGCGTTGGCGGTCGCCGTCTTGTGAATCGGCGCCAGCGCCTCGGCCTGGGCCTTCAGCAGTTCGCCGTTCAGGGTGATGGCCTGGGCCGCCGCCCGACTCCACCAGCCCATGGCATAGCTGAACTGGGCCTCGGCCGCCTGGGCCGGGGTGCGGGCCTGGGTCACAGCCGCCGCCGCCCGCAGCGCATGGGCGCTTTCGTCCATCGCCACACGCCCCAGCCGCTGACCGATGGCCCCGGCGCTGGCGGCCATGGCGTCGGCGGAGGCGGACATCGCCTCGGTTTTCTCGGAGCTCATCAGCGACAGCTCCTTTAAGTCCTGCCCCTTGGCGCTGGTCAGGCCCTGCGCCATCAGCCCGGTGCGGGCCGCGATCACCTCGGCCGACGCGGCCAGAATCTCGGCGCCGACGACGGCTGCGCTGGCGGCTGTGGGGGTTTTGCGGGTCAGAGCGACGCTCCCGGCTGGGTCTCTGCGGCGAACGCCGCGATGTCGCTCAACAGGGCGGGGACCGCCGCGTCGATGATCTGTTGGCCCTTCTCGGGGCTGGCCTGGGCCGGGTCCGAGCCGATCCGGCCGTCGGGGAAGCGGGCGCGATAGTCCAGGGCGTCGCGGATCGGCCCGTTCGGCGCGATCTGCGGGCTGTAGTCGGCGGTCTTGATCCGCTCGGGATAGGCGGCCTGCGTCACCGCGATCTCGGACGGGGTGGCATGCATGCCATGGCCGGTCGGAAACAGGCGGTTGCACAGGCCATGGACGCCGGGCAGGTCCCACCAGTTCTTCAGCTTCAGGATGAAGGGCGGGCTGTCCTCGACGAAGCTCCACTCGGCGTAGATCTCCGAGATCGTCGCCTCGATGGTGGCGACGTTGCCGCCGTGGCCGTTCAGGAAGTAAATCCGCTCGAATCCGTGACGGCTCAAGGACGACACCCAGTCCGTGATCGCGGCCATGAAGGTCGAGGGGCGCAGGCTGATGGTGCCGGCGAAAGCCAGGTGATGCTGGGCCATGCCGATGTTGAAGGTCGGGGCCACGATCAGGTTGGCGTCGGTCTTTTCGGCCGCATGGGCGATGATCTCCGGGCACAGCCAGTCGGTGCCCAGAAGCCCCGTCGGTCCGTGCTGCTCGTTGGAGCCGATGGGCACGATCACCGTTCTGGACAGCGGACCGCCGTCGTTCAGTCGCGCATCGATTTCGGGCCAGGATGACAGGTGGATCAGCATGAAGGCGGTCTCAAGCGACAGGGTGGAACGACTGTAGCGCGCCGGGCTCAGGAAGTCTTGGCGGCCGTGGCGGGCGGATGGGCGGCCATGAAGATGCGCGCGGCCTCTCTGGCGCGGCCTGCGCGTTTGTCGGCCTCCAGCTGCGGCACGTCCAGCATGGCGCGCAGATGGCCGTGGCCCAGCACAAGGCCGGCAAACATCTCGGCCGCCTCTTCCGGATCGGCGACGCTCATCCGGCCCAGCCGCGTCTGTTCCGCCAGCCAGGCGCCCAGTTCGCGCAGGCTGCGACGCGGCCCGGCCTCATAGATGGCGTGGGCGATATCAGGCGCCTCGACCGAGACCAGGGCGACACCGCGCATCGAGCCGACCTTGTCGCCACTGCACACCCGGTTCAGCAGCGTCAGGGCCAGGGTCTCCAGCACCGTCTGCGGATCGCCGGCGCCGCGCAGGGGGGCAACGATGTCCTCGACCCGCTTTGACGCCAGGGCCTGGGCGATCTCCAGCTTGGAGGCGAAGCGGTTATAGACCGTCTGTTTGGAGACGCCGGCCAGTTTGGCGATCTCGTCCATCTTGGCCTGCAGCCCCTTGTCGGCGAACAGGGTCGCGGCGGCGTCCAGGATCGCCTCGCTCTTTCGTTCATCGACCTGTCCGCGACGGCGCGCCATCAGTGGACGTCCGAGGGCGGCGCGCCAGCCTGGGCCTTCACCGGCTGGGCGGCCAGGGTGACGAAGGCCGCGCCCGCGCACAGGATGGCCAGCAGGGCGAAGGCGTCGCCGAACGCCATCGTCGTCGCCTGTTTCTGCAACATCCCATAGATGGCCTTCATCGCCGAGGCGGCCGGATCGATGGAGCCGGCGAACCGATACGCCATGCCGGCCATCATGTTGCGCATCGCCTGGTCGCCCTGACCGATGGCGCTGGTCAGTTCGCTCATGTGCAGGGCGGTGTTGGACGTCAGGCTGGTGTTCAGGATCGCCAGGCCGAATGCGCCCCCGACGTTGCGCGACAGGTTGACCAGCCCCGAGGCGTTCTTGACCATGTGCGGCGGCAGGGTCGCCATCGTCACCTGCTGGGACGCGATCATGGCCAGCATAACGCCGACGCCGCGGAAAGCCTGGACCGAGGCGAAGTTCCAGAAGCCCCAGTCATCGGTGACGACGCGCGCCTCCCACATGCCCCAGGCGCACAGCATGAAGCCGCCGAACATCAGCACCCGCGCATCCAGCTTGCGCACCAGTCGTCCAGCAAAGGGGCCGGTGGCGAACATGGCTAGGCCCGACACGACCATGGTGGTGCCGACCTCTGACGACGAATAGCCGAGCACGCGGCCCAGGAAGAGCGGCAGAAGGAAGGTGCCGCCGAACAGGGCGAAACCGACGATGAAGGTCATGATGAACCCGACCAGGAAGTTGCGATTGCCAAAGGCGCGCAGCTCCACGATCGGCTGGCGATAGGTCAGGGACCGCCAGATGAAGATCGGACCGGCGACTGCCGCCACGACGGTCAGCAACAGGATGTGGGTGTCGTCGAACCAGTCGTTCTTGGCGCCCTCTTCCAGCACGAACTGCATCGACATCAGAAAGGCGGCCATCAGGCCCAGGCCCCACCAGTCGAAGCCCTTGGCCAGCGACGGGTCGCCCTTGTCGAAGTTGCCGTAGCGCCCGACCAGGAACAGCACCAGCAGGCCCGGCCCCACGTTGATGAAGAACAGCCAGCGCCAGCTCAGCCACTCCGTCAGGTGCCCGCCCAGCGTGGGCCCGACGGTCGGCGCCAAGGTGACGATCAGCCCCATGACGACGCTGGCGGTGACGCGCTTGTCAGGCGGAAAGGCGGTGAAGGCGACGGCGAAGACGGTCGGGATCATGGCCCCGCCCACAAAGCCTTGGATGGCCCGGAACAGGATCATCATGTCGATCGACGACGACAGACCTGTGGCGATGCTCATCAGCACGAAACCGGCGCAGGAGACCAGAAACAGCCGCTGCGTCCCCCACAGCCGCGACAGGAAGCCCGACAGAGGGATCATCACCACCTCGGGGATCAGATAGGCGGTCTGGATCCAGCTGATCTCGTCAGCCGAGGCGCCGACCCCCGCCTGAATCTGGGGCAGGGACGCCGCGACGATCTGGATGTCCAGAATGGCCATGAACTGGCCCACCACCATGCCAGCGAAGCCCAGCAACAGCATGGTCCAGTTGATTTCGGGATGGCCGGCGACGGGACCCCTTTGCGCGACGGGGGCCCCGCCCTTTGCGGCGGGGTTGGCGGCGGTCACTGGCCTGCGGCTCCGGTCGTCGTGGCGGCTTCGGCGAAGCTCTGGCCGCCCTGGCTCTTCAGGTCGATCTTGACGTCCACCGACAGGCCCGGACGCAGGGCCAGGCTGCGGTCTGCGCCGCTGACGACAATGCGGACCGGCACGCGCTGGGTGATCTTGGTGAAGTTGCCGGTGGCGTTCTCGACCGGGATCAGGGCGAACTCAGACCCGGTGGCGGGGGCGAAGCTGTCCACGCGGCCCTCGATCTTGCGGCCGGGGAAGGCATCGGCGGAAATCTCGACGCTCTGACCCAGGCGCACCTTGTCCAGCTGCGTCTCCTTGAAGTTGGCGACGATGTAGGTGTTTGTCAGGGGCACGACCGACAGCAGTTGCGTGCCGGCGTTGACATACTGGCCCGGCCGCACGCTGCGGGCGCCGACGACGCCGGCGACCGGAGCGCGGATGACGGTGCGCTCCAGCGCGATGCGAGCCTGATCGACGACGGCGCGGGCCTGTTCGACAGCGGCGACGCTCTGCTGGCGGGTCGAGCCCAGAACCCCGGCGGTGCGTTGTTCGGCGACCAGGGCGGCCTGGGCCTGCTGGACGCTGGCGGCGGCGGTGGCGGCCGAGGCGCGCTCGGTCTGGATGCGCTGTTGCGAGACCCAGCCCTGTTCGGCCAGCTTGCCGTAACGATCGACCTCGGCGCGGGCCAGGCCGGCCTGGGCGTTGGCCTGGGCGACGGAGGCGGCGCGGGCGGCGATGGTGGCCTGTTCCTGCTCGGCCTGGGCGTCGACATGGCCGACGGCAGCGATGGCGGCGGCCAGATTGGCCTCGGCCTGAGCGAGCTGAGCCTTCTGGTCGGAGTCGTCCAGCTTGACCAGGATCTGGCCCGCCGCGACCCGCTGGTTGTCGCCCACCAAAACCTCGGTGACCCGGCCGGACAGTTGCGGGCTAACCAAAGTGGTGTCGGCCTGGACGAAGGCGTTGTCGGTGCTTTCCCAACGCTGGCCGTTCACCCACCAGACGATGCCGCCCACGATCAGGGCCAGGCCGACGAGGGCGGCCGCGAACAGCGGCAGGCGTTTCTTAAGTTCAGGCGACATGGAAAATCCGGGGGAGGTGCGGCGTTTTGAAGCGGCGCTAAAATGGACCCCGCTGTCCAAAAATCAATAGGCGATCGGGACGGCGCCGATCACGACCGGTTTTCGTGTATGTCCTGACGCCATGAACGCCCGCATCTCCGCCTCCCAGCCGCTGCCGTCCCAGGTCGATGTCGTGGTGATCGGCGCAGGCTCCGCCGGCATCGCCGCGGCTCGCCGGCTGATGCGGCCCGGCCTGTCGGTTCTGATGCTGGAGGCCCGCAACCGGATCGGTGGGCGCGCCTGGACGGTTCGGGCCGAGGGCGAAGGGTTGGACATGGGCTGCGGCTGGCTGCATTCGGCAGACGACAATGTGCTGGCCGGACGGGTCGAGGCCGAGGGGCTGACGCTGGACCAGACGCCGCCGCCCTGGCGCACCCAGGCCTTCGATCACGAGATGACCCGCGCGGATCAGGCCGCGTTCGGCGAGGCCTTCGCCGCCTTCGACCAGCGGGTGAGCGAGGCGGCGGCCCTCGTCCGCTCGGGTGTGGGTGAGGATCGCCCGGCGTCGGACTTCTTCGATCCCGACTGTCGCTGGAACCCGCGCATGGACGCCATCTCCGGCGCCCTGAACGGCGCGCGGTTTGCCGAGGTGTCCAGCCTCGATTACGACGCCTATGGCGACACCGGCGTGAACTGGCGGGTGCGGGAAGGCTATGGTCGGCTGATCGCTCGGCTGGGCGAGGCTGTTTCGTCCATCACGGTCACCGACTGCGCCGTCAGCCGCATCGACCGTTCCGAACCGGTGTTGCGGCTGGAGACCAATCGCGGCGAGCTGACCGCGCGGATCGTCATCCTGACCGTGCCCAACAGCCTGATCGCCAGCGAGACGATCCGCATCGATCCGCCGGTTCCGGCCCTGCTCGAGGCGACGGCGGGCGTGCCGCTGGGCCTGGCGTCCAAGGTGCACATGACGGTGCGCGGCGCCGGCGATTTCCAGCCCGACACCCAGCTGTGGACCCGCACCGATACGGCCGAGACCGGCGGCTATCACCTGCGGCCGTTCGGCCGGCCGATGATCGAGGCCTATTTCGGGGCCGACCTGGCTTGGGGGCTGGAGGCGCAGGGGCCGGCCGCCCTGTTCGACTTCGCCGTGTCCGAACTGGTCGCGGCCCTGGGGTCGGACATGCGTCGGCGGCTGGAGGCGGTCTCGGTCAGCGGCTGGGGCGTCGATCCCTGGTCGCGCGGCGCCTATTCCCATGCCCTGCCGGGCCACGCAGCGGATCGGTCCAAGCTGCGCACGTCGGTCGAGGACCGAATCTTCCTGGCCGGCGAGGCGACGGCGCCGGTCTATTACGGCACGGCCCACGGCGCCTGGCTGGAGGGCGAGCGCGCCGCCGACGCCGCCCTGACGGCCCAAGCGCTCAAGGGCCTGGGTCTTGACCCGCGTCGCCCCGAGGACGACAGCGAGGCATGAAGCCCGCCAAGGCCAAAAAGCCCGCCGCCAAGCCTGTCAAACGCCCGGCCGTGATGACCGGGGCGGCCATTCCCGTGCTGCGCTGGCCGCCAAATGAGGACCGTGTCGAGGCGATCTTCGAACGCCTGTCCAGCGTCATGCCGGAGCCCAAGACCGAGCTGGATTTCTCCAATCCCTTCACCCTCGTCGTCGCCGTCGCCCTGTCGGCCCAGGCCACGGACGTCTCGGTCAACAAGGCGACCGAGCGGCTGTTCAAGGTCGCGGACACGCCGGAGAAGATGCTGGCCCTCGGCGAGGAGGGGCTGATCCCCTACATCGCCTCCATCGGCCTTTATCGCGGCAAGGCGCGGAACGTCATCGCGCTGAGCCGCATCGTGCTGGAGCAGCATGGCGGCGAGGTCCCGCTGAACCGCGCCGATCTTCAGGCCCTGACCGGCGTGGGTCGCAAGACGGCCTCGGTGGTCCTGAACGAGCTTGGGATCGAGGCGGCCATCGCCGTGGACACCCACGTCTTTCGCGTCTCGCATCGGCTGGGCTTGGCCAATGCCGGGACGCCGGACAAGGTCGAGGCCCAGCTGTTCAAGGTTGTGCCGGAGGACTGGCTGCCCAAGGCGCACCACTGGCTGATCCTGCACGGCCGCTACACCTGCACCGCGCGAAAGCCCAAATGCCCGTCCTGCATCATCGCCGACCTGTGCCCCTCGCGGGCGGGCCTGATGGGGCTGGGCGAGACGGGCTAAACTCGGCTTGGCGCGTCCTGTCCATGCGTCAGTTTCGCCGCCACCGCGTGCAGCACACTGAGCGTTGTCACCAGGTCATCTTCTGAAATGCCCTCGAACACGGCCTGACGCATGGCCGCAGCATGGACTTCGAACGTTTCCATCTCCGCGCGGCCCGCCGGTTCCATGACGATCAGCCATGACCGCCCATCACCGATCAAGCGATGGCGACTGACGAGGCCGTCGCGTTCGAGCCTCTGGACCAATCGCGTCAAGGAAGCGCCAGAGAGCTCCATTCTGATCGACAATTCAGAAAGCGTGAGGCCTTTGGGCTGGTCGGCCAGATGATACAGGACGACGATCGGCGCGCCTGTATGCCCGACGCCCCGGAACATTTCGGCCATCCATAATTTCCATCGCCGTGCGGTCACCATGACCTGCAGGGCGACCTTAAGCTGCAACTTCTCGCGCTGAAGACTGCGCGGCTCTATTCCGGTGTTTGGCAAGGCGTCCTCGTAGAGCCGAAGACGGCTCCGATCTTACTCATTTCAATAGATGTGAACGCAAGACGTGAGCTGTATACTCGCTCAAGTTGAGCATTAGCGTGCTAACCAGAGAGACAAGCATCTTAAAGAGGTTGTGTGGGATGAAGCTTCAGAAATCTATAGGGAAGCCAAAGAGATGCGCGTTTTCGGTAAACCTCAGGACGACAGCAAGCTTGTAGAGTTGCAAAGCATGCTGGCGGCTGTTGATCGCTCGCAAGCTGTGATCCAGTTCGACCTCGACGGAACCGTCCGGGACGCCAACCGAAACTTCCTCTCGGTCATCGGTTACGATCTCGGCGAGATCGTCGGACGCCATCACCGGATGTTCGTCGATCCGGCGGAGGCGCAGACGCCCGCCTATGTCGAGTTCTGGCGTCGATTGAACGCCGGCGAGTTCGTCGCCGACAAGTTCGTCCGCTATGGCAAGGGCGGCAAGCGCGTCGTGATTGAAGCGAGCTACAATCCCATCCTTGATAAGGAAGGCCGCCCCTACAAGGTCGTCAAGTTCGCCATGGACGTCACCGCGGTCGAGGAAGAACGCGAACGGCGCGCTGAGATCGAGCGCGAGGCCGCCCAGGTCCAGGCCGCCGTCGTTGCGGGCACAGCCAAGGGCCTGTCGGCCATGGCGGAGGGCGATCTGTCCTATCGTATTGAGGAAGACTTCCCCGGCGACTACGCCGTCCTGCGTGAGAACTTCAACCAGGCCATGGCCGCTCTGGACGAGGCTGTCGGCGTGATCGGCGTCAATGCCGGATCGATGCAGTCGGGCGCGCATGAGATCAGCAGCGCCGCCGAAGACCTGTCGCGTCGCACCGAACAACAGGCCGCCAGCCTGGAGGAAACCGCCGCCGCGCTGGATCAGATCACCGCGACGGTGCGCAAAACCGCCGAGAACGCCCAGGCGGCGGACGGTGTGGTCACTCAGGGTCGGAGCCAGGCCGAAAGCGGCGGCGTGGTCGTCCAGAAGGCTGTCGCGGCCATGGGCGAGATCGAACGCTCGTCCGATCAGATTAGCCAGATCATCGGCGTGATCGACGAGATCGCCTTCCAGACCAATCTCCTGGCGCTGAACGCCGGGGTCGAGGCCGCCCGTGCGGGCGAGGCCGGTCGTGGCTTCGCCGTCGTCGCGTCCGAAGTGCGGGCCCTGGCCCAGCGTTCGGCGGAATCGGCCAAGGAGATCAAGACGCTGATCTCGGCCAGTTCCAGCCAAGTCAAGGACGGGGTGGTTCTGGTGCGTCAGTCGGGCGAGGCCCTGACCGGCATTGCGGGGCGGATCGAAGAGATCACGACCCTGATGAGCGAGATCCGCGCCTAGACCCAGGAGCAGGCGGTGGGTCTGGCCGAGGTCAACACCGCCGTGAACCAGATGGATCAGGTCACCCAGCAGAACGCGGCCATGGTCGAGCAGTCGACCGCCGCGAGCCTGTGCCTGAGCCGCGAGGCTGCCGAACTGGCCGAACTGGTCGGCCGCTTCGAGACCAGCCAGGTCGCGGCGGCTCCGTCGCCGATCCACAAGGCTCCCATCCAGCAGATGAAAGCGCGGGTCGAAAGTTTCGCCCGCGCCCACGCCGCCCCTGCGCGCGCCCGCATGGCGGCCGGCGGCGGCGGGCGGGCCGCTGTGGCCACCGTTCAGTCGGACTGGGAAGAGTTCTGAGCTCCAGGCTCGGTTGGGCGCGATTCAGCGCCAGGCGGCCTAGGCCTCCAGCCGCGCCATGACAGCCTCGGCGAAGCCGGCGCCGTTTGCGGGGTCGTGGTCCAGGTAGAAGTCCGGTTCGATCAGTTCGGCCTCCATCAGCACCCATCGGCCGGCGTCGTCGCGGGCCATGTCGATGCGGGCATAGAGCAGCGGTTCGTCGATGGCGGCCAGCACCTGTTGCGCCAAGGCCATGGCCGCCGCGTCCGGCGTCACGGCCCTATACAGGCCGCCGAACTGCACCTGGATGCGGAAGTCGCCGGCCACGGGCCGCTTGTTGACCGCATGGCTGAACCGGCCGCCGAAGAACAGCAGCGAGGTTTCGCCCTCGGTCTCGATCGACTTCAGATAGGGTTGGATCATCGCCGCACCCTCGGGCGCATCGCTCAACACCTCGCCTGGCATCAGGCGCAGGGTGCGAAACGCCCCGGCCGAGACGGTCGGCTTCACGATCAGCACTGGCGCGCCGGTCTCTGCGAAGGCGGCGTCTACCTGATCCTGGATCACGCCGTCGGTCCAGCGCGTCGGCGGAATCGGCACGCCCTTGTCAGCCAGCCGCGCCAGATAGGCCTTGTCCGAGTTCCAGCGCAGCACCTCGGCGGGATTGGCGACCGCCAGGCCGGCCGCGCTCCACGTCGCGCAAGCCTTCAGCCAGCGGCCATGATCGCGGTGATAGCCCCAGGCGATGACCGGCAGGATCAGGTCATAGGCCCCAAGGCCCGACGCGTCCTCGACATGATCGGTCCAAGGCGTTGCCGTGACCGTCGTGCCCGTGCTCTCCAGCGTCGCCTTCAACCGGTCCAGCACCTCGGGCCAGCGGCCAACATAGGTCTTGTCGGCGGGGTCGGGAGTCAGGACGGCGATCTGGGTCATGCGGTCCTCATACCGAAGCGACGCGGAGCATATAAGGGCTTCCTTATATGATTTCGGGTGACGTGCGGGCGTTGACCGGCTAAGGCGCGACCATGACCCAGAACACCGCCCAATATGACGTCTGCGCCGTCGGCAACGCCATCGTCGATGTCCTCAGCCCCTGCGACGCCGCCTTCCTGACGGCCCAGGACCTGGCGCCCAACTCCATGCAGCTGGTCGACGCCGAACGCAGCGCCGCCCTGTATGACGCCATGGCGCCGGGCGTAGAGGCCTCGGGCGGTTCGGCAGGCAACACCGTGGCGGGCGTCGGCTCGTTCGGCGGCCGCGCGGCCTATATCGGCAAGGTCGCCGACGATACGCTGGGCCAGGTCTTCAGCCACGACATCCGCGCCGCCGGCGTTCACTTCGACACCCCGGTCCTGACGGGCGGGGCCGACCAGGGCTTCGGCACCGGTCGCTGCCTGATCAATGTGCTGTCCGACGGGGCGCGCACCATGGCGACCTTCTTGGGGGCCGCGAACCAGCTGTATGCCGACGACATCGACGAGGCCCTGATCGGCGCCAGCGAGATCGTCTATCTGGAAGGCTATCTGTTCGATCCGGCGCCCGCCCGCGCCGCCTTCGAACGCGCCGCCGCCGCCGCGCACAAGGCGGGCCGCAAGGTCGCCATCACCCTGTCGGACACCTTCGTCGTCGCCCGCTGGCGCGCCGAACTGCTGAGCTTCATCGAACAGTCGGCCGATATCGTCCTGGCCAACGAGGCCGAACTGGGCGCCCTGTTCGAGACCGAAGACTTCGACGCCGCCGCCGCGCAACTGGCCGCCATCGTCGAGATCGCCGCCGTGACCCGCGGCGAGCATGGCTCGGTCGTGATCAAGGGCGACGAGCGCGTCGTGGTCGACGCCTATCCCGTCGCCAAGGTGATCGACACCACCGGCGCCGGCGACCAGTACGCCGCTGGCTTCCTGCTGGGCCTCGCGCGCGGCCTGACGCTCGAAGAGGCCGGCAAGCTGGGCTCGCTGGCGGCGTCGGAAGTCATCGCCCATTGGGGCCCGCGCCCGATGGTGAAGCTGGTCGACCTGGCCAAGGAGAACGGGCTGAAGCTGTAAGACCCAGTGTCTCCTCCCCACGCGGTGGGGAGGAGACGTTCGTCTTCAGCTCTTCCACCTCAGCGTCACAGGCTGGATCGGGTTCGCGAACGGCCGGTCCTCAGCGCGGCTCTTGGCCCATTCGCGCTTCAGCTGCTGATACCATTTGGCCTGTTTGTCGGCGTCGTCGATCCAGATCAGGGCAGGGTCGTAGCGCAGGCCCTCGTTCTGCAGGTTCACCATGCCGCCGTCCTGTTTCAGGAAGGCCACCACCCCCATCCGCAGGAAGGGCTTGGCCAGGTCGAACACCCAGTGGTCGGACCAGAAGATCTGGGTGATCCGCGTCTTCGTGTCGGTGATTGGCGTCAGGCAGGTCAGGGCCAGGACCTGTTTTTCGCCCACCTGAATATGCTCCCAGCGGAAGCCCGGCAGGCGGAAGGTGATTTCGGTCGCGGGCGCGCCGCCCAGGATCTTGTAGAGGCGGCTGTTGGACGATGGGGCGTGGCGCACCATGGCCCAGCCGAACGCGGTCGGGGCGAAGGCCTTGGACTTTTCGTGCATCGAATGCTCGGACCGCCACCACCATTGCTGGTGGACGTAGGGGCCGTGGGCGGGGTCCATCAGGCCGACGACGGCGTGGTCGATATGGCTGTCGAAATCCATCGCCTCGACCAGCTTGGCCTCGCCGCCGACCACGCCGGGGAAGACAGGCGGCTCGTGGTCCGGCTCCATCGGATTGCGGGCGTCCGACGCCATCCAGACGAAGACGATCCCTTGGCTCTCGCGCACCGGATAGGACCGCACGCGGATGCGGTTCGCCTCGAACGCCTGATCCTCGACCAGCGAAGGAATGGCGGCGCAGACGCCGTCGGGCCGGAAACGCCAGCCGTGATAGGGGCATTCGACCGTCTCGCCCTCGCCGGGCTTTTCGACCAGCTTGCCGGCCGACAGAGGCGCGGCGCGGTGGGGACAGATGTCGCGCATCGCATAGACTTGGCCTGCGCGGGTGCGGCCGATCAGCACCGGCTCGCCCATGATCTCATAGCGTTTTAGGCTGGCCGGGGCGACGTCGCGGCCCAGGGCGACGAAATACCAGGCGTCGGTGACGAACCCCTTGCCGAACGGCTGCGCGCCCGCCTTGGACGGGGCGGATTCGGCTTGGGGCGGTGGCACAGGAGCGACGGTCATCTGCGCTGTTTAACAGCGGCTGACAGGCTAGGCCATCATCTCAGCCGGCCTCAACAATATGGCTTGTCGTCCTATCGATATGATATACGAAACATATCTGTTTCATGTGGTCGGGAGCCAGCAGGTGGGCATCGTCAATATCGAGGACGAACTGCACGAGCAGCTGCGTCGGGCCGCCAAGGCGTCCTATCGGTCGATCAACGCCCAGGCGGCGTTCTGGATCAGGATCGGTATGTTGTGTGAGACCCATCCCGGCGTGACGTTCCAGGAGCTGGTGGCGCGCGAGTTGCGGGCGGCGGGCGTCGATGCGCTCGTGCCCACGGATGCCGCCTCGTGATCAAGACGCCGGCCGAGATCGCGCTGATGGCCGAGGCGGGGCGACGGCTGGCCTCGGTCTTCACCCATCTGGACGCGATGACGCTGGAGGGGCTGAGCACGCTGGAGATCGACCGACGGGTCGAGGCCTTCATCGTCGACGAGCTGAAGGCGCGGCCGGCCAGCAAGGGGCAGTACGGCTATGGCTTCGTCCTGAACAGCTCAATCAACCAGGTCGTCTGCCACGGCGTGCCCTCGGCAAACGACATCCTGAAGAGCGGCGACATCGTCAATCTGGACATCACGCTGGAGAAGGACGGCTTCATCGCAGATTCCTCCAAGACCTATCTCATCGGCTCGGTGGGACCGCAGGCCCGACGGCTGGCCCGCACCACCTATGAGGCGATGTGGAAGGGCATTCAGGCGGTGCGCCCAGGCGCGAAACTGGGCGACATCGGTTTCGCCATCGAAAAACACGCCAAGCAGGCCGGCTATTCGGTAGTGCGCGACTATTGCGGGCATGGCATCGGGCGCGAGATGCATGAAGAGCCGCAGGTGCTGCATTTCGGCAAGGCCGGGACCGGCGTAACCCTGCGCGAAGGCATGACCTTCACCATCGAACCGATGCTGAACCAGGGCGTGCGCACGGTCCTGACCGAGGACGACGGCTGGACCGTGGTCACCTCCGATGGAAAACTGTCGGCCCAGTTCGAACATACGGTGGCGGTGACGAAGGAGGGCGTGCGGGTCCTGACCCTGAGGCCGGACGAGAAACGGGCGGGGTAGGACGCGCGCGAAGGAGAGATTCCGTCCCTTCATCATTCGCGCCTATATGAAGGCGACGACCGGCGCGGGCCGGGTGATGCGGACGATCCGATGGCTGATGCTCTGTTCCATTCTCCCAAGACCCACGGCTTCGTGCGCGTGGCGGCGGCGACGCCGGTCAGCCATCCGGGCGACCCCAGGGCGAACGGGCAAGAGCACGTCGCGCTGATCCGTCAGGCGGGCGAACAGGGCGTGGACCTGATGGTCTTTCCCGAGCTGTCGCTGTCGGCCTACGCCATCGACGATCTGCATATGCAGGCGGCGCTGCTGGACGAGGTCGAGCGGCAGATCGCCGTGGCGGCCGAGGCGACGGCCGAGGCAGATGTCGTGGCGGTGGTCGGGGCGCCGATCCGCAACGGCGACGCCCTGTATAATTGCGCGGTGGTGATCGGTGCGGGCGAGGTGCTGGGCGTCGTGCCAAAGACCTATCTGCCCAACTATCGGGAATATTACGAGAAACGCTGGTTTGCGCCGGCGACGGCGCGCGCGGAAGACGTGCTCCGGCTGAACGGCGAGACGGTGGACTTCGCGCCGGGTCTGCTCTTCGAAGCGGTCAACCGGCCGGGCTTCGTCTTCTCGGTCGAGATCTGCGAGGACTATTGGGCGCCAATGCCGCCCTCGACGCGGGCCGCATTGGCGGGCGCGCGAATCCTGCTGAACCTGTCGGCGTCCAACATCGTCATCGGCAAGGCGGACGAGCGGGCGATGCTGAGCGCCAGCCATTCGGCGCGAACCCTGTCGGCCTATGTCTTCGCCGCCTCGGGCTGGGGCGAGAGCACCACCGACCTGGCTTGGGACGGTCAGGCGACGATCCATGAACTGGGATCCAAACTGGCCGAAGGCGAGCGGTTCGCCCTGGACAGCCATCTGACGATCGCTGACGTGGACGTGGGCCGGATCGGGCTGGACCGATTGCGCAACGGCACCTTCGCCGAGTGTGCGAGGAACGAGGGCGAGGCGGCAACGGTCGTGCCTTTCATGGCGCGCGAGGATTATGAGGCCAGCGAGCTGATCCGGCCGCTGGACCGGTTCCCCTTCGTGCCGGACGACGCCGGGCGGCTGGATCAGGACTGCTATGAGGCGTTCAACATCCAGGTGCAGGGGCTGATGCGCCGCATGACGGCGACCGGCGCCAAGTCGCTGGTGATCGGCGTGTCCGGCGGGCTGGATTCGACCCAGGCCCTGTTGGTCGCGTGCCGCGCCTTCGACCGGCTGGATCTGCCGCGGTCCAATATCCTGGGCTTCACCATGCCGGGGTTCGCCACCTCGGACGGGACCAAGTCCAATGCCTGGGCCCTGATGACCGCGTTGGGCGTCACGGGCGCAGAGATCGATATCCGCCCCGCCGCCGAACAGATGTTCAAGGACATCGGCCACCCCTACGCCGAGGGTCAGCCCGTGCACGACATCACCTTCGAGAACGTGCAGGCGGGCCTCCGGACCGACTATCTGTTCCGGCTGGCGAACCAGCACAGGGCCTTCGTGCTGGGGACCGGGGACCTGTCGGAACTGGCGCTGGGTTGGGCCACCTATGGCGTCGGCGACCATATGAGCCATTACAACGTCAACGGCGGGGTGGCGAAGACGTTGATCCGTCACCTGATCCGCTGGGTGGCGGCCGGCGACCTGATCGGCGCAGGCGCGCGCGACACGCTGCACGCCATTCTGGACACCGAGATTTCGCCCGAGCTGGTGCCGGCCAAGGATGGGGTGATCCAGTCGACGGAAGGGACCGTCGGCCCCTATGCATTGAACGACTTCTTCCTGTTCTACATCAGCCGGTTCGGGATGACGCCGTCCAAGGTCGCCTTCTTGGCGCACCAGGCCTGGGGCGATGCGGGCGCAGGGCATTGGCCAGCGAATACGCCGGACGACGAAAAGGTCGAATACGATCTGGCGACGATCAAGGGCTGGTTGAGGAAGTTCCTGGTCCGCTTCTTCCAGACCGCCCAGTTCAAGCGCTCGGCCCTGCCGAACGGGCCCAAGGTGGTCACCGGCGGATCGCTGTCGCCGCGCGGCGACTGGCGCGCGCCGTCGGACGGCAATGCGCGGGTGTGGCTGGACGAGCTGGACGCGAACGTGCCGGACTAAACCGTCTCCTCCCCATTTTATGGGGAGGTGGCTCGGAACGCAGCGGAGAGACGGAGGGGCTTTCACCGCGCTAGGGACCGACGTCGGTGGGGCTTCAAGAGCCCCTCCACCGCTTCGCGGTCCCCTTCCCCATCAGCGATGGGGAGGAGACATTCGGAATAGCCATATTTTTAGCATGGATATTCGCCCACCCGAACGCTAGAAGCTTGGCCATGACCGACGACGTGACCAAAGACTCCAACGGCAATATCCTGGCCGATGGCGACAGCGTGACCCTGATCAAGGATCTGAAGGTCAAGGGCTCGGGCGGGGTGACGCTGAAGCGCGGGACCCTGGTCAAGAACATCCGCCTGACCGGCGACACGGACGAGATCGAGGCCAACGTCGAGAAGGTGCGCGGCCTGGTCCTGCGCACCGAGTTCGTGAAGAAGGCCTAAGCCCCCTTTTCATCGGCCCCCTTTTCAAGCGCCGGTGCAGCCGCCATCTAGCGGCCTATGACCGACACCCTCGCCGCCCCCGCCTCGACCGCTGCAACAAACGGCAAGATCCCCGTCACCGTCCTGACCGGCTATCTCGGCGCGGGCAAGACGACGCTGCTGAACCGCATCCTGACCGAGGATCACGGCAAGCGCTACGCCGTCATTGTCAATGAGTTCGGCGAGATCGGCATCGACAACGACCTGGTGGTCGGCGCCGACGAGGACGTGTTCGAAATGAACAACGGCTGCGTCTGCTGCACGGTGCGGGGCGACCTGATCCGCGTGGTCGCCGGCCTGATGAAGCGCCAGCGCCCCGGCAAGCCGGCCTTCGACGCCATCATCGTGGAGACGACGGGCCTGGCCGATCCCGGTCCGGTGGCCCAGACCTTCTTCGTGGACGAGGACGTCAAGGCCAAGACCCAGCTGGACAGCGTCACGACCCTGGTCGACGCCAAACATGTGATGGCGCGCCTGGACGACTCCAAGGAGGCGCGCGAGCAGGTGGCCTTCGCCGATCGGATCATCCTGAACAAGGTCGATCTGGCGACGGCTGACGAACTGGACGCGGTCGAGGCGCGTCTACGGGCGCTGAACCCTCTGGCGCCCATCGTGCGAGCCGAGCGGTCGAACGTGCCGCTGGATCAGGTGCTGGGCCTGGGGGCTTTCGATCTGGACCGCATTCTCGAGGTCAAGCCGGACTTCGTGAACCCGCCGCACGGCGCGGACGGCCATGTCCACGACGAACACTGCGGTCATGACCATCACGACCATGACCATGACCATGATCACCACGACCATGCGCATGATCACGGCCACGGGGCCCATTCTCACGGAGTCAGGGGTCACGCCCACCAGGACGACATCAAGGGCATCTCCCTGTCTCTGGATCGGCCGCTGGACGGGGCCAAGTTCACCGCTTGGCTGGACCGGCTGCTGGGCGAGCAGGGTCAGAACATCCTGCGCGCCAAGGGCATCATCGACGTCAAGGGCGAGAACCGCCGCCTGGTCTTCCAGGCCGTGCACATGATCCTTGAGGGCGACCTGCAACGCGAATGGGGCGCCGCCGAACGCCGCTGGAGCCGCGCCGTCTTCATCGGCCGCGATCTGGACGAAGCCGCGCTGAAGGCGGGCTTCGAGGCCTGCGCCGCCTGATCTCAAAGGTGGACAGACAGACAAAAGGCCGGCGGAGCAATCCACCGGCCTTTTTCTTTGTTCAGCCCTTCTCGAACAACTTGTTCCAGCGGCGCTTGTCGCGGGCCTTCCAGGCGCCGCGGTGGTAGGCGTCGGAGCCGATCAGGGGGACGACCGTGGTGGCCTCGGCGAAGACCATCTGTTCGTGGGTGGTCTGGACCTTGCCCCAGGAGGCCGCCTCTTTCAGCGTCGAGGACGAGCAGGCGCCGTCGCGGACGTCGGCGACGGTGATCTGGACCGCATAGCGGTGCATCTCGGCCTCGACACCCAGGATTTCGGCGCAGACGACCGTGTCCTGGGCGAAGTTCTTGGGCACGCCGCCGCCGACCATGAACAGGCCGGTCACGCCGGCGGCGATCTTGATGTCGGTCAGTTCGCGGAAGTCAGCGATGGCGTCCAGCATCAGATAGGGCTGGCCGGCGGCGGCCCGTTCCTTCTGGTGTTTCACCAGACCGAAGCCGGCCGAGGAGTCGACGAAGGCCGGGCAGAAGATCGGCACGCCCTCTTCATAGGCGGTCTGGATCAGCGAGCCGGGCTTTTTCGCATTGCCCTCACTCAGCCACTTGCCCATCTCCCAGATGAACTCGCGGCTGGAATAGCCGCGCGGCTCCAGCCGGTTGGCGATCTCCAGGATGGTGTGGTCGCAGGCCTGGAGCTCTTCCTCGTCGATATAGGTGTCGTAGATCCGGTCGATGTAGTTGTCGCGCAGGACGTTGTCGTCCACCCCGCCGGCCGCCTGATAGTGTTTGAAGCCCAAGGCCTCGAAGAAGTCCATGTCGACGATCGAGGCGCCGGTGGCGACCACGGCGTCGACCATGCCGAACTTCACCATGTCGCGGTAGACGTGCATGCAGCCGCCGGCCGAGGTCGAACCGGCCAGGATCAGCCAGGGCGAGCAGTCCTTGTCTTCGATGGCCATTGAGAAGATGTCGGCGGCGCGGGCGGTGTCGCGCGACGAGAAGGACATCTTGCGCATCGAGTCGATGATCGGGCGCGCGTCGAAGCTGGTGATGTCGACGTGCTCGACGACATTCTGCAGCAGCTGGGCCTTGGTGTTCGATTGAACGGGAGCGTTCATTTCGGCGGTTTCCCTGTGATTTGAGCGCCCGTCGAACAAGCAGACGTGCCGGGACGGAGCGACCGACAGGACCGATAGACTCCCAACCATCGGCCGTCACCCTCGGACTTGATCCGAGGGTCGGACGTTCCGCCGCGCCCTTCTTGTAAAGGAGACGCAGAGCGGCCGATCCTCGGATCAAGTCCGAGGATGACGGATGTCAGATGGAGCGTCCTATTTCCGGCGCGACTTGCGCTGACCGGCCTTGCCCTTGGGCCGTGAAAGGCGCACGACCTTGCGGGCGTTCTCTTCCGCCGTGGTGCGCACGGTGGGGATGGAACGCGGGGCCAGGCCGTAGAGCGAGGCCATCGGAGCGTCCTCGACTGCGGCGATGTCGTGTTCGCCATAGCCGTTGAAGCCGGTCGACATGGCCACGCCGTAAGCGCCCAGCATGCCGATCTCGATGAAGTCGCCTTCGCGCACATCGGCCGGCAGCCAGAAGGGTCCCGGCATATGGTCGATGGAATCGCAGGTCGGGCCGTAGAACTGGAACGCCTTCAGCTCGCCCGCGCTTTCGCCGTCCCGCACCAGCTTGGTCGGGAAGGGCCAGCGCGAGTGGGTCGCGTCGAACAGCGAGCCGTAGGAGCCGTCGTTCAGATAAAGGGCATCCCCCTTGCGCAGATCGACGCGGGCCAGGATCGACGAGCTTTCGGCGACCAGCGCCCGGCCAGGCTCGCACCACAGCTCGGTCGTTTCCGACACCGGCATCTCGTTGAAGCCGCGATGGATGGCGTCTGCGTATTCGCTCATGTCCGGCGGGACCATGCCCGGATAGACCGACGGGAAGCCGCCGCCGACATCGACGATATCGACGATCACGCCCGCACGGCTGATCGACCGGCCGACCTGGGCCATGGCGGCCTGATAGGCGGTCGGGCGCATGCACTGGCTGCCGACGTGGAAGGAGACGCCCATCAGGCCGTCCTTGACCGCCTGGCGCGTCGCCATCAGCAGGGCCGGCGCCTGATCCGACGACACGCCGAACTTGCCCGACAGCGTATAGGCGGCGCCGTCGGCCGAGACGGCCATGCGCACGACCAGGTTCAGGTCGTCCGCGCCGCCGGTGGCGTCGAGGATCTTGTTCAGCTCGTCGATGCAGTCGAGCGAGAAGGTGCGCACGCCGTGATCGAAATAGGCCTTGGTGATCGCAGACCGGCTCTTGACCGGGTGCATGAAGGCCAGGCGCACGTCATGGCTGACCGAGCGAACCAGCTCGATCTCGGCGATGGACGCCACGTCGAAGCCGCGAACGCCGGCCTCGATCAGGGTTTCGACAACCCAGCGCGAAGGGTTGGCCTTCACAGCGTAGAAGACGTCGGCCTTGAGATTATCCTGGAACCAGCGCGCCGCTACGGAAACCGAACGCGGCCGCACGAGGGCGACGGGACGTTCAGGGGACCGCTCACGGACCAGGTCCAGGGGAAGCTGATACGTGCGCAATTCACGTAACCCCCTGCTAATTGTTAAACCCAGACCGGCGTTAGCGGCGCAGACAGGACCTACGGGGTCCGCCGGAGAGCGCGATATGGGGACGCGCGACTGTCATGTAAAGAGGTTTTTTCGTGGCGGGGCCTAGGTTTGACTGTCACAAATCCGCTCTGCGCCCTCCACGACACGATCCGACGGCAACCTTGACCGTTCTGCGCCGTTGCGATGCTCGGAGGGTTCGATGAATCGGTGGCTGTTCTTTTGGCGCAAGATGCGGCGTCAGTTGTGGGTGCGCGCCACGGCCTATGCGGTCGCGGGCGTCGCCGCAGCCTTGCTGGCCGCCGCCCTGGCCCCATGGGTGCCGCAGGAGATGGCCGAGCGCCTGGGCGGCGAGTCTGTGGAATCGATCCTGACGATTCTGGCGTCCAGCCTACTGGGCGTGGCGACCTTTTCGGTCGGCGCCATGGTCACGGCCTATACGTCGGTGTCGTCGGCGGCCAGTCCGCGCGTCGCGGCCCTGGTCACCAGCGATGACGAAACCCAGAAATCGCTGGCGACCTTTGTTGGAGCGTTCCTCTACGCCATCGTCGCGGTCACCGCGATCAACGCCCATTATTACGGCCAGAACGGCCGGGCGATCCTGTTCCTGGTCAGCCTCGTCATGGTGGGTCTGGTGGCGTTTCGCCTCCTGGCCTGGATCAACCGTCTGTCCAGCCTGGCGCGGGTCGGTCACATGATCGATCTAGTCGAGGCCCGGGCCCGAGAGGCGCTGGAACAGCGGCGCGACAATCCATTTCTGGGCGGGCGCGAGGGGCATTTGCAAAACGGTGCGGACGTGACGGCGCCGGAAACCGGCTATGTCCAGAACGTCGATCCCGATCGCCTGCAGGCCATGGCCGAGAAACGAGACTGCCAAGTTGAGGTGGTCGCCGCGCCCGGCGCCTTCGTGCGACGCGGCGAGGTCCTCGCCCGGATCAGCCTGCCGGCCTGCGACAAAGAGGCCCAGGATGCCTTCTGCTCCGCCTTCGCGATCGGAGACTCGCGCTCCTATGATCAAGACCCCCGCTTTGGCCTGATCGTTCTGGGCGAGATCGCCGCCAAGGCCCTGTCGCCTGGTATCAACGATCCCGGAACGGCCATTCAGGTGGTGTCGACCGGCGTGAGGCTGATGGACATCTGGGCCCGACACGGCGGGGAAGACGAGAAGCGGACCCTGCGCGATCGCCTGATGATGCCGGGCGTCTCCGAAGACGATCTGCTCGACGATCTGTTCGGCCCGATCGCCCGTTACGGGGCCGGCGACGTTGCGGTCGCCATCAGACTGCAAAAAGGCTTGAGGGCGCTGGCCTCGATCCCTTGTCTGGCCGCACCAGTCCGGACGATGGCCGATCAGGCGCTTGAGCGATCGCGCGCCGCCTTGCCGATTCCGGCGGACTACGTCCGGGTGAAGGGTGCGGCAGAAGGCTCCTGAACGGCTCGGGTCTGGACGAGATTGCGCCCGACGTGCGATTAGGACTTGCCCGAGCGCGATTTCAGCTTATTGCGGCGCCCCTTCGCCATAGCCTCCTAGCGAGTTCATGAGTTCATCCGCAGCCGCCGCCGCCCCTGGGCTAGTCCTGGCGCGTGACGTGTCGAAGACCTTCGGATCGCGAAAGGCGCTGGACGGCGTCTCGATTTCCGTGGCCTCCGGCGAAATGGTCGCCCTGATCGGTCCGTCCGGTTCGGGCAAGTCCACCCTGCTCCGCTCCATCACCGGTCTGCAGTCGATCGACGCCGGCGCCGGCACGATCCAGGTGTTCGGCGAGACCGTGCAGAAGGACGGCCGGGTCACCGGCGCCGTGCGCAAGGCGCGCGGCAAGCTGGGCATGATCTTCCAGCAGTTCAATCTGGTCGGGCGACTGAGCCTGTTCTCCAACGTCATGCTGGGCGCGCTGGGCCGTCTGCCCGGATGGAAGGGCCTGCTGGGCCTGTGGCCCCAGGCGGACAAGGACAAGGCCATGGCGGCCCTTCACCGCGTCGGCGTCAGCGACTACGCCGCCCAGCGCGCCAACACCCTGTCCGGAGGCCAGCAGCAGCGCGGCGCCATCGCCCGCGCCATCGTTCAGGGCGCCAAGGCGATCCTGGCCGACGAACCTGTCGCCTCGCTGGACCCTGTGTCAGCCCGCAAGGTGATGGAACTGCTGGTTGAGCTGAACAAGCGCGACGGCATGGGGGTGATCGTCACCCTGCACCAGGTCGACTACGCCATCCGCTACTGCGACCGCGTCATCGCCCTGCAAGGCGGCAAGATCGTCTATGACGGCCCGTCCACGGCGCTGGACCAAAAGCGCCTGATCGAAATCTACGGTCCCGAGTTCGAGGACGCGTTCTGGGAGACCAAGGCATGAGCCTGTCGCGCATTTCCCCCACCCGCCGTCTAATCGCTGCGGCCGGCGCCGCCGTCATGATCCTGGGCCTGGCGGCCTGCGGCGGCGGCGAGGACAAGAAGGCTGCGGGCGGCGCGCCCAGCGAGATTACTTTCTCGATCCTGTCCGCCGAAGGCCAAGCCTCGGCCGGCCCGCTGTGGCAGCCGCTGCTGGACGACATGTCCAAGGCCATCGGCGTGCCGGTGAAGCCCTATTTCGGTTCGAACTACACCGTCCTGGTCGAGGCCATGCGCGGCAACCACACCCAAGTGGGCTGGTTCTCGGCCAAGCCTGAGGTCGAGGCCATCGACCGCGCCAAGGCCGAGGTCATCGCCCGCACCGTCAACCGCGAGGGTCTGGACAGCTATCAGTCGACCCTGATCGTCAAGAAGGGATCGGGCATCACGCTGGATCAGGTCATGGCGTGCGGCAAGAAGTACAACTTCGGCATCGGCGACGCCCAGTCGACGTCGGGCACCCTGGCCCCGCTGACCTTCCTGTTCAATCCGCGCGGCGTGGTCCCCAGCCAGTGCTTCAAGACCGTGCGCTCGGCCAACCACCAGGCCAACGCCTTCGGCGTGGCGACCGGCGTGATCGACGTGGCGACCTCCAACAGCGTGAACACCATCTTCATGCGCAAGGAGAACCCGCAGCTGGCCGGCCAGATCGAGGAAATCTGGACCTCGCCGCCGATCCCCGAGAGCGGCATCGTCGTGCGCGAGGACCTGGATCCTGCGCTGAAGGAAAAGATCCGCAGCTTCTTCCTGACCTATGGCCAGGGCGAAGGCGCCGAGGCCGAGCGGCAGCGTAAGGTTCTGGCGGACCTGGAATATTCCCGCTTCACCGCCGCCGACGACAGCTATCTGGACCCGATCCGCGAAATGATCGCCGACCAGAAACTGGGCGAGGCCCGCGCCAAGGGCGATACGGCCGCCGCCGCCGCCGCCGAGCGCGAGCTTCAACGCCTGCGCAGCCTGCGTGAGGTCCGGCCTTGACCGCAGTCGCGTCTCCCGCCGTCGCGATTCCGGCGGCGCCCAAGAAGTCCGCCCTCGCCTGGGTCGCCGACGTCCTGGTCTGGGGCGGCGTCGCCGCCGTCCTGCTGTACAGCATTGACGCCGTCGATCTGGGCAACATCTCGCGTCTGTTCGCCGGCAACGACAGCACCCAGCTGTTCGTCCACGACCTGCTGCGTCCCGACTTCAGCGACTGGAAGATGTTCGTCGCCAAGATGTGGGAGACGGTGCAGATCGCCCTATGGGGCACCTTCCTGGCCGTGATTCTGGGTATCCCGCTGGGTCTGGCGGCGGCGCGCAACATCGCGCCCGTCTGGGTCGTGACGCCGGTGCGCTGGATCATGAACCTGCTGCGCTCGGTGCCGGATCTGGTGATCGGCCTGTTGTTCGTCACCGCCGTCGGCCTTGGGCCTCTGGCGGGTGTTCTGGCCATCACCCTGAATACGGCCGGGGTTCTGGCCAAGCTGTTCTCGGAAGCGGTCGAGTCGATCGACAAGGGTCCGGTCGAAGGCGTGCGCGCCACCGGCGCCGGCAAGCTGCACGAGATCGTCTGGGGCGTCCTGCCTCAGGTCGCGCCGCTGTGGACCTCGTTCGCCCTGTACCGTTTCGAATCCAACAGCCGGTCCGCGACCGTGCTGGGTCTGATCGGCGCGGGCGGCATCGGCCAGGTGCTGTTCGACAGCATGAACGCCTTCGATTTCCGCGCCGTCTCGGCCATCGTGATCGTCGTCGTGGTCGCCGTGACCCTGATCGACACCCTGTCGCAGGTAATGCGCCGCCGCCTGCTGTAGCGGCGGCGGTTCCTTTCGCGGGCCCATTCTCGGGACTGTCATAATCCTCTGCTCTAAGCATCGCGAAATCGATGCTCAGGGAGAGCCTTGGATGATCCGCACACTGAAACTGGCGGCTTCGGCCGCCGCCCTTCTGGCCCTAGCGGCCTGTGGCGACAACGGCGGGGGCGGTTCCGCCTCCGGCGCGCGCTCCGGCATCTGGGCGGCGGGTTCGTCGACCGTCTTCCCCTTCGCCACGCGGGTCGCCGAGACCTTCGCACGCGGTTCGGGCGGCGCGGCGCCGCGCGTCGAATCGCTGGGCACCGGCGGCGGCATTCAGGCCTTCTGCCAAGGCGTCGGCCCGACCACCCCGGACATCGCCAACGCCTCGCGTCAGATGAAGCAGTCCGAGTTCGACCTGTGCGCCAAGAACGGCGTCACCGACATCGTCGAGATCAAGATCGGCTTCGACGGCATCGTCATCGCCACGGCCCGTAACGGCAACGGCTTCAACTTCGAACTGAATGACCTGTACGAAGGCCTGGCCAAGGAAGTGCCGGGCGCCAACGGTCAGTTCGTCGCCAATCCGGCCAAGACCTGGAACCAGGTCAACGCCGGCCTGCCGAACCAGCGCATCCAGGTCTATGGCCCGCCGCCCACCTCGGGCACGCGCGACGCCTTCCTGGAGCTGGGCATGACGCCGGGCGCCAAGCTGGTGCCGGCGGTCAAGGCGATCGAAGGCGACAAGGACCGGTTTGAAGGCATCGCCCACACCCTGCGCGAGGACGGCGCCTGGATCGATTCCGGCGAGAACGACAACGCCATCGTCCAGACCCTGACCCGCACGCCGGGTTCGCTGGGCGTGTTCGGCTATTCGTTCCTGGAGCAGAACCTGGATACGGTGAAGGCCGAGACCATCGACGGCGTGGCCCCGACCGCCGACACCATCGCCAGCGGTGAATACCCGCTGTCGCGCAGCCTCTACATCTATGTGAAGAAGGCCCATATCGGCGTCATTCCGGGCCTGCAGCAGTTCGTGCAGGAGTTCCTTTCGGAAGGCGCCGCCGGCAAGGGCGGCTACCTGGCCGACCGCGGCCTGATCCCGCTGCCGGAAGACCAACTGCTGGCCCAGCGCGCGACCATCGCCGCCATGACCCCGATGGCCCGCCCCGCCAAGTAAGGCGGAACCCGACCGCCGTTCCGCCCCTTCTTTCGCCGGTCCGCACCGGTTAGAAGGGGCGGGATAGCTGTCAGGATGATTTG
>NZ_BCWM01000022.1 GCF_001592205.1 Brevundimonas vesicularis NBRC 12165 | reverse complement strand
CCGGTCGCCTACGACCGGGAGCATGTGCTGGTCCTGTCGGACTGGAGTTTCATGCATCCGCACGAAATCCTGGCCAAGCTGAAGAAGAGCCCGGGCTACTTCAACCAGCAGCGCACCACGCTGGCGGGGCTCATGGACGGCAGCGACCGCATGAGCCTGGAGGAACGGCGCATGTGGGGCCAGATGCGGATGGACCCGCGCGACATCCTCGACGTCAGCGGATCGACCTACACCTATCTGATCAACGGCCATGGGCCGCAGGAGAACTGGACCGGCCTGTTCCGGCCCGGCGAGCGGGTGCGGCTGCGCATCATCAACGCCTCGGCCATGTCCATCTTCAACGTTCGCATCCCGGGCTTGCCGATGACCGTGGTGCAGGCCGACGGCGAGAACGTGCGCCCGGTCGAGACGGACGAGTTCCAGATTTCAGTCGCCGAGACCTACGACGTCATCGTCCAGCCGACCGAGGACCGCGCCTACACCATCGTCTCCGAAGCCATCGACCGGTCCGGCATGGGCCGGGCAACCCTGGCGCCGCGCCTGGGCATGACCGCCGAGGTCCCTCCCCTGCGCGAGGTCCCGAACCTCACCATGCGCGACATGGGCATGGGCGGAATGGATCACGGCGCGATGGGCGACATGTCCGGTATGGACCATGACGCGATGTCCGGCATGGACCACGCGGCTCCGGCCCAGAACGCGCCCGCAGCCGGCGAGATGGCCGGGATGTCCATGTCGGGCATGAACATGCGCGATCCCGAGAACGCTCCGCCCGACATGGCGGTGGGCGTCGGCGTCGATGCGATCGCCATGGACCCCGCCAACCGTCTGGGTGAGCGTCCGATCGGTCTCACGACCGTCGATCATCGCGTCCTCGTCTACACCGACCTGGTGTCGCTCCAGCCGAACAAGGACCCGCGCCCCCCGTCTCGGACGATGGAGATCCACCTGACCGGCAACATGGAGCGGTTCATGTGGGGCTTCGACGGCCGAAAGTTCAGCGAACTGGTCGAACCGATCCGCTTCGAGCGCAACGAGCGGGTGCGGGTGACCCTGGTCAACGACACCATGATGGCCCACCCGATCCATCTGCATGGTCATTTCTTTGAACTGGTGACCGGCGGACCGGCCGGGCACCAGCCCCTCAAGCACACGGTCAACGTCGCGCCCGGCGGCAAGGTGACCTTCGATCTGACCGCCGACGCGCCCGGTGATTGGGCCTTCCACTGCCACATGCTGATGCACATGCACGTCGGCATGTTCAATGTTGTGACGGTGCGGCCCATGGACGGAGCTGCGTCATGAACCGCCTCGCCGTCGCCCTCGCCCCGCTGGTGCTCGCCGCCAGCGCCTTCAGCGCCCAGGCCCAGGACCCTCACGCGGGCCACACGATGCCGGCGACCGCGGCGCCGACGCGCCCCGCGCCAGCACCGCGGCCCACGCCACAGGCGCCGGCCCGACCGGCGCAGGATCCGCACGCCGGTCACGTCATGCCGCCCGCGCAGACGCCGCCCGCCGCGGATCCGCATGCAGGCCACCAGATGCCGGCGCAGCCCGCGCCCGTAGACCCGCACGCGGGACACCAGATGCCGGCGGCGACGCCCGGCCAGGCTGATCCGCACGCGGGCCACGACATGTCGGCCATGTCGCCCGCGCAGACCGACCCTCACGCCGGGCATGACATGTCGACCATGAGCATGGGGCCGCCCGATGTGGCGACCAGCTCCGACAATCCCGGCCGTCCTCCGGAGGACCCACTCCCGGCCGCCGCCCTGGCCGGCCCTGCCCACGCCGCCGATCTCGTCTTCGGCGCCGAGGCCATGGCCGCCTCTCGCCGGACCCTGATTCACGAAAACGGCGACGTCCGCACCACGGCCGTCATTCTCGATCGCCTCGAAGCCGGCTTCGGCGACGACGGCGAGACCTACCTCTGGGACGTCCAGGGCTGGACGGGCGGCGACATCAATCGCTTCTGGTGGAAGTCCGAGGGCGAAGGCGACTTCGGCGGCGAGCTCGAGGAGGCTGAAGTCCAGGCGCTCTACAGCCGCGCGGTCACGCCCTTCTGGGACGTTCAGGCCGGCGTGCGTCAGGACTTCCGGCCCGACGGCGAGGACACCACGCATCTGGTCCTCGGCCTGCAGGGCCTGGCGCCCCATTGGTGGGAAGTCGACGCCGCCGCCTTCCTGTCGACCGACGGCGACCTGACCGCCCGCGTCGAGGCCGAATACGACCAGCGCATCACCCAGCGCCTGATCCTTCAGCCCCGCCTCGAAATCGACGCTTCAGCCAGCGACATTCCGGAACTGGAGATCGGTTCGGGCCTGTCCTCGATCGAGGCGGGCCTGCGACTGCGCTACGAATTCCGCAAGGAGTTCGCCCCCTATGTCGGCATCGAGTGGAGCCGCGCGTTCGGCGATACCGCCGACTACATCGAGGCCCGAGGCGGCGAGACCGACGACACCCGCTTCGTCGTCGGCCTCAAGGCCTGGTTCTAACCGAAGGAGAAAACCCCATGATGATCCGCACTCTCGTTGTCACCGCCGCCCTCCCGTTCGCCGGCGCCGCCGCCGCCCAGGACCCGCATGCGGGTCACGCTATGCCGGCCCAGGCCGCAGCGCCCCAATCCGGCATCACGACCGTTCCTGCGAATGGCGCGATGACCCAGGGTTCGCCCGAGCGGTTCAGCGTCACCTTCCCCCACGCCATGGTCCTCAAGACCGTCGCCCTCTCCGCCGAGGGGCAGGCTCCGGTCGACGTCACTGTCCCCGCCGCGCCGGCCGCCGCCACCGTCGGCGTGGCTCTTCCGCGCCTCGCGCCGGGCAACTACACGGCCGCCTGGACCGCCGAAGGCCCGGACGGCCACAAGATGTCCGGCTCCGTCAGCTTCATGGTTCACTAGGAGAACGACGATGAGGGTTTCCAACCTGCTGGCCGCCGCCGGCGCGATCCTGACCCTGAGCGCGGGCGCGGCTCTGGCGGCCGAAGGCTGCGATTGTTGCAAGGACATGGCTGCGGACGCGGCTATGACGTGCTGCGACGAGATGCAGGATGATGCGTCTTCGGCTCCCGCTCATTCACTGGCACCTGACAGCGCGCCTGCGAGGCCTTCGTCAGAGGCCGTGAACCACAATCAGCAGCGTTCACCAACCTAAGCGACACTTCTACGATTTCGGCAGGAACTCTCCGCCCAACCGCCGACGACCATCGGTCGAGCGCGCTAAGGTCGAGGCTGCAATGCCCCAGAACAAACTTTGGCTCACACCGGAAAGCGGACGCTCCCGGAGTCGCCAAAGAGTCAGAAGCGGCCTCGCGCCGATTAAAGCCCACGGACTCGCCTGAACCGAATATCCTAGGCTATTGTAGCGGCGGCGGGTTCCGGAACGGATAGGTCATTGTCTTGAGCCAGGGGACGCTTAGGCGTCGGCGGCGGCAAGGACCGAAACTCCGGGCTTCCGAAAAGAAGTTCCTGGCCCGCCCCCTCCCCTCAATCCACCTCGATAAGGCCTCGCCTTACGCCGACTACGACCGCTTCAATGCGCGTGCGAACCCCCAGTTTGGAGGCCGCCTTCTCGAGGTCGCGCAGCACCGCCCCGCCCTCGGCCTCATAGGCTTCTATCCCCACGAAACCGACGCGCCGGTCGTCGGCGCGGACCTTGGCCTCGGTCATGGCGCGACGAATGGCGAAGACGGAGGTGTAGGGCCCCATCTGTGCCAGCACCTGACGTTGCCGGTCCTGATCCTCGCTGACGCAGAAGGCGGTCAGGAGGTCCAGGGTGAGCGTCCCCTCGCGATAGGCCGCCATCAGTTCCGGGGCCGCTGCGCCCAGCCTCAGGCGCTGCCGCACCACATGGGCCGACACCCCGAAACGCGCGCCGATCTCCTCAGGGCCATAGCCCTTCTCCTCCGCCAGCGTGCGGAAAGCCTCGAACTGATCGGCGGGATGCATGGCCTCGCGGGTGAAGTTCTCGTCGAGACTGATCTCATGGGCGTCGTTCAGAGTGTCCACCACCACCTTGACCGGATGGGTCGACTTGATCGCCTTGCGCTTCACCAGCATCCGCAGCGCCTGCCGCCGCCCCTCCCCGATGGTGACGAGGTAGTTCCCCGTCGTTGCGCCTTCCCGGTCCCGCTCGATTTCCACCACAGGAGCCTGAAGCACGCCCTTGGCCCTGATCGACGCCGCGAGCGCCTCGATAGCCGCCGCCGAGTGCTTCACCTTACGTGCGTTTCTCGGAGAGGCCTTAAGCCGGTTCAACGGGACCACGATCTCCGCGCCATGCGCAGGCTCGAGAACCGCCCCAATCTGGGGCTCGGTCGCGGCGGTCTGAACATCATGAGCAGTCATGTCTGCCTCCTTTGGGCAAGGGTTGCAGGCATGCGAAAGGCGCGCCTGAAACCCTGCCCGTCGGCGAGACCGGGGTAGCAAGGGCCAGGGCGGATCGACCGGAGGGGGATCACCCGGCCTTCACAAGTCTGACGTCCTTGCCCAACATCCAGGAATGACCGGCGCGGAAGGCCGGGGAGACCGGTCGATCCGGCGGCGAAGCCGCTTCACCCTGGCCCGCGCGAGGGCGGAGCCCTTAGCGCTTGTGCCTTGCTATTCGCCGCGCCGCACCTTCGCGGCGCGCCTGACCTGAAGCGCTTTGTCTGGATCGAACCAGCATTCGAGCTAGAGTGAAGCCATGCGGACCGTGGCTCCAGAATGAGAAGCGCCGAGATCACCCGTCAGGTCATCCTGCATGCGGCCCTGAACCTCTTCGCCGAGGAAGGCTTCGAGACGGTCGGCGTCCGCGATATCGGACTCCGCGCCAAGGTCGATCCCTCACTGGTCAATCGCTACTACGGCGGGAAGGAGGAGCTCTTCATCGAAGTGGTGAAGGCCTGCCACGCCGATTGGCGTCACCTGTGGGGCGCCAAGCAGGACTTTGCCGCCCGCGTCGTCAAAGAGGTGCTTCACGGAGGGAACGACGGGAAGGTGCTCCAGGGCATTCTCGTCATGCTGAGAGTGACCGGCTCGGAACGCGCGCGACATCTCGTCGACGAGACGCTCGGCTCCAGCATCTTCGCCCAACTCGAGGCCTGGCTGGGCGGCCCGGAGGCCGATGTGCGAGCTCGCATGCTCATCGCCCTGATCGGCGGCATGGCGTTCGCCCGCGACCTGAGCGGCGACTTTCCCCTGGAGGACGCCAGAGCCGCCGCACTGGCACAGGCCTTTGAGGCCTCTATCGAACGGCTTCTATCTTCATCGCCCTCGGCCTGAGCCGACGCCAATCAGGACCTATTGCGCGCCCAACACCTTGCGAAGCGACTGTTCGATCTGTCCGCCGCAGTAGACCTCGCCATATTCGCGACGAGCACGAGCCGCCAGATCGGCCAGCGCCGGGGTGCGCGAAACCCGACCAGCGAGGTTCGCCGTCATAGGCGCCGCATCCTCCAGGATCGCCCCGATCGATGGAAAGCGCTCGACCATGGTGGACCACAGCGTCGCGCTGACGACATCGGCGACGCCCGGCGTCCCGCCGCCGAGCAGAAAACCGGATTGAGATGTCAGCCCGTGACGTCGGCCGAGTTCCTCCCACAGACCCATCCACTTTCGCAGGCGCGGGACAAAGGTCACCCAGCGGGCTTCGGTCCACATCTGTCGCCCACCATCCAGGGTGAGATCGTCGATCACGTCGTTGGCGTCATTGACCACCTTGATCGACAAGGCCCGTCCGCCGGGATCGTCCGGAAAGAGCCCGAGCTTGTCCCCCAGGTAGAGAAGGATCGCGGGCATCTGGGAAACGGCCACGCCTGCAGCGTGATCAACCAAGACCGGAGGTCCCATGAAGGGTACCGGCTTGTCTTCCAACGCCCCCTCCATCAGAGCGCCGACCGCTTCGTCGCCCGCCTCTGTCCACGCCTCGCCGCCGTAGGCCAGAAGCGCGCGGACAAACTGCCCGCGGAAAGGCACGGCCCAATAGTAGAGGGTGTAGTTTGGCATCCGGCCCTCGATGACGACGCATATCGCTCAACGGACCAGGCCGAGATCCGTTCTCAGGCCCCTACGCTCGATCTCACTCCCAAGTCGTCTCAATCCACCGACGATACGGCCCCGCGTTAGACGCCCTCAGCCCAGAAGGCGCACCGATATCGGGCAGTGATCCGAAGGGTGCTCGGCCTCAGGCGCGCCATAGACATATTCCTGGAACGACTCCGGCTCGACCCGCGCGGCGGCGTCCACGCCGACGACGATGAAGTCGATGAACTCCGGGTAGCGCGCCTTGCATCCGGCTGGACGGTCGCCGCCGGCAAGGGTCAGCGCCGCAGCCGCCGGCTCGCCGTCATTGAGCCCGTCCAAGAAGGCGTCGCCCCGGCTCGCCATGCGCCGGTTCCAGTCGCCCAGAACGACGAAGGCCTCGCCCGCCTGAGCGCGATCATCGACCCAGGTCTCGAGGACCGGCAGTTGGTCAAACAGCACAGGGCAATCGGGATCGCTCGAGGCGCGACCCGAGTTGCATCCGGACTTTAGGTGGACGGCCAGCAGCCGCACGGGCCGCCCCTTGGCGACGGTGATGTCGACGCCCCAGCGCAGGTTTGGATTGCCGAGAGCCAGAGCCGCAAGGTCGCCGTTGCGCGACCAGACGACGCCCTTGCGGATCGCAAATCCAACGGCTTGGTTCTGGATGTGGCGACCAGGCCCTCCCCGGCATTCGGGGCCGCGCTCGCTCGCCGGGCGGGTCGACATGACGACATCGTATTTTGCCGGTTCGAAGACCCGCTCCGCCGCGGCCTGGGTCTCGACCTCCTGGAGGGCGATCACATCGGCCCCCAGGGCATCCGCATGGCGGCGCAGGACGGCGTAATCGGCCTCCACGCGCGGCCTGCACCCCTGGCCGTCCAGTTCTGCCAGGTGCTCGAGATTCCAGCTGGCGACTTTGAGCGGAGCGCCGTCCGACGGAACGGGCAAGATCCCGGCGCAGCCGGAGAGAAGAGCAGTGGCGGCGAGAGCGGCGAAGAAGCGTTGCATGGGGCTGTCGTAGCGCACGCGAGCCCTCAGACAAGCCCCGCTCCCCCTGCTGCAGGAAGGGCGCCACCGTGGAGATGGCGGCCGCAGGCCTACGGGTTTCGCCTTCGCCGCCTATCGGGTTCGATTCTTCAAAGGCAAATCGAGGAGACGAGACATGGCCAGCACCGACCCGCCGCCGCTCAAGCGCACGATCAAGAAGCCTCAACTCCACCAGATGGTGCCCCTCGCGACAGCACCATCTGGGAAATGGAAAAGCGGGGTCAGTTTCCTCGCCGTTTCCTCCTCACCCCTCGCTGCGTCGTCTGGGATCTTGCCGAGGTGGAGGCCTGGCTTCTCCTCCGCCGCACCACGCCGATCCACCGCGCCGCGCCTCCAGACGTCCGCAAGCGTATTTCGCGCCCCGTCAGAGACGCGGATCGAAACGGGGAGCAGCCGTCTCAGGGATAGCCAGACGGTATGGAGGAGCCGGCGCTTCCTCGAATCGAACGACCAGATCGGCAAGGTCGTCGTTACGGTCTGACCGGCAAACCCGGGGGAGCGAGCGATGGCTCCCCCCTCCCAGACACAGGATCGGACCCTAAGCGCGCATGCCGTCGTTGCTTGTGGCGCAGGCTTGAGAGCATGATGCTCCTCGTCCGCGTGCCAGACCTGTCTCAGGGCAACATGGCGGCTATGCCTGCCCGATCTGGGGGCGAATTTGGAGATTGGCCAGGGAACCTCGCCTGATTACAGAAGCGCCAGCCTCTGGACAGGATTGAAACTCTCCCCCTGTATAGTATGCTGAAGCGATTTCTCGGGAAAACGCGATGCCACATTCATCAGAGGACAAAAAGCGAGCCATCACACGCTTGCGGCGTATCAAGGGCCAGGCGGACGCTCTGGAACGCGCGATCGAAGCCGGGGCCGATTGCACTCCCCTGCTGCAGCAAATTGTCGCCATGCGTGGTGCGACAAATGGACTGATGGCAGAAGTGATGCAGAGTCATCTCAGGGAAACATTCGGTGCGGGCGCAGATCGGGCCGTCAGAGGCGCAGGTGGCGATCACGATGACGGCGTGGAGGGCATAATGAAGATTCTGCGTACCTATCTTAAATGACAATTTCAGGCTCATTTTCTTGCTCGTGTTCTCCCGCACCTAGAAGCCAGCCCCTGCTGCCTTCCCGGGTTTGAGATCCTCGTTAGGACACATGTTGTATACTGCCAGGGAGTATGATAAAGATACTCCCTGGCAGTATGAGGGTGTCGACGACTTGCGCTGACGCAACGGCCTCGCACCAGCAATCAGTTTAACTCATGAGGGTATCCCAACATGAAATCTCGCGCCGCTGTAGCCTTCGAGGCGGGCAAGCCACTCGAAATCGTCGAGATCGATGTCGCCCCACCCCGGAAAGGCGAAGTCCTCATACGGGTGACGCACACCGGTGTGTGCCACACCGACGCGTACACGCTGGCGGGGAGTGATCCGGAGGGTGTTTTCCCGGTGGTTCTGGGCCACGAGGGCGCGGGCGTCGTTGTCGAGGTCGGTGAAGGCGTCACCAGCGTCGGGCCGGGCGATCACGTGATTCCGCTCTACACCGCCGAGTGCCGCAAGTGCGACTTCTGCCTGTCGGGCAAGACCAACCTGTGCGTCGCTGTCCGCGAAACGCAGGGCAAGGGCTTGATGCCCGATGGGACCACCCGCTTTTCGTACAATGGTCAGCCGCTCTATCATTACATGGGTTGTTCAACCTTCAGTGAATATACTGTCGTCGCCGAGGTCTCGCTCGCCAAGATCAATCCCGAGGCAAACCCCGAACATGTCTGCCTGCTCGGCTGCGGCGTCACGACCGGCATCGGCGCAGTCCACAATACCGCCAAGGTCCAGCCCGGAGACTCGGTCGCCGTGTTCGGCCTCGGCGGCATCGGCCTCGCGGCGATTCAGGGTGCGCGCCAGGCCAAGGCGGGTCGCATCATCGCCATCGACACCAATCCGTCCAAGTTCGAGCTGGCACGCCAGTTCGGTGCGACCGAGTGCATTAACCCCAAGGACCATGACAAGCCCATCCAGCAAGTGCTGATCGAGATGACGGGCTGGGGCATCGATCATACCTTCGAGTGCATCGGCAACGTCCACGTCATGCGCGCCGCGCTTGAATCAGCGCACCGTGGCTGGGGTCAGTCGATCGTGATTGGCGTTGCCGGCGCGGGCGAGGAAATCTCCACCCGCCCGTTCCAGCTCGTCACGGGTCGCGTCTGGAAGGGGTCTGCTTTCGGCGGCGTCAAGGGACGTACACAGCTCCCCGGCATGGTCGAGGACGCCATGAGAGGTGATATCGATCTGGCCCCGTTCGTTACCCACACCATGGGTTTGGAGGAGATCAACGAGGCCTTCGAACTGATGCACGAAGGCAAGTCGATCCGCACGGTCATTCACTACTGACCCGTCGATCAGAAGCGGCGCGAGGCGCTCGGATCGACAACTCGGCCGTCATCATGGCTCGACCCCGGCCATGATGACGCGCGCTCTGGCAAATGGGCAACGCGTCGCGATGCGGTAACAAGCGCCGAAGTGCGGTCGTTACATGCCGATAGCGGCACGGACCAGGGCCGCTTGGCCCAGGCGCTTACCGCCGGAGTGTGTGTGGCCTCGTCGCGCGACCCAACGGGAAAGTGGTTTTGTCGCAACCTTTGTCTAGTGCTGGAAAAATATTTCAAAGGTGCCGAACATCGGGCCAGCCTGGCCGTTGGATGTATTGAGTCGGAAATGCATTCATCTGTACCCGACTGTGATGAACCACGGGCCGCACAGGCGTATAGGGCAGGAAGACTGAATTGAAGAGCAAGGATATTCACGCGACGACGCCGGCCACCGATCATGGGCATACGGGGCCGCCCGCTTGCGTGCAGGTTCGCGGCGCGCGCCAGAATAACCTCAAAAATATTGACGTCGATGTACCGCGCGACGCCTTCGTGGTGTTCACCGGCATATCGGGCTCGGGCAAGTCATCGCTCGCGTTCGGCACCCTTTATGCCGAAGCCCAGCGGCGTTATCTGGAATCGGTTGCGCCCTATGCCCGTCGCCTGATCGACCAGGCCGGCGTGCCGGAGGTCGACGCGATCGACGGTTTGCCGCCTGCGGTGGCGTTGCAGCAGCAGCGCGGCTCGGCCAACGCGCGATCCTCGGTCGGCAGCGTGACGACGCTCTCCAGCCTGGTGCGGATGCTCTATTCGCGCGTCGGCGAATATCCGCGCCATCAGCCGATGCTCTATGCGGAGGATTTCTCCCCCAACACGGTCGCGGGGGCCTGTCCGACCTGTCACGGCATCGGGCGCGTCTATGACGCGACCGAAGAAACGATGGTGCCCGACGACACGCTGACGATCCGGGAACGCGCAGTCGCCGCCTGGCCGGCGGCATGGCATGGCCAGAACCTGCGCGATATCCTCGTGTCACTCGGCTATGACGTCGATACGCCGTGGCGCGACCTGCCGAAAAAGGATCGCGACTGGATCCTCTTCACTGAAGAGGCGCCGACGGTGCCGGTCTATGCGGGTCTGACGCCCGAACAGACCCGCGTGGCGCTGAAGCGCCGCATGGAACCGAGCTACCAGGGCACCTTCACCGGCGCGCGCCGCTATGTGCTGGAAACCTTCGCCAACACGAAAAGCGCGCTGATGAAGAAGCGCGTCTCGCAATATATCATCGGCCGCGATTGCCCGACCTGCGACGGCAAGCGCCTGAAGCGCGAAGCCCTGTCAGTCAAATTCGCCGGCCTCGACATTGCCGAGTTCGGCGACCTGACGGTGCTCAAGCTGAAGGACTTGCTGATGCCCGTCGCGCATGGCGCGTATGGGGCGGTCTCAGCCCCCTCAAAGGGCCATGTTCTGGAAGAAGCGGCCCGCGATGCAGCGGTCAAACAACGGGTTGCGGCGGGCGGCTCTGCGCACAAGAGCGCGCCCGACGTGCGCCGCACGTCCAATCTCTCCGACGAGAAGCGGATCGCCGCCCAACGCCTTGCCTGCGAATTGATCGAGCGGCTCGAGGCGCTGATCGATCTTGGCCTTGGCTACATTTCGCTCGACCGCAGCACGCCGACGCTCTCCTCCGGAGAGTTGCAGCGCTTGCGGCTTGCCACGCAATTGTCGTCACAGCTTTTCGGCGTGGTCTATGTGCTTGACGAGCCTTCGGCAGGGTTGCACCCGGCAGATGGCGAAGCCTTGCTCACCATCCTCGAGCGTCTCAAGGCGGCGGGCAACTCTTTGTTCGTCGTCGAACATGATCTCGACGTGATCCGCCGCGCGGAATGGCTCGTCGATGTCGGGCCAGGAGCCGGGGAAAAGGGCGGTGAAGTCCTCTACAGCGGGCCGATAGAGGGGCTTGCCGACGTCGAGAATTCGATCACCCGCCGCTACCTGTTCGCAGAGCCGTTCCGCAGTGAGCGCACACCGCGCGATCCCAAGGCATGGCTACGCCTGGAAGGGATCAGGCGGAACAATCTCCATGGTCTCGACGTCGAGTTTCCCATCGGCTGCTTCACCGCTGTCACCGGCGTTTCGGGATCGGGTAAATCCAGTCTTGTCAGTCAGGCGCTGCCCGAGCTCGTCACGGAACACCTCGGCGGCTCCCCCGTGGCCGAGGAGGAGGATATCGATCCGCTGCTCGATGTTGCGCAGAACGACACTGAAGGACGCATTGTCGCAGGCATGGAGCATGTTCGCAGGCTGGTGCGGGTCGATCAGAAACCGATCGGCCGCACGCCGCGCTCGAACCTATCCACCTACAGCGGCATGTTCGACAATGTGCGACGGATCTTCGCTGATACGCCGCTCGCCCGCCGGCGGCACTACAGCCCGGGAAGGTTCTCGTTCAACGTCGCGCAAGGCCGCTGCCCTGTGTGCGAGGGCGAGGGATACGTCATGGTGGAGCTGCTGTTCCTGCCGAGCGTTTTTGCCCCGTGCTCGACCTGTCATGGCTCTCGCTACAACCCGCAAACGCTCGAAGTCGAATGGAACGGGCGCAATATCGCCCAGGTGCTCGAACTGACGGTCGACGACGCGTGCGATTTCTTCGCTGGCGAGGCATCTGTGATGCGCTCCCTCGACGTGTTGCGGGAGATCGGTCTTGGCTATCTGAGGCTCGGACAGCCTGCGACCGAGCTGTCTGGCGGGGAGGCGCAGCGCATCAAGCTGGCGGCTGAACTGCAACGCGCCCAGCGCGGCAACACGATCTACATCCTCGACGAGCCCACTTCGGGGCTTCACCCCTCCGATGCCGACCGGCTGATGCAACACCTGCAGGGCCTCGTTGACGCTGGCAATACCGTCGTCGTCGTCGAACATGACATGCGCGCCATCACGCAGGTGGACTGGCTCATCGATCTGGGACCGGGGGCTGGGGAAGATGGCGGCCGTATCGTTGCCAGCGGCGTCCCTGGCGTCGTTGCGGAAGCAGAAGGCAGTCTCACCGCCCCCTATCTCAAAGCGGCGCTGTAGGTAGTAAACCTGGGAGGACGCACGTTCGATCAGGCGTATCTCCAACGTACGCACGCTGAAATGGTCGAATCTGAAAACGGGAGCCGGCGAGGTGTCACCGCGGGTCACGCGGCTTGGGGATTGAGTGCTCGGAAGTGCGCCGTTTTCGTCTGATACTAGGCGTAGCGGACAGTCAATCGTCGGCCATCCGCTACGCCTGTTTGTGAGGACCTTCACTAGGGAGCGCGCCCTCACATGGTTCGTCGAAACCGTCCCGTATTAATTCGAGGCCGCAGGCCCAGCGCCCGCACCTTCCGCGATTTTCTCGACGAGCTTGCCACAGAAGGCGGGTAAATCATCGGGGTCGCGGCTGGTCACAAGGCCGTTGGCGACCACGACTTCCTCATCGGCCCATGTAGCGCCGGCGTTCTCGATATCGACCTTCAGCGTCGGGTAGGACGTCAAGGTGCAACCCTCAAGAACGCCCGCCTCGACCAATGTCCAAGGTGCATGGCATATCGCGGCAACCGGTTTTTTCTGATCGAAAAAAGCCCGGATGAAGTCAATTGCCTCGGCGCTGCCGCGCAGCTTGTCGGCACCGACAGTCCCTCCGGGCACAACTAGTCCGTCGAAATCGTCGGCTCTGACATCGGAAAATGCTCTGTCGATAGTATAGCTGCCGCCCTCGTCGAGATCGTTATTGACCGTGTGAGCCTCGCCCGGTCAAAACTGACCACGGTCACTTTGCCGCCAGCCTCCTCGACAGCTTGCTTGGGCTTCGAGAACTCTGGTTCTTCCGTCCCGCGGGTGCGATCAGAATGGCAACTGATTTGCCCTCTAACGTCATCACTTATTCCCTATTTCGGAGAAGACTAAGGTCAGGCGGTCGGCTTAAGCACGACCTTTGTCCATCCATCATCGCGCGCATCGAAATGCTTGTAGGCGTCTGGCGCCTGATCGAGCGGCAGTCGGTGCGAGATGATTTGGGCAGGATTAGCCCGGTTTTGCTCGATCAGCTTCATCAGTCGCCGGTTGTAGTGCTTTACATTGCACTGGCCGGTACCGATCTTCTGGCCCTTGAACCAGAAATTGCCGAAGTCGAACGCCATCTTGCCTTCCTTCTGGAGATCGTCAGGCGCATTCGGGTCTTCCGGGATGAACACGCCGACGACGCCGATGCCGCCGGTGGCCTTCGTGCTTTTTACGAGGCAGTTCATCGTGTAATTGCTGCGCTCCTTGCCGTGGCGATCGCAACACTGGTATCCGACCGCCTCGACCCCCCGGTCGGTCCCTAGCCCGCCGGTCGCGTCAAGGATTTGCTGAGCGGGATCGCCCTTGCGCATGTCGATCGGGATCGCGCCCATTGCCTCGGCCAGCTGCAGGCGATCATCATGGGAATCGACCACGAAGATCTGAGAGGCACCGCGGATTTCGGCTGAGTGCGCGGCCATCAAACCGACTGGACCGGCGCCGTAGATCGCGATGCTTTCACCAGGCAGGAAACCCGACAGTTCGACGCCATGCCAACCTGTGGGGAAGATGTCGGAGAGCATAACATAGTCGTCCTCCTTCTCTTCGGCGTCCTGGGGCAACTTAAGGCAATTGAAGTCCGCATAAGGAACGCGCATCAACTCGGCCTGACCGCCTTGCCACGGACCCATTTCGGCAAAGCCATACGCTGCGCCGGCGGTTCCAGGGTTGGTCGTGAGGCAAAAACCAGTCAAACCGCGTTCGCAATTTTCGCAGAACCCGCAACCGACGTTGAACGGCATGCAGACGCGATCGCCCTTCTTGATATGATCCACGGCGGCGCCGACTTCGATGACCTCGCCAAGGTTTTCGTGGCCAAAGACCCTGCCCTTCTCAAAGCTGGTACGGCCCTCATACATGTGAAGGTCGGACCCGCAGATGTTGGTGGTGGTCAGCCGAATGATGACATCGGTGGGCTTTTCGATCTTGGGATCATCGATGGTATCGACGGAAACGTCTTTGGGCCCGTTGTACACGACAGCTTTCACGGATTTTCTCCTTTTTGTAGCTCTGCTCTGGCGTCATCAAATCGAGAGCTTGCTCATGATCTGAACCAGCGCAAAGGCGCATAGCATCGCATCTTCCGAACCGATGTCTGTCTCCTAAACCGCCTGGCGCCTGAGCGGTTCCTTCCCGTTCGGCAGTTCTCGGATCGATTTACGGCGGCTTTTCGATTGTCTGGGCCAGGACGGTCTAAAAAAGCGGCAGATTGATGTGCTCAAGAAGTCCTGCGAAACCAACGGTGCCATGATGACGCAACACATCAACGCCGACCTATCAGCAGCAGCATCGAAAGGTGGGATAAGCGCAAAAGACAAGGCCATCCACTATCGCGGATGGCCTGTCGTATTCTTCTATTTAGTTCCAGAGCCGGCCGGGCCGTCCATTCCGGAGGGCAGGCGACCCTAACCTTGCAGTCGTACGGCAGCTTGGGGTGCCGACCGCTCCGCTATTTCGCTGCCAGCAGGGTGAACTTGTGAATCTGCGGCGGTTCCGAGAACAGTTCTTCCGCCTTGTCCATCAGCGCGGCGGCAACCTTGCCGTCAAGATGGGCCTGCCGATCCTCCTCTGTGTCGAACGTATCGAAGATCGCGTACGCACCGGGACCTTCCTCGATCGCATACCAGGTCAGAGTGCCCGACTCGGCTTGAACGAGCGGCAATGCCGAGGTCAGGAAATTGGCGACATCGCGCTCTTTTCCGGGCTTGGCCTTCAGTGGCACATACAGCGCAAGTTTGGGCATCATCGACTCCTCAAGTTAACGGACAGATATCATTTGGCAAAGTAACGGTCAAACGGGCCGGAACGTTCCTAGGAGGCGGAGCACACGCGGCCCTGCCTCCTCGTCGAAATCAGAACTGCTGTGCGGTCGGCCGGATGACGATCGCGTTGACGTCGACGTCATCAGGTTGTTCTACAGCGAACGCGATAGCACGCGCCACCGATGCCGCCGGGATGGCCTGCTTGTAGAAGTCGAGCACCGTCTCGGCAGCCGTGCCAGACGTCGTGAACTTCAAATCGCTTTCGACAGCTCCAGGCTCGATTGACGTGACACGGACCTTTTCACCCACCTCGTGGCGCAAGCCCTCGCTGATCGCGCTGACGGCGAACTTGGTGCCGGAGTAGACCGTGCCGCCCGGTGGGAAGACCTTGATGCCCGCAACCGAGCTCAAGTTGATGATGTGACCGCTGCCCTGCTCAAGAAAGCCGGGATCAGCCCGGCGTTGTTGATCAGCACGTCGAGGCGGCCGAAGTCGGCGATGATTGCGGCGACGACGGACTGGACCGCCGACTTGTCGGTGACGTCGAGCGCGTAGCTGCGTGCCGTGCCGCCGTTAGCGGCGATGGGCGAGGCTCAATCCGCCGCGCCCGTACCGCCCCAGGGTCAGCGTCTCGCGTCGTCCGTTGAAGCGATAGTCGTAGCGAAACGAGATCGCTCCGCCGGGCGAGACATAGACATACAAGCCGTCCCTGTCGGTACTCTTGTAAGGCTTTGATTGCGGGCGCAAATTCTTCAGTGCAACGTCAGTAAGCACGGTAAAAACACCTCGATCCAAGCAAGTGCGGATTTGCCCGATGCACGACCGGTATTTTCCTTCAAGATCAATATGTTGATCCAAAATAATACCGTCACCGCCTTGCGATGAGGCTGACGGTACGAGGGAGATTCCGGCATCGCAACAGGAGGCGACACCGTCGCCAGTGACGGTAAAACGAAAAAAGACCCTCCGAAAGATATCGAAGGGTCTCGTCAGAATTCACAATGTTGTCAGGCGCTTGTCGAGGTTTTCGGAAGCGATACCGAAAGGTAGCGAGAGCCCCGAATTATTCCAAGTCCATGGTCAAGCAACTCGCCTCCAAAGGCATCCGTGTGAATGCCGTGGCGCCAAGCCCCTCCTGGACCCCGCTGCAGGTCAGCGGCGGGGCCACGCCCGAGAAGCTCCAGAGCTTTGGGTCACAGAGCCCGCTGGGTCGCCCCTGCCAGCCCGCCGAGATCGCAGGCCTCGATGTCGCCGCGGCCAACGCCGCGCTCAGCTATTCCACCGGCCAGATCTTCGCAGCAACCGGCCGCGGCGGGCAGCCCGCGTAATCGGCTGACGCGCCACAACCGACGCTCAGAGAGGGATCATGTGATCGCCGACCTGGATCTGTGGGTCTTAGCTATTGGCTCGGGAGTTCGAACCGCCTTTGCGCCCCCTTGGGAGCCAGTTTCCCGACCGGCGACGATGCTCGGGACACAATTTTCCGAGGAACGACGAACGTCCGGCGCCGCAGGAAAAGCATAGCGAGGGATGCCCTGTACCGCGTCAAATCAGGCCCCTTCGCCAGCTTACCCAAGAGTTTGATCGTAAGGTCTCGCATCGGCGGCTGGCTCGCAATCTTGATAGCCCCGTGCAACAAACAAATACCAGTACGGGTGTGCGGGTTCATCAGCCGAGGCCCGACCTTTGGAATGCTTTGGCCCATGGCCCGCCCGGCGCCTAGACACCGAGATGTTCCGGCAAGGCCCGGTCCAACATCGGGGCAAGGTCAAATCACCAAAGGACTCTCGTTATGGGTGGATGAGAAACGGGGGTCATCCTTTAAGTCAAAGTAACGTCAGGACAACGCATGCGAGGATGGCGCGTGCGGGGAATGCACGTGTGGCCGCTAGGTTGCCGGCGCCTCTGGGCGGCTGATGCGGCCGAGGAAGAGAATGGCGCTGGTCTCCTTGTCGCGGATCAGAAAGAGGAAGGGGTGGTCGGCGCGGAAGGTCGGCGGGGGCGTCACAGGCGCGCTCGTCTGTTCTTCGACAGCGATCCCGGTGGCCGCCGCGGCTTCCGTCCCCTTCTCATCAATCCGCAAGAAGGGCTTGTGCACCACCTGGCCGATCGCCAGAGGGGCGTCGGCGATGCCGCGGAAGTCGGCGCCATCGGTGAAAGCGATCCCCATGCCCAGCATGGTCAGTTGCGGGATGAGATCGTAGCTGAGCGCCGTCTCGGTCTTTGGAAGATAAAGCAGGACCCGCCGAGGCTCCTCCTCATCAAGTGCAATGAGCCAGCCCGCAAGATTGGCGCTGAGTTGAGCCTCCACGTCCGACAGGCCGCCGCGCGTGCGCGGCAGGATCACAGTCATCGACAGCCGATCGCCCCTGTAAGGAAGATCGATGGCCTGCAAGGCGCCGGTTTCCAGCAGACGCAGGTACCCGCGCTGATACATCATCGGCGTCGACAGGCGCGATCCGTCCGTAAGGTAGAATGTTTGGTCGCTTGTGTTGGAGGCGTTGAACGGCTGGGCCCAATCACCCAGGAAATAGACCGCGTTGGTGACGATCAGGCGCGTGGCGACGTTGATGCTGGAAGGGCTGAGCAACTCCGGGATGCGCCTGCGCGTCTGTCCCGAGACCCAGGCGTTGATGCGCCCGGCCGCCTCATCAGGCGCGTCCCGAAAATCCACGGGCCGGGCCAGGGCGCCGTAATCCCGCTGGACGCTCTCAACGAAATCGGGTTTGAGGCCAAAGCCGTCCTGCACCCACACCGCGTTGGCGACGCTGAGCGTGGTCTGTCCGTCCTCGCGCTCGAGCGAACGCAACAGTGCGCCCAGGTCTGCGTCGAGCGAGGGGCTGTCGGGGAGACTGAGGCTGCTCAGGAGGGCTGTGCGCGTCTGGCCCCGGGCTCCCGCCGAGACCACCCCGAAGGCCCCCATCAGGCTGACCGGAGAGATGACGACATTGTCGTCTCCAGCGCGCAACTGGTCGTAGAGCCTCACGCCGAGCGTTTGCCCGCTGAGATCGGCCGGCGCGTTGACCGCAGGCGCATCGGTCAAAACAGGGTCATCGGGAAGAGAGGCCGGAGCCGTCGTGCAGGCGGACGCCGCCAGGGCGAAGGCGGCCAGGGCTGCAGAGGCCCCTAACCGCGCAACGTCGCCCTGTCGCCGCCGGACCATCAGTCCCTCAGGCTTGCCGGGACCTGCCCGCCGTTCTCGGCCAACTTGGCCCAGACCGCACCGGAGAGGGCGATGTTCTGCTCTGCGGATCCGTGAGGACCGGCATGCACGCCGAGTTCCTCCGCAAGGTCCTTGCGAGCGTCGAGACTGGAGTCGATATCCAGCAGCTTCAGGAGGTCGACGATGGAGGTGCGCCAGTTGCCGCCGCCGCCCTTCATCTCCGCCATCTGGGACAGTACCTGCTCGACATCGACCGGTTGGGAAGCGACAGGGGCCGCCGTCGGCTGCACAGGAGGGGCTTGAGGTGTGGGCGCCTGGGGCGCCGCCGGCGTCTCAGGCTTCTTGTGCCCTGTGATCTTGTCCCAGATTTTTCCGAAAATACTCATGATCGACCTCGATGTGCGTGTGTTGGGATCCCGGGCGCGCATCGCGCCCGGGGTCATAGGGATCAGCGTTGGACGACAACCAGTTCGGTGCGGCGATTCTCCGCCAGCCCGCCGGCCGTGGCGTTGCTGTCGACCGGGTTGGTCTCGCCACCCGAAAGCGACTCGATACGTCGTCCATCCACGCCTGAAGCGATCAGAGCCGACCGCACCACATCCGCCCGAGCCTGGGCCAGCGTGCGATTGGCGGCATCGGACCCGCGTGCATCGGCGTAGCCGTAAAGCCGGACGTGCGCGTTCGGATAGCGGCTGAGGACGGCGGCCACGGCCTGGATTTCGGGCCGATCCTGAGGACGGATCGTGGATGCACCCGTATCGAAGTTGACGCGCTCGAAGGCGAAGGTCCGCGGCGCGGCGTCAGATCCGGCGAGATAGGCGTCCAGGCCTGAGACGCCGGCGGGGCTGGCGGGGCTGGCGGGACCCGCGGTCGGCGGCAGAACGGGACCGGTTTCGACGGGGAACGCAGCGGCGTCCGTCACTGCCGGATCGACCGCCGCACGATCATCACCGCAGCGCGTGAGCAGGAGAAGCAGAAGCAGAAGGACCACGGCTCCGATGATCCACGGAAGGTATTTGCGCCAAGAGGGCGCCACAGGATCCAGGCGGGGATCGCGATCTCGGTTGTCGGTCATGTCGGGCTCCTTGTTGGAAGCGAAGTCAAAAGACCGGGCCGCGAAATGCGGCCCGGTCCGGGAGGGTTATTGCGGCGGGATCTTCGTGACCTTGTCGGCCCACATCTGAGCCACTTTGCCCGCCGCGTCGCGTCCGCCGAGACCAAAGGCCAAGGCCGCGGCGACCGCCGCGGCTCCCAGGATCAGGCCGAAGGCGAGAAGAACGATGTCGTCGGCGATGCCCATGAAGCGCAGGCCCATGGCCGTCGCCAGCGCGATCGTGGCCCAGCGGACCAAGGTCGACGCGAAACCGTCGGCGCCGCCAGTCCCCTTGTTGATCAGGTTGGCCAGAACGCCGCCGATCAGGACGCCGGCGGTGATGATGATCCCGCCGACGATGACATGACCCGCCAGCGCCAGGATCTCCTGGAGGGTGACGGCGATCGTGCCGAACTGCAGCAGCTTGGCGGCCTCGACCGCGGTGAAGGCCACGATGGCGGCCATGGCGATCTTGCCGACGATGGACGACGGCGTCAGGGCTTTCGGCGCCTCCCCCCCGAGCGCCCGCGCCGTAGCCGGCGTGACGTCCCCGGCATAGGGCGCGACGGCAGGCGTCGGTTGGGCCGGCTTCTCGGGCGTGGCCGTGAGGCTGGTCAGGCTGGAGATGCTGCGATCGAAGCCGGTGGCCGGCAGGATGCGTTCGATCAGGTGGGCGACCCAGCGACCGATGAACCAGCCTACAGCGAGGACGATGGCGGCGGCGAGGACGTGGGGAATCGCCGCCAGGACGGTCGAGAGGACGGCCACGGCGGGAACCGTGAGGGATTCGATGCCGAGCTGTTCCAGGGCGGCGATGGTGATCGGGATGAGGATCAGGACGAACACCAGGGTACCGATGGCCGTGCTGACACCGGTCGATCCGGTCGCCTTTGTCAGACCGGCCTTCTCAAGCCAGCGATCGGCGTTGGCGGCCTGCAGGGCGGCCTCGACGACCCGCCTGGCCAGGGTGGCGACGACGAAACCGATGAAGAAGATCAGGACGGCGCCCAGCACGCTCGGGACGAAGGCGGCGACCTGGGTCAGAAGGGTGTTGAGGGGGGTGACGACCTGGCCGAGGTTGAGGACGCCGAGCGCCGCGACGACGCCGAAAAGCAGGATCAGCCAGAAGGCGACGTCGCCCAGGCTCGCGCCGATAGAATGTTTGGGATTATCGCTGGCGGTCGCTTTCGAGGCGCCCGGAATGCGGTTGATGCCCTTGGCCAGCGCCCATTTGACGGCCTTGCCGATAAACCAAGCCGCGACCAGGATGACCAGGGCTCCGAGCGCCTTGGGGCCCCATTCGTAAATGAGCGCGTTCCAGCCGATGAACTCGTAGTTTGCCGTTTGCATTCAACCCTCCACGACACTCCCTCGCAAGCGTCGCCGAACTAACGGTGCAAAGCTGAGGGGGTTCCGCCTGGCGATGGCTTTCACGCGGGGAACCGCCCATAAGCAGTCGGGTTGGTCGATCGCTACTCGTCGCTCACAGTTCTGGATTATGATGTTCATTCGCGTCATCCCGCTTTCACTGTTGGTAGGGCTGGCCGCCTGCGGCGCGCCGTCTCCTGACCAAGCGGCTCGGCCGGAACCTGCGCCCGTCGCTGTCGCTGCGCCAGAGCGCCCGATGGCCGCGGGCCTGTCGCGGCAGGCGATCGAGGCCGCGACATTCGAGCCGCCGGCGAAGCTGTCGCCTTCTAACGCGCCCGCGGCGACGCCAGGGTCGACGCCGCCTTTTGCAAGCACGCCGACGCAGGTCCCAGCGGGTGAGGACGTCGTTCCCACGACACCAGCACCGACCGCAGCCCTGATCCGGGCGCAGATTCTCCTGGATCGCTCGCCCTTTTCGCCCGGAGCCATCGATGGTCTGGACGGGGAAAACATGCGGCAGGCGATCGCGGCCTTTGAGACCGCCAATGGTCTGACCGTCGATGGGCAGCTCGACGCCGAAGTGTTCAGCCGCCTGGCGGCGGACAGCCGGCCCGTACTGAGCGACTACGTCATCACCGCCCAGGACCTTGCAGGTCCCTACATTGGAGCCCTGCCGGACGACCTTGAGGGCAAGGCGCGGCTGACTGCGCTCGGATACGCCACGCTGAAGGAAGCGCTGGCGGAGCGGTTCCATATGACCGAGGCCCTATTCGACGCCCTCAATCCCGGCGTCGATCTCAGCCGGGCCGGGCAGACCATCGTGGTGCCGGCGGTGGCGACGCCGTCGCTGGCCGAAGTCGTGAGGATCGAGGTCGACAAGACTTCCAGCCGGGTCACCGCCTTCGATCGCTCGGGCGGCGTCCTCGCCGTCTATCCCGCCACCATCGGCAGCAGCGAGCGGCCGGCGCCGACGGGGAACCTGAAGGTGGTCGGCGTGGCCAAAGCGCCCGACTACACCTACGACCCGTCCCGCCTGAGCTATGGCGATGGGAAACAGAAACTGGTGGTCGCCGCCGGGCCCAACAATCCGGTCGGCGTGGTCTGGATCGACCTGTCACGCGACACCTACGGCATCCACGGTACGCCGGATCCCGAACTGATCGGCAAAACCGCGTCCAATGGCTGCGTGCGCCTGACCAACTGGGACGCACAGCAGCTGGCGGCGGCGGTGAATCCCGGCATGGATGTGATCTTCCGCAACTGATCCGCCGCCCCGCACGCCACAGCTAAGGTCTTGATTTCCTGACACCAACCTTACGCTGATGCGTTGGAGCGCTGAGTAGGGAGATTTCGACCTTGACCGCGACCTCCAAACTTCGACTGTCCTGGGACGCCTTTCGGACGAGAACCCTGGCGCGCGCGGGGGTTCGGGCCGGGGAATGGCGCGACTGGGTCAAGGCCAACGATCCCGTCTACAACAGCTTTCGTCATCCCGGGCGGACGGAGAAGATCGCAGCTTCGATTGTGATGCTGCTGATCGCCGCGATCGTGATCTTCTTCCTCCTGTTCGACTGGAACTGGCTGCGCGGGCCGATCGGCCGGTGGGCCTCCGCCAAATATGATCGCGAGATCGCTTTGCGCGGCGACCTGGACGTCAAGTTGTTCACCTGGACGCCTACGGTGGTCGTCAACGATCTGAAGTTCGGCGGCCCGCAGTGGGCCAAGTCGCGCGACACCGCCACAGTCTCGCGCATCGAGGCCTCGGTCCGACTGCGCAAACTGTTCGCGGGCCAGATCGAGATGCCTCTGCTCTCCTTCACCCAGCCCGAAGTCTATCTCCTCGCCACGAAAGACGGTCGCCAGAGCTGGGAACTTGAGCCGAACAAGCCCGACACCGGCGAAGGCATGAAGCTGCCGGTCATCCAGCAACTCATTATCCAGAACGGCCATATCGTCATAGACGAACAGAAACGGGGCCTGACCCTCGACGCCTCTGTCGACGCCCGCGAGACCGCCAACGACGACGACGCCGGCTTTGTTCTGGCCGGCGAGGGCTCGGTTAATCGCTCGCCCCTGACGCTGCGGATCGAGGGCGGACCCTTCATCAACATTCGCCGTGACCGCCCGTATCACTTCAACGCCCTGATCGAGGGCGCGCGGTCGAAGTTGACCGCCGACGGCGCGGTCACCCGACCCTTCCACCTGGGCCAGTTCACCTCAACCCTGACCCTCCAGGGGCAAGACCTCAGCGACCTGTACCTGCTGACCGGCGTGACCCTTCCCAATACCCCGCCCTACCGGCTGGCGGGGGCGTTGAAGCGCGACGACAGCACCTGGACCTTCAACGACTTCACCGGCCGGGTCGGGTCGTCCGACCTGTCCGGAGACGTCAAGGCCGAGACGGGCGGCCGCCTGCGATTGGAGGCGCAACTCGCCTCGCAGAGGCTGGATATCGACGACCTCATGGCCATCTTCGGGGCCCGGACCCAGACGAATGCGGCCGGCACCAACACCACCACGGTCAGTTCGGGCGCGCCGGGCAAGCTGTTGCCTGACGCCACCTTGAACGTCGATCGCTTGCGGACGATGGACGGGAGCCTGACCTACCGGGCGGCTTCGGTGAAGGCCAACGAGATGGACATTCGTGCAGTGCGTCTGGGCGCAGAACTTGAAGCCGGGGTCCTTAACCTCAATCCGGTCGCCTTTACCTTCAATCGAGGAAGCCTGACCGGAACGGCGCGGATCAACGCCGCGCGGGACATGCCCTACAGCGCTATGGACTTTCGGCTTACCGGCTATCCGCTGGAATCCATCGTGCCTGCGAAGAATGGCACGGCGCCGATCACAGGCCAGGCCACCGGGCGGATGCTCCTTGAGGGACCGGGAAACTCGATCCATCGGTTCGCCGCCGCGTCGAAGGGTTCGGTCAGCCTGGTGGTGCCGAACGGAGAGATGCGCTCAGCCTTCGCCGAACTCCTCGGCATCAACGCCAGCGCGGGACTGCTCAAGCTACTGCGCGGCGACCAGTCCAAGGCCGACATCCGCTGCGCTGTCGCCGACTTCAACGTCTCCAACGGCGTCGCCCGGGCCCAGACCCTCGTGATCGATACGGATGTGGTTCTGGCCAATGGCTCGGGATCGATCAATCTTGGCGCCGAGACGCTCGACCTGAAGATCGACGGCGATTCCAAGAAGCCGCGTCTGCTGCGGCTCTGGACGCCCATTCTGGTGAGAGGATCACTGACCTCGCCGCGGGTCGGTGTCGATACGGGCCAGGTGGTCGCGCAGGGCGGTCTGGCGGCCATCGTCGGGGCCGTCGCGGCGCCGGTCGCGGCCCTGTTCGCCTTCGTCGATCCCGGCCTAGCCAAGGACGCAAACTGCGGGGCGCTCATCGCCAGTGCGCGATGAGCGCAGAGGCTGCGTTTGATCCAATCGAGAGCCGGAGCGCTCACAAGGAATGGCGGAGTCGATGATGCCTTTGTCCACCCATCCTGACCTGGCGGACCTGATCGTTCGCAACGTCAAGGCCTACGCCATCGTGGTTCTTTCTGAAGACGGCGTCGTGCCCGAATGGTCGGGAGAAACCCAGGCGGTGACGGGCTACGCCGCGGGCGATATCGTGGGCCGCTCCTTCGATATCCTGTTCACAAAGCCGGACAGGGCCGCAGGCGTCGCCGCCCAGGAGATCGAACTCGCGCTCCGCGATGGGCGCGCTGAAGACAGTCGGTGGCATCCTTGCGATCGGCGTCGAGGACCGGGTCGCGATCTTGGGGCGAAGGCTCGTCGAGATCCTTGGACTCCGGAGACCCGCGCTGCATCAGATAGGCGGTCAAGACGACATAGGTCCTCATCTGCAGAAATTCGCTCTCCCAGTTCTCGAACAGGGAGGACAGAAAGGCGCCGCCTGGTCGAGCGGTTGACACGGAGATCGCCGCCCCGCGGGTCCTGGCTTTCCTGGCGATTTGAGCTGACCCGGCGAGAGGCCTAGCCTTGGCCTTGCTCGTCGTCGGACCGTACAGCGTGCGACTCGATCCATGACAGCATTTCCAGCGCCGCCATTCGTTCTTCGCCGGAGTAATCGTACTCGATCCGTGGCCTCAATCCTTCGACGAGCGCCCGGTGCATGAAAGCCTCGGGCCGCTCGGGGTCCATGAGCACTTCCAGCGCGACGAGCGTGACATGCAAGCCTTCGGAAAGGACCCCGACACAACCGTGCAGCCGGGCGACTTCTTTCTCCAGATCAAGCAAGCGACCTGCGTCGTCGGCCTCCGCCATTCAGATAATCTCCAGCCGCACCGACATAATGAGCCCCCGAACTAGGGGTCTCGCCCGTCGTTGTCCCGCGTCAGGATCAGGACCTCTTCCCCATCACGGTGGACAGAAACCCGCAATAACCCGCCGGTCAAGAGAAGACGCAGTTCCGCCAGATCTCGCGCCTCTTCGTCGTCCTGGGCATTGGCCAACTCGGTGACCGGCTCCCCGTCGGGCGTTGTGTAAAGCTTGAAAAGGTAGGAGGTCATCGGCCATCGCGAGCTAATGGCCACGCTTAGCACCTTGGTGTCGTAGAGGAAATGCAGCTTTTCGAAAGTCCGCTGACGGACGCTCGAAGCGCGCAACCCCTGGATGTCGGCTATCGACGAACCGGAGCGCCGACACCGCCTCGGCATGTCAAAACGTCTTAGGGCTCTATACCCGCGCCGGCGGCGGAAAAGCTTCGCGCGGCACTATCTCTCCTGCCGTCAGATACCCAAGTCGAACGTCTTGGTCATGACGGGGCGACCGAACAGATAGCCCTGCGCTTCCGGACACCCGTTCTCGGCGAGGAAGGCCAGCTGTTCTTCGCTCTCCACACCTTCGGCGATCACATCCAGGCTAAAGTTCCGGCCGAGATAGATCACGGCGCGGACGATCGCCGCGTCTTCCCGGTTCGTTGTGACGTTCCTGACGAAAGACTGGTCGATTTTCAGCCGGGTGCCGATGTCAACCGCAGCATGAGAAACCCGCGCACCGTCTCGGCCGCCGCGCGCGGATGGCGACGGGCATCCGGCATGTACCGCAGCACCTCCTCGGCGATCTTGAGATATTCGCCCACTGGGCTCGCGGCCTCGAGAATGGGAAGCAGCGGCTCGAATGGATCGCGGTGGACGCGCGCGACCCGCTGCACCTCTCGCGCCCGCGACAGGGCGTGCCGGTTCATCCGCTCGCAGGCCATGTCCCAGTCAGCCTGGACGGTCTCGATGTCCGCCTGCGTCAGGACGCCGGGGATCGGCCGGAGCCGTTCGGCCAGCCACGGACATTGGCGCAGCCAACCGAACTCCACCCGGGTCAGGGCCGCCGCCAGCAGGAGCATCTCCGACTCCCAACCGGTGAAGAAGCCTCGCCTCTGCTCACGCCACTGGATGTACCAGTCCCAGACTGGCGGGCAGACCAGCAGGGCAAGCGAGAGATCTTCAGGCACGGCCCCTGCCCCTTTCACCTCGCCGTCCGAACGGGCGGCCAGGGCTCCGAACAGCAGGGCAAGATGCTCGCCGCGCTGGGCGGCCGTCTCCGGCCCCCAGACACCCGATCGCTGAAAGCCCAGGTCTGTGAGGGTCGCGGATTTGAACTGGATGAGCGACCGCATCTCGGCCTGTAACTGTGGCGGTGCGGGTCTCGGCGAGCCGGTCCAGGTTCTGCAACAGATCGACGAGAAGGACCTCCTCGGTCAGCTTGGCCGGGACCGAGGGCTTTTTGCGGAAGTCATAGACGCGGCCGCCGAGGTCGAACCGGCCATGGCGTTTGAGATTGTAGACAACGGGTTCGTTGTACAGCTGGGTCGTCCCTACCCCCAGGCCGTTGTAGGCGTTCGGCGAGACCAGCAGGAAGCGGTCGTCCTTGAGGAAGCTCTCCACCAGTTTCTCCGGCCGGGCGGGAGCCTTGCCGTAGCGCGTCTGGCGCGGCGCCAGATAGAGGCCGCCGGAGACCTTCTCCAGTCGCCCTTCCTCCACGAGCTGGCGCAGATGCCGATCCACGGCATTGGACCACTTCTCGAAATCCTGACGACGATAGACCTGACCAGGCCGCAGTCGTTTCTTCACATCGTTGAGCGCCGACATTGGGAAAATCCTTCGCCACCTACGTAGGAAGCGTCCGACGCTTATGCAAAGATTTTGATTTAAATTCCATGCATACTTTGCGCAGCCGCGTCTGTTGGGGGTCACGAACTTTCGTGCCGCGCCGACACGCCGACCGGCCGGCTTCGACGAACACACCCTCTTTCCTTGAACTCGGTGCCGATCCGTCCATAGAGAACCCATGACTGACGCTGAACGCATCGAAGCCTTGCTGGACCTCGTGGATCCGGCGCGCGCCGGCAACGAGAACCGCGGACGCGAACTAACGGTGCTGGGACTTGCCGAGGCCGTCGCAAAAGGCAGTTACCGCCCGACCAACGCCGGCTGGGTGATGATCGGCAACCGGGGCAGAGCTTTCCAGCCCCGCTGAGGGTCGGCAATCCGCAACGACACGGTGGCGACTTCACCCAAGGAGACCTGCGGATGGCTCCGTCGTCGCCTTTCGGATTCCCTTGAGTCGTATTCAAAGGAGAGCCCGATGGCACAAGCCGCCGCACCGCCGCTCAAGCGAACCATCAAGAAGCCTGAGCTTCGTCAGATGGTGCCGCTGGCCGACAGCACCATCTGGGAGATGGAGCAGAAGGGTCAGTTTCCCAAGCGTTTCCTGCTCACGCCGCGCTGCGTCGTGTGGGACCTCGCCGAGGTCGAGGCCTGGCTGAAACTTCGCCGGGATCGGCCAATTCCGAGGGCGGCCGGCCCGGACGTCCGCCTGCGGCGCTCGCGCCCTGTCAGACGCGCGGATCAAAACGCGGAGCCGAGGTCTCCTGCACCGTGACCACGGGTGTGAAGGGCCTGCCAGGCGTAAATCTGTTTGACGATGTCGCGGACGTGGATGGCGGTCGCCGGGAGCTTCCTGCATCGCAACAGGAGGCGACACCGTCGCCAGTGACGGTAAAACGAAAAAAGACCCTCCGAATGATATCGAAGGGTCTCGTCAGAATTCACAATGTTGTCAGGCGCTTATCGAGGTTTTCGGAAGCGATGGGGAAAGGTAGCGAGAGCCCCGAGTTATTCCCACTCGATTGCGAAAATGGCCCAGGACGTTGAACGTTCTGGGTTTTTTCTTCACTTTGATCGATCAAACCGATCCGTAGGCCGAACAAATTTTGAGATATTGAAAACACTGGCGAATTCCTCATCATAAAATTTGCGTGATGTCGCCATCTTTCGACGTCTATTACCGCATTCGCCCTATGTAGTGACAATGTACCAGCAGGAATCAACTTCCCCGTCGCGTCGCACCATTTGACCGTCACTATAGAAAATATGGTGTACTCTGACCCATAGGTTCTTTCTTAGGTTCCAACAAGCACACCTCACAGTGTCGGCTTTGGCGGCGGGTTGGCGGATACCGAAGGAGCTACGGGCTTTCGGGAGGCAAGTCGGGGCGACTACGCCATCTTCGAACAATGGCCCTTCGAGGCGTCGGAGCCCCTCATGCGGTCCCCCACGCGAGGTGTCAGGACTGGATATCGCCTTCAACCGCTGACCATACCGCGCGCTCTAGATCCGCTTGATTGAAAGGTTTCGGCAGCCGGAGAAGCTCGTCGTTATCGACGGTATCTAGCTCTGCGAACCCGGACGTGATGAGCGCGGGTAATCCCGGACGTAGCCGTTTGGCCTCTAAGATCAATTCAAAACCCGACATTTGAGGCATGACGTGATCGGTGACCATCAAGTCGAGCGGCACGTCCGATTTGAGGTGCACCAAAGCCTGCTTCCCGGACGAGGCGGTAATCACCTCGTGCCCGAGATCTTCCAACAAGGCCGTCGTGTTGATCAGCACAAGGGGATCGTCATCCACAGCGAGGATCCGGAGCAACGCCTTTCCGGCTTGAACGGGATCGACGGTGGGGATCGCGCTCAGTCCTTCGGCGCCCTCGGCAACCCGGAGCCAGAGGGTCACGGTCGTACCCTCGCCCGGTTGACTGTCGATCTGAAGACGCCCGCCGGTCTGGGCCATGAGACCGTGGATCATCGACAGTCCCAAACCAGTCCCCTTCCCTACCCCTTTGGTGGTGAAGAACGGATCTGCGGCGCGCGCCAGGGTCGCCGGATCCATCCCTTCGCCCGTATCGCTGACGTAGAGTTTCACATAGTCGCCCGGCGCAAGCAGGGGGTCCCCCGCCTTGACCTTGGCCGCCGAGGCCCCGATGCGGATCACACCGGCGTCGGGCATGGCGTCTCGTGCGTTGACCGCCAAGTTGAGCAAGGTCGTCTCCAGCTGGACCGGATCCGTTAGAATCGGCGCCAGTCCCCTTGGAAACTCGGTCTCGATCTCAATCCGTGGACCGATCGTCCTCTGGAGGAAATCACGCATGCCGCCGACCAGAGCCGGCAGGTCAGTCGGTCGGGTTTCCAGATCCTGCTTCCGGGCGAAGGCCAACATCCGCTGGGTCAGAGCAGCGCCCCGCTCCGCTCCGAGGATGGCGTTGTCGATCAGTGGCGAGATGCGGGGATCGAACGGCAGCCGCTTGCGGACCAGGTCGAGGCTTCCGAGAACGGCCGAAAGAAGATTGTTGAAGTCATGCGCGATTCCACCGGTGAGCTGGCCGATAGCTTCCAATTTCTGTGACTGGAAGAGTGCTTCACGAGCCGCCTCCAGCTGACGCTGGCTTTCCATTCGTTCTGTGATGTCACGGGTGACCTTGGCGAAGCCAATGATCGCGCCATCGTCATTCCGGACAGCGTCGATGATGACATGGGCCCAGAACCGCGAGCCGTCTTTGCGCAGACGCCAGCCTTCTTTTTCAAACCGACCGTCCGCCGTCGCCGTTTCCAGCGCGCGTTCGGGCAGGCCGGCCTCGCGATCTTCGGCCGTGTAGAACCGGGAGAAATGCTCGCCGACGATCTCGTCGCGGCGGAAGCCCTTGATCCGCTCGGCGCCGGAGTTCCAACTCGAGACGAGCCCTGACGGATCGAGCATATAGATGGCGTAATCCGTGACGCCGTTGACCAGCAGTTGGAACTGTTCCTGAGACAGACGAAGCTGTTCCTCGGCCGCTCGACGCTCGGTCAGATCTCGCGTCACCTTGGCGAAGCCGATGACCTTCCCCGCCGGGTCGCGGATCGGATCAATGACCACATGAGCCCAGAACCTGGTCCCGTCCTGGCGCAGTCTCCAGCCTTCGTGTTCAAATCGACCTTGTTCGGCCGCCTCGGCGAGCGCGCGCTTGGGCAGATCCGACGCCCGATCTTCAGGGGTGTAAAAACGGGAGAAATGCTGACCGACAATCTCGTCGGCGCGATAGCCCTTGAAGCGTTGGGCGCCGGGGTTCCAACTGGACACATAGCCGTTCTCGTCCAGCATATAGACGGCGTAGTCCGTGATCGCATCGACCAGCAGTCGATAGCGACGGTCTTCTGAATCCAACGAGTCTTTCATGCAGCCCCCACGCGCGGGGACCCAACGTGCCGCTTGGCTCGTTGTTCCGGCGCCAGCCGTGAAATCCCGAGCGGCTAGTCGCCTGGTCGGCGACGCGCGTCGTGGGCCGCATCGAGCATTCGGATGCCCGATATGTCCGCTTCATCCGGTGACATGTGCATGGGCTTTCCCGGAGGATTTTCGACGACGACGAGCCCATCTTCCCCTCGGGGGTTCAGAGGACCTTGGCGAAGATCATCCTCCGGTCCTGGTTTCTCCTCGTCTGGGTTTTTCATGGTTCAACCCTGACCGGAGCCGGGCTCCGCCATTTTGCGATGCTGCTCGGCCAACACGGTCTGGGGAGTCACAGCGGCGATCGCCGCCTGAAGTTTGTTGCCCAAGCCGGCGACCACATCGCCGTCGCCGCGATTCATTGCGTCGTAGCCGTATTTGGCGACGTCGGCGGGGTCCATCTTCTTGTCGTCCTGCCCCACCTTCGTGTCCATCAGTCCGGCCCGCTCGCAGAAGTCGGTGTCTGTCACCCCCGGCATGAGGACCGTCACGGTGACGCCCGTATCCTTCAGCTCGTTGCGCAGGGCGAAGGAGAAGCTGTCCACGAAGGCCTTGGACGCGTTGTAGACGGCCTGGAAGCTGCCGGGCATCAGGCCGGCGATCGACCCGGTGAAGAGGATCCGGCCGCGTCCCCGTTCGCGCGTGTCGCGGCCCAGGAGATGAGCGAGGCGCACCGTGCCGGTGATGTTCGTGTTGATCACATGCAGGATGTCTTCGAAGCTTTCGTCGAGGAAGCCCTTGCCGAGACCGTGACCCGCGTTGGCGGCAAGCGCGTCAACCGGCCGGCCCCCGATCTTGTCGTAAAGGGCCTGGACGCCCTGCTCCGTTGCGAGATCGACTTGAACAGCTTCAACGGTCGCGCCCACGGCTTCCAGCCCTTGGACGGCTTCCGCCAGCGGCGTGTCGGCGGCGACGATCAGGTGATAACCGTCTTCCGCGAACAGCCTCGCAGCTCGTAACCGATCCCACTGGAGGCTCCGGTTACGATGGCGAGGGGCCGGACCGCCTCAGCGGCGGAAAGTTCAGTATTGGACATGGGGTTCTCCGGACAAGGCTCTGTTCGGCAAGAGCAAAGGGCGCTGATGCGGTTCCGTATCGCCACGCTGGAACACAGCCGCGTCGGACGGATTGGATAGCCGACCAGACGGAGCATCCCCCATGTCCTCATCAGACCCGATTTCCACCGACGCCGAGGTCGCCTCTCCCGCCTTTATCGACAAGGACAATGTCGAGGGCGACACGCCGCCGCCAGCATCCGCGCCGCCATGATTAACCGGCCACGCCAGGAGCTTTATGAGTTCTGGCGCGACTTCACGAACCTGCCGTCCTTCACCGAGAACGTGAAGACGGTCGAGATTCTCGACGCCAAACGGTCGCAATGGACCATCGCCGGACCCGCCGGCGCCGAAATCGATCTGGTGTCAGAGATCACCGAGGATATCCCCGGCGAGCGGATCGCTTGGCGCTCCAGCGAAGGCTCCGACGTCGATCATGAGGGCTGGATCGAGTTCAAGGACAACGCCTTCGGTCGCGGCACGGAGGTGCGGATCTTTATCAGCTACGACCCACCTGCCGGGGCACTGGCAAGGTCGTCGCCAAGGTGATGCAGCGCGAGCCTCGCATCCAGGCCCGGCGCGAGCTGCGTCGCTTCAAGCAGTTGATGGAGACCGGCGAGGTCTCGACCTCCAAGGCGCCCGACGCCGGGCCCCGCGCCAGTCGCCACTTCTGATCGGCCCCGTCCGAACACACCCTCCAAACAGCGAGATTCCCATGCGCGCACTCACATGGCACGGCAAACACAACGTCCAGGTCGACACCGTCCCCGACCCGCAGATCGTCAATCCCCGCGACGCCATCATCAAGATCACCGCCACCGCCATCTGCGGCTCGGACCTGCACCTCTACGACAGCATGATCCCCGGCATGTCGAACGGCGACATCCTGGGCCATGAGTTCATGGGCGTGGTCGAGGAGGTCGGGCCCGCCAATACGACCTTGAAGCGCGGCGACCGCGTCGTGGTCCCCTTCGTCATCGCCTGCGGCAAATGCTTCTTCTGCGATCACAAGATGCCAGCCGCCTGCGACAACTCCAATCCGGCCGAGAAGGCCGACGCGTCCGAGATCGCCTACGGCTACGCCATGACGGGCGCCTTCGGCTATTCGCACCTGACCGGCGGTTACGCCGGCGGTCAGGCCGAGTACGCCCGGGTCCCCTACTCAGACTATGGCCCGATCAAGATTCCGGACGGCATCGAGGATGAGCGCGTCCTGTTTCTCTCCGACATCTTCCCCACCGGCTGGATGGCGGCCGAGAACGCCCAGATCAAGCCTGGCGACACCGTGGCGATCTGGGGCTGCGGTCCCGTCGGCCTGTTCGCGATCAAAAGCGCTATCCTGATGGGTGCGGGCCGCGTCATCGCCATCGATCACCACCCGCGCCGCCTCGAGCTGGCCAAACAGAACGGCGCCGAGGTCCTCAACTACCACGAGGTCAAGGTGCGCGAGGCCCTGATGGAGATGACCGCCGGCATCGGTCCGGACAGTTGCATCGACGCGGTCGGGATGGAGGCCCACGGCTTCTCACCGGACAACATCGTCGACGCCATCAAGCAGGAGACGAAGATCCTGGGCACCGACCGCCCCCACGTCCTGCGCGAGACCATCATGGCGGTGCGCAAGGGCGGCACCGTCTCGGTCCCCGGCGTCTATGGCGGCTTCGCCGACAAATGGCCGATCGGGGCCTTCATGGAAAAGGGCCTAACCCTGAAAACCGGCCAGACCCACGTGCAGAACTATCTGCCGCAACTGCTGCAACTCATCCTCGACGGCAAGATCGACACCACCGACCTGATCTCGCACCGCCTGCCCCTCGAACAGGCCGCCGAGGGCTACAAGAACTTCAAGGAAAATCAGAACGAGTGGACCAAGGTCGTGCTGAAACCCGGTTGAGGTCGCACCGATGCACGCCGATCTGGACGCCTGCCCCATGGAGGCTCGGTCTCAGTCGGACCTGCCGGACGGGGCTGGCTGGATCTATGAACCCAAGTGGGACGGCTTTCGCTGCCTCGCCTTCAAGCGAGACGGCCAGATTCACCTGATCGCGAAGTCCGGAAAGTCGCTGAACCGCTTCTTCCCCGAGGTGGTCGATCGCCTCGCCGCCCTGCCGGAAACGCGGTTCGGGCTCGACGGCGAACTGCTGGCGCGCGACGGAGACGCCTTCTCCTTCGAGGTGTTGCAGGCGCGTCTGCATCCTGCCGAGAGCCGCATCCGGCGCCTCGCCCAGGAAACGCCGGCGATCTACGCCCTGTTCGACATGCTGGTCGATGTCGATGGGTCGGATCTCAGGCCCCGGCCCTGGTCGAAGCGACATGGACGGCTTGAGGCCTTCCTCGAGGTTCACCAATCCGCCGACTTCACCCTCACCCCCGGCACGACTGACCGGACCCTCGCGCGGACGTGGCTTGACGAGGGCAAGCTGGAGGGCGTGGTAGCCAAGGCTAAAGACGGCGCTTACGTCGAAGGCGAGCGCGACTTGATCAAGGTCAAGCGCGCCCGCACGGCGGACTGCGTCATCGGCGGCTTCCGCTATGCGTCGGATGCACCGGTCGTCGGTTCGCTCCTGCTCGGCCTCTACGACCACGAGGGTAAGCTCAACCACGTCGGCCATACCTCGGGGTTCGGGGGCGCCGACAAGATCGCCCTGACCCGCGAACTGGAGGCCCTGCGCGGCGGTGATGGCTTCAGCGGCCGCGCGCCCGGCGGGCCGAGCCGATGGTCCACCGAACGGTCTGCGGCTTGGGAGCCGCTACGGCCTGAACGCGTGGTCGAGGTCGGCTTCGACCAGGTCTCGGACGACCGCTTCCGCCACGGCACCAAGCTGCTCCGCTTTCGTCCCGACAAGGCGCCAGCCCAATGCCGCATGGAGCAGCTGGAGAGCTAGCCGGGCGCCGCCCTAGGCCCAGTTGGCGAGGACTTCCGCACTCTCCGCCGTTTCCACCTGCTGTCCATAGCGGTCACGGTACAGCCCCAGCAGGGCGTCATGGCTCTCGTCGGACGAGCTGCACAGCCCGTCCGTGACCACGATCACCCGATAGCCGAGATCGACCGCACCCAGAACGGCGGCCAGCACGCAGACGTCGGTCTCCGCTCCGGTGATGACCAGGGTGTCGACGCCGCCGGCGCGCAGGGCGTCGTCGAGCCCGGTGCCCGGCCAGGCGAATAGATGCGCTTGTCCAGCACGCGGGCGGGCGGGACGAAGGCGGCGAGCGCCGGGATCAGGTCGATCCGCTCTGGCCCCAGCCGCTCGATCGTCATCTCCGGCCAGCGTTCCCAATAGCCGCGCCAGGTGCCCCACCCCTCGCCGACCTCGGCAGCAGGGATGAAGCGGGTGAACCACGTCCGCTCCGGCTTGCGTTCGCAGAGCCCGACCACGACCGGCAGCACCCGCTCCATCCACGGCGTTCGCCAAGGGGTGTCCTCGGCGAACATCCGCTGCATGTCGATGCAGAGATGGACCGCGGTCTCAGGGATCGCGCCGCGGATCAGCCCGTCCGCCATCGCGGATCAGGCCGCCGCCGCGCCTTGGGCCTTGGCGTTGGCGGCGGCGTCGGCCAGGGCCGTCAGGCTTTCGTCGGTCGCCGACTCCTGCTGCAGGGTCTCGTCCAGCAGCGCCGCTGCGTCGTCGAAGCCGAGCAGGGTCGCCCAGCGCTTGAGCGTGCCGTAGCGGGTGATCTCATAGTGTTCGACCGCCTGGGCTGCGGCGATCAGGCCGGCGTCCAAAGCGTCGGTCCCGGCATATTCCTCGAGGATCTCGTCGCCTTCGGCGAGGATGCCTTCGATGGCGTCGCAGGTCTTGCCCATGGCGCGCTTGCCGATGATTTCGAACACCTGCTGCAGGCGTTCGATCTGCCCTTCTGTCTCTTCGCGGTGCTTTTCGAACGCCGCCTTGAGCTCGGGCGAGTTCGCGCCGCGCGCCATCTTGGGCAGCGCCTTCACGATCTTCCGCTCGGCGTAATAGATGTCCTTGAGCGTGTCGTAGAACAGGTTGTCGAGGGTCTTCTCAGCCATCTGGGGCTCTCCACGTTGAAGGTTGAGCCCATAAAAAACGTTCGCCGCCACAGCGTTCCAATGTCCGATGCCGGACGCGATCAACCGCCGCCGCCACGCACGATCTGGCCGACCTCGGCCTGTCGACGGGCATCCCGTTCGGTCTTCACATCCAGACGATGAGCCTCCTCGTCCGACAAGGGCGCCGGGGTGGCTTCGGCCGGCTTCTCCGCCGCAGGAAAGGTTTCCGGGGATGTCGGGGTCTGGTTCATCTCGCTCTCCTCTATGGGAAAACCAGGTGAGGCCATGCCGGTTCCGGTTCAGGCTACCAGCGTCAGTTCGGCCCGGTCCGCGCCTTGGCTCGCCAGCAGTCTCATCGGACGCCCCCGCACCCAGACCCGTCCGATCTCGATCGCGGTCCAGCCCCCTGGCAGAACGACGGGGCGTCGTGGCCAGGCCTGGGGATCGCCATCATCGACGACCATCCCCGTCAGCCCGAGCATCAGGCCCAGCAACATGCCGCCGAGATTGGCGAAGAAGGGGCCGGCCTTCACCTGGCTGTCGGGATGGTCGGGGCGATACTCGAGACACTGGTGGAAGCGCCCCTGATCGTAGGCGGCGTACCCCTCCTCGAAGAGCTTGAGCGGCAGGCCGCGATCGCCCGCCATGGCGGCCCAAGTCGTGTAGAGCGCCGGGAACATCGGCGCCCCCACGTACTCGGCCCAGTGCTTCAGATAGAAGTCGAACGTGTTGCGCCGCTCTCGCTCCGAAGCGGGATGATCATAGGGAAACAGCCCCGCCAGCGGGGACGGCGTTGCCCCTTGGGCTCCGACACACGGAAGTCGTCGTGGGCGGCGATCACCCCGTCCGACCGCACAGGAAGATACAGGTCGTCGGCGGTCGCCGCCCATTCCGTCGGGACCGTGCGTCCCGTCTGTTCGGCCGCCCGGACGGCGCGGCGCAGGACCTGGATCGCCGCCATGATGGTGAAGGCGTCGTTGTTCGGGGGCTCGGGCACCTCGGCCGGCCCGGTGGCGCGCAGGATTTCCAGCCCCCGCTTCGTGCGGGTCGTGCGGCTGACGATCCAGTCGGCGACGCCGGACAGCACCGGCCAGGCGTCCTCGTTCAGGAAGGCTTCGTCGCCGGTGACGTCGGCGTAGAGGCCGAAGGCGCGCGCCGTGTGAAGGGATCCATGATCCTCATGGGCGGCCCCGTCCCCGCCTCCGGGCGAGGCCTCCTGCCCCGACAGCGGCGCCGCCTCCCACGGAAACTGCACGCCGTCGCGCCCGGACAGCCGGGCGTTGGGCCGGGCCGCGTCGAGCCCTCGGGTGCGAAAGTCGAGAATGGCGCGCGCCGCATCGGGCTGGAAGAACAGCAGAGGCGGGACGCAGAAGGCGTCCACGTCCCACATCACGTGACCAAAGTAGTAGTTGTAGTCGTGCCAGGTCGCGAGGCCGAAGATCGAGGTCGCGGACGGCGACGCCTTATGGGTCGAGCAGTTCAGGTAGAAGACGGCCGCATCGATTAGGGCCTGATGCTCGCGGTCAGCCCCGTGCACGACGATCCGGCCTTTCCATATCTCGGCCCAGGCCTCGCGGTTGCGACCGCGCAGGGTCTCGAAGCCGCTGGCCTGGGCGCGAGCCACGCGGCGGACGGCTTCTTCGTCGGGCCGGTCGTGCAGGACCGAGGGCAGGACGGCGACCAGCTGGCGGAGCCGCACGGGCCGATCAGATCGCGCCCGTACCCTGTACTCGGTGCGCAGCGGTCCGGAGATATCCCAGGTCTGCACCGACCGTTCCGCCTCACCTCCCGTCAGCTCCGTGGCCAGGGCGAAGCCGCAAGTGCTATGTCCGCCCTCCGACTCCCACAGGATCGAACCGTCGCACGCCGGCTCCGGCTCTCCCGGGGTATCGGTTCGGCGTCGGATCACCCGTCCCCTCAAACCGCTGGTCTCGACCACGGCGCGCAGGGCGAGGTCGCAGGCTTGGTCGACCCGCACACTGATCTCCTGCAACACGATGGACGGCGCCGACCGGCTGGCGAAGGTCACGACCTCGACCTCGGCGACGACGCCCGCCGCCTCGTAGCGGAAGCTGCTGGTCAACTCCGCGGTGGCGAAATCATAGGCCTGGACCAGGTTCGAGACCGCCGACGGCTGGTCGCTGAGCCAGACGTTGTTGAGGGCGAGATCGCCGGCCAGCGGATAGGGCGCCGGGGCAGCAGCCTCGATCCGGCGCTCCGGATGTTCTCCCGCGAAGCCGCTGACGATCGTCATGCCGGCCTGCAGCGGCTGTTCGCGCACGCGCAGCCCAATCAGTCCGTTCCCGACATAGGCCGGTAGATCGCCGTTTCGAGGGCCACGCGCAGCGGGCGGATTGATCGGCGTCGTCGCCTCGGAAATAGGCGCCCTAGGCATTGAAGGGCGGGTCCACATGGATCCTGGCGTGACCCCCGCGCCGCTCATGGGTCTCGTCGATCTCGCGGATGATGGCCTCGCCTCGCTCCTTGCCGACCAGTTGCAAAAGGGCGTCCAGCTTGGCCTCGGTGCGGTCGTCGTTTTCCTTGGACGCGGGCGAGCCGACATAGAGGAAGTAGGCCAGACCGACGACCTGCCACAGCAGTTGCAGGAACTCGGACTGCCAGTTCTCGAAGGTGTCGCGACCCATCATCATCAGATAGGGCGTTAGCTCGACCGCTTGGCCGTGCTCGCGAGCGTCGTCGACGAACGTGAACCAGCCGAACAGCCAGTGGCCGATCATCGAGACGGCGAAGAAGCCCAGGGTGATCCAGGCATAGGCGTAGCGTTTCATCGATCCCTCCGTGGTCGTTGGCTCAATGCTGAAGAACGTTCGGGGTTTCTTCATTCGCTTGCCGACACTGGAACCTGCGTCGGCTCGCCCGCTTTCTTCTGGACACAGAGGAGAGTCGCCATGACCGATACCAGTACCCACCGTCCCGACGAGAACGGCCCGGACGACGATAGCGGAGCCGGGGTTCGCCGGCCTGACCAAGGCGGCACGAACCAGCCCGGCCAGACGCCAGAAAGCCCGGCCAGCGGCGGCGAAGGCGCGGCCGGCGCCGGCGGCCCCGACGGTTTCGGGACCGGCACATGAGCCTGCGCCTCTACAAGGTTGCGCTGGGACGGGATGGCGGGTCTTCCCGCCAAGTCCACGTGATGTCCGAGACCGATGTCCAGGCCGGAGACGCCGCCGCTCCGCTGATGAGCGCAGGCGAGTCGATCCTCTCCATCGAAGAGATCGAGGACGACGGTACAGTCATCGTCGATGGGCCGCCGGCCAAGTCCCAGGCGGCCGAGCTGGCTCCGGTTACGCCCGGAGCCGCGGCGGCCCCTGACCACTAAAACCAGTGTCGAAGCGCGGGCTCAAGGCCTATGGCGCGCGTTGAACCGGGAGCCCTGAATCCTCGAAGGCGCGGGCTTCCAGTTTGCGGCCGACATGCGCCCGAGAACGTAAAAGCCGCGCTCGGCGAGTTGCCGACTCAACAGCTCCATGTCGTCGGGACCGAACTCAGACCCGGATGCGGATTTCGTCTCTGTGTTCATTTCCTTTCCTCCCGCGCGGGAAAAAACGCCTGGGACGATTTTGGCGCAACTCACAGTCTCGCGATCCGAAACGCGACCCTCAGACTTCGCGTGGCTGCTCGCTGTCGCGGTGCAGTCGAACGAGTTCGACGCCGTCCCGCTCGACTTCAACATGCTTGAACGCCGAGCTCAGCGTGAGCCGAAGTTCGGCCAGAGACCGGGCCTCCTGATCGTCACTTGCCTCCACGGTCTCCGTCCGTGGCGGGGTTTCGGGTCCATCGTGCAGATGGAAGACATAGGTCGGCATAACGCCCTCTCCCCGCAAAATACGGCGGGAAAAACGACCATGTATGGCTAAGGTTCCACGGCTCGCCGAGGGGTTCTGATCTCTCCGCAGCGGGCCGCTTCACCAGATGCCTACTGCCTGCCCTGACTCGATCGGCGGAGCGGTCAGGTGATGACCAAAAGCCCAGGCGTCAGCCGGCCGATTCATATCCCGGCGCCGAATGGAGTCGCCTGAACGGACGGGGTGACGGCTTGGAACGCCGTTTGACGACACGCATTTTGGACACATCTAAAGGGAGGACACCATGAAACGAATACTCTTCGCTGGCGCCTGCGGCTTGGCCCTCTTCACCGGAGCGTGTCAGCAAGAAACCGGCGGCGCGCCGGACCAGCAGAACCAGGCCGTCAACGCCGCCCAGGATCACGCCGCCGGCGTCGTCGGCACAGCGGCCGTTCCGGCCGGCGCCACGACCGACGACGGCTTCGTCGCCAATGCCGCCATCGGCGGTATGTATGAGGTCGAAGCCGGCAGGATCGCGGCGGAGCGGTCCGCCAATCCGGCGATCAAGCGCATCGGCCAGATGATGGTCACCGATCACACCAAGGCCGGCGACGAGCTCAAACCGATCGCCACGGCGGCCGGCCTCACTGTACCGACAGCGCTCGACCAACGTCATCAAGGCCTGATCGACAACCTTCGCGGCGCGACGGATCAGGACTTCGACCGCGTCTACCTGCAGCAGCAGGAGGCGGCCCACAACGAGACGGCGGCGTTGCTGGAAACCTACGGCCGAGTGGGCGGCAACGACGCACTCAAGGGCTGGGCCGCCAAGACCTTGCCGGTGGTCCGCGCCCACCAGGAAATGGTGGATCAGGCCGACGAGGCGGATGCGGATCGGCCGCACTGACGCTCGCCCAAAGCCATCGCGGCGCTTGAAGCAAACGACCGGCCTGCCTTCCGCCAGGCCGGTCGTTTCGCTCTATTCCCCTTTCAGCCTGTCCCGGTTGGCGGCGACGGTTTTCGGCCCCTGCGGAGACTGCCGTTCGAACCGGTCAGCCCGATCCGCGTGGGTCTGGCCCTGCTGTACGTCGTCCGCAGACAGCGCCTCGCCCTCGTCCGCATAGTCCGCGAGTTCACCAGCGGCAGGCGGCGCGACGGCGGATGTTTCCGGCGTGCCGTCGGTATAGCTCCGGGGTTCGGCCCCGCGCTCGCCGTCACGCGATTTGTCACCCGGCGCGAGCGGATCGGTTGCGGCGTTTTGGGCGGTCGCCGACGATGAGGTGGTGTTTTGATGAGCCATCGGTCGCTCCTAGTGCCGGTTGTCGCGCTCGTGGCGCTTCTCTTCGCTGGTCGCCTGCCGGGCGCCTTTGGCCTCCGGAGAATGGCCATGGTGGATATCCCGCTCGCCGCCAGAGGAGACCTGGCTCCTTGGGGAAAGATGATCGGGGGCGTCCGCGTCCTTGACGACGGCATCCGGTTTCGGTTTCGAACGGTCTTCGTGGCTCGCCCCTGGTCCGCCCCATCGTTCAGTGCTGTCGTTCTTCTCGGGCATGTTGGTTTCCTCACGGCTTAATGCCGTGCTGAGGAAATCGACGGCTTGAGCACGGCGTTCCACATGGCGGAGTTGCCAAATGGATCGCCCAGCGCCCCAGCCGGTGATCAGCCGATCAGCCACATTCACCAGAAACCCCTCGCGCGTTCCGCCGGCGGCAACGCTTGGTTTGGCCGCCGGATTTCCTATCTCGTTGTTTCAACGGACGAACACGGAGCCCCACATGGCTGGAGGTTGGACCCGAGACGGAGCGGTCCTGGATCAAATCGACGACACCATCCTCGACGGCGTGTTGACCGCTCGCGCCCGCATGCCCGCCGGCGAAGGGACCGAGGACTGCATCGAATGCGGCGATCCCATCCCCGAGGCGCGCCGTCGGGCGATTCCTGGCGTTACCACCTGCGTGCCCTGCCAATCCGGCCGTGACAGCCGCGTCGTCGTCACCGGCATCAACCGGCGCGGCAGCAAGGACAGCCAACTGCGCTGAAGCCATGACCGACACCCTCGCGCTCTTCCCCGAGCCGGGTCCCGTGCCGAGCCAGCACGAGCCGCGCGGTCTGCGTTACGCTGACGCCGTCATCTCGCCGGAGGTCCAGGAGGATTTGGTCGATCGGGCCCGCACGTTCGACTTCGCCCCTTTTGACTTTCGGGGATTTAAAGGCAATCGTCGGACGGTTTCGTTCGGCTCCCGCTACGACTTCACACTCAACCGGGTTGCATACGCCGATCCTCTGCCCGACTGGCTGACCCCGTTTCGGGCCGCGGCGGCGGGCTTCGCAGACATCCCCGAGGCCGAACTCGTCCAGGCCCTCGTCACCGAGTACACGCCAGGCGCCGGCATCGGTTGGCATCGAGATCGCCCCGAGTACGGCAAGGTCGTCGGCTTGTCGTTTGTCTCCCACTGCGTGCTCCGTTTCAGGCGTCCCGAAGCCGGCGGTTGGCGACGGGCCTCCCAGATCCTGCGTCCCGGCTCCGCCTATCTCCTCGACGGTCCTGCCCGCGACAACTGGCAGCACAGCATCGCTCCGGGCGATCTGCTCCGATACTCGGTGACCTTCCGGACGCTGCGCCGGCCGGCGCAGTGAGGCTCCAACCCGTCCGCCAGCTGCGTCGCGCCACAAACGGAAAACGTCCAGCCTTTCCACCCGTTGTCCCACCGTAGGGATACGGGGTCGTCCTGTCCGAATCCGCCCGCTAATGTCACCGGGTCATCAACGCTCCTTCGCCAAAGAGCCGTACCTCCATGCCCGTCACCCTCACGCCCACTCGATTGCTCTAAGCTGGATAAAATCATGAATCAGTTGGTTTTTTCGCGGCCCACCTACTTTAACACCGGCTCGCCGCCCGACCGTTCGGCTTGGTTCTGAAAACATTAGATAAATAGACCGATGTAAAAACCGCGTGATCGCGCAATCTTTCGAGACGTATTGACAATCTCAAACTCGAATTAACAATCGATTCTTGCGCGTTCACTTGCCTCCGCTAGACTAGCATGAACAGAACCTACATCGCCATCGCTGACGCCGGCAGAGCGTAGTGCATAACCAGCATCCAGATCGCCATGGCGATCATCATCAGGTTCTCGGTCAGGGATAGGAAGCCAAGCGGCACATTGCTGTCTCCACCGACGCAGGCGCATTTCAGTTCGCGCTTGTCGATGTAGACAGCCTTGAAGACCGAGGCCGCGCCAATGCCGCCGATGAACAGGGCCACCGGGACCGACAACCAGGTCAGGACGCCCGCGACCATCAACGCGCCTGCCCCGAACTCGGCGAACGGATAGACCTTGCCGTATGGCACCCACCGCTTGGCCAGCAGGTCGTAGTTCAGGAACATGGATGAGAAGCTCTCGATGTTCTGGAGCTTCAGCATGGCGAGGGCCATCATAGACAGGGCGATAAACCACTCCCCTGCCCGCACGGTGAACGGCGTGCCAAAAATCGTCAGGCTGAGCATCGTCGCCATCACGGCGGTGGTCAGGAAGACGACGAGGACCGGCGTGTAGGTGGTCGCCTTGGGATCGCGGACCTTGAGACCGAGATAGCGGCGCAGATCGTCGTGGCCGCCGACACGCTGGCCGTCGATGAACACCTGCGGCGTTGTCTTCACCCCGTGCTCGGCCTTGAAGGCGTCGGTCTGCTCGCGGGTCGTGAGCCAGTGGTCCTCGACCTTGTAGCCCCGGCTCTTGAGAAGATGCCGGGCCTTGAGCCCCCACGGACAGGTGTGGTCGGGCATCACCATCCGATAGATGACAGCGGTCTTGGTCATTGCAGGCTCCTTGATCTTCAAATCCGAGCTACAGCTCTTAGGTTCCGTACCTAGATACGGAGTCAAGCATGAACGTTCGGACGATCGCAGGGTTGGCGCGAGACGGCGGCGTCGGGGTGGAGACTGTCCGCTTTTATCAGCGTCGCGGATTGCTTTCGACGCCTGACAAATGGTCGCGTGATGGCGCTGGCGCGGGCGTTCGACGCTATGGCGAGGAGGACGTGCGCCAGCTGAAGTTCATTCGCTCCGCACAGACGGCGGGCTTCACCCTCGAGCAGATCAAAGAGCTGTTGTCGCTCGACGCTGGCGAGGATCGCACGCGCGCCCGTGCGTTGGCCGCGGAGAGGCTGGAGGCGCTGGATCGAACCATCTCCGATCTTGAGGGGGCGAGAGCGGCGTTGCGCCGACTGGCGAGCGCTTGCGCGGCGAACGACAGCGGACCGTGTCCGATCATTTCGGCCTTTCAGGGTGAAAAGGTTTGAAATCTTGCCCTGTCTTGGCGAACGGGGTGCGAGGGCCGGCAGCCGTCCCGCCTGGGAAAAACCCGACTGCGTGGCCACGCAAGCGCGAGGACCGGAACGTCCCGCAGCCAGAACTGTTCGTTGATCATCACTTTCGGAGAACGAAGATGTCGATCAAACTGAACGTTGGTCTGGCGACCGCCGCGCTATCCGTGCTCCTCACGGCGTGCAATCCTGCGGGACAGGCCGATAGAACCGCGACTGCCGACTCGGGGTCGGCGGCCGAACACAGCGTTCCGGCGGTCCAGCCGATGGCGGGGCCCGAGACGCCCTTTTCCACCTCTGAACAGCAGATGCATCAGGCCATGATGCAGGCGCACGGCGCAGACCCGCAGGAGACCTACGCCCTGAAGATGATCGAGCACCACCGGGGCGCCATCGCCATGTCGGAGGTTCTGATGCGCGAGAACCCGGACGCTGCGCTCCGCGAGATGGCCGAAAAGACGATTACGATGCAGCGCCAGGAGATCACGGCGCTGGAGCAGTGGGTCGCGCAACATCGGTCCGCCGCGGCAACCCCCGCTTCGGGTTCGGTCCAGCCCGGAGCCTGACGCGGGACGAATACGCGCGGGGACTGGTCTGCCCGTGCGTATTTGCTTTTGAACGGCGTCGATCGTCGGCGTCTGTCCGCCGGCGGGAGGTCACTCATGCACGAAAAGAGCTATCGCAACCTCGCGATTGAACTCATCGTCCACTTCATCATCATGTATTTGGTGATGTTCACGATGATCGCGACGCTCGATCACTTCAACTTCAATCTGAACAATCTCTACATGACGCTGATGATGGTCGCGCCAATGGCTGTCCTCATGCTGGTTCTGATGCGCGAGATGTATCCGAACAATCGGCTCAACCTGGCCATTGGGCTGGCCTCGGTGATCATCTTCGCGGGCAGCTTCTACGCCATGCGCACCCAGGCGGCGATCGGCGACAAGGAACTCATTCGAGGAATGATCCCCCACCACTCCGGCGCGATCCTGATGTGCGGCAAGGCCAAGCTGAGCGACCCGGAACTGGTCGCGCTGTGCGCAGAGATCGTCGAGGCCCAGAAGCGCGAGATCCGACAGATGCAGGCGATTCAGGATCGGCTTTGACGGCTCTTCCGGCGGGACACGTCCGCCGGTCCCGCCAACTCGCCATTCCCGTTCGAGGTGGCCTCGCTCGCCGCCCCGAGTGTTGTCGTCGGTTTCACGGCGTGAGGTCGGCCAGCGTCGGCCGCCGTTGGCGAGGGGAAAGTCGATGCGACGCGTAGACTAGTCGAAGGCCGGACCGGCCACTCGTTAGGAGACACAGTATGCGTGCATTCAACCCCGTTCCCTATGTCGCCCTGGCGACTGCGGTCGTCCTCGCCGCTGGACCTGCGGCAGCTCACGCTCGTCTTGTCAGCGCCACGCCCGCGCCGAACGCCACAGTCGGTGCGACCCGCACGCTGACCTTGACCTTCAGCGAGCGCTCTGTGCCTGCGTTCTCCGGCTTCGACGTGGTCAACTCGGCCGGCGAGAAGCTCGCGGTCCGCACTTCGGTCGCTGAAGACGGCAAGACCCTGACCGGGACTCTGACGCGACCGCTGACTGCTGGCGACTATCGCGTCGACTGGCGCATCGCCTCGAGCGACGGTCACCGCATGACCGGCTCGTACACCTTCACGGTGCGCTGACGCCGTGCTCGAGATCGCGGTCGTCGCGCTCCGGTGGCTCCAGTACGCCGGAGCCGTCGTCCTTCTCGGGACGCCGTTGTTCCTGCTGTACACCTTCAGGCGCGGCGACGGCGTGGATCTCACCTGGTCGCGCGCGATCCTGATAGGGTCAGGTTTGGTCGTCGTCGCGAGCGCGCTCCTGGCGCTACTCGCACAGACAGCGGTCATGGCGGGCTCGCTGGCGGAAGCCATCAAGCCTGTGTCTCTGTCTTTCATGATCACCGGCACGGCCTTGGGGAAAGCCATGGTCGCGCGGGCCGCCCTCGCCCTCGCAGCCGTCGTCGCGGTCCTGGCCTTGAGACCGGGCAAGACGGCCTGGAGCATCTCGCTAGGCCTTGGGCTCTTCGTGGTCGCGAGCTTCGCTTGGACTGGACACGGCGCGGCGACAGAAGGCCCCGAGGGCCTGGTCCACCTCGCCTCCGACATGGTCCATTCCGTCGGGGCGGCCCTTTGGCTTGGTGCGCTTGTAGCGCTGACGATCCTGCTGCTTCGCCGCCCCGGGGTCGACGATGGGGCCCTCTACCGTGCCTTGCATGGGTTCTCGGGCCTGGGCACGCTCGCCGTAGCCCTTCTTGTGGCCACGGGTCTCGCGAACAGCTGGTTCCTCGTCGGATCGGAGCGTTTCGTGAACCTTGGCGAAAGCCTCTATGGACAGCTTCTGATCGCCAAGCTGGCGCTCTTCGTGCTGATGCTGGGCCTGGCGGCGGACAACCGTTTCCGCCTGACACCCGCCCTGCGTCTGGAACTGGAGCACACAGGACAGTCAATCTCGGCGGTTCGACGGCTGCGGCGCAGTATCGTCACGGAGACGGCCCTCGGGCTCGTCGTCCTCGCCGTCGTCGCGCTTATGGGCACCCTCCCTCCGCCGGTCGCGACGTGATCCGACGATCTAGTGGCCCGCGGCGTGGAGCACCGCTGCGGTCGTGGCGCCATTCTCCGAGGTCGAGATGTTGTCACGTCCTCCCATCGGGCTTCCCGGATCCCGGCTTAAGCGGACAAATACGGTCTGAACGCCGCGCGCTTTCGCACTGAGGCGTTCAAACCGGAGAGGCGGATTACCGCGGAGCGCGCGACGACCAGTGAATGTGATGGATGCGCCAGCCGTCGGCGTGGCGCTTTAGCACCATGGTTTCCGTTGTCAGACGGTCCACGGCGCGTCCGTTGAACTGACCGGTGGTGCGGCCTTCGCTCGTGATCCACGCCACATCGCCGTCCGCCCAGCCCGATCTGCGGCTTACGACATTGTCCGACGCGGCCGCGAAGGCGGCGTCCGACGCAAGATGGTGAGAGGCGTATTCGTCGCGCGAGCGCTCCGCTCCGCCCTCTTCAAAGATCATGACGTCGGGGGCCAGAAGCAACAGGGCGGCAGATGTGTCACCGGCCTTGAGCGCGGCATGGAAGGCATCGACGGTCGTGGCCGCCTCCGTCGCTTCCGCGCTGATCGACCCCGCGGTCTGGGCATGGCCGTGAGAATGGTCCTGCGCGACAGCGGGCGTCACCGACAGGACGGCGAGAGAGAGGGCGAGAACGAGAGGTTTGGGGGACATGATGGGCTCCGGCTTATGAATCAGGTGAGACAAGGTCAGGTCAGGTGGGCGGGTTGTGACGGGCGAACACCTGCGTCGCGCCGGAGCGAAGCACCAGCAGCGTGTCGTAAGGGTCCTTGTGTCCCTGCGGCGTCTCCATGCCGGGCGAACCGAGGGGCATGGCCGGAACCGCGAGACCGAGCGCTGCCGGCCGCTCGGCAAGCAACCGTATGACGTCCCGTGCCGGAACATGGCCCTCTACGACATAGCCATCAATCAACCCGGTGTGGCAGGAGGCCAGGCTGTCCGGAAGCCCCCGGCTGCTGCGGACGGATTGGAGGCTCGGCAGAACGGTGATGGTCGTGTTGAAGCCAGCCTCCCGCATGTGCGAGATCCAGGCGTCGCAGCACGCACAGGTTGGCGTCTTGAAGACCGTGAGGGTTCTCGACGCCTGGGTCTGGGCGCAGGCTGTTCCGGTCAGGGCGACGCTGACGGCGGCGCCTAAGAAAAGCCTTCGGTGGAGGTAGGCGGTCGTCAAAAGGGCTCTCCCTGATCGCTGTGAACGGTGCGTCTGGCGTCGGCATCCGGCATCCGGCATCCGACCGAAGGTGCGCCGCCTCAGCCACTGGCGGCTCGGTCGCTCGACCAGACCATAGATGGCGGCCGCCGCGGCGAGGGTCACCGCCAACATCGCCGCCAGTTCCAGAAGCCCCATTCGATAGTCGCCCGGCCAACCCCCGATGGCCTGGGCGGCATTGCGCCAGACCATCAGGATCGGAATATGGACGAGGTAGAGGGCGAACGAGGCCTCACCGGCGAAGATTGCGACCGGGTGCGACAGGAAGGTTCTGACACCCGCCTTGGCGAGCAGCGCCAAGGCGAGAACGAAGGGTCCCGACGCGGCGACGATAAGGCGATCATCGGCCCCGATCTGCATAGCGAGCAAGAGGAGCGCGGTGGCTCCGACGGCGCCGACGATCGCGACGCGCGGGGACGGCGCCCAGCGCGCTCCGAGATAGTAGAGGCCAATCCCGAGCAGGAACTCCGGAATGATGCGCAAGACGCCCATATTGTCTTCCGCCCGGGGCAGAACCGAGCCGAACCAATGCCGGTAGATCGCATCCAGCAGGATGAACAGGCTCGTCGCCGCGGCTACGAGCATCCATGGCCTGTGTCGAAACCGCAGGGCGACCGCAGCATAGGCTGGAAAAGCGAGATAGACGAACCATTCGGCTGACAGCGACCAGGCGGGCCCGTTCCACAGGACCATCCCGTCTCGCGGCAACCAGGCCTGAACCAAAAAGAGGGTGGCCAGAAAATCCGCAGGATTGAACCGCCCGGGCTCCAGGCCGATGCCCAACACCGGCGCGGCGAGCACCAGCAACAGCATCGCCAACAGGATGAACAAATGCGCCGGGTATATGCGCGCGAACCGCGCCGCGATGAACCGCCTGTAGTTCACTGGCTGATCACCCTGCAGGTAAACGTGGGTGAGGATGAACCCAGACAGGATGAAGAAGATATCGACCCCGAGACGGGCCCGGTTTAACAGTCCGGCCGCACCTTCGGGCAGCGTCCATTGCAGCTGGTAGTGAAACAGCACCACGCCGAGCGCGAGGAAGAACCTCACCCCCGTCAGCGGATCGAGCCGATCCGGAAACGGACCCGCGGCCGGATCTGTCCTCTCGCTCACATCGCCTCCCCCGACACGAGCGGGTCCTCCCGGTCGTTCTCTGGTATCTACGCGGCGGACATCTCGTCCCCTCGTAAGGGGCCGGACGGTTTGGCGCGTATGGCAAAGGGGGCGTGATGCAGGTGCGCAATGACTGATGAGATCGAACGACTGATTGCGGCGGAAGGGCCAGACGATGCGGGGCGGCTGGACGGCCTGGAAGACGCTGTCTGGACACGGATCGCCGTGCGCCGGGAGGCGGCGTCAATGGGCCAGGTTCGGGTCGCCGCCGTAGGGCTGGCGCTCGTGCTCGGCGTGGCCAACGGTGGATTGCTCCTCGTGGCGTCGCCGCGGCCTGAGCCCTCTGAGTTGCGCATCTTCACCGTCTCGGCGGGCCTGTCGCCGCTCGGTCCACTGGATGCCCGGGGATGAGAGCGCGCTGGAAATCGATCGTCCTGACAGCCGTGCTGGCGGCGCTCGCCAGCGGCGCGGCGACCTGGGCGAGCGCAACCTGGGTCATGCGCGAGCGTCAGCCGCCGAGCCTGCATAGCGTCGTCCATGAGCAGTTGAACCTGAGCGCTGAACAGGATGGTCGTCTGGACGCGATCGAAGCGCGCTTCGCCGCGCGCCGCCCCGGGCTGGAGGCAGAAGTGCGAGCCGCCAACCGCGAGCTCGCCGCCGCCATCGCTGCAAGCGATGGGAACACGCCCCAGGTGCAGGCGGCGGTGGATCACTTCCACGTGGCCATGGGCGATCTGCAGAAGGCGACCATCGCCCACGTCTTCGAGATGCGGTCGGTGCTCACCCCCGCGCAGGCCGAGGTCTTCGACGCCGCCGTGGTGGACGCCCTGCGTGCCGACGCCGGCTAGGCGCGGCGCGTGAAGGACGGCGACAGCATTGAAGCCCGCGCGGCTGGCGGCGACGCCGGCGCGTTCGGCGCCTTGATGGCGGCGACCAAGGGCGATCTCTACAGGTTCGTGCGCCGCTATGTCGGCGACGAAGCGGAAGCGCACGACCTGCTCCAGGAAACTTACACCGCCGCATGGCTCGCCCTGCGAAGGTACGATCCGGCTCGCCCCTTCGAGGTCTGGCTCCGCTCGATCGCCCTGAACAAATGCAGGGACTGGAGCCGTCGGCGTGCGGTGCGTCGGGTGGTGCGCGGCGTCATGGGCCTCGACGCCCCCGAAGCGTCAGCGGTCCGGATGGAAACGCCATCTCCCGAAGCCCGACTGGACGATCGCCGTCGCGCCGAGGCGCTGCGCAGCGCGCTGACCCGCCTGCCTGACGGCCTCAAGGCCCCTCTCCTGCTCGCTACGCTCGAAGGTCGCTCGCACGGCGAAATCGCGGCGATCCTGGGCGTCACGACCAAGGCCGTGGAGACGCGGATCGCCCGCGCCCGCAAGCGACTTGCCGAGGACATGGCCGTTCCGGGAGGTGCTTGATCTCATCGGCCCGCCCGATGGCGAAGGGCGTTTCTTTTCGCGGTGTGGCGACCTGACGCAAGGGCGTTGTCGCCGACGTGCGTATGTCAACCAGAAGCCGACACGCGTCCGAGGAACCCCACGCTTATGCCCATGCCAAGTTTCGATCGCCGAATGCTTCTCAGGGGCGCCGCCGTTGGCGGCGGGCTGCTTGGCCTGCAGGGACTTCTGCCGGCCTGGGCGCAGACCGGTACGGCGGGCTTGAGAACGGCCCTGCCGACGTTGAGCGGGCCCAACATCGACCTGACGGTCGGCCACTCGCCCTTCACGGTCGGGGGACGGACCGGCCATGCCGTGACGATCAACGGAGTGCTCCCGGCGCCCTTGCTGCGCCTGCGCGAGGGACAGAACGTGCGACTCTCCGTGACCAACGGGCTGGATGAGGACACTTCGATCCATTGGCACGGCCTATTGCTGCCGTTCCAGATGGACGGCGTCCCGGGCATCAGCTTCCCGGGCATCAAGCCGCGGGAAACCTTCGTCTATGAGTTCCCGATCAAGCAGTCA
>NZ_BCWM01000021.1 GCF_001592205.1 Brevundimonas vesicularis NBRC 12165 | reverse complement strand
TTGTGCGGGCAGGTTATAGTCCTGGGTAGACGAAGGGGTAGGTGGTGTTTTCCACGGCGTGTGATCCAACAGAGCGTGTGCGAGCTCATATCGACTTGCGTGTCCCGAGTTCACGTAATGGAAGATGCCTGTTGGGCATTGTTCGTCATTTGCTAAACGGGCTGCGATGGTCGTGATCGCTTCGGCGACATCCTTCGCGTGAGTCGGGCTGCCGATCTGATCGGAGACGACGCGTATAGGCTCGTGCATTTGCGCTTTCTTGACTATAGCCCTCGCGAAATTCTCGCTGAAAGGGCTGATCAGCCAAGCCGTTCGCAGAACGACGCAACGTCTGACTGTAAGGGCTGCGACCTCGCCTGCTAACTTGCTCGCGCCGTAAACGTTGATTGGGTGAGGCTGGTCACATTCAGCATAGGGGCGATCGAAGGTTCCATCAAAGACATAGTCGGTAGAGATGTGGATGAGGGCAATGTTTCGTTTCCGTGCTTCCGATGCCAAGACCGCCGGTCCATAGGAGTTGATAAGGAAGGCCTGTTCAACTTCTTGCTCGGCGCGGTCCACCGCAGTATATGCCGCGGCATTAATGATGATCTGACACGACGAATTATCAAGCCATTTCGCAACCGAATTGTGAGAGGTTATGTCTAGAACATGTCTGGATGCATATTGAGGCCTAAGCGTCGTAGGCCATCGGCTTTCTTTGAGGGCGGAGCCTAGCTGACCGTTTGCGCCGGTGACTAAAACATCGGCCCGCGTGGCGTTCATGCTTCGCCTCGCCGCCTCGTCGCGTCTTTGGACATTAGTATTGGCTGCCACCAATCCTCATTGGACACGAACCAAGAGACAGTTCGATGTAAGCCGTCCTCGAATGTGACTTCAGGCGTCCATCCTAAAGTGCGCTTAATTTTGGACGCATCGATCGCATAGCGTTGATCGTGTCCCGGTCGATCCTTCACGAAGGTGATCTGGTGTTGATAGGAGGCCCCATCAGCGCGGGGCGCTAGGTTGTCCAGCGCGTCACAGATGGCTCGTACCACCTGTAGATTTGTGCGTTCGGAATCTCCACCGACATTGTAGGTTTCGCCGACCTGCGCCTTCTCGAAAACTAGTCTTAGGGCTCGCGCATGGTCTTCCACATACAGCCAGTCGCGGATGTTCTGGCCGTCGCCATAAACCGGCAACGGCTCGCCTGCTAACGCCTTGATGATCACCAACGGAATCAACTTTTCAGGAAAGTGATACGGGCCATAGTTGTTTGAGCAGTTGGTTATGAGCACAGGCAATCCGTAGGTGTGCCCCCAAGCTCGGACCAAATGATCCGATGCGGCTTTTGAAGCAGAATAGGGCGAGCGAGGGTCGTACGGGGTAGTCTCAACAAAGCGTCCTGTGTCCCCGAGAGACCCGAAGACCTCATCGGTTGAAATATGATGGAAACGGAAACGGCTACGACGTTCCCCTGTTAACCTCTCAAAGTAAGCGCGCGTTTGGTCCAGAAGGACGAAGGTTCCGACGACGTTCGTCTGGACAAAACCTCCCGGCCCATCGATGGAACGATCGACATGACTTTCGGCGGCGAGGTGAGCAACGATGTCCGGCTGGAAGTCGTTCAGCGCTTTTTGAACGGATTGAGCGTCGCAGATGTCGCCTTGAACGAACTGAAATCGTTGCGATGACGAGACTGGATCAAGTGACGACATCATCCCGGCGTAGGTAAGATTGTCGTACACTAGTACTTCGTGACTGCTCGTCTCGATGAGGTGGCGTGTCAGAGCTGATCCGATAAAACCAGCGCCTCCGGTGATCAGGATTTTTAGCACGTCAGATGATGACATTACAGCTTCCCGGCAACAAGCGGGGCGTCCCCCTCTTTATATTCGAAAGGGCTGTTGAAAAATTTGAGTGTCGGAAGCATCGCGTCCTTTGCCGACAATCTTGCATCGATTTGATCCAGAGGCCAATCAATGGCAATTGATGCATCGTTCCATTTTACCCCTCCCTCGCTAGAGGGTGCGTATGGGGCGGACACCTTGTAGGCGACCTCGACATCATCGACCAAGGTCATGAAGGCGTGCCCAAAACCTGCCGGAATATAAAGCTGATCTCCATTCTCGGCGGACAGCAGTGCTGATGCCCATTGCCCGTAGGTAGGGGATCCGAGACGTAGGTCTACGGCATAGTCCATTATGCTGCCCTTCAAGCATTGCACCAGCTTGGCCTGAACATGGGGTGGGCCTTGGAAATGTATGCCACGCACCGTTCCTGCTTGGGTGGACATTGAGTGATTGTCCTGCACAAACCGGACGTCTATCCCCATCTCCACCAGGCGAGCCTCGGAATAGGTTTCGGAAAACCAGCCTCGCGAATCCACAAATCGCCTCGTGGATATTTTAACGACAGGAGAGATCATTATCGTTCCGGACTCCATTTCGTTCCTAGGTCGATACTGGTGCATATACAGATTCGATAGCTGCCGGAGGCCACGATGGAAAGGCCGGCCGCTCAGTCTCGTTCGCCGGCTCCGGGTTGACCGGATATAATGGCCGACCCAATGTCACAGGTACTGGGTATTTTTATCGCTTGGCGCGTGCAGATCTTCGAGGCCCTTCGTCAGCGTAGAGGTATCGGCGATGCTGAGCGGGCTAGGCGCGAGCGGAACTGGCCTTTAGCTATCGACGCCTATCGAGCCTATCTAAAGCGCCACCCGAGTGATGTTTCTGTGCGATCACGCTTGGCGAAGACGCTGTTCGCCGCGGGTGAGGTGGAGTTGGCGGAGGCCGCGCTCCGTGAAGCTTTGGCGATCCGCCCTGGCCGGCGTGCTCTTAACAGGCAGTTGGCGGAAATGCTGACGACTGTTCGCGGAGCGGACGACATTGCTAGCGGCACGGCTCGCGCCATGAAGACCTACGCGCGCTTCCGCGGAAGCTTGAAACAGGACATGCCTCCCGCGTCGCCCAGCCTTACCCTAAACGTCTTTCTCGACAGTCGAGGTCAGCCCCCATCGATTTTGCGCGGCACCCTGATCTCCTTGCTGGAGTCGCGTTATGAAACCTGGCGGGCGCATATCGTTTGCGATGACTTTCAAGACCACCCGATTGGAAGTTTGGGGCATGACGATGATCGGGTGTCGTTCGCTTCGTCATGGGCAGAGTTGCCGGATGATGGTGGACCATGGCTGCTTCTCACGCCCGGAGTTCATCTTGAGCCTCATGCTCTTGCCTGGTTGGCTGCCACGATCGAGGACGCGCGCGTATCCGCCGTCTTCTCCGACGACGATGTGTTCTTCGATCATCCCGTGCACGGACGGACCTGGGAAGCGCCAGCCTTTCGCTCGGCGGCGGACAGGGAAGATATGCGGACCACGCCGCGACCGCCCATCATGGCGCTTTTTTCAAAATCTCCGGGCGACATCGTCACCGAGAGTGCGGTCAACAGCCCCTCTGATGTGCGCCGTTTGCTGATGAAGGCGTTTGACGAGGGCGTCGTCGTGCATGTACCGCTTTTGCTAGCCTCCCGGTCTGAAGTCACAGTTGGTCGCGCGCCCGAAGGATCAGTTCTTGGGCAAGATTCCGCACATGATCGAAGGGATCGAATCCTCGTTGCTATTCCGACGCGAGACGAGGGGGCGATGTTGCGGAACATGGTCAACAGTTTACTGCAAAAGGCGAAACGAAAATCAGATCTTCGGATCGTCGTCATGAACAACCGAAGTCGATCGAAAGACGCGCTCAATTTGCTTCGACAATGGAGCAGAAACGGTAAGGTCGATGTATTAGAGGTGGATGAACCGTTCAATTGGTCTCGATTCAACAATCTTGCCGTGGCGAGGCGAAATGAAGAGATTTTCGTCTTCGCCAATAATGATATGGAGATGTTGACCGAGGGTTGGGACGAAATTCTGCGTGACAGCTTCGCTTTGAGGGGGGCTGGGGTCGTGGGTGCACGCCTGCTTTATCCGGGCGGGTACGTTCAACATGCAGGACTGTCGTTGGGCTCCTTTAATGGAGAACCGGTGCACGAGGGCCTGGGTGAGCAGAGCGACGCAGCCGGGCCACTGGACCGATGGACGAGATCACGTGCTGCGGCGGCAGTTAGCGGTGCGTTCCTCGCTGTTCGTAGAGATTTGTTCAACGCAATCGGTGGGTTCGACCCTTTGCACCATGCGGTTGCCTGCAATGACATCGATTTCTGCCTTAAGGCGCGAGAGGCTGGGGAACGTGTGCTCTATCGAGGCGATCTCGTCCTAACCCATTTCGAGTCCCGCACGCGAGGGCAGGCCGATTCATCTGAAAAACTGGCGTGGGCCAAGGGGGAGATGGCCAGTCTGGCTCTACATTGGGGGCCGGACGCCTTGCTAGATCCCTCTCGCAATCCTCATTGGACTGCCCACGGGGTTCGGCTATTCAACGGTTTTCGCAGTCCGTCTCAAAAAGAGGTGTGGGATTACATTGAGCGTGGGCGAAGCGATGCATGGCGGGTGAATCGCCTGTCACGGTCAGAAACTAAAGCACGTTACGGTAAAGCCGCGCGAGCCTAGATTGGTAGTTCTCAGGGCTAAAGAACTGAGCGCGTTCAAATCCCTTGAGGCGCAAAGCGTACCTTAAATCCTGATCCGCATCCAGCTGACGAATCCCCGTTGCCAAGGCAACTGTGTCGTAGGGGTCGACTGTGATCGCCGCGCCGCCGGCAATTTCCGCCAAAGCGCCGCAATGAGAGGTCAGAACCGGGACGCCGAAGATCATTGCCTCCAGCACCGGAAGACCGAAGCCTTCATAGAGCGAGGGGAAGATCACACCTCGGGCACCGCTTATAAGATTGGCTAATCTATGCGGCGGCAAGCCTTCGAAGATTCGCACGCGTTCGTTGGCCGTAACTTTTGAGCGTCTCAACGCCTCCAGTTGTTCCAGTTCATCGTGCTCAAGCCAACCGCGCGACTTCACTATGACTAAGGGGGGCTTCACGCCGGAGGCTAGATAGGCCTCGATGATCCGACCGAGATTTTTCTTGGGCTCGATAGTTCCAACATGTAGAAAATATCCGCCGTAGGGGAGCTCAAAATTACTTTCAATCTCTCGCCCTACGTAGTCAGTCGATGGTAGGTCTGCCGAAAAGTAAATGGAAGACTGATATGTATTGATGACCCGTGATGGCTCTATTTGTAGTATGTCGATGATATCTTTTCTTGAAGACTCGGAAACTGTCGTAATCAAATCTGCTGTGCGGGCGATGGATTTGCAGAGCGAGTAGAAGCGCTCTTTGTCATTGTCTATGGAGGAGGGTAGCTTCAGCGGCACCAAGTCATGGATGGTGTAAATGTTCGGCGTTCTGCGTGCCTTTGCCGCAATAGGTGAGGTCCAGTGCATCACCGAGGGGCTTTTAGCGTCGTGGAAGCGAACATCTACGGGCTTGCCCAAACGCTGAAAAATGCGCTTCGCGTCCGTGAATAAATGTGGGCAAGACCACAGCTGTTGAGCTCTAGGGCGTCCATCCGTTCCGCCTGGCCAGATGACTTTGCCCGTCTCTTCAAGCGGGGATGCGGTCGCGCAAAGAGCGGCTCGGTTCAAGGTGCGCGTTTCACGCCTCAGGCGTTCGATCGAAGTCAGCTTACCAAGCTTTGGCAAAGCAAAAATCGCGGTTTCGTCCAAGATCGCCTGTCCGCTTCTGTCAAGTTCTGGTGCGAAAAGCACCTCTCCCTCGTGTCCGATGCCAGGCAGGGCGTGGAGCAGAGAACGCGCATAGTTCCCTATCCCTGTTGGGCGGGGCAATGCCAGATTGAAACCGTCGACGCAGATTCGGGCCATGCAACTCCAATAGGTCATGAGGGGCTGCAAGCAAGTCGCAAGCGGCCGCCTGAATGGTCGAGCGAATAATACAGGCCGTGACACCGCCCGCATCCCCCGCTATCTCGCGCGCGTGATGAACGAAACAGAACGCCAGTCGGAAGAACGCAGCTGGGAGACGGCGAAGACGCTCGCCGAGGCCTTGCCGTATATTCAGGTGTATGACCGCGAGACCGTGGTCATCAAATACGGCGGTCACGCCATGGGCGAGAGCGCCGTGGCGCGTCAGTTTGCAGCCGATGTGGTGCTGCTGAAGCTGATGGGCGTGAACCCGGTGGTGGTTCATGGCGGCGGGCCGCAGATCAGCGCCATGCTGGACAAGGCGGGGGTGAAATCCAGCTTCGTCGACGGGCTGCGGGTCACCGATCCGGCGACGATGGAGGTCGCCGAGATGGTGTTGTCGGGCGCGGTCAATAAGGAGATCGCCCACTGGATCACCATGGCCGGCAAGGAGGCGGACGTGCGCGGCGTCGGTCTGTCGGGCAAGGACGCCGGTTTGCTGACCGTCGAGAAGACGCGTCGGACGAAGCGCGATCCCGACAGCATGATCGAGCACGAGGTCGACCTGGGCTATGTCGGCGAGCCGACGAAGGTGGATCCCAAACTGATCGCGGGCTTGATCGCGTCGGAGACCGAAGACTGGGTGCCGGTCATCGCCCCGATCGGCGTGGCCGAAGACGGCCAGACCTACAACGTCAACGCCGACACGGTGGCGGGCGCGGTCGCGGGGTCGCTGAACGCCAAGCGGATGCTGCTGCTGACCGACGTACCGGGAGTCAAGGGCGCGGACGGCGACATCATCCGTCAGATGACGCTGGACGAGGCGCAAAACCTGATCGACACCGGCGTGGCCACCGGCGGCATGATCCCCAAGCTGGAGACCGCCATGGCCGCCGTTCGCGCGGGCGTCGAGGCGGTGGTCATTCTGGATGGGCGTCGCCCGCACGCCATGCTGGTCGAGTTGTTCACCGAGTTCGGCGCCGGCACCCTGGTGAAGGCGTTTTGATCGACCCCCATTCCACATCCCTTGGGCATGTGCGCGCCTGGGTGTTCGACATGGACGACACCCTGTATCCGCGTGAGCAGGGTCTGATGCGGCTGGTCCAGGCGCGCATCAACGCCTTCGTGGTCGAGGCCGTCGGGCTGGAGCCCGAGGCCGGAGCCGCGATGCAGCGCCAGTTTCTGGACGAGCACGGCACGACCCTTGCCGGACTGATGGCCAACTATGCGGTCGATACCGAACGGTTCCTGCGCGAGGTGCACGACGTGCCGCTGGACGGTGTCGAGCCCAATCCGCGTCTGGCCGAGCGGCTGAAGGCTCTGCCCGGTCGTTGCTATGTCTTCACCAACGGCGCGCGTGAATACGCCCATCGTGTTCTGGAGCGGATCGGCGTCGCCGACTGTTTCGAAGGCGTCTTCGCCATCGAGGATGGGGATCTGACGCCCAAGCCCAATCCCGCGACCTTCCGCCGGATGCTGGAGCAGTTCGGCATCGATCCGCACCGATCCGCCTTCTTCGAGGACACGCCCAAGAACCTTGAGCCGGCCAAGGCGCTGGGCATGGCGACGGTCCTGATCGGCGACGGCCATGGCAAGCCGATCGGGCCGCATATCGACCATGTGGCCCCGGACCTTTTCGACTTCCTTTCTAATCTGAGCTTCAAGGACGCCGCATGACCGATCTGTCGCATCTCGAATCCGTCGTCGAGGCCGCCTGGGAACAGCGCGCCGAGGTGTCTGCCGCCACGCATGGCGAGGTGCGCGACGCCGTTGAAACCGCCCTGGCCCTGCTGGATTCCGGGCAGGCGCGCGTCGCCTCGCGCGGCGCGGATGGCGTCTGGACCACGCATCAGTGGCTGAAGAAAGCGGTGCTGCTGTCCTTCCGTCTGAACGACAACCAGATCATGCGGGCGGGCGCCCCGTCCGTCATGCCGCTGTCGGTGGATCATCCCGTCGCCGTTGGTCCCTTCTGGGACAAGGTGCCCAACAAGTTCGGCGACTGGACCGCGTCGGATTATCAGTCGGCCGGCTTCCGCTCGGTGCCCGGCGCCATCGTCCGTCACGGCGCGCATATCGCCAAGAACGTGGTGCTGATGCCGTCGTTCGTGAACATCGGCGCCTTCGTCGATGAGGGCTCGATGGTCGATGCCTGGGCCACGGTCGGCTCCTGCGCTCAGATCGGCAAGAATGTGCACCTGTCGGGCGGCGCGGGCATCGGCGGCGTGCTGGAGCCGCTGCAGGCCAATCCGACCATCATCGAGGACGGCTGCTTCATCGGCGCCCGCGCCGAGGTCGCCGAGGGCGTGATCGTGCGCGAGGGCGCGGTCCTGGCCATGGGCGTCTATCTGTCAGGCTCGACCAAGATCGTGGACCGGGCGACCGGCGAAGTGTTCCGAGGCGAGGTGCCGGCCTATTCGGTGGTCGTGCCGGGGTCGCTGCCGGATCCCAATGGCGGGCCGTCGTTGTACTGCGCCGTCATCGTCAAGCGTGTGGACGCGCAGACGCGGGCCAAGACCGGCGTCAACGAACTGCTGCGCGACTAGACCTTGATCGGCTGAGGAGGGATCGCTTCGCGATCCCGCTGAGGCCGTGAATCAAGGTCCAGGTTGAATCTCGAGCCTGATTCACCGCCTTGTCGAAGCGCGAAGGCTTCAACTCAAGCGGATCAGGCTCTAGTCAGGCGGCGACGCGAACTGCCTCGATCTGAGGCGTGTCGAAAGTCGCGTGCAGGGTGAAGGTCGATCCCTTGCCGGGGGTCGACGTCACCGTGATCTCGCCGTCCATCAGGGCGGCCAGACGCTGACAAATGCTGAGGCCCAGACCGGTGCCGCCGAACTTGCGGGTAGAGGACCCGTCCACCTGAGAGAAGGGCTGGAACAGGCGCGTCAGATCGTCGGCGGCGATACCGATGCCGGAATCGACGACACCAAGTCGCAAGGTCGTGCGGCCGTCGCTTGCCGGCTCGCTGTCGATAATCAGGCGAACCTCGCCCTGGGGCGTGAACTTGATGGCGTTGGCCAGCAGGTTATGCGTCACCTGCGCCAGGCGCAGCGGGTCCATTCTGAGAAGCGGCGGCAGCGGGCCCCGGATGTCGGTCGTGAAGGTCAGGCCGCGCGCTTCGGCCTGGGCCTTGAACGGGCCTGTCAGGCGGGCGGCGAGGGTCTCGGCTTCGACATCGACGAAGTCCAGTTCCATCTTGCCGGACTCGATCTTGGTGATGTCGAGGATGTCGTTCAGCAGCACCATGAGCCCTTCGCCGGAGTCGCGGATGACCCCGACGAATTCTTTCTGGCGGTCGCTGAGCTCGGACATCTGCAACAGTTGCGCGGCCCCCAGAACCCCATTCATCGGCGTGCGAAGCTCATGCGAGATGACGCCCAGGAAGTTGGATTTGGCGGCGCTGGCGGCGTTGGCCGTGTCACGGGCGGTTTCCAACTCGGCGATCAGTTCGGCCTGGCGGCGGTTGACGGCTTCCAGATCGCTGTCCTTCATCTGGGTGATGGCCACCTTGATCAACAAGGCCAGCGCCAGAACCGGGATCATGCTGAGCACCACCCAAAAGCCGGGCGTGCCCCACAGTTTCGCCAACAGCAGCACCACGACCACCGAATAGGGCGCCGACACGATCAGAGCCTCACGGGGCGCGGCGCGCATCTGGGTGAATACCAGCACATAGCCGGCCATGAGAAGGGCGACGCCCAGCGGCACGCCATAGGCGCCGCCGTAGAGGAAGGCGAGCAGCGGCGCTGCTGACCAGGCGATGCAGGAAATGGTGGCGGCCATCAGCTTGATCCGGCTGTGAAGCCCCTGATCCCGCAATACCAGCACACGTTCGGCGAACGTCCGAAGCAGACCTGACGCGGTCGCGGCTGCAAACCACAACACTGCTGTCGCCCAATCGGTGACGGTAAACAAAGCGACCGCCCAACTGGCGATGATCAGATACCGCATATGACCGTTGGCAATCAGATGCTGCAGCAATGAGCGATCTTGGCCTGGCGTATGGTTCGTCATCGTCGGATCTCGGGGTTCGATCACGTATCGTCGCCCAAATCCGACTAAGAGACTATGAACGCTAAGCTTTATGCGTGAAGTGTCCGGCGCCGGACATAGCGCGGAATGAGCGAAAAGGCAGGAAGCGGTCATCAGCCGCCTCCCATCTCTGTATCAAGCGGCCGTCTTCATGGCGTCCGAATTGACAGCCGCGTCGGCGATGCCGGTCAGGTCTTCGTCCGTCTGGGCTTCTTCCTGAAGCGTCTCGTCCAGAAGGGCGGCGGCGTCCTTCAAACCCAACACCAGCGCCCAGCGTTTCAGCGTGCCGTAGCGGGTGATCTCATAGTGTTCGACCGCTTGGGCGGCGGCCAGCAGGCCGGCGTCCAAAGCTGCAGTGTCCTTGTATTCTTCCATGATCTCGTCGCCTTCGGCCAGGATGCCCTCAATGGCGTCGCAGGTCTTGCCACGCGCGGGCTTGCCGATCAGCTCGAAGACCTGTTGCAGGCGTTCAATCTGGCCTTCGGTCTGACCCTTATGCTTCTCGAAGGCGGCCTTCAGCTCTGGCGACTGAGCCGCACGGGCCATCTTGGGCAGGGACTTCAGGATTTTGCGCTCAGCGTAATAGATGTCTTTGAGCGTGTCGTGGAACAGGGTGTCCAGGGTCTTGTCGGCCATGGTGAGGTCTCGCATCTGTGATGGAGCGCAGGCGCGCGCCCCATCACAAGCGATCCATCCCGTTAGTGTTCCTATGCGCGAATTCGCGCGGAGCGGATCAACCGGCGCGCTTGAGATCCGGCGGGGTCGCTTCGTCGGTCAAGATGCGGATGGCCTCCTCGACCGTGACCAACGTCTGGGCCTGAGAGCCGAGGCGGCGGATGGCGACCATGCCGTCCTCCGCTTCCTTCCTGCCAACCACGGCGATGACCGGGACCTTGCCGACCGAGTGTTCGCGCACCTTGTAGCCGACCTTTTCGTTGCGCAGGTCGATCTCGGTGCGCAGGCCGGCGGCCTTGAACTTGGCCATCACATCGCGGGCGTAATCGTCGGCGTCCGAGGTGATGGTGGCCACCACAGCCTGGGTCGGGGCCAGCCACAGCGGGAAGGCGCCGGCGTAGTTCTCGATCATGATGCCGATAAAGCGCTCGAACGAGCCCAGGATCGCCCGGTGCAGCATGACCGGGCGGTGCTTCTGGCCGTCCTCGGCGATGTAGGTGGCGTTCAGGCGTTCGGGCAGGACGTAGTCCAGCTGGATCGTGCCGCAGGTCCACTCGCGGCCGATGGCGTCCTTGACGATGAAGTCCAACTTGGGCGCATAGAAGGCGCCGTCGCCTTCGGTGACGACCGGCTCGGTTCCGGCGGCGCGGGCGGCCTCGGCCATTAGGGTTTCGGCCTTGTCCCAGAACTCGTCCGTGCCGGCGCGGTTCTCGGGGCGGGTGCCCAGGCTGATGTAGGCCGTCTCCATGCCCAGGTCGGCGTGGACGCTGCGGGCCAGTTTGATGAACTCGGCCGTCTCCTCGACGATCTGGTCTTGGCGGCAGAAGATGTGGGCGTCGTCCTGGGTGAAGCCGCGCACGCGCATCAGGCCGTGCAGCGATCCCGACGGCTCATAGCGGTGGCAGGCGCCGAACTCGGCCATACGCAGCGGCAGTTCGCGATAGGACCGCTGGCCCTGGTCGAAGATTTGGACGTGGCCGGGGCAGTTCATCGGCTTGAGGGACAACTCTTCGCCCTCGACCGTCTCGCAGACGAACATGTTCGGACGGTACTTATCCCAGTGGCCGCTCTGCTCCCAGAATTTGCGGTCCAGCACCTGGGGCGTCTTGACCTCGACATAGCCCGCAGCGTCCAGGCGGCGGCGCATATAGGCCTCCAGCACGCGCCACAGGACCCAACCCTTCGGGTGCCAGAAGACCATGCCCCGGCCCTCTTCCTGCATATGGAAGAGCTCCATGGCCTTGCCGACCTTGCGGTGGTCGCGCTTCTCGGCCTCTTCCAGACGCTGCAGATGGGCGTCCAGATCTTCCTTGGTGGCCCAGGCGGTGCCGTAGATGCGTTGCAGCTGCTCGCGCTTGGAGTCGCCTCGCCAATAGGCGCCGGCCAGCTTGGTCAGTTTGAACGCCTTGCCGACGTGGCGCGTCGAGGGGAAGTGCGGGCCCCGGCACAGGTCGATCCAGTCGCCCTGTTTGTACAGAGTGATGGTCTCGGTCCCCGGCAGGTCGCGGATCAGCTCGGCCTTGAACTTCTCGCCGCGCGCCTCGAAGAATTGGATGGCCTCGTCCCGCTCCCAGACCTCGCGCTCGAACTTGGCGTCGCGATCCACGATCCGGCCCATCTCTTTTTCGATGGCGGCGAAGTCGTCGGTCGAGAAGGGTTCTTCCCGGTAGAAGTCGTAGTAGAAGCCGTCCTCGATCGCCGGGCCGATCGTGACCTGGGTGCCAGGGAACAGGGTCTGAACCGCCTCAGCCAGGACGTGGGCGGTGTCGTGGCGGATCGTATAGAGGGCGGCGGGGTCGTCGCGCATGATCAGGCGGAAGTCGCCGCCCATCTCCAGCACCCGGCCCATGTCGCGTTGTTCGCCGTTCAGTTCGGCCAGCACGGCCTTCTTGGCCAGCGACGGCGAGATGGAGGTCGCGACATCGCGCGCCGTGGAGCCGGCCGGGTATTGGCGCACCGCGCCATCGGGGAATTTCAAGTCGATCATGGCTTCGTCTTTACTGGCGGAACCGGGTCGTATCCCGACCCGCCGAAGGGATGGCATTTACAGAGCCTGCGCACGGTGAGCCATCCCCCCTTTACCGGTCCGTGCTGGATCAGGGCGTCGCGCCCGTAATCCGAACAGGTCGGCAGGAACCGGCACTGCTGGCCGATCAGGGGGGACAGCGTCAGCTTGTAGCCCCGATGGGCCGCGCGCACGCCGCGTTCATAGAGAGACATATGTCCCTTCGCCGGGGGCTTGAGAGGTTCGCCGCGCTTATCCCCTGTTGCAGCAGGGGGATCAACCGGTCGTGCCCGTCAGGCCGCGCCGGCGAGACGAGTTCGGGCGGCGAGGGCCTTGTTCACCGCCTCCAGCGTCGCCTCCAGCGAGACCAGGGTAGAGGCGTGGCGGGCGGGGTAGTCGGCGACCTGTTTCAGCAGGCGCAGCTCCTCAAACCGGCCGAGGGGGCCGTCGCCGCCGGATTTCAGCATGGCGGTCATGGCGTCGCGGGCGTCTTTGAGATCATCGACTGAAGCGCCCATCACAGACTGACCCAGCACCCCGGCGGCGGCCTGGCCGAGGGCGCAGGCTTTGACGTCCTGGGCGAAGTCGGCGATGCGGCCTTCGTCGTCCAGCGTCACATCGACCGTCGCGCGCGACCCGCACAGTTTCGCCACCCGTTCCCCGGTGCCCTGAGGAGTTGGCAGACGCCCCGCATGCGGCAGGTTCGCCGCCAGCGACAGGATGCGCGCGGTGTAGAGGTCGTCGATCATGGGGCGAAGATAGGATGTTCGAACGCCGCGCGAAACCTCTCCCTCCCCGTCCGGGGAGGGTGGCCGAGCAGAGCGAGGTCGGGTGGGGAGGGCACAGCGACGTCCCACAGGATTGTCCTGTATCACGCACGTGCGTCCCTGCCGGGCCGCCCCCACCCCATCGCTGCGCGACGACCCTCCCCGAAGCGGGGAGGGAGAATTGCGATGCTAGACCTTCAATGAGAGCGACCCGTCCGGCCCGATCTCCAGCCTGACGTCGTCGTAGTCCGCCAGAGTGGGATGATCCGTCTCCAACGGATGGGTCCAGGCGGCGGTGACGACCAGCACATCGGCGCCGGCCGCTTCGCCCGCCTTGATGCCGGCCTCGGCGTCCTCGAACACCAGGCAGTCGCCGATGTCGAAGCCCAGCGTCGCGGCGGCCTTCAGATAGCCGGCGGGGTCGGGCTTGCCGCGTTCGACGTCCTCGGCGGTGATCATCACGGCGGGCGGGGTGACGCCTGCGGCCTCAAGACGGGCGCGCGCCAGGGGGACCGAGGCGGAGGTGACCACGGCCCAGCGGTCGGGCGGCAGGCGTTTGACGAAGTCGACGGCGCCGGGGATGGGGGCGACGCCGTCCACGTCCTCGATCTCGCCGCGTTCGACCCAGGCGACCTCGGCGTCCAGGTTGATATCGGGCAGGTTCTGGCGACGAATGGTGTCGATCGCGCGCACGCCGTGGATCGTGGGGATGAAGGCGGCCGCATCCAGCCCGTGGCGCTCGGCCCAGCGGGTCCAGACGCGCTCGGCGGCCAGGGTTGAGGTGATCAGGGTGCCGTCCATGTCGAACAGGAAGGCCTGATAGGCGCGGGACGCGGGGAGGGCGGTCATGGCCTCATCCACCATGCGGGCGGTCAGACCGCAACGGGCGGATCAGCCGCCTTGCAGCGAATTCCAGGTGCGGGCGGTGTCGGTCGCGGGCGACGGACTCGCCGCGCCGCCGCCGGACGTCGCCGCGCCGCCTGTGCTGCGCGAACGCAGCCATTGCAGGTTCTGCTCGGCCTGCTCGGGCGGCAGTTCGCGGCGCAGGATCTGTTCGGCCTCGCCCATCTTGCCCTGAAGGCCCAGCACCATGGCCAGGTTCTGGCGCACCTTGGCCGAGGCGGTCGGCTGGGCCACGGCGCGACGCAGCAGGGTCTCGGCGCCCGGCGCATCGCCGTGCGTCAGGGCGGCCGTGGCGGCGTTAGTCAGGACATCGGGGTTGTCGGGCGACAGGGCCAGGGCCTGGTTCCAGGCGGCGCGAGCGTCGTCGGTGCGACGCACCTGTTCATAGGCCACGCCCAGAAGGGAGTAGGGTCGCCAATCGCGCGGCGCCAAGTCGCGCGCCTGCTCCAGCGGCGCCACGCCATAAAAGGCCTGGCCGCGCGCGATGTGGGCGCGGCCCAGCTCCAGCAGGGCGTCCAGATTATTGGGCTGGAGCGTCAGGGTCGCCTGGGCGGCCTCGGCCGCCTGATCGTAGCGGCCCAGCTCTCGCAGGGCCTGGGCCAGTTTCACGCCCGCCACGGCGTCGGTCGGATCGGCCTGCTGCTCCGAGGCCCAGAAGACCGAGCGCGACAGGGCGTCCATCCGGTCATAGGTGGCCCGCACCGCAGCGGACGACGGCGCGCGAGCCTGGGCCGCGGTCGCCGCCGTCGGATCGGCCGCCAGCGCCGGCGTGCCGGACAGGGCGATCAGGGCGACGGTTGCGAGAAGGGCGGGCATGCGCGACATGGGTCAGGTCCAGACGGTCCTAGAGGTCTCGCCCCTAGAATCGCCGGTTCGCGTCAACCGATGGTTAACTTCGTTTCGAGGGCCTCATGTCCGTCTCGCATCCTCTGCTGGTTTCCGCTCAAGACGGCGCCATCCCGATCCGCTTCGTTCAGGCGGGCGGTGTGCTGGACGATGCGGCCCGGCGCTGGGGCGATCGACATGGGTTCGAAGGCAAGCCAGGCCAGCTGTTGGTCGTGCCGGACGCGGACGGCGAGATCGGCCAGGTGGTCGTGGGCGCGGGCGCGACCTTCGATCCGATGAGCGTGCGGGGGCTGTCGGCGCGACTGCCGGGCGGTCTGTATCGGCTTGAGGTCGCCGCGCAGGACGCGGAACTGGCGACCCTGGCCTTCCTGTTGGGGGCCTACGTCTTCGACCGCTACAAGGCCCGGCCGGACCGGACGCCCGTGCGGCTGGTCGCGCTGGACGGGGTGGATGTCGCCGAAATCTCGCGCATCGCCGCCGCCTGCGCCCTGGCCCGCGAAATGGTCGATACGCCCGCCGCCGACATGGGGCCTTTGCAGATCGAGACCATCGCTCGCGAGATCGCAGAGAGCGCCGGCGCCGAGATCACCGTCACGACCGGCGACGCCCTGCTGGAAGACAACTATCCGGCCGTCCACGCGGTGGGGCGCGCCGCCGCCCCGCACCGGGCGCCGCGCCTGATCGAGATCGGCTGGAAGCTGGACCGAACCGACCTGCCGCTGATCGCCCTGGTCGGCAAGGGGGTGGTGTTCGACACCGGCGGTCTGGACTTGAAGCCCGCCGCCGGCATGCGCAATATGAAGAAGGATATGGGCGGCGCGGCCCATGCCCTGGCCCTGGGGCGTCTGGTGATGCAGGCCGACCTGCCCGTGCGATTGGTGGTCATCGTCGCGGCGGTCGAGAACGCCGTGTCCGCCGACGCCTTCCGGCCCGGCGACATCCTGAACAGCCGCAAGGGTCTGACCATCGAGATCGGCAATACTGACGCGGAAGGCCGGCTGATCCTGGCCGACGCCCTGACACGGGCGGGCGAGCACCAACCCGACCTGACGCTGGACTTCGCCACCCTGACCGGCGCCGCGCGGATCGCCCTGGGTCCGGAGCTGCCGCCTCTTTATACAGACGACGAAGCCCTGGCCGCCGGGCTGCTGGCGGCGGCGGGTCAGGTGCGCGATCCCCTGTGGCGGATGCCGCTGTGGCCCGGCTATCGCGGCGCGCTGGACGCCGAGATCGCAGACCTGCGAAACGACCCGGCCGGGTGGGCCCAGGCCGGATCGGTGACGGCGGCCCTATTCCTGCAAAAGTTCGCCCCGACCACGGGGGCCTGGGCGCACATGGACATCTTCGCCTGGAACCCCCGCGCCCGCCCCGGCTATCCGGAAGGCGGTGAGGCCCAAGCGCTAAGGGCGTGCTACGCAATGCTCAGGGCGCGCTACGTCGACTGACGATCAGGCGAAGGCGAACCCCGGCTCCGGCTCGGCGTCGTCGGACGGGGATCGCGGCGGCCTGGGCTTTCCGAGGCGTCCGCCCCGCGACCGTGCGCGGCGTCTGATGCGACCCAACACGGTGCTGACAACGCGGGTCGCCAATTCCCGCTGCCGCATCAGGCCACGCCACCCGGCGACAGCGCGCAGACTGATGGCTAGTACGACCAGATCGAAGATCACGGTCACGTCGAACATCAGCGCCCAGGCCATCATGTCTGGCGCCGCCAAAGCGAACATTCGGGCGCCATCCGCCTCGAACAGAACAATTGCGGCGACGCCCAGCGTCAAGACCAGACAAAGGCCCGCCGTCTGTCCTGCGGTCAGACGCGAGAGATGGCGCGCCGGCGCTTCCACGAGCCATCGTCTCAGAGCGATCCCGACAGGTCCCTGGTCAGCAATCGTCAGGACTAGCACGATCAGCAAGAACAGCCACAAAAGCACCAGAACCTCCAACGCGTCGACATGACGTTCCCTCTGTGACATGGCGTGACCAAGCGACGCTTCAAGGCGGCTTGGTGATTTCGAGAACACGGTTCTGTTGATTTTCTTTCGCAAAAGCGTCTCGCGTTAACGGCCCCTAAGCCATCGGGGGATAAAGCTGTGGGTTCAGCAATGCGAGTTCACGTTGACCGACGTCCTCGACCTTCTTCCGCCCGGCGACCGCCTCGTTCGCCCTGACCTCGCCGAACAGGCGCTGGAAGGGCTGGTGCGCGCAGACGCCTATCGGGCGACCGAGGCCATGCATTGTCGTGTCGCCGTGGCCGACATCCTGTCCGACGTTGACGGTCGGATCGACCAGCTGCTGCATGGCGAGATTTTCGACGTTCTGGATCGGTCGAACGGCCGCGCTTGGGGCCGGGCGCGTCGAGACGGCGTCGTCGGCTGGGTCGTCCTGGACAGTCTGTCGGCCGGCGCGCCGTTGGCGACCCATTGGATCGCCGGCGTGGATGCCGTCCTGCCGCTGAACGCTCTGGTGATCGAGGCGACGGATGTGGCGGAGGCTGATCTGAAGCCGATCGGCGCATTCGAGGCGGATCTGGTCGCGGTGGCCGAGCGGTTGCTCGGGCGGCCGCATGAACTTGGCGCGCGGTCTTCGATCTCCACCGACTGTTCCGGCCTGGTGCAGCAGGCCCTGCTGGCATGCGGCCTGCCCGGTCCCCGCCGGTCGGACGCGCAGGCCCAGATGGGTCGAGCGGCGTCTTCATCGGACCTCCAGCGCGGCGACATCGTCGTCTGGCTGGCGCCGAACGACGATCAGGACTGGACGGGCCATTCGGCGCTGATGCTGGATGGCGAACGCATCATTCACGCGACGGGCGGCAAAGGCGTGGTGATCGAGACCCTGGCCGAGGTCGAGGCGCGTCTGGTCGCCGAGGGTTTCGCGACCGCCGTCTTCCGTCGGCTCTAGTCCCGCAAGGTCCGCATCGCGCCCAGCCGGGCGAAGGCCAGCGTCAGCGCCTTTCGGCGGGCGGGCGCCAAGCCGATCACCGGCGCGTCTCGCACGACCGCCCCGCCGAAACCGTCTGCGACGATCAGGCCCGGTTCGTCGGGCAGGATGTCCTGCGGAAACTCGGGCGCAACGGCGAAGAAGAAGGCGTCGCAGAACGGTCCGTATTCATGCCATTTGCGGTCGACGCGATAGTCCTCGACGCCCGACTTCACCTCGCAGATGACGATGTCGCCCTTGCGCCCGATCGCCATGACATCGGCGCGGCGACCGTTGGGCAGGCAGACTTCCAGGAGCGGTGCATAGCCCATGTCCATCATCAGCCGCGCCGCGCCGCGCGTGACCGAAAGGGTGGTCTCGGGACGGCTGAAGACGAGTTCGAGATGGGCGATGGCGGACATGCCGACAGTTTATGTTCCGCCTACGTTCCTATCGCAAGCGGCGCCTTAGAGGCCGGTTCGGACCAAATCGCTTGTGCTGAAGCCTAGGGCACGAACGTGAGCTAGAATTTGGTCGCGTTCGGCCTGAGATGCATTCTGATCGCGATGCCAGACCCACCAATTCGACTTGTCAGGAAGACCCATGATAGCCCAGCTGTAGTCCGGCGCGTGATCCCAGACCCGATAGCTGTCGCCCGCCAAACGGCCTACGCTGATGCCATTCCGGCTGAACGTGAACTTGGCGTTGGTGGACGTGTTGGTGACGCGGGCGTTCCTGCGTAGCGTTTCAACACCGCCGTCGTCGCTTCTGGTGCATCTGACGGCCATAGAATATCGATCGTCGCCAAAGCTCGGGTTGAAGTCGATCTGTTTGCGACTGCAGTCCTTCTGGACGTCGTTCTGGCTGCGTTCGATCTCGAACCAACGCCCGTCGAACCGACCTAGATCGACGCTTTGCGACTGAGCGAACGCGGTGGCGGGAATGAGTGACAGGACCGCGGAGGCGGCGATCAGGCTGGCGCGTATCATCGACATATCCTCGTTCAGTTTGAGGGAGTAGCCTAGCGTACATACTGGTGGTTGTCGCCAACAATTATGCGCTCAGTACACACGCAACACCTGTCTGCGGATGGATCGTGTGAGGTCTTGAGCGCTGCGGCAGATTGCTCTCATCGCAAGCGGCGCCTTAGAGGCCGGTGTGGATCAGGCGGCCGGTGCTGAAGCCCAAGGCTCGGACGCGGCTCAGAATGCGGTCGCGCTCAGCCTGCGGCGCATTTTGGTTGCGGTGCCAGATCCACCAGTTCGACTTGTCCGGCAGACCCATGATGGCCCAGCTGTAGTCCGGGGCATGATCGTAGACCCAGTAGTTCTGGCCCGCCAGACCGCCGAAGCTGAGCAGGCCAGTCAGGCTGAACCGGAACTTCGCATTGGTCGTGGTGTCGGTGACGCGGGCGTTGGCGCGCAGCGTCTCGACCTTGCCATCGGCGCGCCGGACGCATGTGACGGTGATGGCGTAGCGGTCGGCGGCGCCCTGCGGCGTAAAATCGATCTGTGCCCGGCTGCAGTCCTTCTGGACGTTGTTGTGATTGCGCTCGATCTCGAACCACCGGCCGTCGAAGCGGTTTAGATCGACGTTCGACGCCTGGGCGAATGCCGTCGCCGGTAGGACGGCGAGGGCGGCGGAGGCGGCGATCAGGCTGGCGCGGAACATGGGCGTATCCTCGTTCGGTTTGGAAGGGATACGATGCGCCGACGCGTTCGGTTGTCGGTCAGCGATTCAGGCGCGTCCGATTGATCGCCCATTCGTCGCGCGTCTGGCCCCACAGATCGATGGCGATGTCCTGGAGCGGTTCGGGCAGGGCGCCCGGCCCGCGATTGCGTGATCCCAGCCGTGTCGCGACCGCCGCCGAGGGCAGGTTCTCGGGCGCGATGCAGTGGATCACGTCTTCCCAGCCCAGCACCTCGAAGGCGTAGTCCATCGTGGCTGCGGCCGCTTCGACGGCATAACCCTTGCCGGTGGCGTCGCGATGCAGGCTCCAGCCCACCTCGCGGCCGGGCCAGCCATAGGGGTGCAGCGGCCCGATGCGGCCGATCCACTGGCCGGTCTCCTTTTCCAGGATGGAGAACATCCCCTCTCCGGTCAGGGCCCACATGCCCGCGACGGTGCAGATCAGGCGCCAGACCTGGGGCGCGGGCTGGACCCCGCCGATGAAGCGGGCGGTCTCGGGATCGGCCATGAACTCAGCCCAGCGGGGAAAGTCCTCAACCGCCGGCGGACGCAGGATCAGCCGCTCGGTCTCCAGGGTCGGCCCCAGAGCGACATGGGGCGGCAGGGCGTAGGCGGTGCTCACAGCAGATACTCCCGCTCCAGTTCGTAATGGCTGCCGCTGTCGGTCAGGACGCTGGAATACAGGCCGAAGCGATCAATGCGGATCGGCGGCGAATGCAGCAGATTATGCCCCGACACCCAGGCGCCGAGCCGGTCGGGATTGGTTTGGGTCTTCAGATAGGCCAGAGTCACATGCGGCTTGTAGGTGCGCGCCTCCATGCCGATCCCGGCGCGTTCTCCGGCGGCCTTACAGCGGCCGGCGAGAACCGACAGGCGCTCATTGGGCGTTTCGACCCCGGCCCACAGCGTATGGCTGCGGTGGTCGTCGCCGAAACAGCCGACGCCCTTCAGCGCGATCTCGAACGGGCCGCCCGTCACGCGCGTCAGCTCCGACGCCAAATCGTCGGCGCGGCGTTCATCGATCTCGCCATAGAAGGCGAGCGTGACGTGCAGGGCGTCCAGCGGCCGCCACCGTGCGCCGGGCAGGCCCGATTGCCGTCGTTTCAGCGTCTCTGCGACGTCGGGCGGCAGGGTCAGGGCGGTGAACAGACGAAGCATGCGACCGAAAGTAGCGGCCGGAACACAAGCCTCCAAGTCCGGTTTTCCTTGCAGCGCGGGCCTCGGCTCACGATATTCAAAGCCTGCGACCGGAGAAGCCTCTCCGGCCAATCGGAGAAAGTTCGTCGCCATGAGCGATTTCAACAACGGTTACGCCCGTCCTCTGCCGCAGACGGCCGACATGTCGGTCGACGCCGGCCTGCGCAGCTTTATGCTGGGCGTCTACAACAAGCTGGCTCTGGGCCTCGTGGTCGCCGGCGCCTTGGCCTATGTCACCGGCAATGTGCCGGCGGTGCAGCAGCTGCTGTTCGTCCAGACTGCGGACGGCCGGATCGGCCTGACGATCCTGGGCATGATCGTCCAGTTTTCGCCGCTGGTGATGCTGTTCGGCTCGATGTTCTTCATGAAGAACCCGACGGCCAGCGGCGTGAACATGCTCTACTGGGCCGTGGTCGCCACGATCGGCGCGGGCCTGGGCATTCTGTTCCTGCGCTATACGGGCGGTTCGTTGGCCACCACCTTCCTGGTGACGGCGGCGGCCTTCGGCGGTCTGAGCCTGGTGGGCTACACCACCAAGAAGGACCTGACCGGCATGGGCACCTTCCTGATCATGGGCGTGATCGGCCTGATCATCGCCTCGATCGTGAACATGTTCCTGCAGTCCGGGACCTTCTATCTGATCATCTCGGGCCTGGGCGTGCTGATCTTCTCGGGCCTGATCGCCTACGACACCCAGCGTTTGAAGATGACCTACTACGCCTTGGGCGGCGACCAGAACGCGATGGGCGTAGCGACCGGCTTCGGCGCTCTGAGCCTGTTCATCAACTTCGTGAACCTGTTCCAATTCCTGCTGGCCTTCATGGGCGGCAACCGGAACTAGGGTCTGTCGAAAGACGGATACGGAAAGGGCCCCTCGCGGGGCCCTTTTTGTTTTTACTCCACCACTTGGAACTTTCGGCCGTCGAAGACGCGCAGCACCTGGGCCAGATCGCGGCCGCGTTTCAGGATCTGGCCGCCTTCGCCGATGACGGCCCACTGGCCCTGGCGGGTCTGGAGGGCAGGTCGCTTTTCAATGCGGTAGAGCGGGGCGTCGCCGCTGCGGCGAAAGACGGCGAACTCGGCGAAGTCCTTATGCCCGACCATGGCGTAGTCGCGCCATTCGCCCTGCGCGACCATGCGGCCATAGACCCTGAGGATCGGGTCCAGTTCGCGGCGGTCGAAGAAGACGGGGCCGGGCGCCGGCGTCGTGTCGTGAGGGTTCAGGCTCATAGGCTCAACTTAGGCCGCTGGCGGCCCCACGCCAGAGGCGGCCAGGAAATCGACGCAGACACGAAATGGCCCCGTTTCGGTCCTTCGCCCGCCCGTATGCGGAACGAAATATCGACCATCGGCTCGTCGGAGTTCGGAAGCGTCCCGGATCCTGAACAGCCCCCCCAGCCCCCCTGGATGTTTCCAGTTTACGGGCTCCGGCGGCCGATGCTTCCTCCAAGCGAGCGCCCGCCCTGCCTTTCCCCTCCCCCTCCCTGGCAAGGCGGGCGTTTCGCTGTCTGGAGCCTGCCAGCAGCGAAACGTCGGCGTTTGATCCCGCCTAGAGCGACAGGGTCAGGTTCAGGGCCTCTCCGTTTCTGAGCACGGTCGCTTCGACCGATCCCGAGGCGCCCTGCAGGGCGGTGGCGGCCGCGCGAGCGTCGGCGACGGGCGCGCCTGCGATGGCGGTAATCACATCGCCGGCCGTCAGTTCGGCCTGAGCGGCGGGCGAGCCGGCCGCGACGGCCGTGACCTGGGCGCCGCCGTCCTGGTCTCGCAGCGTCGCCCCATAGGCCAGCACCGACTGGGCCCCAACGATCACGGGCTGATCAGCGGGTGTCTCGACCGCCAGCGACGTGGTCGCTTCGCGTCCTCCGCGCAGATAGGAGACGCTGAGATCCGAGCCCGGCGCGGCGATGCCGATGGTGGCGTTGACCGAGCCGGCGTTGGCGACGGGGCGGCCCTGGATCCGGGTGATCACGTCGTTATGGCGCAGGCCCGCGCGTTCGGCTGGCGATCCCGGCGCGACATCGGCGACGACGGCCCCACGCACGATGCCCAGATGAAGGTCGCGCGCGCGTTCGGCGTTCAGCGAGCCGAAGATGGCCCCGGTCGCGCCGCGCTTGACCTCGCCGTTCTTCTTCAGTTGGTCGGCGACGTAGAGCATGATCCGCGTCGGCACGGCGAAGGCGATGCCGTCATTGCCGCCGCCGAGGCCTCCTGACAGGATCGAGGTGTTGATGCCGATCAGCCGGCCCCGGCTATCCAGCAACGGCCCGCCGGAGTTGCCCGAGTTCACGGCCGCGTCGGTCTGGATGTAGTCCTCGACCGCATCGCCCAAGCCTGAGCGGTTCAGGCCCGAGATGACGCCCATGGTCAGGGTCTGGTCCAGGCCCAGCGGATAGCCGACCGCGAAGGCCAGGTCGCCGGTGCGCAGGGTGTCGGAATCCACCGTCTGGACCTGTTTGAGGTTCAGCGGCCGACCGTCAGGCGTGATGCGAAGCACGGCGATGTCGGTCGCCTTGTCCGCCCCCACGAGCACAGCGTCGAACAGGCGGCCGTCCGTCAGATCGACGGTGAACTTTCGCCCGCCCTCGACGACGTGATTATTGGTGATCACCAGCCCCTCGGCCGCATCGACGATGACGCCGGAGCCGGAGGCGTAGGGTTTGGGGTCGGCCGCGTCCGAACTTGGACCACGCGACTGGCCCAGGGTCGTGACCTGAACCACCGCCGGAAGCGAGCCCTCGAGCCCCGACGAGAAGCTGAAGACGCCGCGCCGGGCGTCATAGGGCAGGCCTGCCGCGCCCGATTGCGCCAGCACCGGCGTCGCTGAGGCCAGCAGGGCCAGGGCGACGGCCATGGAAGAGGCGGGCGAAAGGCGGATCGGCATGGGCATTTCCTTGATCGAACGCCGACCCTAGACCGAGTTTTCGTTTCTGACGATGGGTCTGAAGCGAGCGGGTCGCGCGTCGGTCACGTCCAATGAACAGATCGCGATGGGGGTTGCGTCGCCGGCCGTCCGGCGTGACCATAAGGCGACGAAGCAGGGAAGGCCGCCGCCATGAGCCAGACGACGATCGACCGCCGCCGTTCGGGCTCGACCCCGTTCGACCGCCTGTTCCGCGACCACCCGCGCGAGGTCGACGAGACTTATCTCCAGCACATGGCCGCTTCGGCGGGTTTCGGCTTCAAGCTTTTGGGTTTGGCGGGCGCCGCGTTCGCCCACGCGATCGTGCCGGGCGTGCACAAGACCACCGTCTCGACCGCGATCCGCAGCATGGCCAAGGACATGGGCGGTCGGGCCGAGGAGGCGCGCGAGACCCGGATGCGCGACGCCGGCGTCTGGGACGTGGGCCTCTAGGCGGTCGAGTCCGCCCGGCCATGCAATCGCCGGGATCCGTGCTATATAGGCCGGCTAAACCTCACGCAGGATCGCCACCTTGAGCATCACGCTCGATCTTTCGCGCGTCTCGAACGCGCCCGCCGTCAAGGCGCCCGTCAACCTCAGCGGTCTGACGCGCGCCGGCCTGCGCCAGGCCCTGATCGACGCCAACGTCTGTCCGCCCGAAAAGGCCAAGATGCGCGCCAGCCAGGTGTGGAGCTGGATCCACCACTATGGAGTGACCGAGTTTTCGGCCATGAGCAATGTCGCCAAGGACATGCAGGCCAAGCTGGCCGAGCATTTCACCCTGGCGCGCCCCGAGGTCGTCGAACGCCAGGTGTCCAAGGACGGCACGCGCAAATGGCTCATCCGCACCGCGCCGGGCATCGAGATCGAGACCGTCTATATTCCCGACGTGGGCCGGGCCGGCGCGCTGTGCGTGTCCAGCCAGGTCGGCTGCACCCTGAACTGCACCTTCTGCCACACCGGCACACAGAAGCTGGTGCGCAACCTGACCGCCGCCGAGATCGTGGCCCAGGTCCAGGTCGCCCGCGACGATCTGGAGGAATGGCCGTCGCCCAAGGAAGACCGTCGCCTGTCCAACATCGTCTTCATGGGGATGGGCGAGCCGCTCTACAATCTGGATCACGTCGCCGACGCCATCGACATCATCTCGGACAACGAGGGCATCGCCCTGTCGCGCCGCCGGATCACCGTGTCGACCTCGGGCGTCGTGCCGCAGCTTCAGGCCTTGGGCGACCGAACGGCGGCCATGCTGGCCATCAGCCTGCACGCCACCAACGACGCCCTGCGCGACGTGCTGGTGCCACTGAACAAGAAGTACCCGCTGGACCAGCTGATGGCGGCGATCCGGGCCTATCCGGGCCTGTCGAACGCGCGACGTGTGACGTTCGAATACGTCATGCTGAAGGGCGTCAACGACAGCCCCGAAGAGGCGCGCGCCTTGCTGAAGCTGATCGAGGGCATTCCGGCCAAGATCAATCTGATCCCGTTCAACCCCTGGCCCGGCGTCGAATACGAATGCTCGGACTGGAAGACGATCGAGCGCTTCGCCGCCATCCTGAACAAGGCCGGATACGCGTCACCCATCCGCACCCCCCGCGGCCGCGACATCCTGGCCGCCTGCGGCCAGCTTAAGTCCGAGAGCGAGAAGGTCCGGGCCAGCACGCTCAGGAAGGCGGAGCAGGCGGCGGGGGCGGAAGCGGCATAGGCATCTGTTCTGCGACGATCCGAAAGATTAGCGCCCCGATAGCGCCAGCCATTGGCGCTGGCAAAACCGCCAATGGTCCCAAGGCTCCAAAGATCATTACGGCCATTAGTCCTGAGAGCACGGCCCCTGCGGCAGCGAGGGCCAACGGTCCCGCCCGGCCTACGCGCCTGAGGATCAGGTAGGTCGGTACGCCGACACAGAAGCTTCCCAAGAGGAAGACTCCAAGGATGATAGGGAAGAGGTGTAGAAGGATGGCGACGGCAACGAGGCCGTCGCTGAACGCCATCAGCACACCTTGGCGAAGACCAACGACTGTCCCAGCCATACCCGTAAAAAAGACATAGGCGAAGCTTGCTGCGAAAGCCGCCAGCATGGCTGCAGCGGCGATAGTGGCCACGCGCGTGATGGTTTGCTGGATCGCCAGTGCCGTCATGAAGCTCCTCCGTCGCATGAATGGATGGGTTATGGGTTGAACTCCTGCAATGGTTCTCCACAACCTTCGGACACATAATGTCACGCAGTGTGTCCCCGGCGCGCTTGCGGATTGGGGCGACAATCGGGCAAGGCGTCTGGGCATGGACCCCTCCTTGTCGAACGTCCTTTCCAGCGCCGAGGTTCAGGCTTTCGCCTCGGGCTTCCCGGTCATGGTGATGCACCTGATCGTGACCCTGCTGCTGCTCGCGGCGGGGGCGACGGTCTATGCGCTGCTGACGCCGTGGAAGGAGGTCGCCCTGATCCGTCAGGGCAATGTCGCCGCCGCCATCGCCTTCGCCGGCATTCTGGTGGGGTTGGCCGTGCCGCTGGCGGTATCGCTGTCGGTGTCGACCTCGGTGCGTGACATCGCCATCTGGGGCGTGGCGACCGTGGTGCTGCAGCTTCTGGCCTTCCGGGTCGTGGACCTGCTGCTGACGGGCCTGCCCGAGCGGATCCGCCACGGCGAGATTTCGGCGGCGGTGGTGCTGCTGGGCGCCAAGCTGGCGACGGCCGTCATCCTGTCCGCCGCGCTGACCGGCTGATCGGCCGGAGCGATGCAGTTTCCCCGCCTGCCGGACTGGGCCATCTATGGAGCGGTGGCGGCCGTGTTTCTGGCGGTGTCCCTGGGGCGACGCGAGAACGCCGATGCGCCGCCGGTCGCGGAGGCCGGCGCCGATGTCGCCGAGGGCGCGCTGCTAGGCCCCATCACCCCCTTTGACGCCGCCGTAACCGTCGATGCGGGCGAGGCGCCGTTCAAGCCGTCGTCGGGCACGGCCTTCTCCATCGCAGGACGAGGGCGCTGGGTGACGGCGCGCCATGTTGTCGAGGGGTGCCGCAAGCCGGCGCTGGTGGTCGGCGAGGGGCGGGCGGTCGCAGCCGACGTCCGTCTGGCGCCGCGCGCCGACGTCGCCTTGCTGATCACCGACGGCGGTCCCGCAGCGCTGCCGGTGGCGGTCGAGGCGCCGCTGCGCAAGGGTCAGCGCGCCTTCCATCCGGGCTTTCCTCAGGGGCGTCCCGGCGAGGTGACATCACGCCTGCTGGGGCGCGAGACGCTGAAGGTCTTCGGGCGCGGCGCGCGCGACGAGCCGGTGCTGTCCTGGGCCGAGGTCGGACGCACCAATGGGCTTGAGGGCACATTGTCGGGCCTGTCCGGCGCGCCGGCCCTGGATGCGCAGGGCCGCGTCGTGGGCGTCACCATCGCCGAGGCGCCGAGGCGGGGCCGGATCTATACGACGGCGCCGGAGACGTTCGGGCCGGCCATTCGCGGCGAACAGACGCCAGCCGACGATGCGCGCGGCCAGACCATCACGACCGAGGATTACGGCCAGGTAGCCAACCGGCTGAGGCGCGACCTGCGCGTGGCCCAGGTGGTGTGTCTGTCGGTCTAGCGGACGGAAGTTGCACCCGACGAAAAGGGTGCAATGGCGTGCAATTCGGCGCCAAGAGGCGGAAATCGCAGAGATAAATCTGCGCTCGAATTGAACGCGTGCAATTGTCGAGGCCGGTCGGACCCGACCTTGAGAGTCAAGGACTCGGCGTGGGGATCGCGATGTCAAAGATCAGGGATGGATCATATCCCCGTTCGACGCCTGTATGGGTGATTGTCGACGGCGGCCCGAAAGTCCCTGAAAAGAGACGACTTCGGTCCTGAAAATAGGACGGCTGGCGGCCGACCCCCTCCTTCGCCGCCAGGGGAAGAAGGGGGCTTGCCGATCCGGCCTTACTTCAGCGAGCCGGTGTTCAGGTTCAGGTCGCCCGCCTCGATGACTTCGAGATTGGGGTGTTTGGCGCGCAGATCGTCCAGGAACTTCGAGCCGTCGCCGACGATGACCAGGCTGGCGCGGTTGACCGGCAGGTGTTCGGCGAAGGCGGCCTCGACCTGTTCCGGCGTGACGGCGCGAACACGGCCGGCGTAGTCGGCGAGGTCGCTCATCGGCAGATCATAGAGCGCCAGGTTGGCGACCAGGGCGCCCAGGCCGTCCACCGTCTCCAGCGAGCGGCCGAAGCCGCCGATCAGGGTGGCGCGGCGCGGGGCCAGATCGGCCTGGGTCGGGGTCTCGGTTCCCAGCTTGGCGATCTCGGCCAGGATCAGATCGGCGACCTCGTCGGCGGTCTCGTTCTTGGTCTGGGTCGAGGCCGTGAACAGGCCCGCATCCGCCCGTGCGCCCAGCGACGACGAGGCGCCGTAGGACAGACCGCGCTTGATGCGGATCTCTTGGTTCAGGCGCGACGAGAAGCCGCCGCCCAACAGGGTGTTGCCGACCGTCAGCGGGAAGAAGTCCGCATCGGTGCGCGACACGCCGCGAACGGCGGCGACGACCGCAGCCTGACCGGCGCCCGGCTGGTTCACCACGACGATGCGCGGCGCCAGGGGCTGACCGGCCGGATTGGTCGCAGCGGCCGGGGCCGCGCCGGCCGGGCGCCAGTCGCCGAACGCCTGTTGCGCCAGGGCGCGGGCGGCGGCCGGCGTAATGTCGCCCGAGAAGACCAGGGTCGCGTCCGACGGCCGGTAGCGGGCGGCGTGGAATGCGGCGACGTCGGCCGCCGTGATGGCCGGAACCGTCTGCTGGGTGATCGTCGCGCCGTAGGGGGCGTCGCCGTAGATGACGCGGCCGACCGTCATGCCGGCGATGGACGCCGGCTGGCTGAGGGCGACGCGCAGGCCGTCCAGGGTCTGGGCCTGCTGACGTTCAAGCTCTTCGCCGGCGAAGGTCGGGTTCTTCACCAGATCCGCCATCAGGGCGACGGTCGCCGGGAAGGCGTTCGACGGCGCGTTGGCGTAGACGTTCGAGAAATCGACCCCGGCCGATGCGCCCACGCTGGCGCCCAACTGTTCGATCTGGGTGGCGATTTCGGGCGCGGTTTTGGTCTTGGTGCCCTGGGTCAGAAGGGCGGCGGTCATGGCGGCGACGCCGGCCTTGCCCGTCGGATCATCCGACGAACCGGCGTCGAAGCTGAGGCGGGCCGAGACCAGCGGCACGCCGTCGGTCGGGGCGACCAGGACGCGCAGGCCGTTATCGAGGCGGAAGTCGGCGACGGTCGGCGTCACGGGTGCGACCTCGGCGCCCGGCTGGGGCAGGGGCTTGCGCTCCGCCTCGGGCAGGAGGACGGCGGGCGGGCCGGCGGGGGCCAGGTCGGCGACCTTCACGGGGGCGTCCACGTTCATCTTCTGGACCGAGGCGGGGTTCTGGTCGTCGGCGGCCAGGAAGGTGATCGTCGACTGGCGCTGCGGCGTCAGATATTTGCGGGCGACGCGCTGAATGTCGGCGACGGTGACGGCCTGGATCTGGGCGACCTCTTCGTCGGCGGCGGCGGCCGAGCCGGTGTTGATCAGCGAGAAGCCCAGGGCCGTCGCGCGGTCGTCGACCGTTTCGCGGCTGCGCAGCGTATTGGCGACGATCTCGTTCTTGGCCTCGGCCAGTTCAGCGGCGCTGACAGGCGTGTCGCGCAGCTTGCCTATCTCCTCGTTCAGGGCGGCGATGCCTTCCTCGGCCGTGTGACCTTGGGCCATGATGGCCAGGGCGGACAGATTGCCGGCCTGCTGAGAGAAGTCGGGGGTCGAACCGATCTGGGCCGCGATCTGCTTGTCATAGACAAGCGAGCGATACAGGCGGCTGGATTCGCCAGTGGACAGGATGCCGTCCAGAACGGTCAGGGCGGCGCGGTCGGCATCAGCGTATTTCACCGTCGGCCAGGCGACGACGGCGGCCGGCAGCGGCACGTTCGGCGCATAGTAGGTCACGTTGCGCGGACCCGTCGGCTCGGGCTCGACGACATTGTTGGTCGGGATCGGCGTGGTCGGATTCTTCAGCGGGCCGAAATACTGATCCACCCAGCGGTCAAGTTGAGCCTGGTCGAAGTTGCCGGCCACGATAAGATAGGCGGCATCGGGACGATAATAGGTGGCGTGGAAGCGGCGAACGTCCTCCAGGGACGAGGCCTCCAGCTCCTCGATCGAGCCGATGCCCGGACGGCGATAGGGGCTGTCCTGATAGATGGTCTCGGGCACGAACAGGCCGAACAGGCGGCCGTAGGGGTTGGCGAGGATTCGCTGGCGATATTCCTCCTTCACCACGTCGCGCTCGGCGACGAAGGTCGGCTCGTCCACGACCAGCGAACCCATGCGGTCGGCCTCGGCGAACAGCATCCGCTCCAGATGGTTTGCGGGCACGGTCTCGAAATAGGCGGTGGTGTCGTCGGCGGTGAAGGCGTTGTTGGAGCCGCCCACGTCCTCGGTCAGCCGGTCGAAGGTTTCGGGCGGCAGGTTGGTGGTCGACTTGAACATCAGGTGTTCGAACAGGTGGGCGAAGCCCGAACGGCCGGCTGGATCGTCCTTGGAGCCGACCTTGTACCAGACCTGGACCGTGACGTTCGAAGTGTCGGCGTCACGCGCCGAATAGACCTCCAGCCCGTTCGCCAGAACGCGCTTGGTGAAGCCCAGCGGCGGCACGGTCACGCCCTGCGGCGCCTGCCCCGTCGATTGAGCGGCGGCTGCGGCGGGCGCGGCGCCCTCTGCGAAGGCGGGGGCGGCGAGGCCGAGAAGGAGGGCCGAGGCGGCAGCTGTGGCGATCAGGCGGGATTTCATGAGAGGCTCCGAAGCCCGGAACGCCGGGCGCCGAGACCGTATCAGCGATTGGGCGTCTTGCACCTTACCGAGATGTAATGAAGCGCAAGGAGCGCAGGTCGTTCATGGACAAATCCCCGGCGGCGATCTATTCGCCCAATGTCGCATGTCAGCGGCGACCCCCTGCCGAGGATGCGTGCCGAGACGAGCGAAAGCGACTTCTGTCTCCGACGAAAAAATCGCGGTCTGGGCCTTCGTCCTGCAAAATATGGTTACTCCGCCCGCCGTACTTTACGGCAGTTGGGCGGCCGCCGGGCTGATCCTGGCGGCTCTCGGGCAGCCGTGGGTGGGGCTGGGGTTCGCCCTGGTCGGCATGGCGTTCGACGCTTGGGCCCAGGGGCGCGTCAAGCGATACCAGAAGACCGACGCGCCCGCCGCGGGCTGGCCCCCGCTGCTGATGGCCATCGTGGCGATTCGGTTCGCCCTGGGGGTGTCCGGGCCGCTGATCGCCTGGCTGATGAACCCCCGCGCCGATGTGATGCTGGTGGTGGTGCTGATCCAGGTCTGGTCAATCGGTGTGGCTTTCGTTCAGTTCAGCGCGGCGCCTCGGCTGCTGGCGCTGGCGGCGGCGCCGATCTGCGCGACCGTGCTGGTCGTGATCTATCCCTCGCTAATCGGGCCGCACGGCCTGGCGGTGGCGGCGGCCTTCGTCATGTTGGCGACGATCCTGTTCATCATCTCGCGCGCGACCCACGCCCTGTGGTGCGATCTGTTCGCGGCGGACCAGCGCAACAAGGCGTTGCTGATGGACGTGCAGGCGGCGCATGAGGCGGCCGTGCTGGACCGCGACGCCGCCCGATGCGCGCGTCAGGAGGCGGACGAGGCCAATGCCGCCAAGTCCCGTTTCCTGGCCAATATGAGCCATGAGATCCGCACCCCTCTGAACGGCGTCATCGGCATGGCGCAGATCATGGCGGGCGACGCGCTGGAGGATCGGCAGAAGGCGCGACTGGAGATCCTGGACCGTTCGGCCCACACCCTGCTGGACCTGATCAACCAGATCCTGGACCTGTCGCGGATCGAGGAGGGGCGGCTGGAGATCGTGCCGCAGCCCATCGATGCGGACGCCCTGGTCCACGAGGTCACAGAGACTCTGCGGCCCTTGGCCGAAAGCAAGGACCTGGCCTTCCACGTCGTGTCGCCGGGCCTGGGCTGGGTCAGCGCCGATCCGGTCCGGCTGCGCCAGATCCTGTTCAACCTGCTGTCCAACGCCATCAAGTTCACGACACAGGGGCAGGTGGCGTTGAATGTCGCGTTGACGGACGCCGGGGCGGTGTTCCGCGTGTCGGACACGGGGCGGGGCATACCGGCGGACCAGATCGGGCAGCTCTTCACGCGCTTCGCCCAGATCGAGGCGGCGGCCGTCGACCGGCGCGACGGGGCCGGGCTGGGCCTTTCGATCGTGGCGACCCTGGTGGAGCTGATGGGCGGCCGGATCGAGGTGGAGAGCGAGGCGGGCGAAGGGGCGACCTTCGTCGTCACGCTGCCGCTGACGCCGGCGCAACCTGTGAAGGCCAGCGAAGATGCGCCGGACGCCGAGCCGGAGAGGGCGCTGCGGGTGCTGGTCGCCGAGGATCACCCGGTCAATCAGCAGGTGATCCGCGGCCTTCTGGGCCAGGTCGGGATCGAGGTCGAGATCGTCGACGACGGTCTTCAGGCGGTCGAAGCGACGCAAACGCGCGACTGGGATCTGATCCTGATGGATGTGCAGATGCCGAACATGGACGGTCCGACGGCGACACGGACGATCCGGCAAGGCGAGGCCGACCAGGGGCTGGTCCGCACGCCGATCATCGCCCTGACGGCCAATGCGATGGTGGAGCAGGTCGAGAGCTATCTGGCGGCGGGCATGGATGCGGTGGTCAGCAAGCCTGTCGATCTAAAGGTTCTGCTGACCGCCATTTCCGACGTGATGTCCGCAAAGACCTAGCCGCGGAAGACCTGGACGCCGATCTCGCCGGCGGGCGTCAGCCAGGCGTGCTTCATGCCCTGGCTGTTGAAGGGGGCGGCGATGTTTCCGGCGGCGTCCAGGGCGATCATGCCGCCGTCGCCGCCCATCTGACCGATCTCGTCGATGACGGCTTGGGTCGCCTCGGCCAGCGACTGGCCGGCGGCGACGCGCCAGGCGACTTGGGCGGAGGCGGCGACGCGGATGAAATATTCCCCCTGGCCGGTGCAGGAGGTTGCGGCGTGGGCGTCGGCCCAGGTTCCGGCGGCGGGGATCGGCGTGTCGCCGACCCGGCCCGGCATCTTGCCGAACACGCCGGCGGTCGAGGTGGCGGCGGCGAGACGGCCCTGGCTGTCCAGCACGCAGGCGCCGACAGTGCCGTGGCTGAGCGTGCCGGGTGGATGGTTGTCCTCGCCCTTGCCCGCGCCGGTGAACCAGGCGGCCTCGTCAGCGATGGGCTCCAGCCCCTGGTCGTGGGCGAACAGGCCAGCGCCTTCGCCCGCCAGCATGATATGCGGCGTCTTCTCCATCACTGCGCGCGCGGCGATGACGGGATTGCGGAAGCCCTGAAGTGCGGCGACGGCGCCGGCGCGTTTCGTCGATCCGTCCATGATGCTGGCGTCCAGCTCATAGGCGCCGGCAAGATTGGGCGAGGCGCCCTTGCCCGCGACGTAAAGACCGGAATCCTCCAGCATGACGACGGCGGCGGTGGCCACGTCCAGGGCGCTGTCGCCCGCCTCCAGCCGAACCTTCATGGCCTCGACCACCTGGCGCATATGCACGACCTCGGCGTCGTAGTTGCGTTCGCGCCGGGCGCCGGCGCCGCCGTGGAGGATGAGGGCGGTCATGTCGTCTTCCTGAGCCTTGTCTTCATCGCCTCTTTCAAACGGGCGTGGCGCTCTTTAGCGTCGCGATGAAGGCCGCGCCATGTCGGCCAAGGAGGAAAGATGCGCGCTGTTCTGTCCAAGACGCCTGGTGGCCCCGAAACCCTGGTCGTGGAGGACGTGCTCGACCCGACGCCTAAGACGGGCGAGGTGATCATCGAGGTCAAGGCGGTGGGGATCAACTATCCCGACACCCTGATCATCGAGGACAAATACCAGTTCCGGCCCGAGCGGCCCTTCTCGCCGGGCGCCGAAGTGGCCGGCGTGGTCGAGGCGGTGGGCGAGGGCGTCAAGGGCGTGCGCAAGGGCGACCGGGTCATCGCCGTGCCGGGCTGGGGCGGGCTGGTCGAGCGGCTGGCGGTGCGGGCCGAGACGGTCATCCCCATCCCCGACGCCATGAGCTTCGAAGAAGCGGCGGCCCTGATCATGACCTATGGCACCAGCTACTATGCCCTGAAGGACCGGGCGCAGCTGAAGGCGGGCGAAACCCTCTTGGTGCTGGGTGCGGCCGGGGGCGTCGGCGCCGCCGCCGTCGAACTGGGCAAGGCTATGGGGGCCAAGGTGGTCGCCGCCGCCTCGACCAACGACAAGGTCGAGTTCGCGCTTGAACTGGGCGCCGACAATGGCCTGATCTATCCGTCGGGACCGATGGACAAGGCGGCGCAGAAGGCGTTGTCGGGTGAGTTCAAGCTCGCGACCGGGCGCGACGGGGCGGACGTGGTCTATGACGCGGTCGGCGGCGACTACGCCGATCCGGCGCTGAGGGCCATGGACTGGAACGGGCGCTATCTGGTGGTCGGCTTCCCGGCGGGCATTCCGTCCCTGCCGCTGAACCTGACGCTGCTGAAGTCGGTGTCGGTGATCGGCGTCTTCTGGGGCGCGGCGGTGATGCGCGATCCCAAGGCCCACGCCGCCAACATGGTCGAACTGATGCAGATGTACGCGGACGGCAAGATCAGGCCGCGCGTGTCGAAGACCTTCCCACTGGAAAAGTCCGGAGAGGCCATCAAGGCCCTGGGCGACCGTCAGGCTCTTGGCAAGATCGTGGTAACGGTCGAGAGCTGAGTTATTTCGCCTTCAGCCGCTGCACCGCGTCCTCGGCCTGGTCGCGGTGGCGGCGTTTGATGTTGGCGCCGACCAGGGCCAGCAGGGCGGTGATGACGGCCGCGTCGTCGGTATAGCCGATGCCCGCGAAGATGTCGGGAATGGCGTCCACCGGCATGACGAAATAGGCCAGGCCCGCGAAGATCATGCCCTTGGCCGCCATCGGCGTCTGCGGATCGCGCGCGGCGTACCAGGCGGCCAGGGCCTGGTCCGCAAAGGGGATGCGGGCGGCCGTGCGCTGAATCTTGGGCCAGAAGCCCTTGGTCACGCGGGCCTCGTTGATCTTCACCACCGACGGCACGAGCGCCTTTTTCGGGTCCAGGACATCCGACGGATCGGCGGGTTTGGCTTTGGCGGTCATGGCCGCTAAATCCTCAAACGAAACTCAGGTTCACGACAATATAGGAACGATCAGGATGAAACTCGACAACACCATCGCCGCAGTGGTCACCGGCGGCGCCTCGGGCCTGGGCGAAGGCACCGCGCGCGCCATCGCGGCGACGGGGGCGAAGGTCGCCCTGTTCGATCTGAATGCCGAAAAGGGCGAGGCCGTCGCGGCCGAAATCGGCGGCGTCTTCTGCCAGGTGGACGTGACCGACGACGCCTCGGTCGCCGCCGCCTTCGAAAAGGCCCGCGCCGCCCATGGCCAGGAACGTCTGACCGTCAACTGCGCCGGCATCGCCACGGGCCAGAAGACCGTCTCGCGCAAGAAGGACACCGGCGAGATCAAGGCCCACGACATGGCTCAGTTCGAGCGCACCGTGCGGGTCAATCTGTTCGGCACCTTCCGCGTTTTGTCGCAGTCGGCGGCGGGCATGGTGACGCTGGAGCCGATGGCGGACGGCGAGCGCGGCCTGATCGTCAACACAGCCTCGGTAGCGGCGCAGGACGGCCAGATCGGCCAGGCGGCCTATTCGGCGTCCAAGGGCGGCGTCTATGCCATGACCCTGCCGATCGCGCGCGATCTGGCTCAGGAAGGGGTGCGCTGCAACACCATCCTGCCCGGCATCATGTGGACGCCGATGATGGCTGGGATGGACCAGAAGATCCAGGACGCCCTGGCCGCCGCCATCCCCTTCCCCAGCCGTCTGGGCACGCCGGCCGACTATGCGTCGCTGGTGCTGGAGCTGGCTAGAAACGTCTACATCAACGGCGAATGCATCCGTCTGGACGGCGCCATTCGTTTGGCGCCGCGCTGAGGCGCGGGGGGCGCGAGCGGGACTTGATCGCTTTTTGCAAATTCTCTCTTGCAGGACCGATCAACCCTCCGCTATACGCCCCCTCCTCGACGGGGAGCGCACCTAGCTCCTACGGAGTGCGGGCGTAGCTCAGTGGTAGAGCACAACCTTGCCAAGGTTGGGGTCGAGAGTTCGAATCTCTTCGCCCGCTCCAGTCGAGACGAATAAAATCAGGGGCCTGTCGGTTGCGGCAGGCCCCGATTTTTTGCCCGCTGCCTGAGATGTTTTCAGATCAGTCCGGCGACGAGCGTCAGCACGCCCAGACCGATCGACAGCGGCGCCCGCAGCGCCAGCCAGCCCTCGGGCGTCAGACCGGCCGCCTTCAGCTTCAGATCGACCAGGACGCTGGCGGCGATGAAGACGCCCAGCAAAATCAGAGACGCGGCCGGGTCGGAACCCGCCGCCCAAACGACGCTGGTCGCCAGCGCGAGAAGCGAGGGCACCACAGACGCGATCCAGACCCATTTGGGCGCCTTCAGGCCCGTCGCGGCCGCCAGTCCCCACCAGACGCCGCCCAGGAAGCTGAAGATCAGGGCGGCGTAGGCGTAGGCCAGGCCGAGGGCGGCGGTCTGCTGGTCAGCATCGCCTGCAATGAGGACGACAACCGCCGCCGCCTGGGGCAGCAGGCCGGCGAAACCCAGTATGCGGGCGAGCGGCGGCAAGCGATGTCGGCCGGTGGGTTCAATCGTCATCGGACACCTGTCGAGGCGGGTTGCGATCCAGACTGTAGAGGACGCCCGTATAGGATGGCGAGCCCGTTCGCCGTCGCCGAGAGCCTTCGACCGTCATGACCCCCTTGCTTGTCTGGTACGATGGCGGCTGTCCCCTGTGCCGACGCGAGATCGCCCTGATGCGCCGGCTGGATCGACGCGACGCGATCCGCTTCGTCGATGTGTCGGATGGTCAAACGAGTTGCCCGCTGGATCGCGAGACGCTGCTGGCGCGATTCCACGCGACGGAAAACGGAAGGCTGCTGTCGGGTGCGGCGGCGTTTGCGGCGATGTGGCGGGCCATCCCGCTGTTGCGACCGCTGGGCCTGGCCGCACGCATCCCCTGGGTCCTTGCGGCGTTGGAGGGAGGGTACCGGGTGTTTCTGCGCCTGCGTCCTCGACTTCAGTCTCTCGCTCGCAAATGGGCCCGGTGATGGGAATAACGCATGTCCGTGCTTAGGCTGGTGCTGGGCGATCAGCTGTCGGACGACCTGTCGGCGCTGAGAGATCTGAACCCGGACGTCGATACGGTTCTGATGGCCGAGGTTCGCGACGAGGCGACCTATGTTCGGCATCACAAGCAGAAGCTGGCCCTGGTCTTCGCCGCCATGCGCAGTCACGCCGAGCGGTTGAAGGACCGGGGCGTCAACGTGCGCTATGTGCGGATCGACGATGCGGACAACAGCGGTTCGATCACCGGGGAACTGGCCCGGGCGCTGGACAACGGCGCCCATGAGGCGGTGGTGATGACCGAATGCGGCGAGTGGCGGCTGGCCGAGCATCTGGCCGCCTTTGCGGAAGGGGCGGAGCTGCCGGTCGAGATTCGCGAGGATCGCCGCTTCATCAGCAGCCACGACCGTTTTCGTCGCTGGGCCTCGGGCAAGTCGCAGCTGCGCATGGAGTTCTTCTATCGCGAGATGCGCCGCGCGACGGGCATACTGATGGACGGCGATCAGCCGGAGGGCGGGCGCTGGAACTATGACGCCGAGAACCGCAAGAAGCTGGCCAAGGGCGTGACGCCGCCCGATCGCCTGCGCATCCCGCCCAACCCCGTGGCGCGCGAGACGATGGCGGATGTCGAGCGGCTGTTCGGCGACCATTTCGGATCGCTGGACGGGTTCGGCTGGGCCACGACGGCGCAGGAGGCGGAAGCCTCGCTGAAGCATTTCCTGAAGGACGTCCTGCCGTCGTTCGGGGACTGGCAGGACGCGATGGCGGAGGGTCAGCCGTGGATGTGGCATGGGCTGATCTCGACGTCGATCAACCTGGGCCTGCTGGACCCGCTAGACGTCTGCAAGCGCGCCGAGGCGGTCTATCGGGCGGGCAAGGCGCCGCTGAATGCGGTCGAAGGCTTCATCCGGCAAATCCTGGGATGGCGCGAGTTCGTGCGCGGCATCTACTGGCTGAAGGCGCCGGAGTATCGGGCGCGCAACTTTCTGGATGCGGACCGCAAGCTGCCCTGGTTCTACTGGTCCGGTGAGACCGACATGGCCTGTGTCGCCGACGTGGTGGAGACCACGCGCGACAACGCCTACGCCCACCATATCCAGCGGCTGATGGTGACGGGCAATCTGGCCTTGCTGCTGGGCGTGCATCCCGATCAGGTCGATGACTGGTACATGTGCGTCTATGCCGACGCCTATGAATGGGTCGAGATGCCCAATACGCGCGGCATGGTCCTGTTCGCCGATGGCGGCATCGTGGGGTCCAAGCCCTATGCGGCCTCGGGGGCCTATATCGACCGGATGAGCGACTATTGCGGGGCGTGTCGCTATGACGTGAAGAGCAAGAGCGGCGATGCGGCCTGTCCGTTCAACCGGCTGTATTGGGGCTTTCTGGAGCGCAATTGCGGCCGGCTGCGGGACAATGTGCGGCTGGCCATGCCCTACCGCACGCTGGAGAAGTTCGGGGAAGCCAAGCGCAAGGCCCTGGCGGCCGAGGCGGAGGCGTGCCGGACCCTGCTGGGCGCGACGCCGATCGAGTGACGGTGGAACCCCAGGCGCAGCGCGACCATTTGCCTTGCTGTTTCGTCCTGCTCGAAGAGGTCGCCCCCGTGATCCTGCCCCGCCGTTCCGCCCTTGTCCTGGCCGCCGCCGTTGCGGCCTCGGCCGTGTCCGCCTGCGCCTATAACGAAGCCCTGGGCCGCAATCAGTTGCTGTTGGTGGACAACGCCGCCCTGTCGCAGCAGTCGACGGCGGCCTGGCGCGAGGCTATCGCCAAGCCAGGCGTGATGACGACCGGAGCCCAAGTCGACCGGATCCGGCGCGTCGGCGACCGTCTGGTTCAGGCGGCGGGTCTGGGCGGTCGGACCTGGGACTATGCGGTGTTCACGGAGGCCAGCCCCAACGCCTTCGTCCTGCCGTCCGGCCAGATCGGCGTGACGACCAGCCTGTTGGCCCTGGTCCAGAATGACGACCAGCTGGCCAGCGTGATCGGTCACGAAATCGGGCACGTCGTCGCCAACCATGCGGCCGAGCGCGCCTCGAACCAGACGGTGACCAGCGTCGGTCTGGCGGCTGTCGGCGGGGCGGCGGGTCGCTATGGCGATGCGGTCAACGCCTATGGGGGTTTGGCCGCCCAGTACGGGCTGCTGCTGCCCTATTCACGGCGCGACGAGCTGGAGGCCGACCGTCTGGGCGTGGACTATATGGCCGGCGCCGGGTTCAAGCCGTCGCAGGCGGTCGCGCTGTGGCGGCTGATGGCGGCGCAACGTCAGACCCAGACGCCTCAGTTCGCTTCGACCCACCCGTCGGATGCGACCCGGATCGAGGCGTTGCAGCAGTATATCGCCAGCCGCGGCTGGAACTGATCAGACCCGGATGTCGAGGTAGGAGCCGGGGCGCATGATCCGCGGCTCCTCACGCTGGGCCGGGGCGGAGGGCGCCTCCACCGGCCGGGCCGGGTTGGCGGTGCGGATGGTGGACATGACGGCGGCGGACGGGACGGGCGGCTTGGGCGCCGCAGTCTGCTCCATTGCAGCGCGGAAGAAGGCCGCCTGAGCGCTGCGGGCGCTCGGCAGATCAAGGCCCGGGGCGGGCGTGTTCAGCGGCAGGCCGGGACGAATCGCGCTCATGCCGACATGGTTAACGGAAACCCTCGAAAAAGGGTTAACGCGGCCTCACCGCTTGGTCGGTGCGGGACGAGGCGGGGCCTGCATGGAGGCGACCAGTCGGTCGATGTCAGCGTCGTTCAGCAGGGGGCCGGACTGTTTGCCGGTGATGCGCCCCATGGCGTCGACGGCGAAGGTCTCGGGCACGCCGGAAATGCCGAGGTCGAGGCCCGCACGACCCTCGCGGTCCACCAGCACCATCGAATAGGGATCGCCCAGTTCGTCGAGGAAGGCGCGAGTGGCGACCGGCTCGTCCTTGTAGGCGATGCCGACCACGGCGACGCCGCGCGCCTTCAGCGCCAGCAGCTTGGGGTGTTCGATCCGGCAAGGCGCGCACCAGGAGGCGAACACATTGACCAGCATGGGCCGGCCGACGCCGGCGGTCTTCAGGTCCAGATTGCCCGGTCCCGCCTGGTCGCCTGACAGCAGGGGCAGGACCGTCTCGGGGATCGTCTGACCGACCAGGGCGTCGGGCTTGAACGCCGGGTCGCGCTTCAGCGACCAGCCGACGAACATAGCCGCCAGAGCCGCGAGGACCGCCAGCGGGATCAGGGCCAGCCAGCGGTTCACGGGCGAACCCCCGTTTCTTTTGGCCCTATCGCGCTTCGCGCTGCTTGAGGGCGGTTGGTGTCCGCTGCTTGTGGGTGTGTGCCTTGGTCTGCCTCAAGTCGGGCCAGTTCGCGCTTCCATTTGCGGGAGGCGACGACGGCGCGGATGGTCAGGACGATCAGCACCAGGGCGCTGACGCCCCAGGCGGGCCAGACGAAAGCGGCGTAAGGGGTCATGTCGAGGTCGAGCATGGCGTCAGGCCTCCTGAGCCAGACGGCCGCGCAGGGTCATGACGCGGCGGCGGCGGATCTCGGTGCGGATGGCCGTCAGCCACAGGGCCGCGAACAGCACCCCATAGGCCGCAAGCATGGTCAGAAAGGGCGGCAGATAGACGGGGTCCAGCCCCGACGATCCGGGGGTCAGGAAGCTGGCGGGCTGATGCAGGGTGTTCCACCAATCGACCGAGAATTTCACGATCGGCAGATTGATGAGGCCGACCAAACCCAGGACGGCGGCGGCGCGCCCGGCCTTCTGCTCGTCGTCGATCGAGGCTCTCAGCGCCATATAGCCGAGGTAGAAGAGAAACAGCACCAGCACGCTGGTCAGGCGCGCGTCCCACACCCACCAGGTCCCCCACATCGGCTGGCCCCACAGCGAGCCGGTGAACAGGGCCAAAGCCGTGAAGGCCGCGCCGGGCAGGGCGGCGGCGCGGGCGGCGGCGTCGGCCAGGGCGTGGCGGAAGACCAGCGTAAAGAAACTGGACACGCCCAGCGCCGCATAGGCGCCCAGGCCCAGGGTGGCGGCGGGGACATGGACAAACATGATCCGCACCGTGTCGCCCTGCTGATAATCGGCCGGAACGGTGAAGCTGAGCCAGGCGCCGACGCCCAGCAGCACGGCGGCGAGCCCCCACAGAACGGGCGTCAACGGGCCGGTGAAGGCCATGAAGCGCTGCGGATTGGACAGGCCGAACATCGGTTCAGCGCTTACGCAACGAATGGACGGCGGGCAAGCTCACCCTTGCGCGTTGCGAACGGCGGCGGCCCCGGCGAAGGGCGCGACGATGGCGGCGAACAGGACGTAGGCGCAGAGCAAGGCCAGCGCCGGGCCGACCGGCTGGCCCGATCCGGCGCGCTCCAGGGCGCCGGCGCCGAAGACGACGGGGGGAATAAAGAGCGGCAGGACGACGACGGCGATCAGCAGTCCGCCACGCTTTGCGCCCAGCGCAAGGGCGGCGCCGAGCGCCCCGGTGAAGGCGAAGCCGGCGCCGCCGATCAGGGCGGTCAGTGCGACCAGGGGCGTCAGCGACGCGGGCAGGCCAAGCGCCAGGGCTGCGACGGGGGCGGTCAGGGCGAGCGGCAGACCAACGGCGATCCACTGCGCCAGGGCCTTGATCAAGACGACCTGCTCCAGCGCCAGATGGCCGAGAGCCAGCAGGTCCAGGCCGCCGTCCTCCATGTCGCGCTCGAACAGCCGCTCCAGCGACAGCAGGGACGCCAGGGCCAGGGCCAGCCAGGCGACGCCGCCCGCGACCGGGCCGAGCGTGCGCGGATCGCCGCCGGCCGCCAGCGGCAGTATGGCGGTCAGACAGGCGAAGAAGCCGCATGCCAGCAAGGGGCCGCCGCCCCCGCCCCAGGCCAGATCCAGCTCGCGCTCCAGCAGAACGCGCGTCGCGCCGCGCAGGCCGGGCGGACGGGGTTCCTGATCGACATCGTGGCGGCTCACTTCAGCCCCCCCAGATCGAGAGAGCGGGTCGGCAGCGGCAGGGGGTCGTGGACGGCGGCGACGATCAGGCCGTCGGCGTCCAGATGACGCTGCATCTGCTCGGCGAAGGCTTCGCGCCAACGCGTGTCCAGCGGCGCCATCGGCTCGTCCAGCAGCCACAGGGCGCGCGGCGATCCGACCAGCCGGCCCATGGCCAGACGACGACGCTGACCGGCTGACAGACGCCGGACCTCCAAGTCCAGAAGTGGCTTCAAGCCGAAGGCCTCGACGGCGTGGTAGACGCCGTACTGGGTGTGGCCCAACCAATCGCACTGAAACCCCAGCTCTTCGCGCGCGGTGCGGCCGCCCTTCAGCCCGTCCAGATGACCGAGAAAGTGGGTTTCAGGTCCACGCGCCTGCCGCTCGTCCAGCTTATTGCCGTCGCCGTCCTGGAAGGCGACCGTCCCGGCGTCTGGCCGCAACAGGCCGGCGATCGCGCGCAGCAGGCTGGTCTTGCCCGCCCCGTTTGCGCCCGTCAGGGCCAGCACCTCGCCGGCGCGCAGGGTCAGGTCGAGACCGTCGAACAGTCGCCGCTCGCCGCGCGAGACGGTCAAGCCGGAGAGGGTGAGGGTGTGGATCATCGCGCTTCACCCGCCGCGCCAAATCTGCGAACCCTTCTCAATGTCCACGTCAGGGGTGTGGACACATGGACGGTGCGGCGTGGCGGGGCTATAGGCACGGTCGCCGCAGCAGGCTTTCGCCGCGCGCGCAGGGGCCCTGTGAGCCGCTGCGTCTGCCGCGCGAAGGCGCAACCGGATTGTCGGGCGGCGCTGACCAGAGGAACTCTCCATGCCGTCGATCGACAGCTTCAAGACCCGCCAGGACCTTTCCGTCGGGCGGAAGAAATACGCCTATTACAGCCTTCCCGCCGCCGAGGAAGCCGGTCTGACCGGGATTTCCCGCCTGCCGCGCTCGATGAAGGTGCTGCTGGAGAACCTGCTGCGCAACGAGGATGGCGTTTCCGTCACCGAAGACGACCTGAAGGCCGTCGCCGCCTGGGTTGAGAACAAGGGCTCGGTCGAGCACGAGATCGCCTTCCGGCCGGCCCGCGTTCTGATGCAGGACTTCACCGGCGTGCCCGCCGTGGTCGATCTGGCCGCCATGCGCGACGCCATGAGCGCCCTGGGCGCCGACGCCGCCAAGATCAACCCGCTTGTGCCGGTCGATCTGGTCATCGACCACTCGGTCATGGTCGACAACTTCGGCACGTCGAAAGCCTTCGGCCAGAACGTCGAGCGCGAATACGAGCGCAACATCGAACGCTACAACTTCCTGCGCTGGGGTTCGTCGGCCTTCAACAACTTCCGCGTCGTGCCGCCCGGCACCGGCATCTGCCACCAGGTGAACCTGGAGAACCTGGCCCAGACCGTCTGGACCCTGGATGAAGGCAAGAAGACCGTCGCCTATCCCGACACCGTCGTCGGCACGGACAGCCACACCACCATGATCAACGGCCTGGCCGTCCTGGGCTGGGGTGTCGGCGGCATCGAGGCCGAGGCGGCCATGCTGGGCCAGCCGATCCCGATGCTGATCCCCGAGGTCATCGGCTTCAAGCTGACGGGTTCGATGCCCGAAGGCACGACGGCGACCGACCTGGTGCTGACCGTCACCCAGATGCTGCGCAAGAAGGGCGTGGTCGGCAAGTTCGTCGAATTCTTCGGCGACGCCCTGCCGAACATGACCATCGAGGATCAGGCGACCATCGCCAACATGGCTCCGGAATACGGCGCCACCTGCGGCTTCTTCCCCGTCTCGGCCGCGACCATCGGCTATCTGACCGCCACGGGCCGCGACAAGGCGCGCGTCGCCCTGGTCGAAGCCTACGCCAAGGCCCAGGGCCTGTGGATCGACGAGAATTCGGAAGACCCGGTCTTCACTGATGTGCTGGAACTGGACATCTCGACCGTCGTACCCTCGCTGGCGGGTCCGAAGCGTCCGCAGGACCGCGTCGAACTGACCACCGCCGCTCCGGCCTTCGAAACCGCCCTGACCGACGTCTTCGCCCGTCCGTCCGACGCCGAGCGTGTCTCGGTGGATGGCCAGAAGTTCACCGTCGGCGACGGCGACGTGGTCATCGCGGCCATCACCTCCTGCACCAACACCTCCAACCCGTCGGTCCTGATCGCCGCCGGTCTGGTGGCGCGCAAGGCCAATGCGCTGGGCCTGAAGGCCAAGCCCTGGGTCAAGACCTCGCTGGCCCCCGGCTCGCAGGTCGTGACCGACTATCTGACCGACGCCGGCCTGCAGAAGGATCTGGACGCCCTGGGCTTCAACCTGGTCGGCTATGGCTGCACCACCTGCATCGGCAACTCGGGTCCGCTGGACCCGGCCATCTCCAAGGCGATCAACGACAACGCCCTGGTCGCCACCTCGGTCCTGTCCGGCAACCGCAACTTCGAAGGTCGCGTGAACCCCGACGTCCAAGCCAACTATCTGGCCTCGCCGCCGCTGGTCGTGGCCTACGCCATCGCCGGCTCGATGCGCATCGACATCACCAAGGATCCGATCGGTCAGGACAAGAAGGGCAACGAAGTCTTCCTGAAGGACGTCTGGCCGACCACGCAGGAAATCGCCGACATCCAGCGCAAGTCCGTCACCCCGGCCATGTTCGCCAAACGCTACAAGGACGTGTTCAAGGGCGACAAGCACTGGCAGGCCATCAAGGTCACCGGCGGTCAGACCTATGAGTGGGACGACAGCTCGACCTACGTCGCCAACCCGCCCTATTTCGACGGCCTGTCGATGGACCTGACCCCGGTTCAGGACGTGGTCGAGGCCCGCGTTCTGGCCATCTTCGGCGACTCGATCACCACCGACCACATCAGCCCGGCCGGTTCGATCAAGAAGACCTCGCCCGCCGGCGTCTATCTGACCAACCACGGCGTCGAGGCGGCCGAGTTCAACAGCTACGGCGCCCGTCGCGGCAACCACGAAGTCATGATGCGCGGCACCTTCGCCAACATCCGCATCAAGAACCGCATCACGCCCGAGATCGAAGGCGGCGTGACCAAGCACTTCCCGTCGGGCGACACCATGTCGATCTATGACGCGGCCATGCGGTATCAGTCGGAAGGACGCCCGCTGGTCGTCTTCGCCGGCAAGGAATACGGCACCGGCTCGTCGCGCGACTGGGCGGCCAAGGGCACGCGTCTGCTGGGCGTTCGCGCCGTCATCGCCGAAAGCTTTGAGCGCATCCACCGCTCCAACCTGGTCGGCATGGGCGTTGTGCCGCTGCAGTTCAAGCAGGACGGCTGGCTGAAGCTGGGTCTGACGGGCGAAGAGATCGTCACGATCCGCGGCCTGTCGGACGCCAACATCGGCAAGCTGAAGCCTCGCCAGGACCTGTGGGTCGAGCTGTTCCGTCCGTCGGACGGCAAGATGGCCCGCTTCCCGGTCCGTTGCCGCATCGATAACCAGACCGAGCTGGACTATCTGCTGGCCGGCGGCGTCATGCCCTATGTGCTGCGCAACCTAGCGCGCGGCCCGGAAACCGAAGCGCCGATCGCCGCCGAATAGGTCGCGGTTCGCCGAGATGAGGAAAGGGCCGGCGGAGCGATCCGCCGGCCCTTTTGCTTTGGCGAGGGGTGGTGGTCAGTCGGCGCTGACGACCACCAGCTTGCGGTTTACGAACTCCTTGATGCCCACATCGCCCAGCTCACGGCCGAAGCCCGAGCGTTTGACGCCGCCGAACGGCAGTTCGGGCATGGAGGTCGTGGTGGTGTTGATGAAGACCATGCCGGTCTCGATCCGAGAGGCCAGTTTGCGGGCGCGGTCCGTGTCGCCCGAGAAGATCGAGCCGCCCAGGCCGAAGTGGGAATCGTTGGCCAGGGCCACGACCGCATCGTCGTCCTCGACCACGAAGACCTGGGCCACCGGACCGAAGAACTCCTGATAGAAGGCCGGGTTATTGCGCGCGACGTCCGTCAGGACGGTCGGCTCGTAGAAGAAGCCGGTGCGGTCGGCGGGCTTGCCGCCGGTCAGCGCCTTGGCGCCGTGCTGGATCGCCTCTTCCACCTGTTTGGTCAGGGTCTTCAGCGCATCCTCGGACGACAGCGGACCCAGCACCGTAGCCTCGTCCAGCGGGTCGCCCATGACGGCGCTCTTCATGCCCTCGACAAAGCCGGTGATGAAGGCGTCGGAGACCGACTTCTGGACGATGAAGCGTTTGGAGCCGGTGCAGACCTGGCCGGCGTTGGACAGGCGGCCTTCGACCCCGGCCGCTACCGCCTTTTCGATGTCGGCGTCGTCCAGCACCACGAAGACGTCGCTGCCGCCCAGTTCCAGCGTGGACTTCTTCAGCATTTCCGAGGCGCGGGCCGAGACCTTGGCGCCGGCGCCTTCCGACCCGGTCAGGGCCACGCCCTGGATGCGGTCGTCGCCGATCAGTTCGGCGACCTTGTCCGAGGAGATGTAGAGGTTGGCGACGAAGCCCTCGGGCGCCCCGGCCTCACGCACCAGTTCGGCGAACCGGGCGGCGCAGCGCGGCACGATGCCCGCGTGCTTATAGAGCACGGGATTGCCGACCGCGATGGCGGGAGCCACCACGCGGATCAGCTGATAGATCGGGAAGTTCCACGGCTCGACCGCCAGCAGCACGCCGATCGGGTGAAACTCGACCCAGGCTTCGCCCAGTTCGCTGTCGATCTTTTCGGGCTTGAGGAAATCGGCGGCCTTCTCGGCATAGTAGGCGGCGATGCCGGCGCACAGATCGATCTCGCCCTGCCCTTGAGCCAGGGGCTTGCCCATCTCCTCGGCCATGGTGCGGGCCAGGTCGTCGCGGTTTTCGGTCAGCAGGCCCGACAGGGATTTCAGCACGGCGAGGCGCGGCTGGATGTCGCCCTTGGACCAATCCGAATGGAACAGGCCGTCGGCCTTGGCCAGGGCGGCCTCGACGGCGTCGTCGGTGTGTTCCGGATAGTCCTCGACCAGTTGTTCGGTGAAGGGATTGAGGGTGCGATAGGCCATGGGGCGTCCTGAAGTTTCGGTCGGACGCCCGGGGCGGCGCCGATCCGTTGTCAGGAAAGCAAACGCGACCTGTCGGGGCGGGTTGCTTGGTCGTCAGTCCGGATCGCTGAACGGCGGCGGCAGTTGGCCGGACTTGAAGAGGATGGTGGGCTCTTCGTCGTAGTCGCCCATTTCGGTGTCGGCCGAGACGGCGAAGGCGACGACGCCCAGACGCAACGGCGCCAGCCGTTCGGCCTTGCGACGCGCCTCTTCGGCGTCTTTGCAGCCGACCTGGGGTTCTGCGCGCAGGGCCTTGCCCCGGCCCTGGACGTAGGCCTGGACGATATAGACGGTTTCGGTTGCCATCCGTTTCCAAGCGGCCTGTTCGGCGCTCAGGTCAATCGATCAATCGAGCCTCAGTCCGTTTTCGCTCCAGCTTCACTCTAGCTTCAGGGCCTCGGCCAGCAGCCTGGCCTCGGCGGCGCGGCTGGAGCCGGCGCGCCAGGCGACGACGATCTCGCGATGGGGCGGGGCGCCGTCGGCCTGGTTTTCGAAGGCGCGAATGGCGACGGAGGGGTTGTCGGCCAGACCGGCCTGCACCGCCATCTTCGGCAGGAAGGAGACGCCGAGGCCCGAGCCGACCATCTGAACCAGGGTGTGCAGGCTGGTGGCCGCAAAGACGTCGTCGCCGCGCGGGGCCTCGATGTCCAGCGCCGCCAGAGCGTGGTCGCGCAGGCAATGGCCGTCCTCCAGCAGGATCAGATCCTCGGCCCGCAGCGAGCCGGGACGGATGGGGCCGGGCGCGGCCAAGGCATGGTCGGCGGGGGCGGCGGCCATGATTTCGTCATCGCCGATGCGGGCGTGGGCGATGCCCGGCGCGTCATAGGGCAGGGCGATGACCGCCGCGTCGATCTGACCTGCCTTCAGCGCCGCGATCAGCCGAGGCGTCAGATCCTCGCGGATAAACAGCTTCAGGCTGGGATAGGCGGCCTTCACCGACGGGAGCTTGGCCGGCAGCAGGAAGGGAGCGACGGTGGGGATGACGCCTAGGCGGAATCGGCCGGACAACAGACGCCCGGCGTTCTTGGCCGCCTCGACCAGATCCTCGGTGCGGGCCAAGACGTCCTCGGCGCGGCGAACGGCCTCGGCTCCAACGGCGGTCATGATCACGGCGCCTCGCGCGCGTTCGACCACCGGCGCGCCCAGGATGCGCTCAAGCTCCTGCACACCGGCGCTGAGGGCGGGTTGGCTGACGTGGGCGGCCTCGGCGGCGCGCGAGAAGCTGCCGTGTTCGGCGAGGAGCTTGAGATACTGGAGCTGACGCAGGGTGGGGAGCATGGAAGCGAAATAGGCCCGTCCTATGCTGACGCCAAGGATAATCGATTGGCTTTATCCGTTTGACCCGTGTCGTATGACCCCATCATCTACAGGGCGATGCAAAAATCGCTCGCCGTCGTGCGTCAGCAGCAGGGAGAAACACCATGACCGACGAAGCCAAATGCCCCTTTTCCGGCCGGACGCCCAAGTCGGTCGCTGGCGGCGGCGTTCAGAACCGCGATTGGTGGCCCAACCAGCTGCGTGTCGATCTGCTGAACCAGCATTCGACCAAGTCCGATCCGCTGGGCGCGTCATTCGACTACCGCGAGGCCTTTTCCAAGCTGGACTATGAGGCGCTGAAGGCGGATCTGCGCGCGCTGATGACGGACTCCAAGGATTGGTGGCCGGCGGACTTCGGCCATTATGGCCCGCAGTTCATCCGCATGGCCTGGCACAGCGCCGGAACCTATCGCGTCGGCGATGGTCGCGGCGGCGGCGGGCGGGGCCAGCAGCGGTTCGCGCCGCTGAATTCCTGGCCCGACAACGTCAACATCGACAAGTCACGCCGCCTGTTGTGGCCGATCAAACAAAAGTACGGCCAGGCCATCTCCTGGGCAGATCTGATGATCCTGACCGGAAACGTCGCGCTGGAGACGATGGGTTTCCGCACCTTCGGCTTCTCGGGCGGCCGCGCCGATACCTGGGAGCCGGATCAGGACGTCTATTGGGGTCGCGAAACGACCTGGCTGGGCGGCGACGAACGCTATGCCCACGGCTCGGACGGTGTGGTGAAGCCCGGCGACGAGGCCGTGCTGGTCAGCGATGACGACGCGGACGGCGACGAGCATACGCGCGATCTGGAAAACCCCCTGGCCGCCGTTCAGATGGGCCTGATCTACGTCAATCCGGAGGGGCCGGACGGCAATCCCGATCCGATCGCGGCGGCGCGCGACATCCGCGACACCTTCGCCCGGATGGCGATGAACGACGAGGAGACGGTCGCCCTGATCGCGGGCGGCCACACCTTCGGCAAGACGCACGGCGCGGGCCCTGCCGACCACGTCGGCGCAGAGCCGGAAGGCGACGGCCTGGAGGCGCAAGGCTTGGGCTGGACCTCCAGCTTCGGCACGGGGCACGGCGCCGACGCTATCACCAGCGGCCTGGAAGTCACCTGGACCCAGACGCCGGCCCAGTGGAGCAACTTCTATTTCGAAAACCTGTTCGGCTTCGAATGGGAGCTGGAGAAGTCCCCGGCGGGCGCGCATCAGTGGGTGGCCAAGGACGCGGGCGAGATCATCCCCGACGCCCACGATCCGGCCAAGAAGAAGCGGCCGACGATGCTGACGACCGACCTGTCGATGCGGTTCGACCCGGAATACGAGAAGATCTCGCGCCGGTTCCTGAATGATCCGGAAGCGTTCGCCGACGCCTTTGCGCGGGCCTGGTTCAAGCTGACGCACCGCGATCTGGGGCCGCGTTCGCGCTACGTGGGACCGGAAGTTCCGAGCGAAGTCCTGTTGTGGCAGGATCCGGTGCCGGAGGTGGATCATCCGCTGATCGACGCGACGGACGCGGCGGCTCTGAAGGCCAAGGTGCTGGACTTAGGCCTGAGCGCCGCCGAACTGGTGGGCACGGCCTGGGCCTCGGCCTCGACCTTCCGGGGCGGGGACAAGCGGGGCGGGGCGAACGGCGCCCGCATCCGCCTGGCGCCGCAGAAGGATTGGGCCGTCAATCAGCCCGAACAGCTGGACCGGGTGCTGAAGACGCTGGAGCGCATCCAGACCGAGTTCAATCAGGCGCAGACGGGCGGCAAGAAGCTCTCTTTGGCCGACCTGATCGTGCTGGCCGGCAATGCCGGCGTCGAGCAGGCGGCCAAGGCGGCGGGCCACGACGCCAGCGTGCCGTTCACGCCCGGCCGGACGGACGCCAGCCAGGCGGACACGGATGTCGAATCCTTTGGCTATCTGGAGCCGGTCGCCGATGGCTTCCGCAACTTCCAGAAGGCCCGCTATGCCGTGCCGGCCGAGTCGCTGCTGATCGATCAGGCGCAGCGGCTGACGCTGACGGCGCCGGAGATGACGGTTCTGATCGGCGGCCTTCGGGCCATCAACATCAATACGGGCGGGGCGACGCACGGCGTGCTGACCGAGCGGCCGGGCGTGCTGTCCAACGATGTCTTCGTCAACCTGCTGGACATGGACGTGAAGTGGGCGGCGACCTCGGACGCCAAGGACGTCTTCGAAGGTCGCGATCGCAAGACGGGCGAAGCCAAGTGGACCGGCACGCGTGTCGATCTGGTGTTCGGCTCCAACGCCGTGCTGCGCGCGCTGGCCGAGGTTTATGCCGGGGCCGACGCCGAAGGGAAGTTCGTCTCGGACTTCGTGGCGGCCTGGACCAAGGTCATGGAGCTCGACCGGTTCGACCTGCACGGCTGAGCTGGAGCAGAGGCTGAAAAAGAAGAGGGTCGGGCGCCTCGCAGCGTCCGGCCTTTTCTTCGTGCGGATCAGCGCAGCTTGATCTCGAACAGCTGCGGCCAGCGTTTGCCGGTGACAAACAGGCGTTTGCCCGCCGCGTCCCAGGCGATGCCGTTCAGGACGTCGTCGTTGGGGTCGAGGTTCGCGCCATTGGGGACCAGGGCGGTCAGGTCGATGAAGGTCTTGACCACGCCGGTCTCGGGATCGATGCGCGCGATGCGGTTGTCCTGCCAGATATTGGCGAAGACCTCGCCGTCGATCCATTCCAGTTCGTTGATCTGATCCAGCGGCCGGCCGTCGGCGGTGACGGAGACGCGGCCGGTCTCGGCCAAGGTTTCGGGGTCCAGAAAGCGCAGCTGGTCGGTGCCGTCGCTCATGATCAAGCGGCGGCCGTCGGTGGTCAGCGCCCAGCCCTCGCCCGGATAGGAAAAGCCGCCCAGCGGCGAGAAGTCGTCCAGCTTCCAGATGAAGCCGATGTGGTTGCGCCAGGTCAGGCTGTACAGCTTGCCGTTCAGCGTGGTCATGCCCTCGCCGAAATAGATGGTCGGCAGGTCGCGCTGACGCTCCACGCGCCCGGTCTCCAGATCGACTTTGCGGATGAAGGACGGATACAGGCCCGTGCTCTCGTAAAGGCCGCCGTCGTGGAAGAAAAGGCCTTCTGTGAAGGCCCCTGTGTCGTGGGGATAGGCCCGGACGACCTCGTAGGACTGGACCGGCACTTCGGCCCTGACCGGCAGGGCGACGCCTGTCGTCAGCAACAGACCGGCGACAAGGCCGGCGAGCCGGGACGACAGGCGCATTATGAGCCTCAGCCCCGCTCGGCGGCGGCTTCGGCCTCAGCCTTTTGGGCACGGGCCTCGGCGGCGTTCGCCTCGCTGCGGGCCAGTTCGGCCTTTTCCTTCTTGGATGCGGATTTACGACCCAGCATGTTCAACGCCTCAACACCGGCCGAGAAGGCCATGGCCGCATAGATGTAGCCCTTGGGCACATGATAGCCGAAGCCGTCGGCGATCAACACCATGCCGATCATCAGGAGGAAGCCGAGCGCCAGCATGACGACGCTGGGGTTCTTGTTGATGAAGTTGGCCAGGGGGTCGGCGGCCAGAAGCATGACGGTCACGGCGACCAGGACGGCGACGACCATGATCGGCAGGTGCTCGGTCATGCCGACGGCGGTCAGGATCGAGTCGATCGAGAAGACGATGTCCAACAGGATGATCTGGAAGATGGCCGCGCCGGCGTTGGCGATGACCACGTCCTTCTTGTCCATGACATCGTGGCTGGGCGTGGGATCGACTGTGTGGTGGATTTCCTTGGTCGCCTTCCAGACCAGGAACAGACCGCCCGCGATCAGGATCAGGTCCTTCCAAGAGAATTCATTGCCCATGACGGTGAAGACCGGCTGCACCAGACCGACGAGCCAGGCGATGATCGACAGCAAGGCCAGACGCATGACCAGCGCCAAGCCGATACCGATGCGCCGCACCTTCTGCCGCTGATGCTCGGGCAGTTTGTTCGACAGGATCGAGATGAAGATCAGGTTGTCGATGCCAAGCACGACCTCCATCACGATGAGGGTCACCAATGCAGCCCAGGCGGCCGGATCGGAGAGCAGGGGGGTTATGCTGTCGAGCATGGGGTTTCCTGGTGGAGGATAAAGCTTGAGCGGAAAGCGCTAGGGCCGACGCGGGTTCCGATCAAGCGATGGGGTGCGGCGTCATGGTCGCACCCCCCTGTCTGTCGGGGAGGCGACTGGACACGCGACGGCGCCTTCGCGCAATCGCAGCGAAGTTGGTGGAGGGCTGGGCGGAGCGCCGGGCCTTCGCCCGGAGTTCTGTGATGTGAAGTACCGTTTCGACGAAGGGTATGACGCTCCGCGCGGAAAGTTGGCCTGCAAGCTCGGGGCGCCGAGCGGTGGCGGTCTTATCGCCTAACCCCATAAGCCTGCGACGGGTCGGCGGTCCCTGCGA
>NZ_BCWM01000020.1 GCF_001592205.1 Brevundimonas vesicularis NBRC 12165 | reverse complement strand
AAGACTTTCGGAGCCGACCGGTTCTTCCAGGTCGGCTTCGAGCTTAGAAGTCGTCGAAAGACAGAACGCCGCTTCCGAAAGGAGGCGGCGTTTTTCTTTGCGCCGTCTCACCTTTTGCGTGATGTGTCCACGCAGAGAAAAGGGCGACGCCTCGCGACGCCGCCCTCAAGCATTCTGATTTTGACGCCGATCAACCGGTGAACGGACGGATCAGGATTTCGACCCGGCGGTTCTGCGCCTTGCCTTCTGCTGTTGCGTTGGAGGCCACCGGGTTGCGCGAGCTATTGCCGGCGACATAGAGGCGCTGGGCGATCACGCCACGACGAACCAGTTCAGAGGCGACGCTGCTCGCGCGGCGCTCCGACAGAGGTTGATTGATCGCGTCGCCGCCCGACGAGTCGGTGTGACCGATCACGTCCACGGTCGACTGGTCATACTGTTGCAGAACGCGAGCGACGTCGTCCAGCACCGGCAGGAAGCGCGGATCGATGGAGGACTGGTTCGTGGCGAAGGTCACGTCCGACGGCATGCGCAACACGAGCAGGTCACCCTGACGCGCCACCCCGACGCCGGAGCCGGACAGTTCGGCTTCCATCGCGCGTTGCTGACGATCCATGTATTGGCCGACGGCGGCGCCGCCCAGCGCGCCGATGCCCGCGCCGATCAGAGCATTCTTACGGCCCTGTTCGCCGTTCGAGGTGTTAGTCAGATAGCCGAGAACCGCGCCACCCAGAGCACCGGCGATGGCCCCGGTTCCGGTATTGTTGCGAACCGGACCCGAGCGATAGGGGTCGGTGGTGGTGCAGGCGGCCGCCCCTAGCAGGGCGGCGATGGAAACGCTGGCGACGATGAACTTGGCGCGCATGGAATGGTCCTTTTCTTTTGAGCGATCTGGCCCGGAAACGTGCGCTTACTGTGAAGGTTCCAATCTGTATGCCGCATGAATGCCCGCCACGTCCGCGCTCGCCATGGCCCTGACAAGGCCACCGATTAGGCGTATGGGAACCGCCGCACTTCCCCAGATCGAGGACGACGCCGTGAGCGTGACCCAGACGGACAACACGACCGACCGCGCCATTCAGCCGGTTTCGATGACGCAGTACGACGCCGATTTTCAGGCGTTTAGCGATGCATTGGGCGCGTCATTCTCACGCTATGGCTTCGCGGTGGTCGCCGACCATGGTCTGGACGAGGCGCGCATCACCGCGGCCATCGACGACGCCAAGGCCTTCTTCGCCCTGCCGGAAGAGGTGAAGCGCCAATACCATCAGCCCGGTACGGGCGGCGCGCGCGGCCTGACCCCCTTCGGGGTCGAGGCGGCCAAAGACGCCAAGACGGTCGATCTGAAGGAGTTCTGGCACGTCGGCCGGGAGCTGCCTGAAGGCCATCCCTATCGCCGTTACATGCGCGACAACGTCTGGCCGTCCGAGGTCGAGGGCTTCCGCGAGCATCTGTATGGTATGTTCGAGGACCTGGACGCCCTGGGCGCCAAGATCCTGCGCGCCATCGCCCGCTACCTGAAGCTGGGCGACGACTTCTTCGCCGACAAGGTGGAGATGGGCAACAGCGTCCTGCGCATGCTTCATTATCCGCCGGTTCCGGCCGATGCGCCGGGCGTGCGCGCCGGAGCGCATGAAGACATCAATGTCATCACCCTGCTGCTCGGCGCCGAGGAAGCCGGTCTTCAGTTGAAGGACAAGGACGGAAGCTGGCTCGACATCGCGCCGCCGCCCGGCGCCCTGGTCGTCAATATCGGCGACATGCTGCAGCGGCTGACCAATCACGTCCTGCCGTCAACGACGCACCGCGTGGTCAATCCGGCGCCCGAGCGTCGCGGTTTCGCGCGCTATTCGACGCCCTTCTTCCTGCACTTCAACCCGGACTTCCCGATCAAGACCCTGCCCAGCGCCATCACGCCGGACAATCCCGATCGCTATGCGGGCAAGACCATCTTGGCCGAGGATTATCTGACCGAACGCCTGCGCGAAATCCGCTTGCTCTAGGCCGTCAGCGGGAAATCCGTAGTCGGGTGATGTCACGTCCGATGGCTTGGAAGTCGTTGGACAGGTCCGCGCCCGACTGCGGTAGGAAGGCCTTGTCCTTGTCGGTGGCGCAGGTGCTGAGGATGTTGGCCGCGTCGCTGCCGGGCGTGATCGAGAAGCCCACGGTGTAGACGATCACGCCCTTGGCCTTCATGCCGGTGCAGAGCTTTGCGGCCTGATCGAACGGATCGCCGTTCGTCGCATCGCAGGCGATTTTGTCAAAGAGGTTGCCGGACCCTGAGCCCGCATCGCGGGCGATGACGCCGCCGCAATAGGGGGTGTTGAACTCGCCGTCCGTCATCAGGATGACGGCCTTCAGCACCTTCGTCGGTGCGTAAGCCGCTGCGGGGTTCGACGACCAAAGCGCATTGAACTGGTTGGATACGGTGTACCAACCCCAAGCCAAGCCAATCTGCCCGGACGTTGATCCTGTAACGGTCAAACCGTTCACGAGCCCCGTCAATGTGTCGATGTTGGAGGTTAGCGGTTGGATCGTCGCTGCCGGGCAGGGGTTACCCGCCGATCTTACGGGCGTTGAGCGTTGCGGGGCGGCATAGTTGCGACCGACAGCGGACGTGCTCGGCGATGCGTCGGTATAGGCTTGTGAACCCGTACGCTCGCTGACGCAGCTGGTGATATCAAAGGCGGTCAAGCGATTGTACTGAGCGTCACGGAAGACACGCGTGGCGCATCCGTCGTTGCCGCATTGGACCGAACCGCCACCAGAATAGTCAGCGAACGTGGCTCCGCCGACAGGGATTACAAAAGCGTCGTTCGAGGCCTTCTCAAGGACTTCGTAAAGGCCCTCATCATTCGTGGTGTTAAGCGCCGTCATGCCCCTAACGTCAGCGATCTGAAGCGTGTCGCCTTTCGATAGGCCGTGGTTCGTGGACGAGATGGTGACAAAGCAGTCGGAGCGCATGCATTTGCGGATCTGACCGCCCGAGCTGTAGCTGCTGTATCCGCTGCTCGTGTTCAGCGCATACCAGTTCGCGCCAGATTGATATTGCAGGGACACCTTGTTGGCGTCGATCCGCACGACCTTGTAGGCGCGGTTGTTGATCTGGGTCATGCCGCTGACGCCGCTGATCCAGACGTAGTCGTCGGTCGATAGCCCGTGGCCGTTGGCGGTCACGACGCCAGGCGAAGCGCGCGTGATGCCGGAGATCGACTTGGCCGCCGCCGCCGCCCATGCGGCGCCGGTGATGCTGGTCGATCCCATCGAGACGCCGCGCGCGGCGTCTGCGCGAGAGCCTAGGTTCACGCCGATCGAATAGGGGACGATGGCCATGCGCGAATAGTAAGGCGTTTGTTTCGATGCCGGCTGAACGACCAATTTGATCAGCTGGTTTGCGGCGTTCTTCAGATCGCCGATACGGTTGTTGCTGCCCATGGAGCCGGTAATGTCCAGCACCAACGAGACCTCGATGTCCTTGGACGATCGGTTCACCTCCGAGTGGACGCTCACGGGCAAGGTGTCGTCTAGGATCTTGCCATAGGGCGGCAGGAAGACATTGGCGATCAGCGTCTTCACCTGGACCTGGATGTCGGCGATGACGATCTGGTCTTTCGTCAGCTCGATCTTGATGGCGTCGTCAGCGAACGGTTCCACAGAGGCGTTGCGCAGATTGGCTCTCAGCGCCACCAGGGCGACGGTCTTCAGGTCGTTCGGATCGGTATAGGACGACCGCGCCGCGGCCAGGGCGGCGGCGTCCAGCGCGTCTTGAACGCGGGCCTTCGCCGTCGTCACGCGGTTGATGTCGATGCCGCCCAGGGTCAGCATGATCAGCGCGGGCATCACCAGGGCGAAGATCATCACGACGTTGCCGCCGCGGTCCGACGACAGGCGCGACGTGAACGTGCGCAGAGCCCTCAGCGCCCTGCCGATCCGATTGGAAACCTTCACCATGCCCATCCCAAAGGACGCGGACCGCCCGATTAGCGCTCAGTCTGCCATCGGGCGGTTAAGGGAATTGTGAAGGGGACGGTTAACGCCGCCGCGTGATTACGCGGCGCTCCATCCGCATTGGTGACCGCGGTTCTGTTCCTGGAGCCAGACGTTCAATGGGGCGAAATAGTCGGCGATGGCCGAGGCGTCGTTGCCGTCGTCGCCGGTGAAGGCTTTCATCGCCTCCTGCCAGGGCTGCGACTGCCCCATCTGCAACATGGCGTTGAAGCGGGCGCCGACCTCCTTATTGCCGTAAACGGAGCAACGATGCAGCGGCCCGGTCCAGCCGGCCTGTTTGCAGGCCGCGCGCTGGAACTGGAACTGATAGATGGCCGCCAGGAAGTAGCGGGTGTACGGCGTGTTTCCGGGCACATGGTATTTGGCGCCCGGATCGAAGGCGTTGGCCGGGCGCGGTCCAGGCGGAACCAGACCCTGGTATTGCAGCATGTCGGCGGTCCAGGCGGTATTGTAGGCGGCCGGCGCCGTCTCGCCTGAGAAGACGTCCCAGCGCCAGCGGTCGACCATCAGGCCGAACGGCAGGAAGGCGATCTTGTCCAAGGCCATCTTGAGCAGGAAGGGAATGTCCTCCTCTGCGCCCGGGGTGGTTTTGAGCAGGCCGATCTGGTTCAGATAGGTGGGGGTCAGGGCCGACAGGCCGACGAAGTCGCCGATGGCCTCGTGGAAGCCATCGTTCGCGCCGTTCCGGAACAGCATCGGCTGGTTCTTGTAGGCGCGCTGGTAGTAGTTGTGACCAAGCTCGTGGTGTACGGTGTAGAAGTCGTCGCCGTTGACGTTGGTGCACATCTTGATGCGGATGTCGTCGGCGTTGTCCAGGTCCCAGGCCGAGGCGTGACAGACGACTTCGCGGTCGCGCGGGCGGGTGATCTGACTGCGTTCCCAGAAGGTCTGAGGCAGCGGGTCGAGGCCCAGCGAGACGTAGAAGCCCTCGCCCGTCTTGACCATTTTCGTCGCGTCGTAATCGGCGGCCTTGAGCAGTTCGGTGAGGTCGTAGCTGGAGGCGCCGCCGCTGGGCGGGGCGACGACGTCGTAGATGTTGCCCCACTGTTGGGACCACATATTGCCCAAGAGGTCGGCGCGGATCGGGCCGTGATCGGGTTGCACCGCGTCGCCATACTTCGCGTTCAACCGAGCGCGCACATAGCAGTGCAGGTTCTCGTAGAATGGCTTCACCTGGGCCCACAGTCGGTCGGTCTCGGCGGCGAAATCGTCGGCGGGCATGTCGTAGCCTGACCGCCACAGGGCGCCGGTGTCGGCGAAGCCCAGCTCACGCGAGCCCTCGTTGGCGATCTCGACCATGCGGGCGTAGTCGTCGCGCATGACCGGGGAGATGGTCCGCCAGCCTTCATACAGCGCCTTGGTCTCGGCGGGGTCGCGGCTGTCGGCCAGGATCAGCGAGGCCTCGTCCAGGGTGATCGGCTTGCCCTTGAAATCGAACTTGCCGGTCGAATAGGTCGAGTCCAGCCGCGTGGTGATCTGGGCCAGCTCGTCGGCCGCGCCGGGGCGGTTGGGGGCGGGTAGAACCAGGCTGAGCCGCAGCAGGTTCAGCTTGCGGCGCACGACCGGATCCACCTGGATGTCATTGAACTTGGCCGCCTGATTGGCCAGCTGGACCTGAAGCTCGGTCGCCTCGGCGTTGGCCTTGGATTCCAGCCACATGGTGTCGAAGGTGATGTTGGTGGCGCGCGCCCATTGGATGCGGGCGACATATTCGCTGACCTCCGCCCATTTGGTTTCGGCGTCGGCGATGAAGGCTGTCGCGCCCTCGGCGGTGATCGGATAGTCGGCGCGCATGCCGCTGACGGCCGGCGCGGGCGTCGTCGAGGCCGTCTGTTCGACGCCCGGGGCTGCGGCGGCGGGTTCGCTGGTGCTGGCGCAGCCGGCGGCGAAGGCAAGGGCGCAGACCGCGACGGCGGTCATCATCTGACGCTTCATGATGGTTCTCCTGAACAGCGCGGGCAGGAGAGGTCAGGCCCGGTCGCCCGTCAAGCGTGACGGTTCAGCGACCGACGACGCAGGTGTTCAGACCCTCGTTGCGCACCGTGCCCATAGCCGCCTGAATACGCGCAGCGCGCCGACGCACATAGGGGCCGGGCGCGGCGGCTTCATAACGGCGCGGGGCCGGCAGGATGGCGGCCAGACGCGCCGCCTCACGCGGGCTCAGATCGCGGGCGTCCTTGCCGAACCAGTGGCGCGACGCGGCCTGGGCGCCATAGACGCCGGGCGCCCATTCCACCACGTTCAGATAGACCTCCATGATCCGGCGCTTGGACCACACGGCCTCGATCAGGACGGTGTAGCCCGCCTCCAGACCTTTTCGGATCCAGTCGCGGCCGGGCCACAGGAAGACGTTCTTGGCCGTCTGCTGACTAATGGTCGATCCGCCGCGCAGGCGCCCGCCCTCGGCGTTATGGTCCAGGGCCTTCTGGATCGCCTCCATGTCGAAGCCGTGGTGGCTGCAGAACCGGGCGTCCTCGGCGGCGATGGCGGCGTTCACCAGGTTGGGCGAAATCTGGTTCAGACCGCGCCACTGATAGTCCATGCCGTCGCCCCTCGCGAGCTGGCGCAGCATCAGTATGGTGGGCGGCGGCGGGATGATGGCGACGATCAGCACGCCTGCAACCGGAACTAGAGCCAGGATCAGAAGCGCGGTCAGCACGACACGACGCCAGCTTTTACGGCCCGTCGCCATCAGAGGATCAACACCCCGGCGGCGCCGTCGTCGTCGGCCCAGGCCACCTTGTCGACGGCGGGGTTGAGCGACAGGGCGACGATGGCCGGCCCCTTCTCGGCCTTGACGAAGTTCAGACCCTGGGCCGCCGGATGCGCGACCCAGACCCGACCGTCGGTCAGGCCGGCGGCCAGCAGGCCCTGATCGGCGCGGGCCGAGACCAGATTGACCAGGGTCGTGTCGTCATAGCCGATCTCGGTCGCCTCGCGCCCCATCGGTCCGTTCGATCCGATGAAGGGCCATAGGACCGCGCCCTGCGCGCCTGAGGTCGCCATCAGCTGACCATTTGCCAGGAAGGCCATCGAGCGCACCTTGCCCGGATAGCCGCCCATGCGCAGGTTCTTGGCGTCCTTGATGCGCCAGCCGTGCATCTGATTGTCCTGCATGGTCGTGACGACGAAGGCGCCGTCGGGCGAGAAGGCGACGCCGGTGTGCGACCCGGCCCAGGCGAGCTTCACCGGTTGCTGTTTCTCGATCCGTGCATACCACAGGGCCGCCCCGCCATAGGTCGAGGTGGCGATGCGCCTGCCCTTGGGCTCGAAGGCGACGCCGGAGACGGTGCGCTCGTGCTGGAAGTCGCGCCGGAAGCCCACTTCCTTCGGGTCGATCACCGACAGGGTGCGGCCGAAGGAAAAGGCGATCAGGCCTGAGGCCGGCGAGGCGTCGATGGCGTCGATCCACTGGTTCTTGGCCGTGGCGAGAACGACCGGGTCCTCGTCGCGACGGGTCCAGACGACCTTGCCGTCATCGCCGCCTGTGACGATCCCGTCGCCGGACGGATGAACGCAGGCGCACAGCACGGCGCCGTCGTGCGCCTCCACCCGCGTCCGGTCCTCGAACCGGACCGAGCCGTCGCCGAGGGCGAAGACAGCGCCGGTGTTGTCGAACAGGGCGGCGGTGACCTGGGCGTCGAAATCGAAGTTCATAGGCCGCATGTAGCGATCCGGCCTCGCCACGTCACCTTCTGCGTGATGTCTTCGCCCTAGACCGGGTCGGTCGGCTTGGGCTCGACCGGCGCAGGGGCGGCCTGAGCCTTGGCCGGCTCATCCGGCAGGGGAATGAACTCCAGGTCGTCGGCGTGGGGCAGGCTCATGCGGCCGGCCTTCCAGTCGGCCTTGGCCTGATCGATGCGGGCCTGGCTGGAGGCGACGAAGTTCCACCAGATCAGCCGCTCGCCCACCGGCTCCCCGCCCAGCACCATGACGGTCGATTGAACCAGGGCCTTTACGGTCGGTTCGGCCGTCGGCTCCAGCACGATCATCTGGCCTTCGTGGAAGGTGCGGTCGCCGACCTCGATGGCGCCCTTGGCCACATAGAGGGCGCGCTCGCTCATGCCTCCCGCCCCCTTGCCGGACGGCGGTGCGGTGCGGACGCCGGGCTGAAGCTCCCAATGGATATAGAACAGCGGCGACGACACCGGCACGGCCGCCTTGGCGCCGTAGGCCTCGCCCGCGACCAGACGCGCGAACAGGCCGCCGTTTTCGTATGCGGGCTGGGCGTCCTCGCCCAGGTGATGGAAGGCCGGATCGGTCTCTTCGGCCTCGTCGGGCAGGGCGACCCAGGCCTGCATCCCGTGCATCGCCCCGCCGGTGCTCTTTCTCAGCGGATCGGTGCGTTCGGAATGGACGATGCCCTTGCCGGCGGTCATCCAGTTGACCTCGCCCGGCCGGATCGCCTGATCGTAGCCGAGATTGTCGTGGTGCATGATCTCGCCCTCGAACAGATAGGTCAGGGTCGACAGGCCGATATGCGGGTGAGGGCGCACGTCGATGGCCGTGGCGCCCGGCGCGAACTCGGCCGGCCCCATCTGGTCCAGGAAGATGAAGGGCCCGACCATCCGGCGCGAATGGAAGGGCAGGACGCGCCCGACCTCGAACCCGCCCAGGTCCTTGCGGCGCGCGTCGATCACCAGTTCGATCATGTGTCGGCTCCCAAAGCGGCCCGCGCCGCCTGAGCCACGTTATCCGACGTGAGGCGTGATGATGCCAAGAGGCAGGGCGGTCACATTCTTCACGCCGCGCGTGACGATGTGGCTTTCGCAGTCCGAGACGATGCCAAGGGCCAGCAGCTTCTCACGCAGGAACAGGTCGAAGGCGTGCATGTCCGAGGTGATGATGCGCAGCACATAGTCCTCGCGCCCCGTGATGGTGGCGCACTGGACCACTTCCGGCCATTTGGCCACGGCGGCCTCGAAGACATTGAGGTTTTCCGCCGACGGCAGCTTCAGTTTGACGATGGCGTAGACCTCGAAGTCCAAGCCCAGCAGCTGAGCATTCAGCAGGGTGACGCGCTTGGTGATCAGGCCGGAGTCTTCCAGCCGCTTGATCCGCCGCCAGCAGGGCGAGGCCGACAGCCCGACGCGATCGGCGACCTCTGCGACCGACAGCCCGGCGTCTTGTTGCAGGATATCCAGGATGCGGGCGTCGATGGGGTCGAGTTCGTCGGCCAATGCGTTTCTCCGATTATGATTATCGCGAAATAAAATACCCGATATCGGGATTGCGCAAGGTCAAATTGAGCGAGCACCTGCTTAGGGGTCGTGTTATCACACGTCCAGAGGAAACACGGACGGACCCCAGAACGGATATGGACGCCCGCATGAACGATAAAATGAACAAAAAGAACAGCCAGCCCCTGTCCTTGCGCGTGCCGGAGCCGTCCGGCCGTCCCGGCGATACGCCGGACTTCAGCCATCTGCAGATGGACCCTGCCGGTGTCGTCGAACGGCCCGAGGTCGGGTCGACGCCCTATCAGATGCGCGATCTCGCCTTCCGCCTGATTCGGGTGCTGGATGATGAGGGCGTCGCAGTCGGTCCGTGGAACCCTCGCCTGGATCCCGAGACGATGCGCCGGGGCCTGAAGGCCATGATCCTGACGCGCGCCTTCGACGACCGGATGCACCGCGCCCACCGCCAGGGCAAGACCAGCTTCTATATGAAGTGCACCGGCGAAGAGGCTATCGCGGTCGCGCAGGGCATGATCCTGAGCCGCGAGGACATGGGCTTCCCCACCTATCGCCAGCAGGGGCTTCTGATCGCGCGCGGTTATCCGCTGGTCGCGATGATGAACCAGATCTATTCGAACGCCGAAGATCCGATCAAAGGCCGCCAGTTGCCGATCATGTACTCGGCCAAGGACTACGGCTTCTTCACCATCAGCGGCAATCTGGGCACCCAGGTGCCGCAGGCCGTGGGCTGGGCCATGGCCAGCGCCTACAAGGGCGACGACAAGATCGCCATCAGCTGGATCGGCGATGGCGCCACGGCCGAAGGCGATTTCCACAACGCCCTGACCTTCGCCAGCGTCTATCGCGCCCCGGTCATTCTGAACGTCGTCAACAACCAGTGGGCCATCAGCTCCTTCCAGGGTATCGCCGGCGGGCTTGAGACGACCTTCGCCTCCAAGGCCATCGGCTATGGCCTGCCGGCCCTGCGGGTGGACGGCAACGACTTCCTGGCGGTCTGGGCGGCGACCCAGTGGGCCGAGGAACGGGCGCGGTCGAACCAAGGGGCGACGGTGATCGAGCTGTTCACCTATCGCGGCGCCCCGCACTCGACCTCCGACGACCCCAGCCGCTATCGCCCCGGCGACGAGCATGAGAAATGGCCGCTGGGCGATCCGATCGAACGTCTGCGCCAGCATCTGACCGTCCTCGGCGAATGGGACGACGAGCGTCACGCCGCCGCCCTGAAGGACGCCGTCGAGAAGGTCCGCGCCGCCGGCAAGGAATCCGAAGCCATCGGCACCCTGGGCCAGTCGCGCCCCAGCGTGAAGACGATGTTCGAGGAGGTCTATGCGACCGAAGACTGGCGCCTGATCGAACAGCGCCGCGAGGTGGGGGTCTGACCATGAGCGAGCAAACTACCTTCACCGACGCCGATCGCAACGACGGCGTCGAGCCGGACATGGTCGATCAAAATGACGCTCCGGCCTCGCAGGCCTCGGGCGCCGGAATCGTGCCGATGAACATGATTCAGGCGCTGAACTCGGCCATCGACGTCAAGATGGCGGAAGACGCCAACGTCCTGTCGTTCGGCGAGGACGCCGGCTATTTCGGCGGCGTCTTCCGCGTCACCGACAAGCTGCAGCAGAAGCACGGCCTGACCCGCAGCTTCGACGCCCCGATCTCTGAATGCGGCATCGTCGCCGCCGCCATCGGCATGGGCGCCTATGGCCTGCGTCCCGTCGTGGAGATCCAGTTCGCCGACTACATCTATCCGGCCTACGATCAGATTGTCTCGGAAGCGGCCAAGATGCGCTACCGCTCGGGCGGTCAGTTCACTTCGCCGATCACGGTGCGCAGCCCCTATGGCGGCGGCATCTTCGGGGGGCAGACCCACAGCCAGTCGCCGGAAAGCCTGTTCACCCATATCGCGGGCCTGAAGGTCGTCATTCCGTCAAACCCCTATGACGCGAAGGGCCTGCTGACCGCCGCCATCGAGGATGACGATCCGGTCGTCTTCTTCGAGCCGAAACGCCTCTATAATGGGCCGTTCGATGGCTGGCACGAGAAGCCGGTCAGCCCGTGGAAGGCCCAGGATCTGGCCCAGGTCCCGACCGGAAAATATGTCGAGCCCATCGGCAAGGCGCGCGTGATGCGCGAAGGAAACGACGTCACCATCCTGGCCTATGGGACCATGGTCTGGGTCGCCCTGGCCGGCGCGGAACACGCGGGCGTGGACGCCGAGGTCATCGACCTGCGCTCGCTCGTGCCGCTGGACATCGAAGCCATCGAGGCCTCGGTGAAGAAGACCGGCCGCTGCGTCATCGTGCATGAGGCGCCCAAGACCTCGGGCTTCGGCGGCGAGCTGTCGGCTCTCGTGCAGGAGCGCTGCTTCTATTCCCTGGAAGCGCCGATCGCGCGCGTCACCGGCTGGGACACGCCCTATCCGCACGCTTTCGAATGGGAATATTTCCCCGGACCGCAAAGGGTCGCAGACGCCTTGAAGAGCGTCATGACGGGAGGTCGATAAGATGGGTCGTTTCGTCTTCAAACTGCCCGACGTGGGCGAAGGCACCGCCGAGGCCGAACTGGTCGGCTGGCACGTCAAAGTCGGCGACACCGTCGCCGAGGATCAGATCGTCGCCGACGTCATGACCGACAAGGCCACGGTCGAGATCACCGCTCCGGTCAGCGGCAAGGTCGTCGCCCTGCACGGCGAACCCGGCGCCATGGTGCCGGTGCGCGGCCCCCTGGTGGAGTTCGAGGTCGAGGGGGCGGGCAATGCCGATGACGCCCCGACGCCCGTCGCCCCCGTCGCCCCCGCCGCCGCAAAGCCGGACCCCGCGCCCGTGATCGCCGAGGAGCCGAAGGTCGAAACGACGGCAGCCCCCGCTGTCGAGGCGCCGACATCCGGCAACTATGTCTTCAAACTGCCCGACGTCGGCGAAGGCACGGCCGAGGCCGAACTGGTCGGCTGGCACGTCAAGGTCGGGGACGCGGTGGAGGAAGACCAGATCATCGCTGACATCATGACCGACAAGGCCACGGTCGAGATCACCTCGCCGGTCGCCGGAACCGTCGTCGCCCTGTACGGCGAGGCGGGCAAGTCGGTGCCGGTCGGCGGGCCGCTGGTCGCGTTCGATGTCGAGGGCCGGGGCAATGTCTCGACGCCCGTCGCGGCGCCGAAACCGGCCTCCAAGCCGACCGAGAATGCGACGACGGCTTCCGCCGCGATTCCGACGGCTCAAAGCGCGACTTCAGCGACTGCGCCCTCCAAGCCCGTTCCCGCCCTGACGGGACGTGCGCCCGGCGAACGCCCGTCGGCCTCGCCGGCCGTGCGCAATCGCGCTCGGGATCTGGGCGTCGATCTGACCTTCGTGCCCGGTTCCGGCCCGGCGGGTCGGATCACGCACGAGGATCTGGACGGCTTCATCGCGCGCGGCGGTTCGCAACCCGCGTCGGCGCCGTCCGGCGGCGGCTCGACCTATGCGAAGGCGCAAGGGACGACCGAGGTCAAGATCATCGGCCTGCGCCGCAAGATTGCGGAGAAGATGGCCGAGAGCGTGCGCCGCATTCCCCACATCACCTATGTCGAGGAAATCGACATGACGGCGGTGGAGGAGCTGCGTGCCCACCTGAACGCGACGAAGTCCAAGGATCAGCCCAAGCTGAACGTCCTGCCCTTTATCGCCCGCGCCATCGTGGTCGCCCTGCGCGACCAGCCCCAGATCAACGCCACCTATGACGACGAAGCCGGCGTCCTGACCCAGCACGCCCCGGTCCATCTGGGCATCGCCGCCCAGACTCCGAACGGTCTCATGGTGCCAGTGGTGCGACACGCCGAGGCGCGCGACCCCTACGAGACGGCGCTGGAAATCGCCCGCGTCTCGGGCGCGGCCAAGGACGGTTCGGCCAAGCGCGAGGAACTGTCGGGTTCGACCATCACCATCACCTCGCTGGGCACGCTGGGCGGGGTGGTCCACACCCCGATCATCAACCACCCCGAGGTCGCCATCGTCGGTCCGAACAAGATCGCCGAACGGATCGTGGTCAAGGACGGCCAGATGGTCGTGCGCAAGATGATGAACCTGTCGTCCAGCTTCGATCACCGCATCGTCGACGGTCACGACGCGGCGGTGTTCGTGCAGCGGATCAAGGGGCTTCTGGAAAACCCGGCGACGCTGTGGATGGGGTGATGCCCATTTTCTAAGCGGGAAAGCGAGGTCCGCCCGCGCCTATGGCTATCACCTCGAATTTGGCGCCATGGCTCTTGATGATCCTCTCTCCTCGCCGAGAGAGGATCATCGGGAATCGAAAGGGTAATGTGATGCGGCAAGTCAAAGTCAAAGCGCTGACCATCGGCGCCAGCCTGCTGGCAGCCGTCGGCGTTGTCGCCTCGTCCGCTAACGCCTGCATTCCCGAGCCGCCGCCGGCTTGGTCGTCTCTGCTACGGACCGATGGGCCGGCGCTGTTCATCGCGCGCGTGACGACGGTGGAGCGTTTGCCGGAACCCAGCCGGACGCCGACCATCGAGGTCATTCAGTCCAAGGCGACCATCGTCAGACTGGAAACGCTTCAAGGCGCCCCGCAACAGACATACACCCTGACCGCTGCGGAAACCGCCCGTCCGTTGGGCGGCTATCAAGGCATGATTTGCGTCGATTTTCAGCGCGTCAAACCCGGCGACGTCGTACTGGCCATGGAAACCCAGACCGGCGCGGTCCGCGTTTTCGAGCCCCAGCAAGTTCCTCCGCAGTTCAGCACCCGCCTTGAGGCCTATCGTTGACCCAGACCCTGAAAACCAAAGTCCTGATCATCGGGGCGGGCACCGGCGGCTATGTCGCCGGCATTCGCTGCGGCCAGCTGGGCCTCGACACCGTGCTGGTGGACGGCGGCGATGGGCTGGGCGGCACCTGCCTGAACGTCGGCTGCATTCCGTCCAAGGCCATCATCCATGCGGCGGGCAAGTTCGAGACGGTGGCCAAGGCGGCCGGCGGCGGGACGCTGGGCATCACGGCGGCGGCGCCGGCCATCGACCTGTCGCAGACGGTCGAATGGAAGGACGGCATCGTCCGTAAGCTGAACGCCGGGGTCTCGGCCCTGCTGAAGAAGGCCAAGGTCAAGGTGATCAAGGGCTGGGCCGAGTTCGCCGACGCCAAGACCTGCGTGGTGAAGACCGACGAAGGCGACATCCGTATCACTGCCGAACACGTCATCCTGGCGACGGGGTCCGAGCCGGTCGAACTGCCCTTCTTGCCCTTCGGCGGCGACGTCATTTCATCGACCGAGGCGCTGAGCCTGTCAGAGGTCCCCAAGAAGCTGGTCGTCGTGGGCGGCGGCTATATCGGCCTGGAACTGGGCATCGCCTATCGCAAGCTGGGCGCCGAGGTGGCCATCGTCGAAATGGCCGAGCGTATCCTGCCGCTCTACGACAAGGCCCTGACCGATCCGGTCGCCAAGTGGCTGGAGAAGCATGGTGTCGAGCTGCACCTGGGCGCGCGCGCTGGGGGCTTCGGTGACGGTAAGCTGTCGATCACGACGAAGGACGGCGAGCCGCTGCAACTGGACGCCGACAAGGTGCTGGTCACGGTCGGTCGGCGTCCGCGTACGCAAGGCTGGGGTCTGGAAAACATGGGCGTGGCCATGGCCGGGCCATTCGTGAAGATCGACCAGCGCTGCGCCACCAGCATGAAGAACGTCTGGGCGGTCGGCGACCTGACCGGCGAACCCATGCTGGCGCACAAAGGCTCGGCCCAGGGCGAGGTGGTCGCCGAAATCATCGCCGGCCACGACCGCATCTTCGATCCCGTAACCATCGCCGCCGTCTGTTTCACCGAGCCGGAAATCGTTTCGGCCGGTCTGGGGCCGAACGAGGTCGCGGGCCGCGACGATGTGATCCAGTCGGTCTTCCCCTTCGCCGCAATCGGCCGCGCCCTGGCCATCGAGGCGGGCGAGGACGGCGGCTTCGTGCGGGTGATCGCGAACAAGGGCGATCATCGCATCCTGGGCATCCAGGCGGTAGGCCAGCATGTGTCGGAACTGTCCAACAGCTTTGCGCAGATGATGGAGATGGGGGCGGTGCTGGAAGACGTGGCCGGAACCATCCATGTCCACCCGACCCTGGGCGAGGCCTTCCACGAGGCCAGCCTGCGCGCCCTCGGGCACGCCATCCACATCTGATCAGATCCGGTCCAGCCGCTTCGCGTGGTTCGCCACCATGCGGAGCGCCAAGCCATCGGGCAGGAAGCGGGCCAGTCCGGCCATGACATTGTTCATGACGCCGGGTGTGACGCTGGGACGGTTGGCCTCGCAGGCGTCATAGCCGATGCGCGCCACGCGCGCGGCGTCCATCCACATCCAGGCCGGATAGGCGCTGGAGACCTGCTCGCGCGAGCCGTTGACGTCGTGGAACTCGGTCAGGGTGTACCCGGGGTTCAGCACGGTGACGTGAATGCCGGTCCCCTGCGTCTCAAGATGCACGCCTTGTGACGCCTTGATCAGGAAGCTCTTGATCGGTCCGTACAGGGTGTCGCCGCCCGTCGCGGGCATCTGGCCGGCCAGCGAGGCGACGTTCAGCACCCGGCCGAAGCCGCCTTGGATCATGCCGGGCAGCAACAGGCGCGACAGCTCGACCGGCGCGGTCAGCATGACCTGGATCATGGCGCGGTGGGCGCCCAGGTCGGTATCCAGAAAGCCGGTGACCCGACTGAAACCCGCATTGTTGACCAGGCCGTCGACGGTCAGGCCGCGGGCCTCGATGGTCGCGACCAGCCGCTCGGGCGCTGCGGGGTCGGACAGGTCTTCGGGGATGACGGTCGCGGTCACGCCGTGGGCGGCGGTCAGTTCGTCAGCCAGCGCCTGCAGCGGGGCTTGGCGACGCGCCGTCAGAATCACATTCCAACCCTCGGCCGCATAAATCCGGGCCAAGGCCGCGCCGATGCCGGCTGAGGCGCCGGTGATCAGAACGGTTCGGTTCACGGCGCGATCAGGCCGCGACGGGGCAGGACTTGTGCGGCGCAAAGGCCGCCAGCGAGATCGGGTTTTCGGCCAGAAGGTCCGCGATGGTGATCTTGGACAGGGCCTCGGTCGCGGCCTCGTCGGCGGCGGTCAGGGCTTTGGCGACCTGACGCGGAATGTGTTCGCTGATCGGGCAGCCCTTGGCGCCGGCGGGGGGCGAGCCGATGTGGGCGCAGCCGTTCACCGCCTTCAGCACCTGATCCAGCCGAATGTCCTCGGGCTGGCGCAACAGCCAGGAGCCGCCGGTCGCGCCCGGACGGGTGGCGATCAGCCCGGCCTTGGCCAGAAGGGCGGTCACGCGGCGCACCACGACGGGATTGGTCGGGATCGAGGACGCCAGCACGCCGCTGGGCATCGCCTGCGCAGGCCCGAACGCGCCCTTGTGGGCCATATAGGCCAGGGCGTGGGCGGCGACGGGGAAGCGTTGGCTGTCTGACATGGTTCTGTTCCTGATGCGAAAATAGGCGTTCAGGGGCCGAATCACAAATCGCGCCGCAGAACGCCGAAACCGAATCCGCTGCGGCGCGATTGAAGACCGCGTGGAATGAGCCTAAAGGCTCGCCGCTTTGAAGGGACCGACGCCGCGTCGGAGACCCGGAGGATACGCATGGCCGGGGACACTCCCCACGACGCGAGCGCTCCCTCGCCCGCGTCGAACACGCCGGACAAGCCCACCCACGCCACGGGTCCGGAATCCCACATCTCGGGCGGCCAGGCCGCCAAGCACGGCGGCTTCTGGGCCCTGACCATCGGCGCGATCGGCGTGGTGTTCGGCGACATCGGCACCAGCCCGCTCTACGCCCTGCGCGAAGCGATCGACCATGCGCGCTCCGGCGTCGGCGGCGATCTGGCCGTGATCGGCGTCGTGTCGCTGGCGTTTTGGGCGCTGATGGTGGTGGTGACGTTCAAATACGTCTTCTTCCTGATGCGCGCCGACAACAAGGGCGAGGGCGGCACCCTGTCGCTAATGGCGCTGGCCCAGTTCGCGGTCGGGCGACGCAGCGCCTGGATCTTCATCTTGGGCGTTTGCGGCGCAGCCCTGTTCTATGGCGACGGCATCATCACGCCCGCCATCTCGGTCCTGTCCGCCGTCGAAGGCCTGCAGGACGCGCCGGGTCTGGCAGGGCGGCTGGATTCCTTCATCGTGCCGATCTCGGCCGGCATCCTGATCGCCCTGTTCCTGGTCCAGTCACGCGGCACGGCCAGCCTGGCCAAGTATTTCGGCCCGATCACCGCCGTCTGGTTCCTGAGCCTGGGCGCGCTGGGCCTGTATCATATCTTCGACGACGTCAGCGTGCTGCGGGCCCTGTCGCCCCACTATGGCGTCATGCTTCTGCTCAACGACGGCTTCCTGGGCTTCGTGATCCTGGGCAGCGTCTTCCTGGCCGTCACCGGGGCTGAGGCCCTGTATGCCGACATGGGCCATTTCGGGAAGGCGCCGATCCGCATGGGCTGGCTGGCGTTCGTCCTGCCGTGCCTGACGCTGAACTATCTGGGCCAGGGCGCCCTGATCCTGGACAATCCGGCCGCATCCGAGAACCCGTTCTGGAACATGGTGCCGCAGTTCGCCTATTGGCCGATGCTGATCCTAGCGACTGCCGCCACCGTCATCGCTTCGCAGGCGGTGATCACCGGCGCCTTCTCGGTGACGCAGCAGGCGGTGCAGCTGGGCCTTCTGCCGCGCATCGACATCAAGAACACCTCCGAGACCCAGGCCGGCCAGATCTTCGTGCCGGCGGTCAACACCTTCCTGATGGTCGGGGTGCTGGTGCTGCTGGTCGTGTTCCAGAGCTCGCACAACCTGACCGCAGCCTATGGCGTGGCGGTGACCGGCACCATGCTGGTCAATACGCTGATGGCCTATTCGGTCATCCGCAAGGGCTGGAAGTGGCCGATGTGGGCGGTGGCCGGGACCCTTATTCCGTTCGCCTTCATCGACAGCGTCTTCCTGACGTCCAATCTGCTGAAGATTCCGGACGGGGCGTGGATGCCGCTGGTGCTGGGCGCCCTGCTGGTCGTGGTGATGTGGACCTGGGTGCGGGGGACGCAGATTCTGACGACCAAGACGCGCAAAGACAGCCTGCCGCTGAACGATCTGATCGAGATGCTTCAGGCCCGTCCGCCGCACCGTGCGCCGGGCATGGCCATCTTCCTGACCTCGGATCCCGACGTCGCGCCGGTCGCCCTGATGCACAATCTCAAGCACAACAAGGTGCTTCACGAGAAGAACGTCATCCTGACCGTGCGCACCTCCGAGCGGCCGCGCGTCAAGGAGGCCGACCGGGTGCGGATGGAGCCGATCAACGACGATTTCAAGAAGGTTACGGTCACCTACGGCTTCATGGAAACGCCGAACGTGCCGCGTGCGCTGGGCCTGTGCCGCAAGCAGGGGCTGAAGTTCGACATCATGTCGACCAGCTTCTTCCTGGGTCGCCGTTCGCTGATCCCGTCGGCGCGTCAGGGCATGCCGCTGTGGCAGGACAAGCTGTTCATCTTCCTGATGCGCAACGCCGCCAATCCGACCGACTTCTTCCACATCCCGCCCGGCCGCGTGGTCGAGCTGGGCGCGCAGGTGGCGGTATGAGCACCGAGGGACGGGGCGGGCAGAGCTCGCAGGCGCGCGGCCGTCGCATGGCCACCAAGGGCCGCCCGCGCCCGGCCTCGGCCGAGGCCGCTCAAGGTCCGTCGCAGGACGATATCGGCGTCGAGGCCCGCGTCGTCGCCGGCATCCTGCTGAACGCCGCGCTGGAGAAGCGCAACGGATTGGACGAGGCCCTGTCGCAGCCCGCCGCCCGCGCGCTGGAGCCGGTGGACCGCGCCTTCGCCCGGGCCGTGGCCATGGCGGCCCTGCGTCGTCTGGGCGAGATCGACCAGATCCTGGATCGCCGCCTGAAGAAGTCGCCGCCCGAGGCTGTGCGCACCCTGATGCGCATCGCCCTGGCCCAGACTCTGGTGCTGGAAACGCCCGCCTTCGCCGCCGTCTCGACGGCGGTGAAACTGGCCGAGCGCGATCCTAAGACCCGGCCCTACAAGAATCTGGTCAATGCGGTGCTGCGCGGGGTTGGGCGTGAAGGCCCCGGCCTGACGACGGCCGAGAGCAATCTGCCGGACTGGATCGCGGCGCGCTGGAAAGCGACCTATGGCGAAGCCGCCCTGGCGGGTCTGGCCCTGGCCGCGCGCGAGGAACCCGCGACCGATCTCAGCCTGAAGCCAGGCGTTGATCCCGCCGCGGTCGCCGCCGCTGTCGAGGGCGAGGTTCTGTCCGGTGGCACGGTTCGCACCGGCCGTCGCGGCGATGTGGCCGGCTGGCCCGGTTTCGAGGATGGCGACTGGTGGGTCCAGGACGCGGCCGCCGCCGTGCCCGGCCGGCTGCTGGATGTGAAGCCCGGCGAGACGGCGCTCGACATGTGCGCCGCGCCTGGAGGCAAGACGCTGCAACTGGCGGCCGCCGGCGCCACGGTCGTCGCGCTCGACCGGTCGGCCCCGCGCCTGAAACGCCTGACGCAGAATCTTGAGCGGACCGGCCTGACCGCCGAGGTGGTCGCCGTTCCGGCCGAGGACTGGGAGGACGCCCGCACCTTCGACGCCGTCCTGCTGGACGCGCCCTGCACCGCGACGGGCACCTTCCGCCGCAACCCGGAGGTCCTGCGCGCCACCAAACCGGCAGAGGTGGCCAAATTGGCGGACGTTCAGCACCGACTTCTCGACGCCGCCGCCGAACGCGTCAAACCGGGCGGCCGTCTGGTCTATTGCACCTGCTCGCTGGAGCGCGAGGAGGGCGAAACCCAGATCATCGCCTTCCTGCGTCGCAATCCTGCCTTCCGCACCGTCGCCGCTGATCCGGCCGCCGCGGGCGCCCCGCCGGAGGCGCTGACGCCCGAAGGTTGGTTGCGCATCCTGCCCTCCATGTGGGCCGAACACGGCGGACTGGACGGCTTCTTCGCGGCAAGGCTGGAACGGGTGTCCTGAGCGGGAGCGCCTTGCTCCCGCCCGCAACCCGCCTTATCCGGAAGGCCATGGCCGTTACCCCTCTGATCTGCCCGTCGATCCTCGCCAGCGATTTTGCGCGGCTGGGTGAAGAAGTCCGTGTGCTTGAGGCGGCGGGCGCCGACTGGATCCACGTGGATGTGATGGACGGGCATTTCGTGCCCAACATCACGCTTGGCCCCGACATCGTGAAGGCGATCCGGCCACACACGACGCTGCCGTTCGACGTGCACCTGATGGTCGCGCCGGTGGATCCTTGGCTGGAGGCGTTCCGCGAGGCGGGCGCCGACGTCCTGACCGTCCATCCTGAGAGTGGGCCGCATCTGCACCGCACCCTGGGTCGCATTCGTCAGTTGGGCGCCAAGGCCGGCGTCGTGTTCAATCCGGCGACGCCGCTGTCGATCCTGGAAGAGGTGGTCGATCTGGTCGATCTGGTGCTGATCATGTCGGTCAATCCGGGCTTCGGCGGTCAGAAGTTCATCGAGAGTTCGCTGAAGAAGATCGCGGGCGCGCGAGCCATTCTCGACCGCGCCGGTTCGTCAGCTCACCTTCAGGTGGACGGCGGCGTGACCTCCGCCAACGCCGCAGCCTGCGTCGCCGCCGGCGCCGATGCGCTGGTCGCCGGCTCGTTCGTGTTCAAGGGCGATTACGCGGCCAATATCGCCGCCCTGAAAGCCGCGCCGGCTGCTCAGAGCTTTTCGTGAGCCCGCTCGGCCCCTTCGCCCCACGAGGGCAGGAAACGACGCTGGACGTCGCCTCGGGTCAGATCCCCGGCCTGCCTGGCGCCCCGGTACGCACGCCCGTGCGGTCGGGCGACACAATCGCCGGACCCGGCCTGTGGCCCGCCATCGCCGGCCGACTGGCGACGCGGCAGCTGTGGATCGAGCTTTACGGCCTGCCCGGTTACAGCCTGACGCTGGGGTCGCCTCTGGGCGGAGGCAAGGTGACCGCGTTCGCCGCCACGCCGCGCGATTTCCGCCCTCATGATCCGGCGCCGGGGCGCAATGTTCTGGCCGGGCGTTTCATGCTGGCCGGCGCCTCGATGGAGGTCGAGCCGCCGACCGATCCGTGGAATCGACCCAGTCCCTCGCGGCCCTTTGCGGTCGAGCTTCACGCCTTCGCCTGGTTGCCGGGCCTGATGGCACAAGGCGACCGTGGCGCGCGCGAGGCGCTGCGTCTGACCCTGGCCTGGGCCGACGCCTTTGCACGGTGGTCGCCCTTCGCCTGGGGACCGGAAATCCTGGCGCGGCGGGTCGTCAATCTGGCGTGCGGCGCACGGCGGATGGGAGCCGTCGCGACAGAGGCCGAGCGACTGAAACTGGCCGACAGTCTGGCGCGCCAGACCCGACAGCTGCTGCGCCCGCCCGGCGGTCTGGCCAGCCGGGCCGAGCGGTTGACGGCGGCGGCCATCGGCGGCTGCGTGCTGGCGGGTGCGCCGGGGCAGGCCTTGCGTCGCCGCGCGCTGTCGCGGCTGGACGGCGCCCTGAAGACGACGGTGCAGGCCGACGGCGGCCACGCCTCGCGCAGTCCCGAGGCGGGGCTTGAGCTGCTGCTCGACCTGTTGACGCTGGACGACGCCCTGTCGCAACTTTCCGAACCGACGCCGGAGAGCGTCTCGGCCGCCATCGCCCGGCTGACGCAGGGCCTGCGCCTGCTGACCTTGCCCGATGGCCGTCTGGCCAGCTTCCAGGGCGGCGGCTGCTCCACCATTGAACGCGTCGCGGCCGCCTGCGCCCACGACGACGAAGCGATGGCCAGCAGCGACGTAGCGCCTGCAGCGACCGGTGCGGTCGCCGGCCTGACGCGCATCGCCAGCCCCCTGCTCACCATCATCGCCGACACCGCCCCGCCAGCGCGCGACGCCTGGGGGGCGGCCGCCTGCGCCCAGCCGCTGGCGCTGGAGATCGCCTGCGGCAAGGATCGTCTGGTGACCGGCTCGGGGTGGACGCCGGCCTCGACCGACCGCCAGGCCCTGCGGCTGACGCCGGCCCATTCGACCCTGACCTTGGGCGAGCGATCGCTGAACGAACCGCTGGGCGGCTGGAAGGGTGAGCTCTTGGGCCCGCGCCTGGTCGGACCGCCGATCCATGTGACCACCGACCTGCGCGACGGCGACGGCGCCGTCTGGCTGGAGATGGAACACGACGGCTGGAATGAGTTGTTCGGCCTGAACCATCAGCGCCGGCTCTATCTTGACCAGCGCCTGGACGAACTGCGGGCCGAAGAGAAGCTTTTCCCGACGCCAGGCCGCAAGGAGATGGTGCGCCAGATCGCGGCCCCCTATGCCATCCGCTTCCATCTGGAGCCGGGGGTTCAGGCCTCGCTGGCGCGCGACCGGCGGTCGATCCTGCTGCGCGGCGCCTCGGGCCGGGGCTGGTGGTTCAGGACCGACGGACCGGACGTGGCCATCGAGCCCAGCGTCCATATCGACGCCGGCCTGACCCGCCGCTCCCTTCAGATCGTGGTGCGCGGCTCGGCCCGCACCGACAGCGAGACCAAGATCCGCTGGAAGTTGAGCCCGGCCGGCGCGAGCGGCGAACCGACCTGAAACCGCCCATGGGGTGACGGCGAAGCGGTTTGGGTCTAGACGGCGCGCCATCCTCCCCTGCCATCACGGACGCCGCCCATGCCCGCCGCTCCCGACTTTCCGCCCGCCCCTGATCGGGTCAAGCCGCAACGCGCCCTGATCTCCCTGTCCGAAAAGGCCGGGCTGGAGGACGCGGCCCGCACCCTGCACGATCTGGGCGTCGAACTGGTCTCGACCGGCGGTACGCGCGCGGCGATCGAGAAGCTGGGTCTGCCGGTCAAGGACGTGGCCGATCTGACCGGCTTCCCCGAGATGATGGACGGCCGGGTCAAGACCCTGCACCCCATCGTTCACGGCGGCCTCTTGGGCGTGCGTGACGCCGCCGACCATGCCCAGGCCATGACCGATCACGGCATCGGCGCCATCGATATCGTCTGGATCGACCTTTATCCGTTCGAGAGCACCGTCGCGGCGGGCGGCGCGTTCGAGGCGGCGGTCGAGAACATCGACATCGGCGGTCCGGCCATGATCCGCTCGGGCTCCAAGAACCACGGCTATGTCGCCGTCGCCGTCGACGGCGAGAGCATCGGCCTGATCCTTGAGGCTCTCAAGACCGAAGGCTCGACCGATCTGGCCCTGCGCAAGCGCCTGGCCGCCCGCGCGTTCGCGCGCACCGCCGCCTATGACGCCGCTGTCTCCGGCTGGTTCGCCGGTCAAATCCAGGACGCTGCCCCGGCCCGCAAGTCGATCGCTGGCGCCCTGGCCCAGACCCTGCGCTATGGCGAGAACCCGCATCAGTCGGGCGCCTTCTACCGCACCGGCGAGCGTCGCCCCGGCGTGGCCTATGCCGAACAGGTTCAGGGCAAGGAGCTGGGTTACAACAATATCGCCGACGCCGACGCCGCCTATGAGCTGGTGGCCGAGTTCGAACAGCCGGCCGTGGTCATCGTCAAACACGCCAACCCGTGCGGCGTGGCCGTGGGCAAGGATCTGTCCGAAGCCTATGCCCGCGCGCTGGAGTGCGACGCCGTTTCGGCCTTCGGCGGCGTGATCGCGGTCAACCGTCCGCTGAACGGCGATGACGCCCGCGCCATCACCGGCATCTTCACCGAGGTCGTCATCGCCCCCGGCGCCGACGACGAGGCCAAGGCCGTCTTCGCGGCCAAGAAGAACCTGCGCCTGCTGATCACTGACGGCCTGCCCGACCCCCACGGTCCTGGCGAGGTGTTCCGCTCGGTCGCTGGCGGCTTCCTGGTCCAGAGCCGCGACCGGTCGCTGATCAAGCCTTCGGATCTGAAGATCGTGACGAAGCGCCAGCCGACCCCGACCGAGATCCAGGACATGCTGTTCGCCTTCACCGTGGCCAAGCACGTCAAGTCCAACGCCATCGTCTACGCCAAGGACGGCCAGACCGCCGGCATCGGCGCCGGCCAGATGAACCGCCGCGACAGCGCCCGCATCGCCGCCATCCGCGCCAAGGAGGCTGGAGAGGCCAAGGGTCTGACCCAGTCGCTTGCCGAGGGTTCGGCCTGCGCCTCGGAAGCCTTTTTCCCCTTCGCCGACGGCCTCTTGGAAGCCGTCGCGGCCGGCGCCACGGCGGTGATCCAGCCGGGGGGCTCCATGCGCGACGCCGAAGTCATCGCCGCCGCTGACGAGAAGGGCATCGCCATGGCCTTCACCGGCGTGCGGGTCTTCAGGCACTAATCTTGGAAGGAAGGGCGCTAACGCTCGACGCGCGGCATCGCACTGCTTGAGCGCCCTTCTTCCCGTTTTAAAGCGCGCCTTATCGTGACTGGACGACTGCCGTCAGCCGTGATGCTCTGACGTCTTTCCCGCGTTGGAGCGTCCCATGACCGTGCTGATCCGCCCCGAAGGCCAGACCGCCGACGATCTGAAACTGAGTCGTCGAACACTGGGCGCATTGGGTGGCTTGCTCTTTTCCGGCTATGCCGTCGCGGCCCTGGCCAAGGACGCCAAGCCCATCACGACCGACGCCGAGGGTCTGTCCACCGAGACCGTGACTTATGCCGCGCCGGACGGGTTCCAGCTTCCGGCCTATGTCGCCCGGCCGGCCGGCGACGGCCCGTTCCCGGTCGTGGTGGTGGTGTCAGAGATCTTCGGCGTCCACGAATATATCCGCGACATCTGCCGCCGTCTGGCCAAGCAGGGATACGCCGCCATTGCGCCGGCCTTCTTCGTCCGGGTCGAGGATCCCGCGCCGCTGTCGGATATGCAGCGGATCATGCAGATCGTCGCAGCGGCGAACTATGAGCAGGTGATGGGCGACCTGTCGGCGACGCTGGAATGGGCCAGCCAGCAGTCGTGGTCCAAGGACGGCAAGGTCGGCATCACTGGCTACTGCTGGGGCGGCAAGGTGGTGTGGCAGGCGGCGGCCCGCTTCGCCGCGATCGGCGCGGGTGTGGCCTGGTACGGCCGCTTGGCGCCCGCCGCAGACGCCACGCCGGTTCAGATCTCATCGGGCCAACCCTGGCCGGTCGACATCGCTGACGATCTCAAAGCGCCTGTGCTCGGCCTGTATGGCGGCAAGGATCAGGGCATCCCATTGGCCAGCGTCGAACGGATGCGCGAAGCCCTGGCCCGCGCCGGCCAGACCGGCAGCCAGATCGTCATCTATCCCGACGCCCAGCACGGCTTCCACGCCGACTACCGCGCAAGCTACTCGGAAGCAGACGCCAAGGACGGCTGGTCCAAGCTGCTGGCGACGTTCGATAAAGCGTTAAAGAATTAGGGCGTTACTGGCGCCAAGGCTGCGGGGAGCAGCCCGAGTATGGGAGGGTAGGGCGTGAACGGATTGCGGCTTCGTGGGGCGATCGTCCTGGGTATCGGTCTGCTGTTTCTGCCTCTCGCAGGGTGCGGAGGCGGTGGTGGAGGCGGTGGCGGCGGCGGCACGATCACGCCCCCCGTTCCTCCGCCCCCGCCACCCCCGCCGCCTCCCCCACCTCCGCCCCCACCACCGCCTCCGCCGCCGCCGCCCCCTCCTTCGGTCACGTCGAGCGAGTATCTGCGGAACTACGGCCTGGCCAATATGAAGGTCCAATCCGCTTGGCAGGCCGGGGCGACTGGAGCCGGCGTCACCGTCGCCGTCGTCGACTCCGGTATCGCCAATACCTTGCCAGAGTTGGAGGGGCGTATCTCCAGCGCCTCGACGGACGTCGTCGTGGGGCGCAATACGCCCTATGTGGCGTCAAGCAGCCACGGCACGCGCGTGTCGGGCGTGATCGCCTCGAACTTCAACGGGTTCGGTACGATTGGCGTGGCGTACAATTCGACCATCCTGTCGATCCGCACCGATATCTCCGACTGCACGGACAAGAACACGGACGTCTGTTTCAGCAGTTCGGATCTGGTGCGCGCGCTGGACTACGCCGTCGCCAATGGCGTCAAGATCATCAACATGTCGCTGGGCGGCGATGGGCGGCTGGGCTCGGCATTCGAGGCGGCGCTGCTGCGAGCCGTCAACTCGGGCGCCGTGATCGTGGCTTCGTCGGGCAATGACGGAAACGCCAATCCGGGCTGGCCCGCGCGTTACGCCATCGACCCCCGGTTCGCCGGCAGCGTCATCGCGGTCGGATCGCACGGCGCGACCGATGCGATGTCCAGCTTCTCGAACCGGGCAGGGGATACGGCGGTCGGCTATATTTCTGCGCCGGGCGAGGATGTGATCACCGGGTGTGAGGGCACGTCGTGCTGGCGCGTCAACGGCACCTCCTTCTCGGCGCCGCATGTGTCCGGCGCGCTCGCTTTGCTGATGCAGGCCTTCCCCAATCTGTCGGCGCGTGCGGCTCTGGATATCTTGCTGACGACCGCACGCGACGCCGGCGATCCCGGCACGGACATCGTCTATGGGCGCGGCCTGCTGGACATGGCCGGCGCGTTCAGACCGGTCGGAACGACCTCGACGCCGATGGCTGACGGGAGTTCCATTGTCAGCATGAGTGAACCGGGCAGCTTCGTCGGCGCCGCATTCGGGGACGCTTTCGGTCGGCAGACGGCGCTGAATACGGTGCTCTACGACGCTTACGATCGGATGTTCGCCGTCCAACTGGGCGGCGCCTATCCGACTGCGCCCAGCCGATCCTATCAGGCGGCGCCGTTCGAGCAGAATACCACGGCGACAACCAGCCTGGCCCTGCCGGGCGGCGGTCGATTGAACCTGATCGCGGCCCAACCCAGCGCGCGACCTGACCCGATCGCGCCTCGTCACGATCTCTATGATGCGCCCTGGATGGGGGACGAGCCGCGGCAGGAGGCAATGCTGGATGTCGCCACGGGCCGGATGAATTTCTCGGTCTGGCAAGGCAAGGGCGGGGCGACCTCGCCGTTCAACGGTGCGGCGGGCGACGGTTTCGCCGCCCTGGCCCAGGCCGATCACGCCGTACGCGGCGCGATGCGGTTCGGCCCGGTGACGGTGTCGGGCGAGAGCGGCGGCGGCGATCGCCGGATGCCGCTGCGTCGTGTCGAGCAGGACGCCTCGACTTATAGTCGCGCGGCGATCGGATGGCGCGGAGCGGAGGGCGGTATGTCGTTCAGCGTGGGCGCCTTGGATGAACGGCTAGGGCCTTTGGGTGCCTTCCTGCCGGGCGGATCCGACTTCGCCCTGCCGTCACGGACCAGCTTCTATGCCTTGGGCGGCGACTGGGCCCTGCGACCGGGCCTGCGTCTGATCGGCGAGGCGGGGATGGGGTCTACGCGGATCGAGGGTCGGTTCCTGTCGATGGATCAGGCGGCGATCAGTTCGAACTGGCGGCTGGGGCTCCTGACGGGCTGTTCGATGATCTGTGACCGGATCAGCTTGACCCTGGCTCAGCCGCTCAGGATCGAGCGCGGAACCTTCTCGGCCATGCTGGCGGATGTTCCTGTCGAATATTTCGATCCGCTGACCTATTCGCGCCGCAGCTTCTCGGCGACGCCCAGCGGCCGCCAGATCGACTTTATCCTCGGTGGCGAACGTCGGCTGTGGGATGGGTCCAGCATGACGCTGCAAGCGGTCGCCAGCCGCGAGCCGCGCCATGTCGCAGACGCGCCGCCGGAGTTCGCCTTGATCGGAGCCTGGCGGCGTCAGTTCTGACCGACGCCGCCTGAAGACCGCAGATCAGGCCTTGCCGTCGAAGGCCTGACCGTCGGCGGCGGCGGCGGCGCCATAGGGGTTGGGAGTCTGGGCGCCGGATCCCTTGGCGGCGACGACGACCATGGCGGGGCGCACGGTGCGGCCGAACAGTTCAAAACCGGACTGCATGGTCTGGATCACCGATCCGCCGGGCACGGTCTCGGACGGCTGTTCCATCATCGCCTGGTGGAGATGCGGGTTGAAGGCCTCGCCGGCCTGGGGCGCGACGCGCTTCAGGCCGTTGGCGTCGAAGGCTTGCAGCAGGGCCTTCTGCGTCAGCTCCAACCCGGTCACCAGACCAGCGGTCGCGCCCTCGGCGTCCTTGGGCGCAGCCATAAGGGCGCGTTCCAGATTGTCGGCGACGCCCAGAAGGTCCTTGGCGAAGCGTTGAATGGCGAAGGCGCGGGCGTCGTTCTGCTGCGTCTCCGAACGGCGCTTCAGATTCTCCATCTCGGCGGCGACGCGCAGGGCGCGGTCCTTCCATTCGTCACGCTCGGCGATCACGGCGTCCAGCGGCGCCAGATCGTCTGACGGATAGGCGTCCAGGCCGTGTTCGGCGTTGGTTTCGGCCATGTCGGCGTCCACGGCGTTTAGTTCGTCGTTAAGGGGCTTGTCGCTCACTTGTCGTTCCCGTCCAGCATCCGGCCCAGCACCCGGGCGGTATAGTCCACCAACGGAATGACACGGGCGTAGTTCAGTCTTGCGGGGCCTATCACGCCGATGGCGCCCAGAACCCGCTGTCGGCCGCTCATATAGGGCGCCGCGATCACGGCGGAACCCGAAAGTGAAAACAACCGTGTCTCCGCGCCGATGAAAATGCGCACGCCTTGGGCCGCATCGACGCCGTCCAGCAGGCCGATCAGCTGTTCCTTCTGCTCCAGATCATCGAAAAGGACGCGGACCCGTTCCAGATCGGCCAGGCCTTCCCGGTCCTGAAGCAGGTTGGCGCGGCCCCGCACAATCAGGGCGCGCTCGCGATCCTGGCCGCCGGACCACGCAGCGAATCCGTCCTCGACCAGGCGGGCGGCCGTCTGGTCCAGTTCACGCCGTGCGATTTCCAGCTCCTGGGTCATCTCTCGCTTGGCGTCGGCGAAGGGGCGGCCGCGCAGGCGGGCGTTCAGAAAGTTGGAGGCCTCGACCAGGGTCGAAGGCGTGACGCCGGCCGACAGGGTCATGATGCGGTTTTCGACCGTGCCGTCGTCAGCGACGATGACCGCCAGGGCCTGATCGCCGCCCAGGGCGACAAACTCGACATGTTTGACGCCGGAATCACGGACCGGGCTCGATACGACGCCCGCACCGCCGGCCAGGCCGGACAGCAGGTTCGAGGCCTCGTCCAAGGCGGACTCGAAGTTCCGGCCGCGCCCGGCGAGCCGCCCGTCGATCTCGCGACGCTCTTCCTTGGTCAGGTCGCCGACTTCCAGCAGGCCGTCGACGAACAGGCGAAGGCCTGCATGGGTCGGGATGCGCCCGGCCGAGGTGTGGGGCGCCGCCAGCAGGCCCGCGAGGGTCAGATCCTGCATGGTGTTGCGGATCGAGGCAGGCGACAGGGCGATGCCCCCCAGCGACAGGGTCCGCGACCCGACCGGCTCGCCTGTCTCCAGATAGGATTCCACGATACGACGGAAGATGTCGCGCGCCCGCGCATCCAGCCCCGCCAGACCCGCGAGGGACTGGCCGGCGTCGAACGGCGGGTTTTTCGGGGCATACAGGCTCACGGTTTCAGGATAAGCACCGCCGCCACAGCTTCCAAGGTCAGACTTCCAAGGATCCCTCCCATGCGCCATTCGCAACGCACCGACGATCAACTGCGTCCCGTCACCATCGAGACCGGCGTCAACCGCTATGCCGAGGGTTCGTGCCTGATCAGCTTCGGCAACACCAAGGTGCTGGTGACCGCCTCGATCGAGGACAAGGTGCCGGGCTGGATGCGCAACACGGGTCAGGGATGGGTGACGGCCGAATACGGCATGCTGCCCCGCGCCACTCACACGCGCGGGCGTCGTGAGGCCGCCGCCGGCAAACAGTCGGGCCGCACGCAAGAGATCCAGCGGTTGATTGGCCGCTCCCTGCGCGCCGTGGTGGACCTGAAGGCGCTCGGCGAACGTCAGGTGCTGATCGACTGCGACGTCATCCAGGCCGACGGCGGCACCCGCACGGCGTCGATCACCGGCGCCTGGGTCGCCATGAGCCTGGCCCTGAACTATCTGCGCGACGAGGGCGTGCTTAAGGCGGACCCGATCACGGATCAGGTGGCGGCCGTGTCGTGCGGCGTCTGCGACGGCGTGCCGGTGCTGGACCTCGATTACGAAGAGGATTCCGAGGCCGAGGCGGATTCGAACTTCGTCCTGACCGGTTCGGGCCAGATCGTCGAGGTCCAGGCCACCGGCGAGAAGCGCGGTTTCTCGCGCGCCGAGTTCGACCGGCTCTTCTCGCTGGCCGAGATCGGCTGCACCGAACTGTTCGCCCTGCAAAAGGCGGCCTTGGCGGCGGTGAAGCGATAGGGGTTTCACCTCGGGGCGCGGACGGGCATCCTTGTTCGGTCAGTCCTGACCGGAGACAAGTCGATGCGTCGATCCCCCTGGCTTTCGATGGCCGCCTGCGTTCTGTTGATGGCCGGATGTCAGCGCGCTGATCCAGCCGATCAGCCTGCGCCCGGAGACACGGCGGCAAGCAGCAACGTCATCGACGCGGTTCCACTGGCGCCGGACGCTCCGCCGCCTGCCGCGCCCGTCAAGCCGGCGGCTGCGGAGAAGGAAGCCGCCAAACCGGCCGAGGACCCTGAGGCCAGCATTCCCGAGGGTCCAGACATGCCCGCTCAGCCGGTGCCGATCAGCGAGGTTCCCTGCCGCGAAGCCATCGGCGCCGCCGCCTCGGCCCGGCTGGTCGAGCGCTGCATCCAGGTCAGCCCGGCGACCCGCCCGCCCTGCAACGCCGCCAACCCCTGCGACCTGATCCAGGGAGAGATCGACCGGTCCTGCAAACTGTGGGAACGCGACGGAGACCCGCCGGCGGCGTGCAAGCCCTAGGCTGAGCGCACCGCGCCCGCCACATCGGCCACCACCCGCTTGACCAGCGCCTCGTCGTCGCCCTCGGCCATGACGCGGATCAGTTTTTCCGTGCCCGATGGCCGCACCAGCAGGCGGCCCGAGCCGTTCAGCGCCGCCTCGGCCTCGGCGATGGCGGCCTTGACCGTGTCGGTCTCCAGCGGCTTGTCGGCGGTGAAGCGGACGTTCTCCAGCTTTTGCGGCACGGGCTCGAACTGGCGGGCCAGTTCGCTCATCGGCTTGCCGGATTCGACCAGGACGGCCAGCACCTGCAGCGCCGCCATCAGGCCGTCGCCGGTGGTGGCGTGGTCGTGCAGGATGATGTGGCCCGACTGCTCGCCGCCGATGTTGAAACCGCCTTCGCGCATCCGTTCCATGACATAGCGGTCGCCGACCTTGGTGCGCTCTAGCCTCAGGCCTTCGGCTTTCAGTTTACGCTCCAGCCCCAGATTGGACATGACGGTGGCCACGACGCCACCTCCGGTCAGGAGGCCGCGCCTGGCCCAGTCCAGCCCGACAAGGGCCATGATCTGATCGCCGTCCACGACCCGACCCGTCTCGTCGCAGATGATCAGTCGGTCGGCGTCGCCGTCCAGGGCGATGCCGATATCGGCGCGGTAGCGTTTGACCGCATCGGCCAGGGTCGCCGGATGGGTCGAGCCGCACTCGGCGTTGATGTTGGTGCCGTTCGGGGTCACGCCCACGGGGAAGACTTCGGCGCCCAGTTCGAACAGGGTGGTCGGCGCGACCTTGTAGCCGGCGCCGTTGGCGCAATCGACGGCGATGCGCAGGCCTTGCAACGTCAGCCGCTTGGGGAAGGCCTGTTTGGCGATCTCAATATAGCGGGCCTGGGCGTCGTCGATGCGTTTGACCCGGCCCAGTTTGTTCGACGGCGCCAGGCCTTGGTCGAGACCCTGATCCATCATGGCCTCGATCTTCAGTTCGATCTCGTCCGACAGCTTGTAACCGTCCGGCCCGAACAGCTTGATGCCGTTGTCGGCATAGTCGTTGTGCGAGGCCGATATCATCACGCCCAGATCGGCGCGCATCGAGCGGGTCAGCATGGCCACGCCAGGCGTCGGCACGGGCCCGAAGGTGCGCACGTCCATTCCGACCGAAGCGAAACCGGCGACCAAGGCCGGCTCGATCGTATAGCCTGACAGGCGGGTATCCTTGCCGATCACCACCAGATGGCGGCGGTCGTCGTCGGTGCGGAACAGTTTCCCGGCGGCCAGACCCACGCGCAGCGCGACTTCGGCCGTCATCGGATAGGTGTTGGCGCGGCCGCGAATGCCGTCGGTGCCGAAATATTTTCTGTCGCCCAAGGCCTGGTCCTTTGTTTCGGGTAACGTTCCGAAACCCCTTTTTTGATGCGGCCCGCCTTAAGATTGCATAGACGGCCGGTGGGGCTTGATGTGTGGCTTAGCCCCGGATCGCCGCCAGTGCAAAGCGGCGCCCTTATCCTGACTTCTCGGAGCCTTCGCTCATGTGCGGCATCATCGGCGTCACCGGCAATGGTCCTGTCGTTCCCCGGCTGATCGACAGCCTGAAACGGCTGGAGTACCGCGGCTATGATTCCGCCGGCGTCGCCGCAGTCGTGAACGGGTCGGTCGAGCGCCGCCGCGCCAAGGGCAAGATCCGCAATCTGGAAGCCGTCCTGGCCGAGGATCCGATGACGGCGACGGTCGGCATCGGCCATACCCGCTGGGCCACGCACGGCGCGCCGACGACGGAGAACGCCCACCCGCACAAGGCTGGGCGCGTCACCCTGGTCCACAACGGCATCATCGAGAACTTCGCTGAGCTGAAGGCCGAACTGGCCGCCGAAGGCCATGTCTTCGAAAGCCAGACCGACACCGAGGTCATCGCCCACCTGCTGGACGCCGAACTGAATACGGGCCGCAGCCCTCTGGAGGCGTTCAAGACCACTTTGAACCGCCTGACGGGCGCCTATGCGCTTGCGGTGCTGATCGACGGGACGGACGACCTAATACTGGGCGCGCGACGCGGCAGCCCTCTGGTCGTCGGCTGGGGCGAGGACGAGATGTATCTGGGGTCGGACGCGCTAGCCGTCGGTCCGTTCACCCAAAAGATTTCCTATCTGGAAGAGGGCGATTACGTCGCCGTGACCAAGGCCGGCGCTCAGATGTTCGACGTGGCGGGCAAGCCGGTCGAACGCGCCATCGTTCAGGTCTCGGCCTCCTCGGCCATGGTCGAGAAGGGCGAATATCGCCACTTCATGGAAAAGGAGATCCATGAACAGCCCGACAGCGTCCAGCACACCTTGTCGGAATATCTCGACCTGGTGACGGGAAAGGCCAAGACCAATCCCGTCGATTTCGCCGCCATCGACCGCATCCAGATCGTCGCCTGCGGCACGGCCTTTTACGCCGGCCAGATCGGCCGTTATGCGTTCGAGAAGCTGGCCGGCCTGCCCTGCGACGTCGAGATCGCGTCCGAGTTCCGCTATCGCTCGCCTGCCGTGTCGCCCAAGACGCTGGCGGTCGCCGTCAGCCAGTCGGGCGAGACGGCCGACACCCTGGCCAGCCTGACGTGGTGCAAGGCGCAAGGGTTGCAGACCGCCGCCGTCGTCAATGTCCATTCGTCGTCGATGGCGCGCGAAGCGGCCGTTTTGTGGCCCACCCATGCCGGACCCGAGATCGGCGTCGCCTCGACCAAGGCCTTTACCGCCCAAGTCGCGGCCCTGCTGGCCTTGGCCGTGGCGGCGGGCGTGGCGCGCGGCCGGATCGATGCTGCGACCGAGGCCGAACTGGTCAAGGCTCTGTTCGAAAGCCCGCGCCTGATCGCTGAGGCCCTGACAATGGGCGATAGCATTCGCGCCGTGACCCATGACCTGTCAAAGGCCGACGATGTCCTTTTCCTAGGCCGGGGCGCCATGTTCCCGCTGGCCATGGAGGGCGCGCTGAAGCTGAAGGAGATCAGCTATATTCACGCCGAGGGCTATGCCGCCGGAGAGTTAAAACATGGCCCCATCGCCTTGATCGATGAAGAGACCCCGACAATCGCCCTGGCTCCGCTGGACGACGTGTTCGAAAAGACCGCGTCTAATCTACAAGAGGTCGCCGCGCGGGGCGGCCCGGTCATCATGATCGCGCCGGAAAAGGCGCCCGATCCGCACGGCGCCGGCATTCGCCGCATCCACGCCCCCGACTGTCACCCGCTGATCGCGCCCCTGGTCTATGCCGTGCCGGTGCAGCTTTTGGCCTATTACACAGCCGTCCAGAAGGGCACCGACGTCGATCAGCCCCGCAACCTGGCCAAGTCTGTCACGGTCGAATAGGCCTCGTCCGTCATCTGCCGCAGGGCGTCTGCATCGGTGATCTGGATCGCGCCGCGCCGCAGCCGCACGGCGCCGGCGGCGCATAGTTCGGTGCAGGCGGTCGATATGCTGGCGCGTCGCACAGCCATCAAATGCGACAACTCGGTTTGACGCAGGGCGAGGACGTCGCCTCCCCTTCGGTCGTGAACGTCGAGCAATAGGGCGGCCAGGCGTTGGCTGACTTTCAATGTGGCGTGGCGCGAAAGCTCAGCCTGAAGGGCGATGTTGCGACGGCGAAGATCAATCAACGCCATCTCGACCAGACTGTCGCGATCAATCTTTTGCGCCAGCTTGCGAGCGGAGAAGGTCAGATATCGTCCGGCCGTCAACCAAACGGCCGACTCTGGCTCACCGCCGCCCAATACAGCGTCGAAGTTGATTACGTCGTAGCTGGACGCCAGCCCATGCGACAGAGCGCCGTCGAGCCCGATCCGCGCCACGACACCCGACAAGATCTGTGTGACGACAGCTTCGCCATTCTGTGTGGTTGAGGTTCGTGCGCCAGCCTCGGCGAAGAAGGCGTCACCTTCGTCCAGGCCCTGAACTGCAAGGGCAGACAACAGAGCGTGCGCGAGGTTCGACTGGGACATGCCCCGTCTAGACGGCCGATCGCCGTTCGGTGCGATAACATGCGTTAAGTGATCAGACGGGCTCGGATTGCAGGCGCAAATAGGTGGGGTCGAACTCGGCGATCTCGGCCAAGCGACGCCAGTCGACAATATCGATGCGCCCGCCCGCCCAAGCGACGACCCCCTCGCTGCGAAGCTCGGAAATCAGGCGGCTGACATGGACGGTCGAGAGGCCCAGCGCATCACCCAAGGTCGTTTGCGTCAGCGGGAGTTCGAAGGTCAAATCACCTGTTTGGCCGACGGCCTGGAGGCGCAGGTAAAGCTCGCACACCAGATGCGCCAGATGGCCCAGGCCGCTGCGCCGGCCCATGGCCACCAGCCACTGTCGATGGATGGCGGCGTCGATGATGGTGTCCAGCCAAAGCAGTCGGCCCAGGTGTGGATGTCGCTCGGTGATGTCGATCAAGCCGCTGTGCGGCGCCTCTGCGATCACGCAGTCGGTCAGGGCGACGACGCCGTGATCCATCTGCTTCATCAACAGGCTGTGCAGGTCGATGAAGTCGCCGGACACATTGATTTCCGTGATCTGACGCGACCCGTCCTCCAGCGTGGAGTAACGCGCGGAAAAGCCCGAAATCAGAAGGGTGCTGTGCAGCGGGCGGGTGTGCTCGCGCACGATATCGGATCCGGCGGAGACGGTTTTGGGCGCATCGAGGACTGCGCTTAACGCCTCTATCTCTTCGGGATTGAGCCGGTCCCGAAGCGACAATTTGTCGACCAGCGTGGTGATCTTTGAGACGCTGCCACCCTTGGTCATCACGCGTCCCCCGTCAATGTCCAGCCCTCGGGCGCCTGATCGGATGCGGACGCCGTGACGCTGACGACCGTTCGACCTTCGGTATCCGTGACGATGACGCTGAAGGCGCGGGTCGTCCAGAACGACGCGCCTCGGTAGCGAAGGATTTCGCCCAGCACGGCGACGGCCTCCTCGCGGGCCGCGTCAACGCTCCTCAGTTCCTCGCCCTGATCGTCGCGGATGCAATCTCCGTTCTGGGTATGGAAAAAGTAGCGCGGCAATCTTCCCTCCTGGCCTCAGCCGAGAGGGAAGCGGTCACGAGCGCGATTGGTTCAGTCCGCTGTGATCTTTCAGATTTCTTGGTTGAAGGCGCCGATTTCAGGATAGGCGGCCAGGCGCGGCTTGATCTCTTTGCGGAACAGATCGCGCATGTCGTCTTCGGACCGCATGCTCTCGACCACCACGACCAGCTCCGGTTTGTTGGACGAGGCGCGGACCAGGACCCATGAGCCGTCTTCCAGATGCACGCGAACGCCGTTGACGGTGATGGCCTCGACGATCTTGCGGCCCAGGATTTCGCCGCCAGCGTCGGCCAGGTCGGAGTATTCCTTCACGATCCGCTCCAGCACGCCGTACTTCAGCTCGTCGTCGCAATGGGGCGACATGGTCAGACTGGTCCAGGCGTCTGGGAGGGCGGTCTTCAGTTCACTGAGTTTTTGGTCCGGATTGCGATCCAGCATGGCCAGAACCGCGCCCGCAGCGACTAGACCGTCGTCGTAGCCGTGGCCCAGATCGCCCGCCATGAAGAAGTGGCCCGACTTCTCGAAGCCGGCCAGGGCGCCAAGTTCGGCGGTCTTGCGCTTGATGTAGGAGTGGCCCGTCTTCCAGTAGACGACCTCGGCGCCATTGGCTTTCAGGACCTCGTCGGTCTTGTAGAGGCCGGTCGACTTCACATCGACGACAAAGGTGCTGTCCGGATAGACCTTGGACAGGTCGCGGGCCAGCATCAGGCCGATCTTGTCGGCGAAGATTTCCTCGCCCGTGTCGTCCACCACGCCGCAACGGTCGCCGTCGCCGTCGAAGCCAAGGGCCAGATCGGCGCCCGTCTCACGCACCCGTTGGGTCATCTGCACCAGCATGGCGTGATCTTCCGGGTTCGGATTGTATTTCGGGAAGGTGTAGTCGAGGTCGGTGTCCATCTCGATCACCTCGACGCCCATCCGGCGCAGAGCGTCGGGGGCGAAGGCGCCGGCTGTGCCGTTGCCGCAGGCGCAGACGACCTTTAGGGGACGCTTGATCTGCACCTTGGAGGCCACGTCGGCGACATAGGTTTCGCGGACGTCATCGACGCGCACCAGCTTGCCGCCGGGGCGGGCCACGCCCTCGCCGTTCAGAACGATCTCTTTCAGGCGGCCCATCTCGTCGGGGCCGAAGGTCAGGGGCTTGTTCGCCCCCATTTTCACCCCGGTCCAGCCATTCTCGTTGTGGCTGGCGGTGACCATGGCGACGCACGGCGCATCCAGTTCGAACTGAGCGAAATAGGCCATCGGCGACAAGGCCAGGCCCACGTCCAGAACCTCCATCCCGCCTTCCAGCAGCCCCAGGATCAGCGCCTGTTTGACGCTGAGGCTGTAGCCACGAAAGTCATGGCCGGTGACGATCTTGGGCGCGACGCCGTTCTCGTGGATATAGGTGGCCAAGCCAAGGCCCAGCGCTTGAATGCCGAGAAGGTTGATCTCTTTTTCCAGGATCCAGCGCGCGTCGTATTCGCGAAAGCCTGTCGGCTTGACCAAGGCCTGGGTTTCGTAATCGGCGGTATTCGGCTTCAGGTCCTGCCTGGGCTTGAGCATTCTAATTGGATCAGGCGGCGGCGCGTTTGCGGATACGGGCGATGCGTCGCAGGCGACGCCAGAATCGCCCGCGCTCGGGTTCCGGATAGGGTTGCAGGTTCTCGACGAACTGCTCGGCCGAAGCGCGCCAGCTGAATTTTTCAGCATAGGCGCGCACAGCCTTGCGATCGAGATCAAGGCACTGCAGGCAGGCGGTCTTGAGGTCCTTATCGATTGCGCCTGCGTTCGATCCGGGAATGATGTCGATCGGGCCGTGAGCCGGATAGGCGGCGACCGGCGTCCCGGCCGCCATAGCTTCGAGGATCACCAGACCGAAGGTGTCTGTCCAGCTGGGGAAGACGAAAACGTCGGCGTCGCGGAAACAGCGGGCCAGGTCGTCGCCGAACTTGGCGCCGAGGAATTTGGCATCCGGATATTTCTCTTCGAGCTCGGCGCGGGCCGGGCCATCGCCGACGACGATCTTGGTGCCGGGCAGGTCGAGTTGCAGGAAGGCCTCGATATTCTTCTCGACCGCCACACGCCCGACGTTCAGGAAGAAGGGCCGGGGCCAGTCCTTGCCCCCAAGCTCGTCGTAGATGCGCTCCAAATCGGGATTGAACACATCCGTGTCCACGCCCCGCGACCAAGGCGAGACGTTCTTGAAACCATGCTCGACCAGCTCGTCGCGCAGGGTCGGCGTCGCCACCATCAGCCGTCCCGAGGGCTTGTGGAACCACTTCATATAGGCGTAGCCGACCTGAACCGGGATCGGAAAACGCGCCGAGACATATTCGGGGAATTTGGTGTGATAGCTGGTCGTAAACGGCAGCTTCCACTCCACGCAGATGCGGCGCGTGGCGATGCCGATTGGTCCCTCGGTTGCGATGTGGACGGCCTCGGGTTCGAAGGCGCGAAGCATCTCGCGGATTTCTTCTTCCGCTCCCAGCGCCAGCCGGATTTCCGGATAGGTGGGGCAGGGAATGGTCTTGAACAGACTGGGTTCGATGACCTCGACCTCATGGCCCATGCCGCGACATTCCGCGACGGTGCGCGTCAGGGTGCGGACGACGCCGTTGACCTGGGGTTCCCAGGCGTCGGTGGCCAGAACGATGCGCATTGAGGCGGGCGGACCCTGAGCCGTTGAGTAAGGGGCGAACTTCTAGACGTTTCGCATGACGAAGGCGAGATGGATGTCGGCAGCCTTATAAATCCAGCGCAGAGGCGAGATCGGGGCGCAGGCCTCCTAGCGTGGCCCTGACCTGACTATAGGCGGCCATGATGTGGTAGAGAGAACTGGCAGGCGCTGGCTCGTCGATGAAATCGCCGCTCTCCAGCATTTTGTCGCGCCACAGACCGACGGGCGTCAGATAACGCCAGAGGGCGCGCTGCGCTTTGGCGGCTTGCATCAGGCACAGATCGCGTCGACCATCGTCTGAAGACGACGCGAGGATCAGGGCGGCCTTCAGCCATTCCGTCTGCGGCCACAGGCGCGCCCGCGCGCTTCGGATCGAGCCGTCGATATCCATCGCATCGATCGCCACCCCCCGCGAGAGATCAATACCCTTCAGGCCAGCCTCGAACAGTCGCCAAGCCACCTCGAGTGTCTCAGCGTCGGCGCGGGCTCTGGCGTAACGAGCCAGAAGCCAGGCCCATTCAAACTGATGACCGGGCTCTATCAGCGAACCGTCGCCGCCGGCTGCCGGAGACCAGTCGGAAGAGAAGTATTCTCGGATCATGCCGGTGTCGGCATCGATGAACGGTTTTCGCGCCAAGGCGACGATCCGATCCGAAAGCCCTGCCCAGCACGAGTCGCCTCCTGCGTCCTCCCACGCGAGCGCCGCTTCTAGCAGATGCATATGCGCGTTCGCTTGATAGGGATGGTCGCCAGTTTCCACGACACCGCCGTCAGCGTTCATGGAAGCCACCAAGTGATCGCGGATTTGGGCCGCCTGATCCTCGACGGCTGCCGCGGGCATGGCGATCGAAATGTCGGCCAGGGCGAAGAGAAGGAAGGCCTGATCATAGATGGTTGTCGTGTCGTCTTCGGGCGCGCCGGAGAAAGACAACCGAGTCCGCATCCGCCCATCAGTCTTCACGAGGCGCTGGCGTGTCCAGGCCAAGCCTGATGTGACCACAGCGTTCCAAGGCCCGGACCAACCGAGACGACCTGCTGCGGAATAGACTTGGAGCTGGCGCGCCTGCACGACGGCGCGTCGTGAGGCCGGAAGTCGCCGCCCGTCCTGGGCCAGCAACTCCTCGAAGCCGCCCTCGGCGTTCTGACCTAATGTGCACCAGGTCGGCAGCGCCGTTTGCCGCATCCACGCCGCGAAGCGCGTCGCGCCCTGCTCAAGCGTTTCCTGAGGCGTCTGCGGGAAGTCGAGATGGCGCGGCGACAGCCCCTCCAATCGACTCACGATCTTTCGTACGTCCTGGCTCCGCGCCAGATCGGTAACCAATACCGCGTCCCGTTCGACCACGATGGCGAGATCGGACACGCCGACGGCGGCGACCAGGACGCCGTCGCAGGCCCGGACCAGGCAGTTCTCGGCGTCCTCGAACACATGCAGGCCGACGTCGCCCTCTCCCGACCGGTGAACGGCGTCCCAGGCGCCGAGGTCCGACCAATCGAACCCGACCGGCAGGACGGCGGCACGCCGGGTTTTTTCCATGACGGCGTAATCGATGGAGATCTTCGGCGCATCGCCGAATCTGCGGCCCAAGAGGATCGCGCCGCCGTCCGAGAGCGAAGAATCGAGCGCATCAGAAACAGCCTCGATCAGGCCTGCGGTGGCCTGGCGGAGCTCATCTTGAAGGACATCGGCGCGGACGACAAAGTTGCCGCTGTTCCACAGATAACCTTCGGCGATATAGCGTTCCGCGGTGACGAGGTCGGGCTTTTCAACGAAGGCCTTGACCTCCGCCAACCCCTCGCTGCGGGGGGCAATGTATCCATAGGCCGACGAGGGGCCAGAAGGCACGACGCCAAACGTGACGATGCGGCCGGTGTGTGCGGCCTCGCTTGCCGTAAGGACTGCAGCGCGAAACGCGTCGCCGTCTGGGATGTGGTGATCGGACGCGACGAACAAATTCACCGCATCAGGATGCTGTCGTCTGGTCCAGATGGCGGCGGCGGCCATGGCGGCGGCGGATTCGCGTGCTTCGGGTTCCAGAAGGACGATTGCGTCGCGTCCCAGCTCCTTCAACTGTTCGCAAATCGCCTGTCGATGCGCAGCGCCGCCAATGACGATCAGCCTACCCTCTGAGCCGGTCAGATCGACGACGCGCTCGACGGTCTCCTGAAACAGGGACCGGTTGCCTGACAGGGGAATGAACTGCTTTGGGCGCGACGGTCGCGACGCGGGCCACAAGCGCGTGCCGGAACCGCCGCACATGATGACAGGGAAAATAACCGGCATTGGCGACGGCGTCGTACCTTGTTGTTGTGCGTGCAGGCTTAGGGGAACTGAGAGCGTCCGTCACCTGCCGCAAAGCTCTAGGTGGCTAGGCCACAATCAAAAGTATTTTTTAGCCTCCCTACAGAGGCAGCACCGTCGTCGATTTGACCTCTTCCAACACCGCATACGTCCGGGTTTCGCGGACGCCCGGCATCCGCACCAGCACATCGCCCAGGAAGGCGCGGTAGGCGTCCATGTCGCCGACGCGGGCCTTGATCAGATAGTCGAAGCCGCCGGCGACCATGTGGCATTCCAGCACCTCCGGCTGACTGCGAACGGCGGCGGCGAAGGCTTCGAAGACGTCGCCGGTGGTGCGGTCCAGCAGGACCTCGACGAAGATCAGCAGGTCTCGGCCGACCTGAGCCGGGTCGATCATGGCGGCATAGCCGGTGATGATCTTCTTTTCGCGCAGCCTTTTGACCCGTTCGAAACAGGCGGCAGGCGACAGATTGCAGCGCCTCGCCAGTTCGGCGTTGGAAATGCGGGCGTCGGTCTGGAGCACCCGCAGGATGCGGCGATCAACGGCGTCGATATCGATCATCAGAAATCACGACATTGCACCGAACGATCTTCGGCCTGGGTTCGTATCATACGAAGCACCTTCAATGAACTCCGGAATATACGGCTGAAATCCACAGGATTTGTCACTGATGACCACGCCCGCCTTCATGCCTTCGCGCCTGGCCGCCTGGGACGGTCTGGACGCGCACAAGTTCCGCGATGAACGCGAGGCCGTCGCCGCCAATCTGGCGCGCATGCCTCTGGATGCGAACGAACGGGCGGATGTGGTCGCCGAGGCGACGGCTTTGGTGGAACACGCCCGCCGCAGCCAGAAGAAGCAGGGGGTCGTCGAAAGCTTCCTGCAGCAATTCTCGCTGGGCACCCGAGAGGGTCTGGCCCTGATGTGTCTGGCCGAAGCCCTGCTGCGCGTGCCGGACGAGGACACCCGCGACCGCTTGATCGCCGAGAAGATCGGCTCGGCCGACTGGGCCGCCCACCTGGGTCAGTCGGACAGCCTGTTCGTCAACGCGTCGACCTGGGGTCTGATGCTGACCGGCAAGCTGGTCGATGTGGACGACGAGGCCCGCAGCGACCTGCCCGGCTTCCTGAAGCGGATCGCCGGTCGTCTAGGCGAGCCGGTCATTCGCCAAGCCGTGGCCACGGCGGTCAAGATCATGGGCGAGCAGTTTGTCGTCGGCCGCACCATCCAGAGCGCGCTCAAACGATCGAACAAGGAAGGCTGGCTGTGCAGTTTCGACATGCTGGGCGAGGGCGCCCGGACCATGGCCGACGCCGACCGATATGAGAAGATCTATGCCGACGCCATCGAGGCGGTGGGCAAGACGTCGAAGGGGCAGGGGCCGGAGCACGGCCACGGAGTCTCGGTGAAACTGTCGGCCCTGTCGCCCCGCTATGAGGCGACGCATGAGGATGACGTCTGGGCGACCCTGTATCCCCGCATCCTGCGCCTAGCCCAGATCGCGGCCAAATACGACATCAACTATACGATGGATGCCGAGGAGGCGGACCGTCTGGCTCTGTCGCTGAAACTGCTGGACCGGCTGGCGCACGAGCCGTCACTGGGCGGCTGGACCGGCCTGGGTCTGGCGGTTCAGGCCTATCAGAAGCGCGGGCTGGAAACGATTGAACGCGTCGCCGACCTCGCCCGGCGCTCGGGCCGTCGTCTGATGGTGCGCCTGGTCAAAGGCGCCTATTGGGACACCGAGATCAAGCGCGCCCAAGTGTTCGGCCGCACCGACTACCCTGTCTATACGACAAAGGCGGCGACCGATCTGAACTACCTGGTCTGCGCCAAGGCCATGATAGAGGCCGCGCCGGCCATCTATTCCCAGTTCGCCAGTCACAATGCCCACACCCTGGCGGCCGTGCGGCGTATGGCGCGTAATCACGGCGTCAAGGTCGAGCACCAGCGGCTGCACGGCATGGGCGAGGCGCTTTATGACGCCGCTCAGGAGGCCTGGACCGATGAAACCGTCATCGTCCGCGCCTACGCCCCCGTTGGCGGGCACGAGGAACTGCTGCCCTATCTGGTGCGTCGCCTGCTTGAAAACGGCGCCAACTCCTCCTTCGTCCATGCCCTTCTGGACGAGCGCGTGCCCGCCTCGGCCGTCGCGGCCGATCCCATTTTCCTGGTCGAGCAGGCGCCCGACCGTCACCCCAAGATTCCGGTTCCGAAAGACATGTACGGCGATCGTAAGAACTCCCTCGGCCGCGATTATTCTCAGGCTGCCGACCGTGAAGCTCACGCCAGGGCGCTGGAACTGGTCGACCGCGAGAAGTTGACCAGCGGTCCCATCATCGGCGGCAAACTGCGCGCCGGCCTTAACGCTCAGGACGTGACCAATCCCTTCGATCGATCACAGGTGCTGGGCCATGTCTCGGAAGCCGAGACGGCTGACATCGACGCCGCCGTTCAGGCGGCCGCCGAGGCTCAGGTCAAATGGGACCGCCAGGGCGGGGCGAAACGCGCCATCGTCCTTCGCGCCATGGCAGAGGCGCTGGAGGCCGATCTGGATCGGCTGGTCGCCCTGCTCAGCCGCGAGGCGGGCAAGACCTTGAACGACGGCGTCGCCGAGGTGCGCGAGGCCGCAGACTTTTGCCGCTACTACGCCCTGCTTGCCGAACGCGACTTCACCGCCCCCGAGACCCTGAAGGGTCCGACCGGCGAGACCAACCAGCTGTTCCTGCACGGGCGCGGCGTCTTCGCCTGCATCTCGCCGTGGAACTTCCCCCTGGCCATCTTCACCGGCCAGATCGCCGCGGCCCTCGCCGCCGGCAACGCCGTGCTGGCCAAGCCCGCTGAACAGACGCCGCTGATCGCCGCCGAGGCCGTACGCCTGTATCACAAGGCTGGCCTGACCCCCGACCTGTTGGCGCTGGTTCCCGGGCGAGGCGAGACGGTCGGCGCGGCCTTGGTCACCCATCCGGGCATCGACGGCGTCGCCTTTACCGGCGGCACCGACACGGCCGCCGCCATCAACCGCGCCATCGCCGCACGGCCCGGCGCCATCATCCCCTTCATCGCCGAGACCGGCGGCCTGAACGGCATGTTCATCGATACGACGGCGTTGAAGGAACAGGTCATCGACGACGTGATCCAGTCGGCCTTCGGCTCGGCCGGCCAGCGCTGTTCGGCCCTACGCGTCCTCTATGTGCCCAAGGATTCGGCCGACGCCCTGATCGAGGGCCTGAAGGGCGCTCTGGCGGTCCAGACCGTCGCCGACCCCGCCGATCCTAAGACCGACATCGGCCCGGTCATCGATCCCGAATCTCGTCGCGCCCTCGAAGCCCACGTCGAGCGCCTGTCGAAGGAAGCGAAGATCGTCGCCCGCGCCGCCCTGCCGATGGGCGCCGACAAGGGCGATCTGTTCGCCCCCACCATCGCAGAAATCCCCACGCCCGACTTCTTGGAGCGTGAGGTCTTCGGCCCCATCCTGCACATCTACCGCTACGCTCCGTCCGACCTGAAGTCGGTCGCCGGCAAACTCGCCGCCCGCGGCTACGGCCTGACCCTGGGCGTCCACAGCCGCATCGAAGCCTTCGCCGCCGAAGTCGTCGACTTGGTCCCCGCCGGAAACGTCTACGTCAACCGCTCGATCACCGGCGCCGTGGTCGGCGTACAGCCCTTTGGCGGTGAAGGTCTGTCAGGTACGGGCCCCAAGGCCGGCGGCCCCAACAGCCTGATCCGCTACGCGGCCGAGAAGGCGATCAGCGTCAATATCGCCGCGCAAGGTGGAGACCCGGCGCTGTTGAACTTGTAGCGGCCAAGTACTTCCGAAAGGAAGTTGCCCTTGCGGAAGTACCGAGAGCCTAGCCTGCTCGTTTTTGAGACGAAATCATCGGCTTTACGATTGTCTGCGAATGAAGCGACTGGCTGATTCTTTTCTTATCGAGAGCGCTTTTCATATACCCTTCAATCAGCTTGGCCATTTCGACTTCCGTCGGGAACTGAGCAGCCAGTTCGATGCCGTTGGCGGACAGGCGTTGTCGCAGGTCTTCATCTTCCAGAACCGAGCAAATGCCTGCGGCGATAGCTTCCGGTGTGGGATCGACCAGCACGGCATTGTCCGCGTTGTCGTAGTTGACGACGTTGCCGTTTGCAGAGAGATCGACGACCGGGCATCCGCAAGCCATCATTTCGAAGGGCACGAGAGACGGGTTCGTCGTCGAGAAGCACAGGCCAACCGTGGAGGTTCTGTATAAATCTCCCAGCTCTTCGATTGTTTCCGTCATTCCAAGATTGGTGAACTCGAACGGAACGTCGCTATAGGCTTCGCCCTTGTCCCCGTAGAAAACTATCTCGACGTCAGGGTGGATTTTCTTGACTAAGGCCAATGCAGCTACGCCTAACGGGTAGCAACGTCGCGGCATATGCGGTCTGGCGAAGAAGGCGACCTTCATGCGCGACCCGTGTCCGATAATATCGGGGTAATATATCTGGCGATCAATCGGGAAGCGGAAGAAATCACCTTCCTTTTCGCCAACTGTCGCCGCCAACATTTTTAAAGGCCAAGGTCCTGAGGTGATGAAGTGGAAGCCGAAATCGTAAGACGCCATGGCGCGCACATATTCGGTGCCCATTGGATAGAACATCGGCTCGAAATCTTGCAGGAAGTAGACCTGTAACGCAGCCTTTTCGGAATTATCCTTGGACACGTAGGCTGTCGTCCAGAAAGTAGAGACCAGGATATCGCAGTTTCCTATATCTTCGACACCCAATATAACGTCAGCATAAAGATTGAAGAATTCAAGGGTAATAAACTCGGCAACCTCGGCCCCATTTGAGAATCTATGATTATCTGGAAGAATGTGGACTTTACAGGTGTGGCCGAACTCGCCCAAATAGCGGATGGCACGGAAGATGTTTCTGTGACCTCCGGAAGCTTCGAAGGGCTGGGGAATGATCCACGTAATCGACAAGCCGCCGACCTTGCGAAGACCGTGACGGTCTTTCGGCGCGCTCACTGATCTTTTGACTTCATGTTGCTGAATAATGTCTTGATAGACCTCCACCAATCGATGCCCTATCGCTTGAGGGGAAAAGCGCGATAGGGCGGCGCGATGAGCTTCGCGGCTCATTTGTTCGTGCAGATCATGATTATCCAGCAAGGTGCTCAGCGCTTGGTGCCATTCGGCTTCGGTCCGGGCCAGAATTCCGTTCAGGCCGGAGGTTATGCTCTCGGCGAACGAGGGAACCGGACTTGCTATGGTAGGAACCCTAGAAAGCGCGGCTTCGACAAATTTGAGCTGGCTCTTGGCGTGGCAGAACAGGCTATCGATTTCGAAAGGGGCGAGATTGATCCAAAGAGACGCCGTTTCAAGAACGAGGTCCTCCCAATTCAGCAGATCAACCTTAACGATTTTGTCTTCCAGGCCGGGCAGCAGTTTTTCTGTGTCTAGAAATCCAACCACCTTGAGATAGACGTCGTCATATTCTTTCAAAATGCGCGCCACGGCGGGCGCCGCCTCGGCGAAATCCTTCTGGTGTGTCTTGGTGCCGCTTAGATAGCCAATGAAGCGTGGGGAATCGCAAGGAGGGTTCGTGAGGGCGGCGATCTCCACTTGGCGATCATTCAGGCCGAACGGAATGACCCATGCATCCTTACCGGTGTATCTTTCGATGTAGGATGCCAGAAACGACGTCGAGGTCGTGTGATATTCAGCACTTTTCATAGCGCGAGATATAGAGCGAATTCCGCTCAAGTATTCTTGCTGCTCTGCTGGTGTCATGCGTCGATAGACGTCGATCTGATCAACGGCGGACGCATCGAACACTAGATCGTCTACATCGTAGACTAACGGGATTCCGAAAGATTTAACGAAGTTAAACAGTTGCCCACTGCGTTCGTTATATCCTCCACGGAAGTTTATAACGATCGAGAACGATGAGATGTATTCGGAATCCAAGCGCTCGGGGTGAATGTCCCAAATCCATTCAGCGTGATGACCTGCCGCTTTGAGAGCTTCGATGTGATTGAAGACACGATATCGTTTGCTAGGCCCTTCGTTGCATCCGAGTATATATAGAACGCGCAATTCATGTCTCCGTAATTTCGGATGCGGTGGCTGCTAGTATTTGCCTAATTTTTGACGCGTCGCCCCAGATACTGGGCGAATCGTATTCCCGATCCGGGAAGGCCCCGTACTGCAGGTCCATCGCTATTCCATTTTCGGACAAGAACCTCAAGACTCGAGCAGCCAAGGCCTCCGGTTGTCCAGAGCAACAGTTGATAACGCCCAAGATTTTGGACTGTGCATCTGCTGCTACGATTTGCCTTGCGAGTTCAGCAACATCAATGAAGTCGCACTGATTGCGACCTGATGTGAAGGGGAAGGTCCGCTTACCGTCTTCATAACTCCGGAGTATCTTGCCGAAAACGGATTGGCTGTGCCGGTCATCGCCCGTGATGTAGAAGGCGCGAAGCCAGCGAAAATCCGTTCTGCTGTCTTTCAGATTTGCAGTAAGCGCCTTTCGAAGGCTGTCCTTCGCAATTCCGTACAACGAATGGGGATCGGTCGGCGTGTGCTCGTCGATAGGCCCTACCCAATAACCGACCTCATGCATGGTTCCCATGACCGTGAGGCTCTTCAGGCCTCCAGCGCATAGTGAGCTCAGGAAGAGATAGTGGGCCGATAGATCGGCCATGTGGGCGTCCGAATTGTGTCGGAATCCGTCGCGCCAAGCGAGGTGGATGCAGCTGTCGCAGGTCTCGGTGATGCGCCCGATGTCCAAGTCGAAACAGCTTTGGTCAAGCCGTCGGACCTCGCCGCCAAAGTCATCTGGCTTTGATGAGGTGATATAGACAACATCGCCGCGCTGTAGAAGGCTCTCAACGACGTGACGGCCAATATAGCCGTTGGCGCCAGTGACTAGGACGCGCCGCTTCACGGCCGCGCCCGCCTTCTACGTCGCAAGGCCCGTTTCACATTGCGTCCCCAGCCAGACAACAGCCTAGCCAATCGGACCGGTGGGCTGCGCATCACGCCCTGCAATGCATGAATCTGCTTCTCGAGTTCATAAATGCGAACTCGGTCCGAGTCTGGCGGGGTATCCGACGAGGCGGTTACATGCTCGGAACTGATTGGCTGCTCGTCGTGAGCTGCGGAATAAAGGCGGTCCGCGGAAATCAGTCTTTGCAGCTCTTTCCTGGAGGGCAGGCTGGCGCCGTTTCCAGGAGCCTGCAGATTCAGAGCATCTCGAAGCACGAGCATGTCGCGTTCAACTCGCTGGCTCTTGTTGCGGTAGAAGTTCAGCTCGGATTGCAGGACGGCAAGGCGAAAATCGGCACTTGGCGTTTCAGCTGAATGGACTTGCGACGCGGCCGGGAGGTTCGTCGTCGCCGTGGCGCTTTTGGGCTTCATAGTCCTCGCCATCGATTGAGCAATGGGTTTCAAAGCAAGGGCATACGGAAAGACCCAAACCAAGGCAAGGCAATGCTAGGGTGATCCGCCCGCTAGGGCCGAGGTCGCTTGTAAACCGCTTCGGTAGGGCTTAGCCGGTTGCGAAGACCAACCGAGAGCTCCCTACATGGTTCTGAAGCAGATCGACCGCCACCGACGAATCATAGGCGCGCTCATCATGCGTGAAATGCTGACAAGGTATGGCCGCGAAGGCATAGGCTTCATGTGGCTCGTCGCCGAGCCATTGATGTTTTGCTTCGGCGTTCTCATCATGTGGTCGGTGATCAAGCCGCCCTACGAGCACGGTGTTCGCTTGGCGCCGTTTTTGATGACCGGCTATATGAGCCTCTTGTTGTTGCGGCATATCGTTTCTCACTGTCTCAGTGCAGTTCAGGCAAACGCCGGGCTGCTCTATCATCGCCAGATATCTGTGCTGCACATCTATCTGTCACGGTGGCTTATGGAGGTCGCGGGCGCAACCATCGCGTTCTTCGTCGTCTACGCAGTCCTGTTCGGTCTGGGCCAGGTTGGTCTGCCTCACGATGTGCTGCTTCTTTATTCCGGCTGGTTCTTGATGTCGCTGGTAGCTCTGGGGATAGCTCTCATCTTTGCCGCGTTGGCCCTGCAGTACGAGATCGTCGAGCGAATCGTTCAGGTGGTGATGTACCTCATGATCCCCGCCTCGGGCGCCTTTGTAATGGCGTCCTGGATTCCCGACAAATATCGCGACGCATATTTGCACATCCCAATGCCTAACGCGGTTGAAATGGTGCGGGCTGGAGTTTTTGGAGAGTTCGTGAGCACCTACTATCATGCCGACTATTTGTTGGCTTGCGCGGCCGTCCTCATCGTGATCGGGCTGCTCATGGTCAGCCGCGCAAAGAAGCACTTGGAGATCGAATAAGAGTCTCCTATTCACCACGCTCTATCGAACCGAGCGGACAGTGCGTATGTCGGATTCCAAGCTGACCTATTTGGGACCTGTGCCAGGCTTGGCCGAAGCGAGCGGCAAGAAAGCCTTTCTGCAGCGGGTACCGATCGCCTTGGTGCTCGTGGTCGGGCTGCCGACGTTGATCGCCGCGATTTATTTTTTACTGCTAGCTTCACCCCGGTATGTGTCCGAGGCTCGCTTCATTGTCCGTGCGCCGGCCAAGGAGCAGCCTTCGTCTTTGGGTGTGGCACTGCAGGGTGTGGGGATTGCGTCTACGCAGACTGACGCGTTTGCCGTTCACGAATATGTGGAGTCGCCTGCAGCGCTTCGGGAATTGTCTCGGACTCTGGATTTGCGCCGAATGTATGGGAAGTCTGCGGCCGACCCGTTTTCCCGCGTGCCCAAGCCTTGGCAGTCTGGAAGCTTCGATGAACTTCATAATGGACTTAAGGGATATTTGACCATCGGATATAACGCGACCACCGGCATCAGTACGCTCAGGGTGGAAGCTTTCAGTCCAAAAGATGCGCAGGCCGTCGCACAGCAGCTGCTCATTGGTGGGGAGCGCCTCATCAATAACTTGAACGAGCGTGCAAATCAGGATGCTGTAAGTCAGGCTGAAATGACGGTGGAGAGAGCGCGTAGTCGTCTCGTCGCCATTCAGGGTGAATTGACGGCTTTCCGAAATCGCGAGCAGTTTTTCGACCCTGAGCAATCTGCGAGCGTAAGCACCGAACTGATCGGCAAGCTCGCAGTCGAGCTTGCGACTGCGCGGGCTGAACGTGCCCTCGTCGCTGAGCAAACGCCTCAAAGCCCTACTCTGCCAACCTTGGACGGGCGCATTAGGGCGCTCAACGCGCAGTTAGAGGTCGAACGCGGGCGGATCGCGGGTGACAATGATTCACTAGTTCGCAAGGCTGGCGCCTATGAGGCAATGATACTGAACCGCGAACTTGCGAGCCGAGCCGTGACGGCGGCTTCTGCGTCTCTCGAAACGGCGCAGATCGATGCGAGGCGCCAAAAACTCTACCTGGATCGCGTGGTCGATCCGACCTTGCCCAGTGACGCCTCGCAACCCAAGCGTTTGCTTTCGATCTTGGCTGTCTTCGCCACCTGCCTTTTGATCTATGGCGGGGGATGGCTGGTCTGGGCAGGCCTCCGCGAAAGCCGTCATCATTCATGACAAACGGTGCCGATGCGGGCTTAGTCGTTCGGAGGTTGTCCAAGCGTTACTCCGGCGCTGGTGCACGGGTTCTCTTTGAGGATTTGAACTTCGATGTCGGGCGTGGAGAGCGTTTGGCGGTTCTCGGACGGAACGGTCAGGGGAAATCCACGCTCATAAAAATTCTAGGCGGTGTTCTCGCGCCCACAGCCGGCATTGTAGACTGGAAGATGTCGCCTTCCTGGCCGATCGGCTTCGGCGGCGGCTTTCAGGGCAGTCTGAGTGGACTGGACAATATTCGCTTTATCACCAGAATCTACGAAAGATCCTATGATGAGGTGTTTGAACGCGTCGAGTCGTTCGCCGAGCTAGGCACCGCTCTGGAGCGACCCGTCAAGCATTACTCATCTGGAATGCGAGCCCGGCTGGCTTTCGGTCTGTCTCTCGCTATCGATTTCGACTGCTACCTTATCGATGAGCTTGTCGCCGTAGGCGATGCTCGTTTTCAAGCCAAATGCGCAGAGGAGCTTTTCGGCGCACGTCGAGATCGAGCGTTTCTGATTGCATCACACGACATGAACTTGATCTCTCATGTCTGTGAGCGCGCGCTTATCGTCGAGGGGGGAAGAGCCAAGATGTTCGACGATATCGGAGAGGCTGTTGATGTATATTCCTGGCTCCGGGCTGCTTAAGATATGTCGGTTGTAGGTGTCTACCAAATACCATCACACAATGAGCAGGGATGGCGTAGTGACCTTTACCGTCATGCGGCCGCTTCTGGCTGGATGACGCATGAGGGCTCGCTTTCGGAAGAGCGAGATTCTGAGCTGAATCATCTGCTTGTGACTTCTGACCCAGCACAGATTTTGGGTCTAGACGTTGATCAATGGGTAGTGCTTGGACGATCTTCCAGCGAAGCCGCCGCGTGGATACAGAGTGTACTAGACCTCAATGGAGATGAGTGCGTCAGCTTGACCTCAAGCGTTATGGCTGCGGCAGATTTTCTTATCCATCGAGGCGCAAGATTCATCGATGCCGATGAAGATCGGGTTCAGGTGCCGCTTTTGGGGGATGTAAAACGCAGCGAAACTGCATCCGTCTATTCGCCCAATATGGATATCGTCAGGCGCGCAAAAAAAACATTGGCGCATTTCGAAATTTTGCCGACACGGCCGGATGTCTGTGCGGAGTGGGACGGGTCGCTTCTACGCGTTCCGGGCGCCGATATGTTCGGTATCGACGTTATTGACCTGACTGGTCGCGCCCGAGGCCTTGTGGAAGGGCCATTTTTGGCGCTGTCTCCAGGACGTTGGCGGGTAGATAGTGAGTGGAGCATTGGTGACTTCACTAGTGAAGTAGCGCTCCAGTTTAGCTGGGGGCCCTACGGCAATACGATCAACTATTTCGAGCCCGCGCGACGTCAAGGGCGATACCGTGTGACAATGGATGCCCTCTGGTCGAATGTAGCTCCTGCAATGTTAGGCGTTTCGCTCATGCATCCATGCTTCCATGGTTCCCTAGCCCTGATAAAATTGCATTTGAGCCGCGTTCACTAATTCCATCAACTAAACTGTATTCGCCTGCAATGCGACGGTCATAGCATTCATTGCGTGGTCGTAATAAAACTTCAAAATGTTCAGGTTGTTATTTTTTGCCAGGACTTCGAAGCTTCTCTCACAATAAAAATAGTAGTGGCCGGGGTATACATGCTCATAGCTAAGTACTGGAACTTGTATGAAGAAAAGGCCTCCTGGCTTTAATGTCTTTGCGCATAGTTCAAAGACCGCTCCGGGATCCAGGAAGTGCTCCATTGCATGCCATATTAGAACTGTATCGGTTTCCAGGCTGGCGATTTCATCAGCAGAGACAATCCTGTAGTGATCTCCTACGCGTTCTTTGACTTGATTAAGCCGATCGGTCACGTGGTCGAAGACATTCGCCACCTGAAATCGTGTTGCCGCAGCAGCAGCCATCATGCCCCCGCCCGCGCCAACTTCAAGATAGGATCCTGAAAATTGCCGGTCCAAATCCTTGGAGAAGAAGTCGAATACTGCTCCGTGATTCTTTAGAGCCGCCTCGAATTCTTGCGGTGGCGGAACAGAGTAAAAATCGTCAATTTGAGACCATTTTTTCTGCCAATCTAAAACATCCATCTCTCGGTCTTCTGCCGTCGAATTGTATATTGCGAAACAATTGGAACATATCCAAAGTCGAGCAAATCCAGAGTCTAGGCTTTTACATTCCAAGTATTTTGATGTTGTGCCATGAGATGCGCAAACGCCACACTTCCCAGTTGAAAGAGCGTCGGGTGTAACTTTAGAGAAGGGCAAGGCGACCTCGGTTGGATAGACACATCGGGAATGCATACTGACCCGACAGGATGGAGACGGCAAGCCGCCGCTCTTGGATCATTCCTAAAGCGTAGATCGCGCAGCCGAAAGTAGAATTCGTTCCCATTCGTTGATCATTTCGTCATTACTGATTCGATCTTGGATTATGCGCTCTGCTCTCGTCGCCAAGCCTACCCTAACCTCTGCATTGCTGTAGAGCTTAGCCATAAGGCGCGCTAAATCTGCGTCCTCGCCTGGCTGATAGAAAAGCGCAGAACCCGGTTCGAGCATTTCCCGAATTCCATAGACGGGCGTTGTCACGATTGGTCTGCCCGCAGCCATAGCTTCCAAAATGATTCGAGGTGCGCTTTCTATTCGCGACGTGCATACCACCACATCGGAGGCGGCGAACCAAGGCGTCATGTCTTCGACGGGGCCTGTTAGAACGATGCTGGATCTATGTGGTTCGGGTGCGCGTGCAAGCGCGGCCTTGATCGCCCTCAGATACGCATCTTCCGGTTGAGCTCCGACTACGAAGAGACGAGACGACACGGCGATGTCTGTCGGCAGAGCGGAGAACGCCTTGATGGCGTCGATTTGGCCTTTGCGCTCACACACTGTTCCCGGAAGCAGAAACTGGAACGTCTTCGGGTCCTGGCCGAGATGTAGTCGAGCGGCTTCCTTGGTCGGCGCTAGTCGAATTCCTGCCGAATCTGGCAGGGACGTGGGGATGAAGATGCTGTTGTCTTGCGTGACATCTCTCCAAGCGGTCCTGGTCGCTTCAGCGACATATGCGACGGCGTACGCCGACTGCAGCAGCTTGTAGGCCTGTGCACCTCGATCGGGCAGATTCTTGAAGAAGCAATGCCAAGCGTCGCTCTCATGCTGCCATACCACGGCGGGTTTTCCCGCAAGTCTTGCTGCTTCAAGGGCGCGCCAACTTTGAAGGGAATTGGCCAGCACGATGTCCGCGGCGTTAGTCTTCAGATGGTCCGCAGCGGCGTCTGGCCAAGTCAACAGATTATCGGCCTTCAGGATCGAAACCGGGATCCCGGCCTGCCGGCATTCATCTCCCAATGGGCCGTCGGCAGGGGAGATCAGAATTGGGGAGATCCGACCCTTTCGTTTCAGTCCGATCGCCAGATCGACCAAGGTGCGCGGAGCCCCCTCATGGGCAAGATTATGGCAAAACAAAGCGGCTGTGACTTGGCCCGCTGGTAGGGGAACGCATACCGCTCTTGCTGAACCACCACCATTCCTCATCAGATTCTCGTTCACATATCGATCGAGCGGCAGCGCGGTTCTGGTTCTGATGCGGCGCTTGGTCGCCTCCCGCGTCTCAAAGATCGCCGAAGGGACGACAAGTCCGGGCTTGCACTTGGTCATGGCGGTAGCGACTGCCGCGAGAGGCGAGTGGCCGCCCAAGCTCGATACGTTGAGCGCCAATAGTCTGTCTCGCTTTACTAGCAATGCGTGTGAACTCGGCGCGAGACTTTCGTGCGCAGCTTGTGCTGAAAAATAGGGACCGGCTGTGTTGGGCTTGGATCCTTCTAGCCGTGGTTGAGCGGCGTCGCCTGCGCCATCAAGCACCAAGCCGTTCTCAGCGATGCGGCCATTTCGGCGCGATTGTCCGCCTACGACATCTGCCTCGGCCATTACGGCCTGTCCCACGAGCTGCTTCAACCAATCCTTCGACAATGGCGATACGCCCGAGGCTAGAAGCATTACAAATGGCGCATCCGTCTTGAACGCCATCGCCTGCCATCGTGCCGCGCCGTCAAGTTCAGCATCAATTTGTACATGCGTCAGCGAAAGACTGACGTGACAATTTGATGGTAAATCGTTGTCCGTCAGAATATCCCAAGATGGATAATCCGTTTTGGCGAAAGATTTTAGCATCGCTTGCAGCGCCTCATGATCATTGAGACGAGGAAGAACTACTGTCACCTTGGGCAGATCACCACGGAAAGCCACTTTGTACAGGCCGACGCGTCGCCTAAGCGACCACCCCGTCTGCACCGCTTCGCCAGCAATATTTCGTCTAGCGAGCGCCTCGGTCACCGCCTGATGCCCGGCCTGCAGGCTTTCTGGTTTTGCGTCGCCGGACGCTGCGGTCGAGCCCGGTGAAACGCGCCAATGATATAAGATCCTTGGGATGTGTCCGATGTGACGGGCTTTCTCCGATAATCTCAACGCCAGATCGAAATCCTGAGCGCCGTCGAATGCGGGACGAACTCCACCGACATCTTCGAAAAGTGCCCGTCTCACCGAAAGCGTATGACCTAGATACATGTGTGATAGTAACAGCGTTGGCGACCATCCCGGTTTGAACGCTGGGTCAAATCTGTTTCCAGATTTGTCGATCTTGTCATGGTCGGTATAGACGACGTCAGCGAATGGAACCTTCGCATAATAAAGCGCAATTTCTGCAAGGCAGTCCTCGTGAAGAAGATCGTCCTGATCGAGAAAAACGAGGATATCGTTTTTTGCTATCGAGGCTGCACTGTTGGTCGCTGCAGCTATTCCACCGTTCTTTTCGCGTATCGTCAGGTGGATCCGTGGATCAAGGTGCGTGTTCCCTCGCAACCAATTCCTAGTATCGGATTCCATGCCGGAGTCGTCCGCGATACAAAGTTCCCAGTTCTGAAATGTTTGCGACTTGACCGAAGCGATAGCCTCCTCAAGAGCGTCTAGCGGCGCGCGATAGACGGGCATGATGACCGAAATGGACGGCGGTTTCTTGCCCGCTTGGGACAGAGCAAGAATCAACGACGCCGAACCAATCCGCGAGGGCTGGTTAACGTCAAGCCATGCCTCATAGGGCTGCCGACGAGCTTGCAGCAAACGACGTGCCTGATGTTCACGAAGTGGAGTGAGGTGCTTCTCAGCAGCTCTCTGCAACAAGCGCAGGCGTTTTCTAGCGATACGTATGGCGCGAAAAAGCAACGTCACGCTGCGTGTTCACTAATGCCATAGGCCGACAAGGCTTGTCGAGCCGCATAAGTGTCGGAATAACGGTGAAGAACGGCAGCGTGCGCCTCGTTTCCAATGGCCCGGCCAAGACAGGGCGAGTTGAACATCGCCTCTAGCTTCTCCAACCACTCAGAGTGTGACGAGGCCAGCATACCGTTACGGCCGTCGACTATTGCTGATCGGTACGACGCCGTCCTGCTTGCCAATGTTGGAGTTTTCACTAATGCGCTCTCGAAGTATTTGAGCTCGCTCTTGCTCTGACAGAATGAAGACTTTTCGTCGAGACAGGCGATGTTGAGATCACTATCATTCAGTATATCGAGTGTGTCGACGTATTCTGTAAATGGGATTGACTCAACTTGACTAGCAACACTCTCCCAATGATCTCCAAGGTCAAGAAATCCGACCAGCGTAAAAACTACGTTCCCGTGAACTTTTAAGAATGTTAGTAGAGCGGACTCGCATTCTTTAAAGTCCTGCCCGTGCGTCGCGCTTCCAGAAAGATATGAAATACGAAACTTTCCGTCTCTGCGTTTGCTTTTCGAATTCAACTCTATCGACCTGGCCAGCTGCGCATCATTGAACGAGTTGGTAACGTGGCGGGTGTCCGCGCCCAGTCTGTCCATGGCGATCGCCAGATGGGGCGTTGCAGCGGTCGCACGCCCGCAAAGTCTCATCATCGACAGGTATCCCAAAACCTCATTTTTGTAAGATTCCTGCCCGGCTGAATTGAGACGCCGATAAACGTCGATTTGATCAAGTATTTCTGGGTCTACGACATAATCGTCAATATCAAAGAAGACGCGTGTTCCCAAGGATTTTAGCCGAAAAATAACGTCTGAATAATCATTCTTTGGGGTGTTCAAAGATCTGAAAAAAACAACGACTTCAGGGTTCATGTTTTGATAGAAAATGCGACGACACTCGCTTAACATTATTTCAGTGCAGCACACGCCGAGTTTTCTAAGTCCGCTCATCAAGTTTCGGATTCTGTATCTTTGAGACTCCCCCTCCGTGCATCCATTTATAAAAATAATGCGGGGGCGCTTTGGAGTCTCCGAGAGCGGAAGAAGGGGAAGGGAGGGCCTTCGGGCAATGGTATGTCGCTCAAGCCAGCGAAGCGGGCTTGCCACCAGCCAGCTAAGCGATTGCCGATCCTGGATCGCCCGAGAGGCGATCCGTTCCAAAGACCGAGCGTACGTGTCGAGCCTCTCCATATCGTCAACATGAGCGTTTGCGTCGCGTTGAGCAGCCGCCAGGCGTATCGCGGCAGCTTGGGCGGCGGCATCGTCCAATAGCGCCTTTTCGGTCATCCGGATTCACCAGGAGTTGTGGCGGACGCTGGTGCGTCCGACGAGTTGCTTCTGGCTACCGCCATACGCTAACTACGTCCAGCATCAGAGCGAGGCGGAATGTCCACACATATCATCACTGGTGGCGCGGGTTTTGTGGGAGCAAATCTCGCTGCCTCACTGCTGGCGGACCAGCATACCGTGATCGCCATCGATGATCTTTCACGTGGTCGCGAGGATGTAATCGCCCCGCTTTACGGAATCCCGGAATTTTCGTTTCGAAAAGCGGACTGCTCCAATTTTCGAGATCTGATGGCGGCGCTTGAGGGATATGAGGGCGCGGACTGCGTCGTTTGGCATCTGGCGGCAAACTCCGATATCCCAGCTGGCGTCGCTGATCCTCGCATCGACCTCGAACGAACTTTTATGACGACGTTCGTCATCCTGGAGGTGATGAAGGCTAAGGGAATGGGGACGTTACACTTTGCCTCCAGTTCAGCCATCTACGGTGATTTCGGCGATACGGAAATTCACGAGGACATCGGGCCGCTTCAACCCATTTCCAACTATGGCGCGATGAAGCTGGCGTCGGAAGCCCAGATTCGCGCTGCGTCAGAAGCGTGGTTGAAACGAGCCAGTATCTTCAGATTCCCCAATGTAATCGGGATTCCCGCCACCCACGGGGTGATCTGGGATTTCGTCCGCAAGTTGAAAGCTGATGACTCCGTCTTGGAGGTCCTCGGTGACGGTACGCAGCAGAAAGCCTATCTCCACATCGACGATCTGGTAAGCGCGATGCGTTTCATCGCGGGTCTGGATGGAGCCTATCTGGTATACAATATCGGCCCCGTGGATGCCGGCATCACAGTGCGAGAGATCGCCGAGGCAGTGAGAGATCGGGTCAACACGTCGGCGAGCATCCGCTATGGCAAGGAAAATCGTGGGTGGGTCGGGGACGTGCCGCGTTTCCGCTATTCAGTCGATAACCTGCTCAAGGCCGGTTGGCGTCCCACGCTTTCTTCTCATGAGGCAGTGCGTCAAGCCGTCGGCGAGATCGCTGGGCAAGAACTGGTTTCGTGATGCGTCAGGCCGTTATTCTTGCTGGGGGGAGGGGGACTCGTCTTGCCGACAGACTGAACGGCCGCCCCAAGCCGCTCGTAGACGTAGACGGTATCCCCTTGCTGGAGCGGCAGCTTGTTCTTCTGGCGGAGCAGGGGATTGAAGAGGTCCTTGTGCTGGTCAATCATGCGGCTGACCAGATCGAAGCCTTCTTTGAAACTCGGGGGGCGAGGGCTCCGAAAGCGCGTTTGATCGACGACGGCGTGCCTCGCGGTACGGCAGGCGCGGTCCTAGCGGTAATGCCGTGGCTCTCGGAGCAGTTTCTTATCGTGTATGGCGATACGCTGTTCGATATCGATATCGCAGCAATGATGCAGGCGCATACGGATGCAAAGGCCGACGTCACACTGTTCCTTCATCCAAACGACCATCCCGCCGATTCCGACCTGGTCGAAATTGATCCAGATGGTCATGTTCGGGGACTGCACGGATATCCTCATCCGCCCGGGGCTGAGCTCAGAAACCTCGTGAATGCGGCCTTCTATATTTGCGAACGCAAAGCGCTGGAGCCTTGGAGCGAAGCCAGTACTCCGCTCGATTTCGCCAAAGATCTTTTTCCTGCGATGGTCGCAAAGGGCCAGCATCTGCATGGCTATGTCAGCTTCGAGTACATCAAGGATCTTGGAACGCCCAAGCGCCTAGACAAAGTGGAGCGACACCTTCGGTCAGGCGTTCCAATACGAGCGCGACGCAATGCGGCGCAGAAGGTCGTATTCGTTGATCGCGACGGCACTCTAAACGTCCTTCGTGACTATGTGCGCCGCCCTGAGGATCTTGATCTCCTTCCGGGTGTCGGCAATGCGATCCGCCGCCTCAACGAGGCCGAGTATCGCGTCGTGGTGGTGACGAATCAGCCTGTGATCGCCCGTGGCGAATGCGATTTTCAAACCATGGGCGCGATCCACGCACGCCTTGAAACCCAAGTTGGTGCGGAAGGAGGATGGTTCGACGCCGTCCAACTCTGTCCGCACCATCCCGATGGTGGTTTTCCGGGCGAGGTGGCAGCCTTGAAGGGGCCGTGTGCGTGCAGAAAACCGGGCACGGGCATGTTCGAACAAGCTGCTGACCGCATGAACATAGACATCCAGCAATCCTGGATGATTGGCGATAGTACAGCGGACGCGAAGGCTGGTGCCGCCTTCGGCCTCCGGACTATATTGCTCGAAACAGGTGAGGGGGGGCGTGATGGGAAATGGCCGGAGGTAGAGCCCACTCTCCGATGTGCCGATCTCTCAGCCGCAGTCGATCACATCCTATCGGACTGAGAGATAATAATGATCATTAGCCGCACACCCCTCCGCATGAGTTTTGTGGGAGGGGGGAGCGATATCAGCTCGTTTTACAGACAATTCGGAGGTGCCGTCCTTTCGACCGCAATTCGCAAATACGTTTATGTTACAGTTAATAAGAAATTCGACGGGGGTATTCGTCTAGCTTATTCAAAGACAGAAGAAGTTTCTTCTCTGCAGGAAATCGATCATCGGCTGTTGCGAGCCACTTTTGAGATGTTGAATCTGGAAGGCGGCGTCGAAATCACCACCACTGCAGATATCCCTTCAAGGGGAACAGGGCTGGGATCTTCAAGTTCTTTCACCGTGGGTTTGATACAGGCAGTTTCCGCTTATCTTGGACGCCATGTTTCTGCTGAAGCATTGGCCGAGAAGAGTTGTGAGGTTGAAATCGAGCGATGCGGAGAACCTATCGGTAAGCAAGATCAGTATGCGGCGGCATTCGGCGGCTTCAACCTCATCGAATTCAAACCTGACGACAGCGTCGCAGTGTCTCCTGTGGTGATGTCCGACACTATCAGGAACACCCTTGAGCGTCGGATTGTAACTTTTTACACAGGCAGGACGCGGAGCGCCTCACACATCCTACGCGAGCAATGCAAAGTCTCCGCCTCGCAGGCGGACAAGCAGAATACTTTGAGGCGAATGGTCGAACTGGCCTATTATCTTCGTGATGAGCTGAGTGCCGGCCATCTCGATGGATTTGGTGAAGTTCTGCACGAGAACTGGATGCTGAAAAAATCGCTTACATCCAGTATCAGCAGCGTGGAGATCGATGACTGGTACGACAGGGCGATCGGAGCCGGCGCGCTAGGGGGCAAACTGCTCGGCGCAGGCGCGGGCGGCTTCATGATGTTCTATGCGGACGAAGATCGTCATGCGGACATTGAAAAAGCCCTGGGTCTCAGGCGGGTGCCTTTTGGGTTTGAGCCGCTTGGATCTAGAATACTATTCTACAATCCAAACTGACGGATGGAACGCCGATGAGTTTTTTTCCTACGCAACGGATCGAACATGCAGGAGATTACGCACGTGCGTATTTTGATCGCCTGAACGACGCGTACGCAACCGTATCGACAGATGCGATGACGGCTGCTGGCCGGTTGTTGTCGGACGCCGCGCAAGCCGGCCGTACGATATATAGCTGTGGAAACGGCGGCTCAGCGGCTATCGCCAATCACCTCGTCTGCGATTGCCTAAAGGGTGTTCGGACCAACTCGAATCTGAAGCCTAAGGTTGTCAGCCTGTCGTCAACAGTCGAATTGATCACTGCCATTGTGAACGATATTGGTTCTGAGCAGATGTTTTCCTTCCAGCTAGAGTCGCTTGGCTCCGAAGGAGATGTACTGGTCGCAATTAGTTCGTCCGGATCGTCTCCAAATATTATAAATGCAGTGAAGACGGCCAAGTCATTGGGTATGCGTACATTGTCCATGACAGGCTTTTCTGGCGGCGAAACTGCGAAACTGGCCGATGTCTCGCTGCATGTGGACGCGCAAAACTATGGTGTTATCGAAGATGCTCACCAATCCCTAATGCACATCCTCGCTCAGTATATGCGGCAGCTTCATATCTCGAATGTGGAGCAATTAGGAAAGCTCAAGTTCTGATTTCAATGACGTATTGACAGCAGTTTGCGAAGATATTGGCCATAAGCGCTCTTACCTAGCTCTGTGGCTAATTTCTCGAACTGGAGTAGGTCGATGAACCCTTGGTCGAGCGCGATCTCTTCTGGACAAGCAATCTTGACGCCCTGGCGTTTCTCGATCGTCCGAACGAACTCCGCCGCCTCGATGAGGCTTTCAGGGGTGCCCGTATCAAGCCACGCAAACCCACGCCCCATGGTCTCGACATTCAGATCGCCACGCTCAAGATAGGCGCGGTTTACATCAGTGATTTCCAACTCTCCGCGACTTGAAGGCGTGAGGTCTGCGGCGATGTCGATCACCCGCTCGTCATAGAAATAAAGCCCCGTCACGGCCCAGTTTGATTTCGGGGAGGCTGGCTTTTCCTCGATTGATATGGCGCGCCTTTTCTCATCAAACTCGATAACGCCATAACGCTCGGGATCATTGACATGATAAGCAAATACCGAGGCGCCGCTGGGGCGGTTGCAAGCGGCCTCGAACAGCGCGGTAGAGCCGTGCCCGTAGAAGATGTTGTCGCCCAAAATCAGGGCTGACGGCTTCCTATCCACGAATTCTGCACCGATTACATAAGCCTGCGCTAAGCCGTCTGGGGTTGGCTGCTCTGCGTATGAGATCGACAGCCCCCACTGAGACCCGTCCCTCAATAAGGCCTGAAATTGCGGAAGATCCCGAGGTGTTGAGATGATCATTATCTCTCGAATCCCCGCCAACATGAGGGTGGAGAGAGGGTAGTAGATCATAGGCTTGTCGTAGACTGGCATCATCTGTTTGGAGACGGCCATCGTCATGGGGTGGAGTCGTGTTCCCGACCCACCAGCAAGAATGATACCTTTCATTGCGACGGCTCCATATTGATCAGCCTATCGACGAGCTGTGGAATTCCATCGCGCCAATGGGTCGGTTGGATTCCAAAGGATGTGGCAATCTTATTGTTGCTCAGTCGAGAATTTATTGGGC
>NZ_BCWM01000019.1 GCF_001592205.1 Brevundimonas vesicularis NBRC 12165 | reverse complement strand
AGTGCTATTAGATCCTCAGATTTGGGAATGACTAGCAGTGATAAGGGGTCTGCTCCGCGATGCGTAGTGCATGTCCGCATTGGCGCAAAGTTCAAGTTTAAGGCTTGGCTCCGGCGTCGAGTTGCAGGGCTCCAGGTTCGTCTCCCTACCAGTCGGTCAATGCCTCGAGGACTCAAAACGGCGCTTCACGACGTCTGCTTTGGAGCAAGCAAGGCTGTAGCTCTCTGCGGCCAACCTAGCAGGCCGCGAAGCGTGATCCGATCATTCAGTAAACGGCGCGCGACATTCGCCAAGCCGCCACCGTTAGGCCTCAGGGATGAGGGGTCCTTATTCGACGCCGATCACACCGCTAGTGAATCCCTTTTCTACGCCGATCCACACTTCAGCGCCTATCTCGCCGCTTTCGAGACGGTATAATCACCTGATCGGCCAGCAGACGGTCGAGCTTCAGGGGCGACCGCTCCACCGGTCGCCAGCTACACGATCAATCGCGGGTCGGTTGACCGCCCCATCGTCGATCCGCCCACGCCCGGCCCCCAATCCGGGAGTCGATCGCCACCTGACCCCGGAGTTTCCATGACCAAGGCGTCTGATCTGTTCGTCGCCTGCCTCGAACAGGAGGGTGTCGAATACGTGTTCGGCGTGCCGGGCGAGGAGAACCTCGACCTTCTGGATAGTCTGTCCCGATCAAAGCAAATCCGGCTGATCCTCACGCGCCACGAACAGGGCGCAGGGTTCATGGCGGCCACCTATGGCCGGCACACCGGCAAGGCCGGCGTCTGCCTGGCGACGCTGGGTCCAGGCGCGACCAATCTCGTCACCACGGCCGCCTATGCGCAACTGGGCGGCATGCCAATGATGATGATCACCGGCCAGAAGCCGATCAAGTCCTCCAAACAGGGCAGATTCCAGATCCTGGACGTGGTCGACATGATGCGGCCGATCACCAAATACACCCACCAACTGGCCTCGGCCGACAACATCCCCGCCCGGGTGCGCGAGGCCGTGCGCCTGGCCCAGGAGGAAAAGCCAGGCGCGACGCATCTGGAGCTTCCCGAAGACGTCGCCCGCGAACAGACCGACAACGGCCCGATCCCCGCGAGCCAGGTGCGCCGTCCCATTCCCGACCCCAAGTCGATCCAGATTGCAGCCGACCGAATTGCACGGGCCAAATCCCCGCTTCTGATCGTCGGGGCGGGCGCCAACCGCAAGATGACCAGCCGGATGCTTACCGAGTTTGTCGAAAAGACCGGCATCCCCTTCATCACCACCCAACTGGGCAAAGGCGTCATCGACGAGCGCAATCCGAAATATCTGGGCTGCGCCGCCCTCTCGTCGGGCGATTTCGTCCATCGCATCGTCGATGCGGCGGACGTCATCATCAATGTCGGCCATGATGTCATCGAGAAGCCGCCCTTCTTCATGACCGCAGGGGGCAGCGAGGTGATCCACATCGGCTTCCGCACCGCCGAGGTGGATCCCGTCTATTTCCCCCAGATCGAGGTGGTCGGCGACATAGCCAACGCCATCTGGCAGCTGAAGGAAGCCCTTGAGCCGCAGGCCCGGTGGACATTCGCGGATATGGAGCGGTTCCGGCGCGCCGAGGTCGCGCATTCTGCCGCCTCGGTGGGCGACACGCGCTATCCGGTCTATCCGCAATACCTGGTCGACCAGATCCGGCAGGTGATGCCGGACGACGGCATCGTCTGCCTCGATAACGGCGTCTACAAAATCTGGTTTACCCGGAACTACCCGGCCTACATGCCCAACACCATGCTGGTGGACAACGCGCTGGCCACAATGGGCGCCGGCCTGTCCTCGGCGATGGCGTCGGCCATGATCTGCCCGGGGCGAAAGGTCATGGCCGTCTGCGGCGACGGCGGCTTCATGATGAACAGCCAGGAGATGGAAACCGCCGTCCGGCTGGGGCTCAACCTGGTCGTTCTGGTTCTCAACGACAACAGTTACGGCATGATCCGCTGGAAACAGGCGCATATGGGTTTTGACGACTGGGGTCTGACCTACGGCAATCCGGACTTCGTCAAATACGCCGAGTCCTACGGAGCGCACGGGCACCGCGCGACCAGCGCGGAAGGCCTGCCAGACCTGTTGCGGGCCTGTCTCGATACGCCGGGCGTCCATCTGGTGGAGGTTCCGGTCGACTACGCCGACAACGACCGTATCCTGAACACTGACATTCGTGACCTGAGCGCCGCGCTCTAGGTCAGCCGCCAGCCCCATGCCGGAGCAATCCTTTGCCCTCCCTGAAGACGTCCTATCCGCTCTACCTGGCCAATGAGGCGCTGAGCCCGAACCAGGACCTCGCGGTTACCAACAAATACTCCGGCGAGGTGGCGACACGGGTCGCCCTGGCCGACGCGGCGACGATCGACAGGGCCATTGGCGCGGCGGTTCAGGCCACGCGTCCGATGGCCGAGATGGCGGCATACGAACGCCAGGCGGTCCTCGCCCATTGCGTGACGCGGTTCCAGGAGCGGGCGGACGAACTGGCCTATGCCCTGTGCATCGAGGCCGGCAAGCCGATCCGGGACTCGCGTGGCGAGGTCAGCCGGCTGATCGACACCTTCCGCATCGCGGCCGAGGAATCCGTGCGCATGACCGGCGAGGTCCAGCCGCTGGACATCTCCGCCCGCGCCAAAGGCTACCAGGGCATGTGGAAGCGGGTTCCGATCGGCCCCTGCTCCTTCATCTCGCCGTTCAACTTCCCTCTGAACCTCGCGGCGCACAAGATCGCCCCGGCGCTGGCCGTCGGCTGCCCCTTCGTGATGAAGCCTGCCTCCAGGACGCCGCTGGGCGCATTAATCATCGGCGAGGTGCTGGCCGAGACCGACCTTCCCAAAGGCGCCTTCTCCATCCTGCCGGCGACCCGCGACGGCGCGGATCTCTTCACCACCGACGACAGATTGAAGCTGCTTTCGTTCACGGGCTCGCCAGAGGTGGGCTGGGCCCTCAAGGCCAGGTCCGGCAAGAAGAAGGTGGTGCTGGAGCTCGGCGGCAATGCCGCAGTGATCGTCGATCGCGATACCGATCTGGAGGACGCCACGGACCGGATCATCTTCGGGGCCTTTTACCAGTCGGGGCAGTCCTGCATCGGCGTCCAGCGCATCCTGATCCACGAGGACATTTACGAGGCTTTGCGGGACATGCTGGTCACCAAGGCCCGTGCGCTTGTCTCTGGCGATCCTCTGGACGAGAACGTCTTCATCGGTCCCATGATCGACGAGGGGGAGGCGCGCCGGCTTGAGAGCTGGATCGCCGAGGCGACCGCTGCAGGCGCTACCCTGCTGTGCGGCGGCCGTCGCCAGGGCGCGATGCTGGAAGCGACGCTGCTGGAGGGCGTCGGTCGGGGCCTGAAGATCCGCGACGAGGAGGCGTTCGGGCCAGTCGCGATCCTGTCCCGCTTCTCCGATTTCGAGGTTGCCCTGAAAGAGGTCAACGACAGCCGGTTCGGCCTGCAGGCTGGGATCTTCACTCGCGACATCCATAAGGCTATGCGGGCCTGGGAGGTCCTGGAGGTCGGCGGCGTGCTCATCGGCGACGTTCCCAGCTATCGCGTGGACAACATGCCCTATGGCGGCGTCAAGGATTCCGGGCTGGGCCGCGAAGGGGTCAAGTTTGCCATGGAAGACATGTGCGAAATCCGCAACCTGGTGATCAGAAGACACGGGTAGTCGGCAGCGCCGTCTCCCTCCCAGTCAGCCAAGGTCTCTTCCTCGCGCAGAGCAGCGGTTCGTAACGTCGATTGGCGTTGGAAGTTTCGCGGGTTCTGAGATCTGATTCCTACCGGTTGGTCACTGTCTCAAGGTGACTCAGTATGAGCGAAGAGCGGCGTTCTCCGAACGTTGGGCCTAGCCGAACAATTGGTAGGATATCTCCGGACGGCTTGCCGGCCAGTTTCGCGGTCACCTTGCAGCTTATCTCCAAGAAGGAGTCGGCCCTCGGGAATCAAGGGTCGGACTCCGTAGCGGAACGCTCACCATTCCATCCGCCGCCATTGCTTGATTCACATCCAGGGACGCACCGCCGGGTCCTGTCTATGACCGCTTCATCGCGTCATGCCCCCTGAAGTTCCGGGCATTAAGCGGAGTTCAGAAACATACCGCTAGCCCCAAGATTCGACATTCCCACGAAGGTCCGAAACAACATCATCCACGGCATGAAAGCCGCCGATATCTCTGAGAACCGGCGCCAATCGACCAATTATCGTGAGTGCCGCTTTTCGCTCCCTGGCACCGGCATCACTCAGGACATCGATCAATACGGCTCGCTTCTCCAGGTGGCCGAGTCCGATCAAACGCTCGAGCCAGACTTCAGCGTAAAAGTCATGACGGTCTTCTTTCAGAAGATTCTCGACGAGGTCGGAACTCGCCCAGGCCTTCGCCTTCTCCTCCTCCACTGCGGCTCTCCGCCACGTATCTGCCGGCGCCCCGACCGTCGACCGCCGGACGGAACGGCGAGCGGCGCCGCGTTCCGTCTTGGGCAACAACTCAAAGAGACGCTTCCACTCCATCTCCAGATTGGAAAAGATGGCGTCCTCCGTACTGAGACATACATCAATGAAACGCGCCTTCGCCTCAACCTGCAGATCGCCCTCTTCCGGCAAGGCATTTGCCCAGGCACCGACATCCGCCTTCATCGCATCTGAAAAATAGGGGCAGACCTCTTCCAGCAAGGAGGCCGCCCAAAAGGCGTCGGGATGCTTCTTCAGGGCGTCGATGATTCGCTGTTGCTGATCGCTGTTGAACTTGTTGGCGAACGCGGACGCAACGCGGGCGAGCGGTATTTCGAAGCCGATCCGCCCCATCAGTTTCATCGCGTCTGCGGAAGCTCCAGAACTCGCCTGGCGACCCAGTTCGGCAGCGGCGTCGCCAAGTTCATGCCAGTCTTGCACGCGGCGCGGGATGAGAGCGTTGGTGACGATTGCCCGGAGCGCCTGGGTATCCAAATCCCATCCCCGAACGACGGCGGCTGAAATGAGGATGGAGTCGAAGCCTCGCTCGGTAGCCAAAAGGCAAAGGTCTCGAAGTTTGTTCTGACGTTCGGTGCCGGTGCTTTGAGAAATAAGGGCGGCATAGCCCTCAACAAGCGCATAACCGTCTTCCACCGCGTCCAAGATAGACATCGCTGCTTGTCGGATCTCATCCGGCCCGCTCACTGCGAAGTTGGCGGCCAGGGCGGCCACGACATCGTCGTCATCGATTTCGCGGAGTAACCGGAGCGCCTCGACTGGACGGCTGTGCAAGAAGGTTTCCGCGAAATCCCCAAGCAGCCAGTTGGGATCATGTTCGTCCCATGCGCGGCTATCCACGGGAGCATTGAGATCCGCGAGCAGCATTGGTTCGATGGCGAGACGTTCATCGTCATCGAGTTCACGGCAGAGATCCACAAGGATCGGTGCCCTGATCGACGGATGCATATCTCCCTGCCGACACAGGTCCAGGGCCCGATGAATCCACGGGCCGGAATGACGGCGAGCCAACGCTCCGAGGCTCGCCGCTACTTCCCATCCGCCCACCTCGTCTACAGCGTCCAGAAATTCATCGATGAGACAAGCGGGGATAGAGGGCGCCAGAAGCACGAGGGCTTCACCACGACGACCTTCCGATATTGAGCGAGCCGCCAGAAGGAGTTCCGCCGCAAGGTCCTCGTCGGCGGCCCATGCGATTTCGCGCATTGCCGCCAGTTTCCAGGTGTCTTCTTCCCGAACCTCAAAGAGTCGGCGCAGAAGTCGGAGACGCCGATCAAGCGACAGGTTCTCAAACGCGCCGGAGTAGCTGAAGTCCTCACGAAACTCGTCGATGTGCGCCAGGAAGGTCACTTCGATCTTAGCCTCCACGTCCGGCCGCATCGACTGCGGCATGGCGGGCAGAAGTGTAGCAAGGCCATAGACGCGGCCGACGGGATCTGTGGCGCGGGCGACAATCTCGAGGCCTATCTCGAGCGGCGTGTCGTGCAGACGAAGCCAACGGCCTTGCGCCTTGCCCCCTTCAACCATGGCCTCAACGGCGGCATCGCGTTCCTTCGGCGGCAGCACAGGCAGTAATGCGCCGGTGATTTCCAAACGTCCCTGCCGCTTCTCACTGGCGAACGCCAACGACAGCACCTCGCTGGCTCGCTCCTCGCCCAATGCCGCCGCGACTTCAGCCAGCAGTTTCGGGTCAAGCCTGAGATTGCGCACGGTCGCCAGTTGGCTGAATACAATTTCAGCAGACCATATCCTCAGTCTCAAAGCGGCGGTGAGGACGTTCTGGTCCAGGCCGTTGGCGATTGTTCGGACGGTCGCCGTCGTCAATGCGCAGTGCGCCAAGGAGGCCAGCCCCCCTCCCTCGCCGGTGCTCTGGAACACCGCCGAGGCGGCTTTTCGGCACCTGCTGACGTCTGTGAGAAAGCCGGAGAGGCTCGGATCCAGGGCATAGCATTGGTCAGCCCATGCCCGCGTGGTCAACGCCTTCAGACGAAGGTGTCCCACCGCCGCCCGCTCAAGATAGGCGCCGAGGTGGGACACGAGATGAGGCGAAATCCTCTGGTTCTCCGCTTCGAGCGACGATAGTTCACCCTCACCCCAATCGATGAACCGTCTTTCGAACTCAGCCCGGCGTCTTGGCGGCATCCACTCTTCCCGGAAGAAGTCGGCAAGCCGGGGATGCGCAAATGCGATATCGTTTACCTTGCCTTCCCCGACGATCAGGCGAGACAGACAGGCCAAGGCAGTATCTAGCTGCAGCAGACTAACCCCGTTCGGACTGAGCCTGGGATTTGCCAAGTCGCTGCGCGACAGAGGCCCCAGCGCGCAACTCAGAACGCAGGTCAGCGACTCGACCAGACTAAGTGTCGAGGCGTCCAGACCGCTCCACAAGGCCTTCTGATCGGCCCACCATCTCTTGATGAAGCCGTCGAGGCCCGGCGTGACGTCCGACAAGGCGGCCAGGCTGACGGATGCCTCGGTCACGCCGTCCAAATAGAGACGCAGGACCACTGGATCGCCGTCGACCAAGGTCGTGATCCGTTCCGCGAGCGTCGCGTCAACGCCAAAGGCGCGGAGTCCCTCGTACACTTCGCTTCTCGACAACAGACCGAGGTCGCTCGATGGCGCTCCGAGTAGCGCGAGTGGATCGTCGCTCGCTACCGGGCGGCCGGCGAGAAGCACCTTGAGGCCGAGGGGTGGCTCCGACGGAAAGATATCTGCCGTGACCTCAAAATCCGCCGCTTCGTCGAGGCCATCGATGATCAGGAGCAGGGGCACCTCGCCGGGCAACGGTCTGGCCAGAAGATCGGCGATCAAGCCTTTGGCCTGCTCCACGTCGATATCGATCCACTCTGGAAGAGGGCGGCCGTGAAGCGCCGAAAGCCGGCTCAAGATGGAGACAAGAACGACTTGGGCGAGATTGGTCCGATATCGCGCGCTGATGGGCATATGCACCACTGCAGCGGCGTTCTCGAGAGAGGCGATCCAATTGACGATCAGGCCAGATTTTCCGCGACCTGCAGCCGCGCGCAGGAGCTTGTATGGGCTATCGGGCGCCTCGCGCCATTGATCCAGTTCGGCAAGTTCCTTTGTCCTGCCGACGAAGGGCGCAGGCGCCGTCTCTCTCCCTAGATACTGACGAGCAAAGCGGTCGATCCGGTTCTGAAAATCAGTTACGGGTCCGCTCTCCACGCCGAGGCGGGCGAGTGCGGCGTAGTGGCGCCTCACCACAGGTGGGTGTCGGTCGAGCATCGCCAGGATATCGCCCCAGCCAACAATCTCCACTCCGAATCCGCCTTGGTTCCGATACGCCTCGTCTAGACGACGCGCTTCTCGCTGAAGGGGCTCGTCGTTCGGCGTCGTAGTCGCGATCACGAACCGATCGAGAGGAGGTTCGAACTCCAAAGCCTCCGAGACGATATCGGCGAGATCAGCAGGCTTGAGCTCAGAGCCTCGGCCCGAGAGCTTGCATTGAATCCCCGCCCATTCGTCTCCAATCCGGGCGACGATATCGACCCCAAATTGTTTCTGACCATTCCGGCCAATCCGATTGGCGTTGCTGGCGTTCCAGTCACTCGTAAACAGATCATGGCATAGGGCTTCGAACGCTTGCCACGAGCTTGGAGGCGGTAGATCGAAGCCGGTCACACTCATTGGTCCGCCCCGTTCGCAGAATTGATTTCTACGGGATAGTTCGGCAAGGCTGGCGTGAAGTCATCGAAAAAAGCGAGGTCGCGCCGCGCGAGCCGATACGGTGGTTCGCATCAGTTCCGGCCTATAGATCTGCTCGACACCGTGAGCGGCACTGAGCCTGGATACAGAACCTCGGATCTTGCGGCCTAAATGTCCGAGGTTCTGAACCCTTAACCGTGAGCGCTTCGTACGCGTTGCGCGTGGGCGGATCCTAGAACCTCATGGCCTGGCTGAGTCGGGCCGCCGTCTTGTTCGCTACCAGCTTCAAGGGATCGTCGCTGAGATGGGCATAGATCTCTGTCGTCCGGGCCTGCTTGTGACCCAGCACCTTCCCCACCAGGAATAGCGAGGCGCCGTCAGCAATGGCGAAACTCGCGAAACTATGCCTGAGGTCGTGGAGCCGGACGGTCGTCAGCGACCGAACCTCACGAAGGTCGCCGCCCAGGTCTTGGATCCGACGATGCAGGATCGCATCCGCCCTCGCCTTAACCTTGGTCCACAGGTTCGGGAGGCCGACGAAGTGGCCGTCTCCCTTAAGGGCGGGCAGCACCCAGGGCGATCCGGTGCCAATCGCCGGCGTCGTGTCCCCCGAGTTGTGGCCCCTCGACGCCTCAGGCGCGCGGGTCTCGTCCCAACGACGACGGAGCACCGCGATCGCATCGTCGGCCAAGGGCACTACTTTGGCTCCGGTCTTGGATTCTGGAAGCCGCAGACACCCCTTCGACCAGTCGATGAAGTCCCACTGCAAGGTCAGGATCTCCGACTTGCGGCAACCCGTCAGCATCAGCAAGCGCACCGAGTCGGCCATGACGGCGTAGCGCTCGTCCTCCCGCTCAAACTCCGCCAGGGCCTCCGCGAGCGCCGCGATTTCCCGCTCGGAGAGGTATCGCTCCTTGCGGATCGTTTTGAACCTTTCGACGCCTTTGGTCGGGTTCTTCTGGAGGTACTCGGCCTTGATCGCGAACTCGTAGACCGCCCCGAGCGTGATCACCGCCATCGCGGCCACGCGCTTGCCGCCCCTCACCTTTGACCGGCGACGGTGTCCAAGCATGACGTTTCTGGCCGTCTTGCCCTGGGAGATGTCGAGCTGCATCCGCGACACGTCCATCGCGGTGACGTCGCGAGCCAGATGCCGTCCGAGCAGCGGCTTGATGTGGCAGTCGAACATGATGCGGTTCGTCTCCCAGCTTGAGTCCTTCTTGTTCGGCTTCAGCGCGGGTCCCTGCTCGAGATAAAGGTCGGTCAGCGCTTCCACGGTCAGCGCGTTCCTGTCGGCGACCTTCTGGGCTTGGGGATCGACCCCGTCCCTCACGTCCTGAAGTTTCTCGATCGCCCGGTCCCGGGCCTCATCGAGACCATACCCGCCGTCGGCCTTTCCCAAGGTGAGTTTCCGGAACCGGCCTCCCAGTCGATAGAAGAGGACGTAGCTGCGCCCGCCGCCGGGCCTGACCCGGACTCCAAAGCCCGTGACCTGGGTGTCCCACACGCAGAACTCGGCGGCTGCGGGTTCTAGGTTTTCAATCAGTTTCTTCGTCAATTTCGGCATCGAAACGCCCAAAAAAAGGTAGCGCATGGGTAGCAGAAAGTCCGATTTGCTACCTGTTTCCGCGATTTGCATATCGTACCGGAAAACAGGATTTCGACAATCTTTTCCGTAAGTTGAAACAGGATGAGATGGCCTGAAAAGGCATGAAATAGGAACATTATCCTAATGGCATGCAAGAGGTCAGCGGTTCGACTCCGCTAAGCTCCACCATCGTCACCTCCGAGCACCGTAAGGTGTTCGGAGGGACGGCCATCCTCCCCCACATTTTCGATCCGCAGAAGTCGCCAGTCGGCGCGCGACTAGGCGCCCGTCTCTCGTCCGATGACCGATGCGGCAGGCGGCTCGATCCGAACCTCCCGCCGCGATAGCCGCCGATCAGTTCTCGACTTCGGTCGATCCCTGGCGGAACTCTTCGGCCGGCACGAAGGCCGAGCCTTCTTCATCCAGCACCCAGACGCCGATCAGGGCGGGGTGATCCGGGGTGACGTCTTCGTCCAGCAGGTCGCCCTCATAGACGCCGACGTTGCTGTAATCGAAATCCAGCAGCAGCTGATCGGCCATGTCGATCATCTCGTCGGCCATGCGCCGTGCATAGCCCACCGCCTCGCTGGCGTCGGAAAAGTCGTCGGTCAGCGTGTTGACCTCTGCGGCCTCGCTGCCCTGAACGGCGCTGGTGGTGACGATGGTGAATGCGGACATGGTGATCTTTCTTAAGCCTAAGGACTTCACCTAGCCCGTTTGGCCCCGCAACACGTCGAAATTCGGTTGCGCCATCGACGCTATCGATCGGCCCCGCCACGATCGTTGCGCTTCGTCGCGCGATAGACCTTCTGCAAGCCGCCCAGCCGCCGGCGTTCCGCAGCCTTGGCGATCCGTTCCGCCTTGTGCCCTGCGGCCGCCAGTTCCGACTTCAGCTTCTGGAAATGCGCCCAGCGCGGTCCCTCCAGCGCGCCGTCCGCCAGGGCCGCCTGGACAGCGCATCCCGGCTCGCTCACATGGCCGCAGTTGGTGAAGCGGCACTCCTGCATCAGACGTTCGATGTCGTCGAAGACCGCTTCCACACCCTCTTCGGCGTCGATCAGGCCCACTTCGCGGATGCCGGGCGTGTCGATGATGAGACCGCCGCCGGGCAGCGGGAGCAGCTGGCGGTGGCTGGTGGTATGCCGTCCCTGGTCGTCGGATGCGCGGATCGCCTGGGTCGCCATCCGATCCTCGTTCAGGAAGGCGTTGACCAGGGTGGACTTGCCGACACCCGACGACCCGATCAGGACACAGGTCTCGCCCGGCTTCACCTGAAGACGCAGCGCCTCTAGGCCGACGCCTTCGCGCGCCGAGACGGTCAGGACCAGGGTCAGCGCCTCCAGCGCCGCCACCTGAGCGGCCTCGGCCTGGGGGTCGGCGCTGAGATCTGACTTCGTCAGAACAAGAACAGGCCGCGCTCCGCTGTCCATCGCGGCAGCCAGGAAACGCTGTATCCGGCGCGGATTCAGATCCGCATTCATCGAGGTGACGACAAAGGCCACGTCGATATTGGCCGCCAGGATCTGGGTTCGACGCACGCTGTCGGCCGCCCGTCTCACGAAGGCCGTGCGGCGAGGCAGGACGGCGTGGATGGTGGCGGCGCCGTCCTGAGGGTTCGGCGACAGCGCCACCCAGTCGCCCACCGCAGGGGGCCCAGTCTCCTGGGCTTCGTGCCGCAGTCGGCCGGACGCCTTGGCCTGAAGCTCGCCCGCATCCGTGACGACCAGATAGCCGTTGCGATGCTGGAGGATGACGCGGCCCGGCGTGTGACCGGCATGGGCATGCGGCGCAAACGCCGTCGCCCAGACCTCGGACCATCCATACTGTTCAATCAAGTCAACGGCATCCCTGTCGCTCGCGCTCCTCAGCCGGCTTGTGCTGAACACTGTCCCAAAGCCTTGCCAGTCGGCGGGGCCGCGAACAAGCATGCTCGCCGTCCGAGCGCCTCGGGAACGAAATGTCGGTCGGCGGCGCTCCGCTATCGAGACGATGTTCAGCGAGGAAAGAACGGCGATGAGCGAGATCAAGGAAGGCATGGAAGTCATCGGAGCCGACGGCGTGCACGTCGGCGTCGTGGACCGGGTGGAGAGCGACCGGATCAAGCTGACGCGCCGCGAGAACACCGGCGCCCACGCCGATCACCACCACTATATCGAGAACGGTTTCGTCGCCGGCGTCGAGGGCGACAAGGTACGCCTGTCGGCCAACGCCGATGTCGCCGTCACGCTTGAAGAAGAAGAATCCGGTCGCCCGGTCGATCTCTGACCGAACGGCTCCGCGTGCCTAAAGCAGCGTGGCGGCCAGATTGACCGTCAGCGCCAGGATAACGGCGTTGAAGAACCAGGCGATCAGGCTGTGAAACGTCGCCAGACCGCGCAGCTTGCGGCTGGAAATCTGCACATCGGCCGTCTGGTTCGCCACGCCGATGATCAGGGCGAAGTGTAGAAAATCCCAGTAGTCCGCGTCATCCTCACCCGGAAAGATTAGCCCGCCCTGATCGCCCTTGCCGTCGTCACTCGGGGCGTAGAAGCCGTGGGCGTAATGCAGGGCGAAGATGATGTGCACGTACAGCCACGACAGGCCGACGGTGCACACTGAAAAGACCGCCTGCCCGACGGTCGGCTTGCCGTCGCTGGCCACCATGGCGAGGACGAGGACCACGACGCTGGCCACGGCCGCCGCCATGCTGAGCGGCAGGACCATAACGCCCGCCTGATCCAGTTCCGCCGCGCGGCGCCGCATCGCCTCCTGCGAACGCGCGCGAAAGATCCGCACAAAGGTGGCAACGAGAAAGGTCGCCACGCCCGCGTCCCAGCCAGCCGCCAGTCGCATCGGCCAGCCGACGCTGGCCGGCGCCAGCGCTGCGACGGCCGCCATGACCAGCAGCCCGAGCCATAGCGACAAATGCAGACGGAACAGGCGCGCGACAGATCCCATGCCGCGAGATTGCGCATTCCTGGCCGCACGTCCAGCGACCGCGCGGCCTGCGGAGCGGCTACGACAAAATGGATTTCGTCTCATTGAGGGACACGTCTGTCGGCGACGTCATAGAAGTGTCGCTTATCGTTTCGGGGGAAACGCGAATGCTGGTGTCGATCGTGATCGGCGAGGCTCTTTATCTGGCGCATCGCTGTCGGCGGGCGCTGATCGCCTCGCCCGTGGTGCTGGTCGGTCTGTGGGCCGTGATGACCGTCATGCCGCACGGGTCGGTGCACTTGCCGAACTGACGACGCGCCGTCGGCGGTCTTTCCAGGCGCCGGACCGAATCTGGCGTCCCAGGCGTTGTCAGGTGTGAACGCCACGCCGAGGACGCCCTGACCGACTTCACGCCATCACCCCAACGCATCCGCGTCATCGACCTGGAGACGGCCGGATCCGGCCCTCAAGACGTCTGCGAGATCGGCTGGCAGGACGTGGTGCGTGACGGGACCGGTCCATGGCGTCTGGATGCGACGCGCGGCGCCCGTTTCGTAAATCCCGGTCGGCCGATTTCGCCCGACACCATGGCGGTCCACCACATTCTGGACGAGTGGGTTCAAGACGCCGGCTACTGGAAGGCAGTCGCGCCGCCCATTCTCCGTCCTGAGGCGGGCGTGATCGCCCTGGCGGCTCACCGCGCCAGCTTCGAGCAGCGGTATTGCACCCCTGCCCTTTCGGGCGGCGCAAAGTGGATCTGCACGTGGAAATGCGCCTTGCGGCTGTGGCCCGACCTGCCGCGCTTCTCCAACCAGATGCTGCGCTATCTGCGCCGGCCCGAGGGATTGGTGCATGAGTTGGGCCTGCCTGCGCATCGCGCCCTGCCTGACGCCTATGTCACCGCTCATCATCTTCGCGACATGCTGAACCAGACGACCGTCGAGCAGCTGCTGGCCTGGAGCCGTGAACCGGGATTGCTGCCCCGCGTGCCCGCCGGCCCTGAACGCGGCAAGGCGTGGAGCGCGGTGGATGCCGACCGGCTTCAGATCCTGGCGTCGGGACGCGACATCGACATCGCCTTCACCGCCGCGACCGAGCTTCGCCGCCGCGGCCTGATGACCGACACGGTCGTGCGGACGTCGGACCAGGGACGGCTGCTCTAGCGCGCGAGCGCCAGCCAAGGCTGATGGCGACTGATCTGAAAAGAAAAGGAAATGGTGGACGCGACAGGGATTGAACCTGTGACCCCCTCGATGTCAACGAGGTGCTCTCCCGCTGAGCTACGCATCCGCCGTAGGGCTCCGAAAAACGTCTTCGGAGCGGGAAGAGCGGTCGTATAGCGGCGAGGCCGGTCGGCATCAAGCCGATTTAGCGGCAAGAATGCGATTTCTCACCAAACGCCGCTCGGCCCAGTCGCAGCGAAGGTTCAGGCGGCGACCATCCGCTCGACCTCATTGACCAGATCGCGCAGGTGGACGGGCTTGGACAACACCTTGGCGTCCGGCGTGGCCTGGGCGGCGGTCAGGGCCACGGCGGCGAAGCCGGTGATAAACATGATGCGCAGGCCGGGTTGGCGGGCGGCGGCGACGCGGGCGACCTCGATCCCGTCGGCGCCCGGCATGACGATGTCGGTCAGCAGCAGGTCGTAGGGGCCGTGTTCCAGGGCGTCGATCGCGTCGTCGCCGTTCTCGCAGTCGATGACCTGGTGGCCTGCCCGCTCCAGCGCGCGCGTCAGAAATCCGCGCAACGAACCGTCGTCTTCGGCCAGGAGAATACGCGCCATTCGAGAAACACCCTTGAAACAGACCGCAAACCTAGAGCCCGAACGGTAAACCGCCGATGAAATTCGCCGATCAGCCGACTTCCTTCCACAGCGAAACGCGCTAAGCGGAAGCATGACCGACGGCGGCGACAGCTTTTCGATCACCGCCCCCGCGGCGGACGCGCCCGCGACGGCGCTGGTGTTCGCCTCGCCTCACTCCGGCGACCTCTATCCCGACGACATGGGCGCCGCGCCGGGCCTGTCGTGCGCCAGCCTGAAAAGCGCCGAGGATGCCCTGGTCGGGCGCTTGATCGCAGAGGGACCGCGCAGAGGGGCCGCGCTGATCGAAGGGCGGATCGGCCGGGCCTATGTCGATCTGAACCGTGATCCCTCTGAGCTTGACCCGGCCTTGATCGAGGATCTGGAGGGGCCGGTCGGGGCCAAGACAGCAGCGGGGTACGGCGTGATCCCGCGGTTGGCCGGCGACGGGACGCCGCTCTATGCGCGCCGGCTGACGCTGGCGGAGGCCAGAAACCGCATCGCCAGGGTCCACGCGCCCTATCACCAGGCCCTAGGCGAACAGATGCGGGCGACGCGCGCGACGCACGGACGCGCCGTGCTGATCGACTGGCATTCGATGCCGGCGCGCGCCGTCGGGGCCGAGGTCGTGCTGGGCGATCGTTACGGCTCGGCCTGCAGTGCGCGGCTCAGCCGACGGCTGCGCGACTTGTTCGAGGGCTTGGGCTGGCGCGTGGCGCAGAACCATCCCTATGCCGGCGGTTGGTCCACCCAGCGATGGGGACAGCCGGACGAGGGCTATGAGGCCATCCAGATCGAACTGAGCCGCAAACTCTATCTGGACGAGACGACGCTGGCTCCCAACGCGACCTACGCCAAGACGCAAAACGCGCTGTCCCGCGTGATCGCCGCCCTGTGCGCAGACGATTGGTCGGCCTGACTGATCGCTGATCAGATCAAAAAAAAGCCGCACCCGAAGGTGCGGCATTAAAAGTCTATAGGGAGGAAACGCCCAGGAAGGGCAAGACGCCCGGAGGCGTCAGAGGTCAACTTAGGTTGCGATGCACAATAGGTCAAGACCCATGCGCGCTCGCATGGTCACGCCTTGTTACGCAAATATGGCGGGTCGCCTGACAAGACGGCGCTCTTTCGACGAAAGTCGGACGGGTGCTTAATCTCGCAACTGCGAAAGGATCGGCTTAGTTGTCCAACAGCCGCCGCGCATTGCGAATGGCGCGAGCGGCGGGCGACGCTTCCTGACGATAGATCAACAGGCCGAACGAGGACGCCACGCCCAAGGCCAGCCACAGCGGTCCAAACAGCCAGGCCGCCGCCGCCAGGGCGAAGTAATAGCCGCGCACACCCTGACTGAAGGAACTGAGCGCCGGGTTCAGAAGCTGGCCCGCCGCCTCGCTGAAAGCCTTGCGGTCGGTCTTGGTGTGGATCTCCGGCGCCGCGCCGATCAGCGCCAGGGCGTAGTTCATCTGACGCAGCGCCCAGATGAAATCCAGAAAGCCGCGCGCCAGGCAGATCAGCACCAGCGCCAGCTTGGCCTCCAGAATCTTCATCGGCACGTTTTCGGCGCCGACGGCGGCGAACCCCTGAAGCGCGCTCTCGCCGCCGAACAGGATGCCCGCGACCGCCGCGATCAGCAGCAGGTTGGTGGAGGCGAAGAAGGAGGCGGAGTTGATGGAATGACCCATCAGCTGGCTGTCGATCAGCTTCATCTCGCGATGGGTCATGGATTGCATCCAGGCCGCCCGGACATGCTCCATGTCCTGGTTCAGCGAGCCGCCCCTTCGGCTGATGAAAGCCAGGATGGGGCTGTATCCCAGCCAGCAGATGAAGAAGAGGGCCAGCGCCGCCCAATCGGTCCAGGTCATGATCCAGATGTCCGCGATGATGCGCCGCGACGCAAGTCCGCCAGGCCCGTGTTCGCCACATGTCGCCCTTGCCGTGACGGGCCGGGGAGCCTATCACCCTTCGCCTTTCAAAGTTTCGCAGTCGCAGCAAAGACCCGCCATGAACCTCGACGCCATTCCCGTCGGCCCGAACGCTCCCTGGGACATCAACGTCATCATCGAAATTCCGCAGGGCGGCCTGCCGGTGAAATACGAGATGGACAAGGCCTCGGGCGCGCTGTTCGTCGACCGCTTCCTGCACACCGCCATGTACTATCCGGGCAACTACGGTTTCGTGCCGCACACCCTGTCGGACGACGGCGACCCCTGCGACGTTATCGTGCTGAACCCGACGCCGGTCGTTCCGGGCTGCGTCATCCGCTCGCGTCCCATCGGCGTGCTGAAGATGACGGACGAGGCCGGCGGCGACGAGAAGATCCTGGCCGTGCCGGTCGACAAGCTGAACCCCTACTACACCGAGATCGCCAGCTATCGTCAGCTGCCCGCCATCCTGATCGAGCAGATCGAGCACTTCTTCACCCGCTACAAGGATCTGGAGAAGGGCAAGTCGGTCAAGGTCGAGGGCTGGGGCGACGCCGGCGAGGCCGCCGACCTGATCGCCAAGGGCATGCAGGCCCACCAGGACAAGCTGGCCAAGAACAAGGCCGCCAACGCCGCTTGATCCGGGCGACGAGCGCTTGAAGCCTTAAGGCGTCCTCCGATCGGGGGACGCCTTTTTGCTGACCGTCAGGCGCACCATTCGTGTCGCAGAAGGGCGTACTGACACGTGTTGACGTAGATGGGCTGGCCTGCGGCGTCGTTCGCGAACGAGATGAACTCGCGGAACAGCCCTTCTCGACGCATGCCCAGCCGTTCGCAAAGCCTCTGTGACGCCAGATTGTCGTCCTCGACATAGGCGCACAGGCGACGGGCCGCCTTGTCCTTGAACAGATGGTCGACCAGGGCGCGGGCCGCCTCTAACGCATAGCCGGCGCCCGCATAGGCGCTGTTGAAGTTCCAGCCGATGGACCAGGTGTCCGGCGCCTCGAACATCGCGAAGACATCGCCGATGACATGGCCGTCGGCCTTGGACTGGACGGCGATATGTTCGTCCTCGGCTGCGCGCTTGAGGACTTCCGCCTCGGCCGCCGCCATGTCCGGAAGCGCCATCGCGGCGAAACAGGCGGCGCGCGGATGATGAAGATAGGCGAGCAGGTCTGCGGCGTCGCCGGCCTGAAAGGATCGAAGGGTCAGACGATCCGTTTGCAAGGGTGTCATCAAGGGGCTCTGGTGCAGCTAACGCGGTCCTGGCGATCGGCATGACGCCCTTTCGCCGATGACGATAGGATTTTGTGCGCGCTGCGACGCCCCGCCCCTCTCCCGCAACGGTTCGGCCTCTCCTATCTGCGTCGCATGACCGAACTGACCCCCCGCGAGATCGTCTCCGAACTGGATCGCTATATCGTCGGCCAGAACGACGCCAAGCGCGCCGTCGCCGTCGCCCTGAGGAACCGTTGGCGCAGGAAGCGCGTGCCGGCGGACCTGCGCGATGAGGTGACGCCCAAGAACATCCTGATGATCGGTCCCACCGGCGTCGGCAAGACAGAGATCGCGCGGAGGCTGGCGCGGCTGGCGGGCTCGCCCTTCCTGAAGGTCGAAGCGACCAAGTTCACCGAGGTCGGCTATGTCGGCCGCGACGTGGATCAGATCGTGCGCGACCTGGTCGAAAGCGCGCTGATCATGGTGCGCGAGCGCCGGCGCGGCGACGTGCGGGCCAAGGCCGAGGCCGCCGCCGAGGACCGAATCCTGGACGCCCTGGTCGGACCGGGCGCGGGCGCGGCGACGCGGGACAGTTTTCGAAAGAAGCTGCGCGCCGGAGAGCTGGACGACAAGGAGATCGAGATCGCGCTGGCGGACACCGCCTCGCCGATCCAGGGCCTGGACATTCCGGGCGGCGGCAACGTCGGCCTGCTGAACCTGTCCGAAATGCTGGGCAAGATGGGCGGCGGGCGCACCAAGACGGTCAAGCTGACGGTGCGCGATGCGACGACGCCCCTGATCGCCGAAGAGGGCGACAAGCTGCTGGATCAGGACAGCCTGACGCAGGAGGCGCTGAAATTGGCCGAGAACGAGGGCATCGTCTTCCTGGACGAGATCGACAAGGTGGCGGCTCGCCAAGGCGCGTCCGGCGCGGACGTGTCGCGTGAGGGGGTGCAGCGCGACTTGCTGCCCCTGATCGAGGGCACCACGGTCTCGACGAAATACGGGCCGGTGAAGACCGACCATGTGCTGTTCATCGCCTCGGGCGCCTTCCACGTCGCCAAGCCCAGCGACCTGCTACCCGAGCTTCAGGGACGGCTGCCGATCCGGGTCGAGCTGAAGGCCCTGACGCGCGACGACTTCAAGCGCATCCTGACCGAGCCGGAAGCCAATCTGATCCGTCAGAACCAGGCCCTGCTGGCGACCGAGGACGTGACCCTGACCTTCACCGACGATGCGGTCGAGGCGATGGCCGATGCGGCGGTGGCGGCCAACAGCGCGGTCGAGAACATCGGCGCGCGCCGGCTTCAGACCGTGATGGAACGGGTGCTGGAAGAAACCAGCTTCAAGGCCTCGGACCTGTCGGGCCAGACCGTGACCTTCGACGGCGATGCGGTGCGCGAGAAGATGGACGCCCTGACCAAGGACGTCGATCTGAGCCGTTTCATTCTGTAGCGACGCGCTCGGCGGCCTTGCGGTTCTGGCGGCCGCGCAGGCGGTCCGCCACCCGCTCGGCCTGGCGCTGGGTGAAGGCGAGAGCTGCTGGGTTGCCGCGTCGGGCGCCGATGCTGTCGGCGACCTTGGCGCCGCGCTCGCCGATCGGCAGGGGCTTGCCGGTCGTGGTGTCCACGGCGGTCTGGTGCTCGATCTCGGCGTTCATCTCGGCGCCCATGAGGATCACCTGCACCGACAGCCAGGTCCACAGCAGGAAACCCATCATGGCCGCCAGCGGGCCGTAGCTGTCGGTCCGCACGAAGTTGGATAGATACCAGCTGAACAAGAAGGACACGGTCAGGCTGAGGACCGCCGCGAAGATCGCGCCCGGCGTGACCCAGCGCCAGCGCGCGCGCTGACGGCAGGGACCGAAACGGTAGATGACGGTCAGGGCGGCGATATAGCCCGCCAGCAGCAGCGGCCAGCGCAGCGGGGCGATCAGGCCCCATTCCTCCTCCAGCCCGAACAACCGCACCACCACCGGCACGCCGACGACAAGGACCGAGGTCAGCAGCACGGCGATGATGGCCCCGACGGTGAAGGCCATGCAGATCAGGTTGTAGCGCACGATGTTGCGGCGCTCGACCTCGTGGTAGGCGACGTTCAGGCCGTAGAACAGCACCTTGACCGCCCCGTTGGCGGTCCATAGCGACAGGGCCAGGGTCCAGGCCAGGGTGAAGGTCAGCTGGCTGTTGGAGTTCTCGGCCAGCCGCTGCATCTCCCCGCCCAAGAACTCGGCGATGCTGTCGGGCAGCAGGGCGTAGAGGAACTGCAGCCGGCCCCAGGCGTCGGCCGGATCGGCGAACAGGCCGTAGAGGGTGACGAACGTCCCCAGCAGCGGGAACAGCGACAGCAGGGTGAAGAAGGTCACGCCGCCGGCGACGAAGCCGACCCGGTCGCCGAAATAGGACCCGCCAGTGCGCCAGACGATGTCGGACCAGCCTCTGTGCGGAATGTGCTCGGGCCGTTTGGCCATGCGGCCGCGACCGGGCTCCTGGGCCTCGTAGTCCTCGGGCGTGGGGACCTTGGGCGGCAGGGGTTCGGGGCGGGGGGCGCGCAGCTCGACCCCGACCTTGTGCCCCTGGCTGTAGAGCAGGTGGGCGGTGCCGGCGCCGGCGGCCAGACCCCCGGCGGCGGCGGCCAGGAACTTCCATACCCGACCCCGCTCAGACGGCGCGGGCGCCCGGGCGAACAGGTTGCGAAGCGGGGCGAGGCGGGAGGGGCGGCGCGCAGTCATCCCGACGCGAACGGTCAAGCTGGCCTCGCGTTCCTCCCGTCGCGCTTGAAATCGGCGCCGGGCCGGGCCAATCAACGCCCATGACCGACCCCATCACGCCCAAGTCCGACACCGACGCCCCGACCCTGCTGACCGCCTGGAAGGCGGCGCAGGCCCGGCTGAAGACCGGCCGCATCGACAGCCCCGCCATCGACGCCCGCCTGCTGCTGGAGGCCGCCGCCGGCGCCAGCCGCATGGACATCCTGACCGACCCCTATCGGCCCATCACCGCCGACCAGCTGAGCGCCTATGAGGCCATGGTCGAGCGCCGGCTGAAGCGCGAACCCGTCTCGCGCATCGTCGGCAAGAAGGGCTTCTGGAAGATCATGCTGAACGTCACCCCTGACGTCCTCAGCCCCCGCCCCGACACCGAGACCCTGATGGACGTCTCCATGCTGGCCTTCGGCAAGACCGAGGCCTTCGACGTCATCGACCTGGGCACCGGCTCGGGCGCGATCCTGTTGGCGCTTCTGGCCGAGCGGCCGGCCGCGCGCGGGGTCGGCACCGACATCTCGTCCGAGGCCCTGGCGGTGGCCAAGGAGAACGCCGCCAACCTGGACCTGAACGACCGCGCGACCTTCCTGCGCACCGAATGGGCGGCGGGCTTCGGCGACGCCAGCTTCGACCTGGTGCTGTCCAACCCGCCCTATATCCCGACCGACCATATCGCGACCCTGGACCCGGAGGTCCGCGACCACGACCCGCACCTGGCCCTGGACGGCGGCCCGGACGGCTTGCAGGCTTACCGCGACCTGGCGCCCGAGGTGAAACGCATCCTGAAGCCGCTGGGCGTCTTCGCCGTCGAGATCGGCTTTGACCAGGGCCCGCAGGTCAAGGAACTGTTCGAGGCCGCCGGCTTCACCGACGTCAAGATCATCAAGGACCTGGGCGAACGCGACCGCGTCGTCACCAACGGCCCGGACCCGCGCACCAACCCCATCCCGCAGGACTGACCGAGATCAGACGGTCGGCGGACAAAAACACCGTCTAATTCGTCTAATTCGTCTGATTTGGCCCTCCCCGACCGTGCGATGCGTCCCCTGCGGACGAACCGAGACAGGATCGCACGGTTTGGAGGCATGGGCAGGAGGATGACGCTGGCGGGCGGCAGGGTGTTGAAATCGTTGGCGGGACCCATCTCGATTAAGACGGCTGCCACTTATTTCGTCATCCTCCGGCATGCCGCGCCTCCGCGGCGCAGACCGGAGGACCCAGCGGCGCCGAAGGCGATCCGCCCGCATCGCGATGTTTGAACACTGCGTCCGCGACAGGTTCGCGCTCACGCGCGCCGCTGGGTTCCCCGGTCTCCCCCCGCTTTCGCGAGGGTCGCCGGAGGATGACGAAAAGAATGGATCAATCCTCTTCAACCGGCGGCCGCCAGTTCGGATCGTTCACCGGAAACCAGTCCTCGGCCAGATCCCGCCATTCCGGATTCTCCGACTCGATCAGCTTCAGCTTCCAGTCCCGCAGCCACTTCTTGATCCGCTTCTCGCGGGCGATAGCCTCGACCACCCAGGCGTGCCGCTCGAACCAGACCAACCGCGTGCATCCATGCGAGGCGGAGAAGCCCTCGAACACGCCGCTGCGATGCTTCCAGACCCGCGCCTCCAGGTTCGCCGTCATGCCGGTATAGAGCGTGCCGTTGCGCCCGCTGGCCATGATGTAGGTCGCGATAAACGTCCGATGCGTCGGCATGGACGTAACCTAGGCCGTACACTGTCTTTCGTCATCCCGTTCGCCGCTCTCTGCTTTCGTCATCCTCCGGGCCGCGCAGCGGAACCGGGGGACCCAGCGGCGCGCGAGAGCGCGATCCTGTCGCGGACCAGGTCTTCTCGCATCGTGCGGCGGAAGGATTTCGCCTGACGGCGCCGCTGGGTCCCCCGGTCTGCGCCGCGAAGACGCGGCTTGCCGGAGGATGACGAAAGGAACGAGGCGTTGCTTACCGTATGACGGGCACGGCAATAATTACAGCCCGTCGGGTGCTGTAAAAAGTTACCACAACCGGGAGTCAAATTTGATGTCTTTAGCCAAAGTATCAAGTCCTGGAAACAAAGTACTTTCCGAAATGCCCAAGCTTGCCAATTCCTCGCGAATTTCATCTGCGACCAAACCCGATACGTTCCAATATCTTAAGTCTTCCGACTCCGTATCCTCACACTCCAACGGGTGAGGCTCGACGGTAAATACCGAACGCTGAATAATCACCCGTTGATCCAAATAGGGCGGGCGAACAACCTCAATCCTCTGAATATTAAAGGGATCAATCGTGGACTCCAAATCGATTTCAGGAGCCCCGTGACGATAAGCAAAGATTTGGCCATCGTCTGACACCCCGTCATTATCGCGTACTGAGAGGTAAAGAGCTACCAAAGGATTTTCCGTCCAATCCAATAGACGGGTCGGTAGTCCGAAATGTTGCGCAAGAACCAACCATTCCCAGATGGTTGAAGGTGGCGCGGGCAATAAACTCCGAGCGCGGCGTCTGAACTCCCCGACTATTCTTCGCTCATAATCTCGCAGTTCTGACGGGCCGAGGTCAGCGCTCCGAAGCCTATGCACGCTAGCCTGCAGACCCCATCGACAGGATGATTGACCGCGAAAAAGCCATTCGCCGGGAGCATCCCGTTCAACGATTTCGAGAAGACCCCTGACAGACCGGATAACGATATTTCTTGGCTTCTCGTAGACTGAAGCAATCCAATTCATGCCTCCTTGACGGAAAAACTCCCTTTCACCCCAAGAAAAATAGTCATCACCATCCATAATGACCCAGCCCACGCCAAGCTCTACGACATCCTCGGGCTGTGCGTAGAAGGCAACTATCTCATCTAGGAGAACGCCATCTGGCGCGACCGAACTCAGCCACGAGACATCAGGCGTGAGCAGATATTCGGCTACACAATCTTCTGTACCAAAGCCGCTGCCATTCCGCTCATAACGAGCCGCTGCCGCTTTAGAGCGCGCTACTACGAAGCAGTTCTCCTCAGCGCTGGGCGTTTCCACCCAATAGAGCTTCAGCGGACTTAGTTTTTTGGAGCTAGCGAGGGCTTCCTCACGCCGTGTGACGCTTCTCAAGTCTGGTGGATCGTCTTTCATTCAGGTCAGCCTAGTTTACCTGTCGCTTAATGCACCCGCATCTTCCCGATCTCCAATCCGCCCTCGCCGGCGGTGACGGCGATCACGCCGCCGTCCTCGATCTCGCCGGCTAGCAGCTTTCTCGCGATCGGGTCGACAAGGTCCTTCTGGATGACGCGTTTCAGGGGTCGCGCGCCATAGGCGGGGTCGTAGCCGCGGTCGGCGAGCCAGGCCAGGGCGCTGTCGTCCAGGTCCAGGGTCAGGCGGCGGTCGGCGAGAAGCTTCTCGAAGCGTGACAGCTGGATGCGGACGATGCCGCCCATCTGGTCGCGGCCCAGGCGGTGGAACAGGATGATCTCATCGATCCGGTTCAGGAACTCGGGCCGGAAGTGGGCGCGCACGGCGTCCATGACGAAGGGGCGCACGGCCTCCACATCATCGCCCTCGCCCTGATCGGCCAGATACTGGCTGCCCAGGTTGGAGGTCATGATGATCAGGGTGTTCCTGAAATCGATGGTGCGACCCTGGCCGTCCGTCAGGCGGCCGTCGTCGAGCACTTGCAACAGCACGTTGAAGACGTCGGGGTGGGCCTTTTCGACCTCGTCGAACAGGACGACCTGATAGGGGCGACGACGCACGGCCTCGGTCAGGGCGCCGCCCTCGTCATAGCCGACATAGCCGGGAGGGGCGCCGATCAGGCGGGAGACGCTGTGCTTCTCCATATATTCCGACATATCCAGTCGGGTGATGGCCGCCTCGTCGTCGAACAGGAACTCGGCCAGCGCCTTGGTCAGTTCGGTCTTGCCCACGCCGGTCGGGCCCAGGAACAGGAAGCTGCCCAGCGGTCGGTTGGGATCGTTCAGGCCGGCGCGAGCGCGGCGCACAGCGTCGGAGACGGCGGCCAGGGCCTCGTCCTGACCCACCACGCGACCGCCGAGCGCGGTTTCCATCTGGAGCAGTTTCTCGCGCTCGCCCTCCAGCATCTTGTCGACAGGCACGCCGGTCCAGCGGCTGACGACGGCGGCGATCTGTTCGGCGTCGACGACCTCGGGGGTCAGGGGGCCCTTGCCGGAGGTCTCATTGGCCTCGGCGTCTTCGAGCTGCTTTTCGATCTGAGGGATCTGGCCGTAGGCGATCTCTGACGCCCGGCCCAGGTCGCCGGCGCGCTGGGCGTTGGCGAGTTCCAGGCGCAGGCGGTCCAGGGTTTCGCGCAGTTGGGCGCCCTGGCCGACCTTGTCCTTTTCGGCCTTCCACTGGGCGGTCAGGTCGTCGGACTGGCCCTCCAGATCGGCGATCTCGTCCTCCAGCTTTTCCAGACGGTGTTGGGAGGCCTGGTCGGTTTCCTTCTTCAGGGCCTCGCGTTCGATCTTCAGCTGGACCAGGCGGCGGTCGATCTCGTCCAGGGCCTCGGGCTTGGAGTCCACGGCCATGCGCACGCGGCTGGCGGCCTCGTCGATCAAGTCGATGGCCTTGTCCGGCAGGAAGCGGTCGGTGATGTAGCGGTTCGACAAAGTGGCTGCGGCCACAATCGCGCTGTCGGAAATGCGCACGCCGTGGTGGACCTCGTACTTCTCCTTCAGGCCGCGCAGGATGGAGACGGTGTCCTCCACCGTCGGTTCGGCGACAAAGACCGGCTGGAAGCGGCGGGCCAGCGCGGCGTCCTTTTCGACGTGCTTGCGGTATTCATCCAGGGTCGTGGCGCCGACGCAGTGCAGCTCGCCGCGCGCCAGAGCCGGCTTCAGCAGGTTGGACGCGTCCATGGCCCCGTCGCCCTTTCCGGCGCCGACCAGGGTGTGCATCTCGTCGATGAACAGGATGATGCCGCCCTCGGCCGCCGAGACCTCGGACAGGACGGATTTCAGACGCTCCTCGAACTCGCCGCGATACTTCGCGCCGGCGATCAGGCTGCCCATGTCCAGCGCCATGACGGTCTTGTCGCGCAGGGATTCGGGCACGTCGCCGTTGACGATGCGCAGGGCCAGGCCCTCGACGATGGCGGTCTTGCCGACGCCGGGCTCGCCGATCAGGACAGGGTTGTTCTTGGTGCGGCGGGCCAGGACCTGGATGGTGCGGCGGATCTCTTCGTCGCGGCCGATGACCGGGTCGATCTTGCCGTCGCGGGCGGCCAGGGTCAGGTCGCGGGCGTAGCGTTTCAAGGCGTCATAGCCGTCCTCGGCGCCGGCGGAATCGGCGGTCTTGCCCTTTCTCACCTCGGCGATGGCGGCCTCCAGCTTGTCGGCGGTGACGCCCGAAGCCTTCAGGACCTCGGCGGCGACCCCGCCCTCCCTGGCGAGCGCCGCCAGCAGCCGTTCGGTGGTGACGAAGGCGTCGCCGGCGGTCTTGGACGCCGCCTCGGCGGCGGCGAAGACGCGCGCGGTGTCTCCATCCAGATAGAGCTGGCCCGAGCCGCCGGTGACCTGGGCGCGCTTCTTCAGCGCCGTTTCGACATCGGCTTCGGCGCGGCGGGCGTCGCCGCCGGCGGCCTTGATCAGATTGCGGGCCAGGCCGTCGCGTTCCTCCAGCAGCACCTTGAGCAGATGCTCGGGCGCGAACTGCTGGTGCCGGCGGGCCAGGGCCAGCGACTGGGCCGACTGGAAGGCCTGTTTGGCGCGGTCGGAATAGAGTTCGAGATTCATGGTTTCAGTCCCCTCGGAAGGCGGATGGATTTCAGCGCGCCCTCTGCTGAGCAGCGCGCCGTTGAGATCGAGGTGGGTGTGACGATCGGGTCACACAAGGGGTCCGCTGGGCGGCTTTCGGGGCTGTCCGTTTCGCCGCCGCGCGCCTAGGCTCTGGCGAACAGGAGCGCCTCGTGATCGCCCATTCCGCCTGGCCCGTCGATCCGGCCGTCGTCGGCCCCTTTCTGATCGCCGTGGCGCTGATCGAGCTGACGCCGGGGCCGAACATGGGCTGGCTGGCGCTGGTCGCCTTAGCGCGGGGACGGCTGGCCGGTTTCGCGGCGGTGGCGGGCGTGACCCTGGGGCTGGCGGTGTGGATGCTAGCGGCCGCCTATGGGCTGACGGAGGTCTTTTCCGTCTGGCCGCCGCTGTATCAGGGCCTGCGTTGGGCGGGCGTGCTATTTCTGCTGTGGCTGGCGTGGGAGGCCTGGCGCGCGCCGACAATCGAGGCGGCGCCCACGCCGGACGCGCGCTCGCTTCGCGGCCTGTTCGTGCGTGGCCTGATGGGCAATCTGCTGAACCCCAAGGCCGCGGTCTTCTACGTCGCCCTGCTGCCGACCTTCATGCGGCCCGACCACGGCGCGCCGCTGAGCCAGGCCCTGACGCTGGGGAGCCTGCATCTGGCGGTCGCCGTCCTGGTGCACAGCCTGATCGTGATCGGCGGCGCGGGCGCGGCGCGGCTGGCGCCCCGGATGCAGGGTCGCGCCCTGCGCGCGGTGATGGCCGGCGGCCTGATCGTGGTTGCCGCCTGGCTGGCCTGGGAGACGCGAACCTGAGCCCGCATCTCCCGTCAGGGCGTCAGCCCCCGGTCGGGCCGGTCGAGAAGTCGAACTGTTCCGGCTGGCGGCGCGGACCGCCGAAGTTCCAGGTCAGGCCGATGTAGAAGGCCCGCAGCTTGATGTCCTGCTCCGAGCGTTCGCGGAACTGCGGCGTCTCGTAGATGGTCGTGGTGTTGAAGGTGTTGAAGATATCCCGCGCGGTGAAGTTGAACGACAGCTGCTCGTTCAGCTTCCTGCGATAGCCCAGATTGACCATGCCGCCGGCCTCGCGCCGGCCCTGGGCCAGCAGACTGTCGCCCTGCCAGAAGCTGGAGACCTGGACGAAGTCCTTGGCGGTCGGCTGCCAGTTCAGGCTGAGACGCCCGCTGGCCAGGGTGGCCTCGCGGTCGCCGCCGCCGACGACAGCGCCCGAGTCGATCTCCTGACGGAAGACGTTGACGCTGGCGCTATAGCGCAGGGTCGGATGCAGTCGCCCGTTCGCCGTCGCCTCCACGCCCAGGTCGCGACGCGAGCCCAGGTTTTCCGGACGGGTCAGGAAGACGCCGCCGCCGATGTCGGACGCCACGTCTGTGAACGCCTTGTCGGTGTTCCGCAGATAGGCGGTGGCCTGATAGAAGCTCTGGCCCTTTCGCATCTGCCACATGGCCTCGAAGCTGTCGGTCTCCTGCGGCTCCAGATCTGGATTGCCCGAGCGGACGTTCAGCGGGTCCTGATAGACGACGAAGGGATTCAGCTGGCTGGGCTGGGGCCGCTGGATGCGGCGCGAATAGCTGGCGCGCAAGGTCTGTTCGGGCGTCAGCTGATACTGGAGGTGGGCGGTCGGATAGGCGCGGAAATAGTCCTGAGACGCCGAGGCGCCGCCGGTCAGATCCTTGATCTCGATGTCCGCCTGCTCAAGCCGCAGACCCAGCTGGGCCGACAGCTTCTCGCCCAGCGGCCGCTCATAGGTGGTGTAGAGGGCATGCACCGTCTGGGTGGCTTCGAAGCGGTTGTTCAGGGCCGGAACCGGCGCCAAGGCCGCCTGCGAGGGACCGCGCAGGAACTCGGCGTCCTGCTCTGGCCGCTGGGCGTTCAGCTCATAGCCCAGGCGCAGCTTGCCGCCGTCGGACATCGGGCGGGTATAGGCGCTGGTGAAGCCCCAGGTCACCTGATCGACCGCGGTCCTGGTCCGCTCGTACAGAGCCGCGCCCGCCGGGGTCAGGAAGGTGGTCAGGGTCTGGCTGGTGGTGTCGTTGGCGTTGGAATCGTAGCGCAGCTCGTTGGACCACTCATGGCCGTCGCCGTCGAAGCGGCGCAGCACTCGCGCCGTGGCGCCCCAGTTGTTGAAGGTGAAGTCTGAATCGCCGACCCGGCGATAGGCGCTGGTCACCGCGCCGGCGGCGTTGCGGGTTTCATACAGGCCGTCGCCCGACCCCGTGCCGTCGAAGGCCACGCCGCGCAGTTCGCCGGTCAGCTGGGTCTTGTCGTCCAGCTTATATTCGGCGGTGAAGCGGGCGAAGGCGCCGTTCTGCTCGGACTCGACCGGCTGTTCGACGGTCGTGGTCGACACCACCGCGCCGGTGACCGGGTCCAGCTGTTCACGGACGCGGTTGAAGGTCAGTTCGGTCGGATCGGAGCGATAGCTGGCGTCGCCCGACAGGGTCAGGCGATCCTTCTGGTACGAGCCGCTGAGGCCCGCGTTCCAGCGGCCGTTGTCGCCGACGTTGACGCGCAGCGAGCCGGTCGTCTGGGTCCCCGGCTTGGGCGCCGTGGGCTTGGTGATCAGGTTGATGACCCCGCCCGAACCCTCGGGGCTGTAGGCGGCGGACGGATTGGTCATGACCTCGATGCGGGCGTATTGGCTGGCCGGCAGCTGGATCAGGGCCTGGCCGCGACCGGGGCCGGTCAGGATGCCGGACGGGCGGCCGTCGACCAGAATGGTGACATTGGCGTCGCCGCGAAGCGACACGTTGCCCTCAGGGTCCACGTCCACCGACGGCACGTTGCGAAGCGCGTCAGCCAGACTGCCCGTCGTCGCCTGAAGGTCATTGGCCAGGCTGTAGCTGACCGAGTCGATCGAGGTGCGCACGTCATTGGCGCGGGCGTTGACGACCACGTCGCCGACGCTGGCGGGCTGCTGTTGCTGGGCCGGTTCGGTCGTCTGAGTGCGCGGCGCGGGCGTCTGCGCCGTGGTCGCCGGGGTCTGGGCGGCCGGCTGGCTCGTCGTCGCCGGCGGCGGGGTCTGCGAGACGGTCTGGGACGAATTCTGGGATTGAGCCAGAGCGGCGCCGGGCAGGGCGACGGCGGCCGCACCCAGCATGAGAACGAGTTTGGAAGAGGTCATGCCCCGGCGATCCTGAAAGAGTGCGCAGGCGTCTGTTTGCGCCCGTCGATAAGCCTGACTATCGACGTTACTTTGAATCGCAAAGTTACATCTTCTTCATCGAGACGGCGCGGTTGTGGCCAAGCTGGGAACTGTCAGCTTCGCCATACGCTTTGACCCGATGCTGACCACGAAGATGAACCCCCGCGTGTTCTGGGGCGCGAGCGCCATCATCGCGCTGCTGCTCCTTGTCGCCATCGTCGCGCCGGGAGAATCCGACCGCCTGTTCCAGAGTGTTCAGGCCTGGGTGATCGACACCTTCGGCTGGCTTTATATCGCCTCGGTCGCCGCCTTCGTGGGGCTGGTGCTGGTGCTGGCGATCGGCCCCACGGGCGCGCTGAAGCTGGGGCCGGACGACGCCGAGCCGGACTTTCCCTATCTGTCCTGGCTGGCCATGCTGTTCGCCGCCGGCATGGGGATCGGCCTGATGTATTTCGGCGTCGCCGAGCCGATCCAGCACTATATCAATCCGCCCGAGGGCGCCGGCCGCACCTTCGACGCCGCGCGTCAGGCCATGGGCATCACCTTCTTCCACTATGGGGCCCACGCTTGGTCGATCTATGCGCTGGTGGGCCTCAGCCTGGCCTTCTTCGCGCACCGCAAGGGTCTGCCGCTGACGCTGAGGTCGGGCCTGTCGCCCTTGCTGGGCAAGCGCGTCAACGGGCCGATCGGCGATGCGGTCGACATCTTCGCCATCTGGGGCACGGCCTTCGGCATCGCCACGTCTCTGGGTTTTGGCGTGTCGCAGATGAACAGCGGCCTGACCTATCTGCTGGGCATTCCCAACACGGCCTGGGTTCAGGTGGGGCTGATCGTCGTGGTCATGGCGGCGGCGACCGCCTCGGTCATGAGCGGGGTCGGCAAGGGGGTGCGCCGTCTGTCAGAGCTGAACCTGGTTCTGGCGGTGCTGCTGATGCTGTTCGTGCTGGTGGTCGGCCCGACCGGCTTCTTGTTCAAGGCCCTGGTCCAGAACTTCGGCTTCTACCTCAGCCATTTCGTCGAGCGGACCTTCACCCTCTACGCCTATGAGCCGCGCGCCTGGATGGCGGACTGGACCCTGTTCTACTGGGCCTGGTGGATCGCCTGGTCTCCGTTTGTGGGGATGTTCATCGCGCGGATTTCGCGCGGGCGAACAGTGCGGGAGTTCCTGCTGAACGTGCTGCTGGTGCCGGCCGGCTTCACCTTCCTGTGGATGACCGTCTTCGGCAATACGGCGATCAGCCTGGACATGGGCCAGGCGGCGGGCGCGATTTCCAACGCCGTCTCGGCGGACTTGTCGACCGCCCTGTTCTACTTCCTGGAGCAACTGCCGGGCGCGGCCTTCACCTCGGGCCTGGCGATCCTGCTGGTGGCGGTCTTCTTCGTCACCTCGGCCGATTCGGGGGCCTTGGTGATCGACACCATCGCCTCCGGCGGCGCCGACGACACGCCGCGCTGGCAGCGGGTCTATTGGTGCCTGCTGCTGGGCCTGATCGCCGCCACCCTGCTGCTGGCGGGCGGGCTGGGGGCGCTACAGGCCGCCACCCTGGCCGCCGCCCTGCCCTTCGTCCTGATCATGATCCTGCTGTCGATCGGCCTGGTGCGCCAGATGAACGCCGACGTCGCGGGCCGCAACCTCGAGACCGAAGGCGCGCCCCTGGCGCAGCAGTTGAAACGCATCCTGGCCCCGGCCAGCCGCAGCGATATCAACGATGAGATCGAGCGCCACGGCCTGCCTGCGCTGGAGACGGTTCACGCCGCCATGGAGGCAGAGGCGGCGGATTCCGAGATCGGGCGTGACGACGGCGTCGCCTGGCTGACGGTCAAACAGGGCGAACGCACCTTCATCTATCGCCTGGGCGCCCGCTCGCGTCCGCGTCCCGCCGTGACCCAGCGCGAGACGCCCGAAGGCCGCCGCCTTCTGGAATGGCGACTGACCGCCCAGACCGGCCAAGGCGAACGCCCCCACGACATCACCGGCTTCACCCGCGACCAGATCGTCGCCGACGTGTTGGAAAAGCTTCAACGCTGGCGACTGGCCTAGACGACGAAGGGGCGCTAGCGTCCGGCGGTCTTCGCTGGAGTTCGCCATGTCCCTTCGTCTGTCGCGCCGCACCCTGTTCGCTTCCGGAGGCGCGGCGGCGCTGGCGGCGGGGCCCGTGTTCGCCCAGAGCGCGCCGGCGAACGACGATGCGTCGCTGGCGGCGGCGGTGGACGCCTATGTGGCCAAGTGCATGGCGGCCTGGCCGGATCAGCCGGCGCTGGGCGTCGCAGTGGTGAAGGACGGGGCGACCGTTCTGGCGCGCGGTTATGGCGTCAAGGTTCAGGGCAAGCCAGGGCGGGCCAATGAGCACACCCTGTTCGCCATCGCCTCCAACACCAAGAACGTCACCGCCGCCGCCCTGGCCATCCTGGTCGACGAGGGCAAGGTGAAGTGGGATGAGCCGGTTCGGACCTATCTGCCCGGCTTCACCCTGTCCGATCCCTATATCGGCGAACACATCACGGTGCGCGATACGCTGAGCCACCGGGCCGGGTTCGGCCTGGGCGCCGGCGACCTGCTGTTCTGGCCTAACAGCGACCGGACTCGCGCGGAAGTGCTGGCCCAGGCCGCCTTCGTGCCGATCGAGGACGGCTTCCGGGCGCGCTATCACTATTGCAACCTGATGTTCGTGGTCGCGGGCGCGGTGCTGGAGGCCGTGTCGGGGATGAGGTGGGAGGCCTTCATCCAAATGCGCATCCTGGACAAGGTTGGGATGACCGAGACCGTGCCGCTGGCGCGTCTGGCCGATGCGTCCAAGTCCGCCCTGCCCCACGGCCGGGTCGGGCCGCCGCTGCGCTATCAAGGCCCGATGACGCCCATCGCCAAGTCCATCGTCGAGGTGTGGAACTGGGATTCGGCGGCGGCGGCGGGGGGCATCTGCACCACTCCGACCGACTGGGCCAAATGGATCGCCGTGCGGCTGAACGAGGGCAAGCTGGCGGACGGGACACGGCTGTATTCCGAAGATGCGGCGCGCGAGATGTATCGCCCCAACATCATCGTCGGCTCGTCGGCCGGACCGACGGCGGAACTGCCCAACCGCTCCATCGCCTCGACCTATGCGATGGGTCTTCAGGTTCAGGACTATCGCGGCGAGCGGATCGCCAGCCACGGCGGCGGCTCGCCCGGCGGGATTTCCGCCACGGTGCTGATCCCGGGCCGCAAGACCGGCTTCAGCGTCTTCTCCAACGCCGAGGAGAGCTTCCTGCTGCGCGCCTTGCGGTCCGGCATCACCGACATCTGCATGGGCAAGGTCGATGTGGACTGGATCGCAGACTCCAAGAAGCTGGAGGCCGAGGGCAATGCGAAATCCATCGCCGCCGCAGCCGAGATAGACGCCAAACAGGCGGCGGGCGCGCCCCCGTCCATGCCGCTGGAATCCTACGCCGGGACTTGGCGCGATCCGTGGTACGGCGACATCGTCATTGCGCCCAAGACCGAAGGACGCGGCCGCAACAGGAAGAGCGGCCTGTGGCTGAGCTTTACCCATACGCCCGCCCTGCAAGGCTGGCTGGAGCCGTATGACGGCGAGACCTTCCGCACCCGTTTCCCGGACAAGCGCGAGGAGGACGCCTTCGTCACCTTCTCGATCCTGACGGCCAAACCGGCGACGGCGACGGTGAAGGGGGTCAGCCCCGACATCGACTTCAGCTACGACTACCAGGACCTGGGACTGACGCGCGTGTGACCTCGGACGACCCTGTGACCCAGGGTCGCAAACCGGAACGGCCCTGGCGTCCTGACGCTGTCTTCCCATCAATGGAAAGGGAGACCGTCATGTCCAAGACCCCAAACCCGCGCGCGCTGGATCGCGACGAAGCCGATATGGTCGAACAGACGAAGGCGCTGGCCGAACGTTCGCCGGCGGAACTGCGCGACCTGATCGGGCGGCTGCGCGGGCGGCGTGACCGGGTGCAGCGTCAGATCCGAGGACGCGTTCGTGCGGGAGAGAGCGGCCCGGATACGGGTGCGCGTGAAAAGAAGGCGCTGCTAACCGAGGCCATCGCCCGCGTCGCCAATGAGATGGACCGGCGTAAATCCGGCTCTAAATCCGGCGGGGCGTCCGCGACGGCGACCGACAATCTGCGCGAGGCCGTCCGTCGCAAGGCCGAAAGCCCGAGCTGGACCGGGCCGGAGGATCGCACCGCCGATCTGGGACCCAGCGAAACGCCGAACACCAAGATCGCCCCGTCAGGCGCGCTTCACGCCGAGGGCATGCGCGCCGCGATCGCCCGCTCGACCGGCGCGCGCTAGCCGGTGATCTCGAGTAGCTCCAGCTTGGCTTCCTGCTTGGGCCACGGCAGGACCAGGCGCCAGCGGTTCTGGCCGATGCGCTCGATGACGCCGACCTGATCGCGTTCGGCCTTGTCGCCATAGGCGGGGAAGGTCTTCTCGTCGGCGCCCCAGGCCTGGGCGCCGACATAGACGGCGCGGCGGTCGGTGTCGGGATAGATCAGGCCGCGCGTGCGCTGCGATCCCGTCGTCTTGGTCAGGACCAGATCGCCGCCGGGCGTCAGCTCGACCGAACAGGCGAACCAGGGATATTCGACATAGGCCAGTCCCTGACCCTCGACGCGGCGGCCCATCTTGATGGTGCGGCAGCGATAGGTTCCGGGGCCGGGTTGGATGCGGCCCGTCTGGGCGGCGTTGGGATCGGCGAGCGGCCCCAGGGCCTCGACCTGACGCGAGAAGCCGCCGTCCTCCGCCTCGGCGCGGGCCATGCGCCAAGCCTGATCCAGCCGGCCAAGCAAGCTGGCGTCGGCGGCCTTGGCGACCTGACGCCAGGAGTCGGTTCCGCCCTGCATCCCCTCGTCGGGAGCGGCTGCGGACTGCGTCGCCGCCGTCGCCTCAGATGCGGCCTGGGCCTCGGTCGGGGCGGCGGGACTGTTGTCGCCACAGGCCGCCAGGGCTGTCGTGGTCATCAGGGCCAGAACGGCCAGAGGGGTGCGGCGCATCAGCGTCTCCATCGGTTGCCCTGACCGAACGTGACAGGGCGCCCGAGGTTCAGCCGAACCTTAGCCGCGCGGCGCCGGGACCAGCTCGATCAGGTCCAGATTGGATTCGGTGTTGGGCCACGGCAGAACCAGCCGCCAGCGCGCCTCGCCGATGCGTTGCAAGATGGCCACCAGATCGCGGTCGGGGTTGCGGCCATAGGTGTTGGCGGCGGGCTCCTGCGCCAAGGCCAGCGAGCCGAGCATCACCATATGGCGGTCGTCTTCGGGAAAGAGCAGGCCGGAGGGGCGCTGCGAGCCGGTTAGCTTGGAGAACTTCAAGCCTTTCGGCGTCTGTTCGATGCGGCAGGCGAACCAGCCGTAGACGACATAGCCCAGCCCGTCCTCGCCCCCCTGGGTGCCCAGTTTGACGGTGCGGCAGCGATAGTCGCCGGGCAGGGGCGCGACGCCGGGCCGGTCGGCCTTGGGGTCGATCAGATCGCCCAGGCTGTTCAGGTCGCCGGAGCCGCGCTGACGTTTGGCCTGTTGCAGGGCCAGGGTCCAGGCGGCGTCGACGCGGCGATAGCGATCCCGGTCGGCCGAGGTGATGACGCCGCGCCAGTCCATCAGCGCGCCCGATGCGCCGGACGGCGGCGGGGGCGGCGGCGGCGGGGTCGAGGCGCAGGCGACGACGGCGCACAGGACGGCCAGCGGCGCCAGACGACGCGTGAGCGAACGGAACGGGACGAACGGGGACATCGACGCTTCCCTTGGGGCGATCAGGCGAACTTTAAGCCTCTTAGGCCCTCTCGCGACCGTCGGCGTCAACCTCCGGGCCGCCCAGCGCCGTATTCAGCGCAGCCGCCAGGGCCGCCAGATCCAGCGGCTTGGCCAGCCAAGCGTCGAAGCCGGCGGCGCGGCCGCGCGCCCGGTCCGGCGCCGATACGGCCGCCGTCAGCGCAAGGACCGGCACATGGCGCGTCAGGGGATCGACGTCCAGCCGCGCCTTGACCTCATAGCCGTCCATGTCCGGCAGGCCGATGTCGAGCAGGATGACGTCGGGTCTGAGCGCACGCGCCAGATCCAACCCCTCCGGTCCCGTCGTCGCGGCGTGCAGGGTCAGGCCCAGCCCGCTCGCCGCCTGGCGCATCAAGGCGATGTTGGCGGGATTGTCCTCGATGTAGAGCACCACCGCCTGACGCGATGACGCCAGACCCGGCGCGGAGGCTGCCGGCAAGCTGAGTGAAAAGATCGTACCCGCGCCGGGGTCGCGCGCCATGGTCAGGGCGCCGCCCATCCGCTCGGTCAGCCGCTGGACCGAGGCGACGCCGAGGGCGGTGCCGCCTCTGGCGTCGCGACCATCCAACGGGCGGAAAGGTCGGTCGTCGCCCGCACCGACGGGGATCATGCCGGCGTCATGGATGGCGATGACGATCCGGTCCTCGGCGCGCGACATCTCCATGCGCACCGTGCTTCCGCCGGGTGAATGACGCAGGGCGTTCTCGACCAAGCGGCGCAGGATGCGGCGGATCTGGCCCGGATCGGCCATGACGGACAGGCCGTGGGCGGGCGGCGGACAGGCCAGCGTCACCCACGCCTCCCGCGCCTGCGCCTCCAGCCCATCGCAGACCTGACGCAGCGCAAGACGCAGATCGACGCGGTGCAGCGAAGGCGAACCGCCGCCGTCACCGCCGGTCATGAAGGCTTCGGTTTCCTCAATCAGGGCCAGCAGGACGCCGGCCGCGGCCTCGATCTGACGCACGGACTGAGTCTGACGCGCGGTCAGGGGATTGGCCGGGTCGTCGGCGCGCAGCAACTGGGTGAAGCCCATGATCGTGGTCAGGGGACTACGCAGTTCGCGCCCGAGGGCCTGCATGATCTCGTCCCGCGTCCGAAGCTCGGCGGTCAGGCGGTCGACCTCGCCTTCGGCCGTCGTCAGGGCGCGGCGCAGGCCTTGGGTCTGCTGGGCGATGCGGGCTTCGAGCCGGGCGTTCTCTCGACGCAAGCCCTCGGCGACCCCGTGCGCCTGAAGCCAGAGCCAAATCCCGGCGCAGGTTCCCGCCAGCGCCAGGGACAAGACAAGCAAGACGAAATCCATGACGCCCCTCCGACGCGCCATATTGACGCGTCGAAGTTGCGTTCAGGTAAACATGCCCGCTTGGGTTGTTGTCAGTCTTCGCTGGCCGTGGCGGCTTCGGGCTTGCGACGCGGCGCACGGCGACGCGGGGCCGCCTCGCCTTCGGCTTGCTCGGCCGGGGCCGACGACACCGGCGCACGGGTCAAGAAGCCCGGCAGGGCGGTGGGGGCGTCGCCCTCGTCCGCCGCAACAGCGGCGGCGGTGCGGCGCGGACGGCGTGCAGGACGTTCGTCGGCAGCCGGCGCCTCGACGCTTGGGGCTTCAGCGACAGGGGCTTCAGCGGTGGGCGCTTCGCTGACGGCTTCGGCGCGGTCGGCCTCGGCGTAGGCGGGGGCGGCGCCCTCAGCGCCGTCTTGGGCGCCGTCCTGATTGTCGAAGCGACGATTGCGTTCCTCGCGGCGACGCTCCCAGCGTTCGCGGCGGCTTTCGCGACGACCGCCGCCCTCGCCTTCGGCGCGGACCTCGTCGCCCTCGCGCGGCTCACGGGGTTCGCGCGGCTGCTGGCCGTCGCGGTTCTGGTCACGGTCACGATCACGGTTTTGATCGCGGTCGCGGTTGTCACGGTCCCGGTCCCGGTCGCGATTGTAGTCGCGGTCGCGGTTCTGATCACGGTTCTGGTTCTGCTCGGCGCGTTCGGCGGCCTCCGCGGCCTGACGGTCGGCGGCCTGCTGAGCGGCGACGAAGGCGGCGGCCTGAGCGCCGGATTCGTCCTCGAAGTCGATGTCGAAGCCCTGGTTGGACTGTTCGCGCGCGGCGATGTCCGAGAAGGACCGCTGCGGCTGGAGCGCGCGCAGGACGCGGTAATAGTGTTCGGCGTGCTGCTGATAGTTTTCGGCCAGCACCCGGTCGCCGCTGGAGGCCGCATCGCGGGCCAGCTGCTGATAGCGCTCATACACCGTCTGGGCGTTGCCCCGGACCTTGATGTTCTCGGGGCCTTGCGAATCCCACGAACGATTCGGATTGGCGTTGTTGGCGTTATTGGCGCCCGCCTTGTTCCGATTGCGTCCGCGCTGACGCTTCATGCCCTTGAAATCTCTCATTCGCGCTACCGTGTGCAGGGGCGGACCAAAGCCTGAAGGCCGGTTCCGTCCGTTTCGTGGTTCCGTCTCGCTCGGGGCCGATCCCCGATTGTCGAACTGTCGGAATGCCTTGTCGCCCGCATGGTGCGCCGGTCCTTTCGGGACCGACCGTCATGGCCGGCTCAAGCCGCGAACAGCCGGGTATGCGCCCGTAAAGCTGCGATTGAGTGGGAGACGGCAGAGACTTAACCCGAGTGGGCGGCCTTTCCAAGCGATATTCGTCAATGCGTCGCACCGAACCCTGCACAGCGCCGCTTTGCCAAGCGCGACGGCTGGGCTAGGCATGACCTTTGAGACGACGACGAGGCTATCCCATGCGCGTGCTGGTTCTGGGCGGCGACGGTTTTTGCGGCTGGCCCACGGCCCTGCATCTGTCGGCCGAAGGGTGGGACGTGACCATCGTCGACAACCTGAGCCGCCGGAACATCGACAACGAGCTGGAGGTCCAGTCCCTGACGCCGATCCGCACCATGGGCGAGCGGATCAAGGCGTGGAAAGACGTGTCCGGCCGCGACATCGGCTTCGTTAACATGACGGTCGGCAAGGAGTTCGACCGCCTGGTCGCCCTGATCCGCGACCTGGCCCCCGACAGCGTGGTGCATTTCGCCGAGCAGCGGGCCGCCCCCTATTCGATGAAGTCGGCGCGGCACAAGCTGTATACCGTCGACAACAACATCAACGCCACCAACCATCTGCTGGCCGCCATCGTCGAAAGCGGCCTGGACGTTCATCTGGCGCACCTGGGGACGATGGGGGTCTATGGCTACGGCACCGCAGGCCTCCGCATTCCCGAGGGCTATCTAAAGGTGACGGTGGATACCGACAACGGCCCCGCCGAGCAGGAAATCCTGTTCCCGCCCAATCCGGGCAGCATCTATCACATGACCAAGACGCAGGACGCCCTGCTGTTCCAGTTCTATGCCCGCAACGACAATCTGCGCATCACCGACCTGCACCAGGGCATCGTCTGGGGCACCCAGACCGCCGAGACCAAACAGGACGAACGACTGATCAACCGCTTCGACTATGATGGCGATTACGGCACGGTGCTGAACCGCTTTTTGATGCAGGCGGCGGTCGGTTATCCGCTGACGGTGCATGGATCGGGCGGCCAGACGCGGGCCTTCATCCATATTCAGGACACGGTGCGCTGCGTCGAACTGGCGCTGAAGAACCCGCCCAAACGCGGCGAGCGGGTCAAGATCCTGAACCAGATGACCGAGAGCCGCCGCGTGCGCGATTTGGCGGCCATGATCGCCGACAAGACCGGCGCCGAAATCCACAATGTCGCCAATCCGCGTCAGGAGGCCGACGAAAACGATCTGGTCGTCGCCAACGACCAGTTCCGCGACCTGGGGCTGAAGCCGATCACCCTGGCGCAAGGCCTGATGGACGAGGTCACGGATATCGCCCGCCGCTATGCCGACCGCGCCGATCTGGGTCGGGTGCCGTGCGTCTCCGCCTGGAACCAACGCCGGGCGGAGGCGCTGGAAAATGACGCGCGACCGGCAGTTGACGCGCCACCTTCCCAAGTTCTGACGGCCTGAGTTTCGTAATGCCTATCGCCTCCCCTCCCCTCGATCTGCTGGTCTTCGGCGGCGGCTATCTGGGGCGGGCGGCGGCGCTGGAGGCCATACGCCGCGGCGGACGGGCGACCGCCACATCGCGCGATCCCGAGCGACGCCGCGCCCTGGCGGCCGACGGGATCATGGCCATCGACCCCAGCGATGCGGCTGCCCTTAAGACGGCGCTGGAGGCGGCGACGGCCGTGCTGATCACCGCCGCGCCGGACGCCCAAGGCTGTCCCGGTCTGCGGGCCCTGGGGCCCCTTGCGGGCGACGCCTGGCCCGACTGGATCGGTTATGTCTCCTCCACCTCCGTCTATGGCGACCGGGCCGGCGGATGGGTATTCGAGGACGGGCCGCTGAACGCCGCCAATCTGGAGGGCGCGCGCCGTGTCCGGGCCGAACGCGATTGGCTGGATGGGGCGCAGGGGATGGGGCTGACCGTCCAGATCTTCCGCCTGCCCGGTTTCTACGGGCCGGGGCGCAGCGTGGTCGAGCGGCTGAAGGAAGGCACGGCGAAACTGGTCAGAAAGCCCGGCCAGGTCTTCAATCGCATCCATGTGGACGACATCGTCTCGGGCCTGTTCGCGTCGATGGCGCAGCCGCGACCGGGCACCGCCTACAATCTGACCGACGACGAACCGTCGCCCGCCGATGTGGTGATGGAATGGGCGGCGGATCGGATGGGCCTGCCCCGCCCGCCAGAGGTGGACTGGACCGACGACAGCGTCAGCAAGGCGATGCGTCGCTTCTATCTGGACTCCAAGCGTGTCTCGAACGCACTGGCCAAGGCCGAGCTGGGCTGGCGGCCCGCCTATCCCAGCTGGCGCGAAGGGCTGGCGACGCTGATGGACGCGCCGCCGCCGCTGCGATTGGTGAGCTAGGGCGCAGTCACGCGCCCTAGCCGCGAGCGACCGCGTCGCGAGCCTAGCGCGCTTAGAAGGGCAGCAGATTGCGCTGGCGGCTGTAGCTCATGGTGCCGACGTTGGCGCCTAGGCGCAGGCCGACGCCGGTGCGGATGGGGGCCAGGACGATGCCGTCGGCGCGCTGGTAGTTCACACCCAGGCCCGCGACCAGATAGGCCGAACCCTCGATGCCGGGATAGCGGCGATAGATCATGTCGGGGTGATACAGACCATAGACCAGGGTGAAGACGCGGCTGGCGTTGCCGCCCCAGTCCCAGCCCACCGACGCGCCCTGCCAGAACACCTCCTGAGAGGCCGACAGGTCCTTCATGTGCAGGGCGCCGCGGCCGTAGCGGGCGCCGACGACCACGGCGCCGGAGCCTTCCTCGCCCGCGATATAGGCGGTCGGGCGGTCGCCCTGGTCGGCGAAGACACGCTCGATCGCGCCGCCCACGACCTCAGCCGCGATGCCCAGCTCGCGCGAGCCGGCCGAAACCAGTTCATCGAAGCTGTAGGCCTGGGCGGTCTGGTCCGAGCGGATCGGATAGTTGGGATCGCGCGGCGGCGCCGAGGCGCAGGCGCCCAGCGACGAGGCGCCGGCGGCGGTGGCGAGGCCCGAAAGGATCAGTTGGCGGCGATGCATGGAGGGCGCTCCGAAAGGCGACGAGAGGACGGCCGGCTGGCGCGCCGGTCTTGGCCTCACCGTCCCCGACCTTTGCGGCAGCCTTGCGGCTTCAAGGTTAACGGGGACTTACCAGGACGCGCGGATCAGGCCGCTGCACGCTTTCGCCGGACCAGCACCCAGGCGAGCCCGATCAGGACGGCGAGGGTTCCGAACGCCTTGGCGGCCGTCAGCGGGTCCTCGACCACGAAGATCACGAACAGGGTCGTATTGATCGCCAAGGCGATGATCGCCGGCAGGGGATAGAGCGGCATCTTCCACGGCCGTTCCAGATTTGGCTCGCGCACCCGCAGGACGATGACGGCCGCATTCACCAGAACGCTCATCAGCGCCAGCAGCGACGTCGAAAAGGTCAGCAGGGTCTCATAGACCCCGATGGTGGCCAGCAGCCCGCCGGCCAGCACGGTCGCGATCAGGGCCAGACGCGGCGTGCCGTTGGCGGCGACCCGGGTCAGGGCCGAGATCTGATACTCGCGCGCCATGGCGAACAGGACGCGCGGGAACACCATGACCATCGCATTGATGATCGTCACCAGCGACACCAGCGAAATGGCCGTGACGATGGGGCCGGCGACATCGCCGAACACCCGACCGGCCGCATCCGCGGCGACGAGGTTCGAGCCGGCCATCTCGGCCGGCGTCAGGACGTTCAGATAGGCCAGGTTGGCCAGCACATAGATCACCGTCACAACCGCGATGCCCGAGAAGGTCGCCCGCGCGATCGTCCGCCCCGGATCGACCACCTCTTCGCAGAAGTAGGAGGCGCTGTTCCAACCGTAATAGGTGCCTGAGATGGCCCGCAGGGCCATGACGATGCCGCCGAAGGTCAGCGCCGCCGCCGTCGCCGGCGCGATCTCGGTCGCGACGGGCGCGCCGCGCGGCGCCAGGAACAGGCCGATGATCAGCACGGTGAACAGGGCCGCCTTGACCGCGCTGCCGATCTCCTGCGACCGACCGCCGACCTTGGTGCCCAGCCATTGCACGCTGCCCACCACGACCACGATCAACAGGGCGAGGACGCCGATGGGCACGCTGGTCGCGACGCCCAACCGATGCAGATATTCGCCAAAGACCACGGCGATGAAGGCGATGCCGCCCATATTGCCCAGCCAGTCGCAAACGCCGACGGCGAGGCCGGTCAACGACCCGAAGGCGCGTCGGGCGAAGATATAGGGGCCGCCCGTCTTGCGGATCGAGGCGGCCAGCTCGACGGTCGACATGGCGTCGATCCAGGCGACCAGACCGGCGACGCACCACAGGGCGATGATGATCGTGGGGTTCTGAACCCCCTCGGCGACCACGCCAGGGGTGCGCAGTATGCCCTGACCGATGACGCCGCCGACCACGACGGCGACGCCGAACGTCACGCCCAGGACGCGCAGCAGATGGCCGCGATCCGGTTGGGCCGCCTGAGGTTCCGTCGTCATCGCCAATGTCCCCCGCGCCGCCCGAAAGACGGCGCTGCGCCCCCTCAAGCCCGCAGCCTGCCGCCCTGCTTTTCGACCGCTCCGACAACCTTGGCGGTCAGGGCCTCGATCTCGGCTTCGGTCAGGGTGGCTTCGCGCGGCTGGATGACGACCTCGAGGGCGACGGACTTGAAGCCCTCGTCCACGCCCTTGCCGCGATAGACGTCGAAGACGCGCACGTCGGTGATCAGGGCCTTGTCGGCGCCCGTCGCGGCCCGGACCAGCTCGCCGACAGGCTTGGCGTCTTCCACCACGAAGGCGAAGTCGCGGGTCAGGGGCATGAAGGCCGACAGGTCCGCCGAGCCGCGCGCCTTGCCGCTTTTGCCGCGTGGCTCCGGCACATTGTCCAGCACGATTTCGAAGGCCAAGATCGGACCGTCAGCGTCCAGCGCCTTCAGGACGCGCGGATGCAGTTCGCCGAGCTCGACCATCACATTCTTGGGGCCCAGTTGCAGCCGGGCCGAACGGCCAGGGTGCCACCAGTCGCGGTTCTGGCCTTGGGTCAGTTGCAGCGAGGCCACCGGGGCGCCGATCTCTTCCAGCAGGATGGTCAGGTCGCCCTTGAGCGTGAACAGGGCGTCCTCACCGGCGCCGGCCCAGTGACGGGCGGCGTGCGGGGCGACCAGGGCGGCGATGACTGTGCGCTGATCCGCCGGACCGTCGCCCAGATAGATGGGGCCGATCTCGAACAGCGCGGCGTCGTCGAAACCGCGCGCGGCGTTGCGCGCCGCCGCCTGGACCAGGTTCGGCAGGGCCGAGGGCCGCATGCAGTCCAGATCGGCCGCGATGGGGTTCTCCAGCACCAGCCGGTCGTCTCCGCCGCCGAACAGGGCCGCCGTCGATTGTTTGGTGAAGGACCAGGTGACGGCCTCGGCGTAACCGAGGGCCGCCAGGGCGCGACGCGCGGTGCGGACGCGGGCCTGGCGCGGGCTCAGCACGCCGCCGGCGGGGCGGGCGACCTCGGGCAGAGGCGTATCGGGCAGGCTGTCGAAGCCCTCGATCCGCGCCACCTCTTCCACCAGATCGGCCGGGCCTTCGACGTCGCGGCGCCACGAGGGCGGGGTGACGAGCCAGGGCTCGGCCTGACCGGCGGGCGCGGCCTGAACCAGGAAACCGAGCTGGCCCAGGATGGTCCCGATCCGGTCATCGGCCAGGTCCATGCCGCTGAGGCGCTTCACATAGGCGGGGTCGAAGGCGAAGGGCGCCGGGCTGGCCGGCGGTTCGCCGACGAAGACGATCTCCGACGGCTCGCCGCCGCACAGGTCCAGGATCAGGCGCGTCGCCAGTTCCAGCCCCGGCGTGACCGAGACCGGATCGACGCCGCGCGCGAACCGGTACTGGGCGTCGGAATGGATGCCCAGCGCACGGCCGGTCTGGGCGATGACCAGCGGGTCGAACCAGGCGCTTTCCAGGAAGACGTCCGTGGTGGTCTCGTCACAGCCGGTCGATTCCCCGCCCATGACGCCGCCCAGGCCGATGGGGCGCTCGCCCCCAGCGTCGGCGATGACGCAGTCGGCTGCGGATGCGGCGTAGGTCTTGCCGTCCAGGGCGATCAGATGTTCGTGCTCACCGGTCGCGGCCGAAACCTGCCCCGCCCGCACCACGATCTCGGTCCCCGACAGCTTGGCGACGTCATAGACGTGCAGCGGCCGGGCGCGGTCATAGGCGATCAGGTTGGTTACATCGACCAGACGGTTGATCGAGCGCAGGCCGATGGCCGTCAGACGCTTCTGCAGCCAGGCCGGCGACGGGCCGTTTTTGACGCCGCGAATGACGCGACCGGCGAAGACCGGGCACATCTCGGGAGCCTCCAGCCGCACGCTGATCGGCGACGGGAAGGCCCCGCGCACCACGGCGATGTCGAAATGCTTCAGCTTGCCGACGCTGGCGGCGGCCAGATCGCGCGCGATGCCGGCGACGCCCAGCCAGTCGGGCCGGTTCGGCGTGACCTCGAAATCGATGACCGGCTCGGCGCCGAACAGGCCGGCGACCGGCGTGCCGACGGGGATTTCAGGCGGCAGTTCCTGAATGCCGTCGCTCTCGTCCGACAACTCAAGCTCCGAGGCCGAGCACAGCATGCCGTTCGACACCACGCCGCGCACCGGCTTCTCGACCAGGGTCACGCCCAGACCTGGCACATAGGCGCCGATGGGGGCGTAGATGGTGGTCAGGCCCGCCCGCGCGTTCGGTGCGCCGCAGACGATCTCCTTCATCCCGTCGACCGTCTCGACTTGGCAGACCTGCAACCGGTCGGCGTTGGGATGCCGCTCGGCCGAAACGATCTTGGCCACGGTGAAGGGCGCCAGTTTGGCGGCGGGGTCGAGCACTTCCTCGACCTCAAGCCCGGCCATGGTCATGGCCTCGGCGATCTGATGAACATCCGCCTCGGTCTCGAGGTGGTCCTTCAGCCAAGACAGGGTGAACTTCATTGCTGCACGTCGCTCAAGGCCGACTGGAACGCCTCAAGATGTCGGTCTTCACCCGTAAAGCCGACCGCGTTGAACGAGCAGTTTTCGAACAGACACATGGCGAACGGCACGGATCCGATCACCTTCTTACCCATCGGACGAAGCAGCAGATTGCGAACATCGCCGCCGTCGAACCCCATGTTACAGCCGTCGAACGCCACGCCATCCAGGACAAGCATCACAGCCGGCCCCTCGATCTTGCATCGACGAAACGCGCGGCCTTCAACGATGGAAACATTGCTCATCGCCAACTGACGGAAAAAGACCGCCAAAGGGATTTGAATATCCTCGAACACTTGCTGACGGGCGAATTCGGGCGGGAAAGGCAGGTTTACTGTGGTCATGGGTTCAGCTCAGGCCCGAGGCCGGGTTGGGGGCGGCGAAGGCCGAGAAGCCGTAGTGGGACAGCCAGCGGGTGTCGGCGTCAAACATCGGGCGCAGGTCGGGCACGCCGTATTTCAGCATGGCCAGCCGGTCCACGCCCATGCCGAAGGCGAAGCCCTGATATTCGTCCGGGTCGATGCCGCAGTTCCTAAGCACATTGGGATGCACCATCCCGCAGCCCAGGATTTCCAGCCAGTCGTCGCCGGTGTTGAACACCAATTTTCCGCCCGAACGGTCGCAGCGGATGTCCATCTCGGCCGAGGGCTCGGTGAAGGGGAAGTGGTGCGGACGGAACCGCGCCTGGATCGCGTCCAGTTCGAAGAAGCGGGCGATGAAGGTCTGAAGCGTCGTCTTCAGATGGCCCATGTGAATGTCACGATCGATCACCAGGCCTTCGATCTGATGGAACATCGGCGTGTGGGTGGCGTCCCAATCCTTGCGGAAGGTGCGGCCCGGCGCGACGATCCGGATCGGCGGCTTTTGCGATATCATGGTGCGGACCTGCACCGGGCTGGTGTGGGTCCTAAGCACCTTGCGTTCGCCCGTCTCGGGGTCCGGCTTCAAGAAGAAGGTGTCATGCATTTCCCGCGCCGGATGTTTGGGCGGGAAGTTCAGGGCGGTGAAGTTGTGGAAGTCGTCCTCGATGTCCGGACCTTCGGCCACGGCGAAGCCCATCTCGGCGAACAGGGCGATCATCTCGTCCATCACCTGCATGGTCGGGTGGACCCCGCCCTTCCTGCGCGGACGCGCCGGCAGGGTCAGGTCGATGCGTTCCGACAGCAGCCGGGCGTCCAACTCGGCGGCTTCCAGCGCGGTCTTCTTCGCGGCGATGGCGGCGGCGACGCGGTCGCGCAGGCCGTTGATCATCGGCCCCTGTTCGCGGCGTTCGTCGGGGCTCATCGCCCCCATGCCCTTCAGCAGGCCGGAGACGGAGCCGGACTTGCCCAGGGCGGCGACGCGCACCTCTTCCAGGGCGGCGACGGTTTCCGCGCCGCCGATGGCGTTGATCAGGTCGAGTTCGAGTGTGGCGAGATCGGTCATTTGCCCCGTGCCTTAGAGCATGATCGGTTCGGACGGAACCGCTTCGCGGTTCCGACAGGAGCGTGAATCATGCTCACGGGGAAAATAAAGGCCTGATTCACGGCATCAGCGAAATCGCGAAGCGATTTCCCCTCAGCCGATCAGGCCCTGACGGGTGGAAGCCGTTTCGTCACCCTTCAAGGGGCGGATGCGATGGCCTGAAGTTCCGACGCCGGCGCCTTGTTGGCCGCAACGATCCAGGCGGGCGGTTCGGGCTCCCAGCGGATGGGCCGGCCGTCGGTCTGCATCCAGCGATGCAGCCACGAGATTCCGTTGGCGCGGACATAGGTGTCAGGGTGCTGATAGATCGGATCGGCCAGCGCCTCTTCCAGCGGCACGAAGCGATAACCGCGCGCCAGATACAGGGCGTGGATCTGCGGATACCAGGCCTGGTTCAGGGTGTTGGCGTGCAGCAGCAGCACCTGCGCCGGTTCGCGCCCGCCCGCCACCTCGGCGCTATAGGGTTCGTAGAAGTCCAGCACCGTCGCCATATGCGCCACATAGGCCTGACCGATGCGCTGCATCAGCGCCTGATCGCCGATCTGCTCGGCCTTGCGATAGACGTCGGCGAACATCCAGTCGTTGTTGTCGAGGGTCACAGGCGCGATCGTATAGCCGCGCTGGGCTAGGCCGGCGGCGATGGCGTCGTGCTTTTCCTGCGTCTCGCCGGTGAACAGATAGGGGTGGCGGAACCAACGCAGGGTCTGGCCGCGCGCCTCAAGCGTCTGCTGAACGATCGGCGCCCCGGCGTCCACGTCGGCCAGATAGGCCTCGACCGTCGTCGAGTGGATGTTCAGATGGGTGTTGGTGTGGTTGCCCAGGTCCAGACCAGCGTCCAGCCAGACGTTCAGCACGCGCGGCAGGATCGTGGCGCGCTCGGCCTCGCACACCTTGCCCGCATTGACGAAGGCTGTGCCGTGCGTGTCCAGCGGCTTCAGCATGGCGACGAAATCCTGGGTGATCGTCATCAGGCGCGCCGGATCGCATAAGGTCGCCGCATCCGTCTGAAACGGCAGGTCGTCGAAGGTCACGGCGACGCGTCGGTCCTGCGCGGCGGCGGGAGTGACAAGAACGAGGGCGGCAACCAGGCCGCAGATCAGGGTGCGCATCATGCGGCGAGGCTATCGAAGTCGCGTGCGCGAGGGAATATCGCGCGCAGTCCGGACTTTCCATCCGCCTACGGATCGACTGTCGAAAACCCGCCGCGAAAGGTTCATGAACGGCAAAGCTGGCGTTAAATATCACCGTCTAATCAGGCGTCCGGACTTGCGAGGACCTTGATGCCGCTGATCGGTGATTTCGTCGACTTGATCGCGCCCGTGGCCCCGTCCACGCCGGGCGCAGATGTGTTCGAACGGTTCCAGACCGAGCCGAACACCCTGGCCCTGGCTGTCGTCGATGAAGATGGCCGCCCCCTCGGCATCATCGAGCGCAACGCCTTCACCCTGAGGATGGCGGCCGAGTTCGGACGCGCCCTGTATGCCCGAAAGCCCGCCGAAAGCCTGATGGACCGCAATGCTCCGGTGGCGGAGGCGGCGACCAGCGCCGAGGCCTTCTTCCACGCCTACGACGCGGCGGAACTGGGCGCCTTGCTGACGGGCTTCATCGTGGTGGCGGACGGCCGCTACGTCGGCGTCGGCACGGCGCTGCAGGTGGTTCAGGCCGGCGCGGCCCTGCACCGCCAGCGGGCCGAGGAAATGAGCGCCCTGGCCCGCGACCTGGCGCTGGCCGAGGCCGAGGCCGTCGCCTCCAGCCGGGCCAAGTCCGAGTTCCTGGCGGTGATGAGCCACGAGATCCGCACACCCCTGAACGGCGTGCTTGGCGTCGCGGCCCTGATGGACAAGAAGCTGGAGCAGGAAGAGCTGCGTCCCTACGTCCGCACCGTGATCGATTCGGGCCAGAGCCTGCTGCGGCTGCTGACCGACGCGCTGGACATGTCACGCGCCTCGGCCGGCATGCTGACGCTGGAGGAGGAGCCGCTGGACCTGTCGGCCGTCGCCTTCGACATCGACGCCCTGTGGCGCGCGCGGGCCGACGAAAAGGCCCTGGCCCTGACCATCCGCACCGACCTGGCCGTTCCTTACGTTCAGGCCGACGGGATGCGGCTGAAGCAGTTGTTGAACAACCTGATCGGCAATGCGCTGAAGTTCACCCTGACGGGCGAGGTCGTCGCCCTGATCGAAAGCCACGCCGACGGCGAGGTGATCTTCACCGTGGACGACAGCGGCCCCGGCGTGCCCGAGGCGGCGGCCGCGACCATCTTCGACCCGTTCAACACCGGAAAGGCCGGGCGCGAGGGGGCGGGCGCGGGCCTGGGTCTGGCCATCTGTCGTCAGATCGCCGAACGGATGGGCGGCGCGATCTCGCTGGGCGCCTCGCCCCAGGGCGGCGCGCGCTTTCAGGTGCGCCTGCCGCTGCGCGTCGCGACCGAGAACACGGCGCCAGCCCCCGTCATGGCCGAGCCGACGCCGCACGAGACCCTGCATGTGCTGGTGGTGGACGACAACGCCACCAACCGCTTCGTCGCCGGCAAACTGCTGGAGATGTTCGGCTGCACCTGCGAGATGGCCGAGAATGGGCGCGAGGCGCTGGATGCCGTCAGCGCGCGCCGGTTCGACCTGGCCCTGATGGATATCAAGATGCCGGTGATGGACGGGGTCGCCGCGACGCGGGCCATCCGCGCCCTGCCGGGCCCGGCCCACGCCCTGCCGATTCTGGCCCTGACGGCGAACGCCGACGAGCGCGACGAGCTGGACTATATCGCCGCCGGCATGAACGGGGTGGCGCAAAAGCCCATCCAGCCCGACGCCCTTCTGAACGCCATCCGCACGGTGCTGGCGCAGAGCCAAGCATCGCACGTCCCCAAGGCGGCCTGAAACGAAGAACGCCCGCCCCGGAAACCGGAGCGGGCGTCATTCTTAGTGCGCTACGCTCGCGACGCGATCGCTCGCGACTTGAGCGCGGCCCTTAAGCCAGGGCGGCGCGGACCTTGTCGGCGACAGCCTTGAAGCCGGTCGCGTCAGCGGCGATCGCGGCCAGAACCTTGCGGTCCAGTTCGATGCCGGCCTTGTTCAGGCCGTTGATGAACTGGCTGTAGGTGAAGCCTTCCAGACGGGCGGCGGCGTTGATGCGCTGGATCCACAGGGCGCGGAAGTTACGCTTCTTGGCGCGACGGTCGCGATAGGCGTATTGCCCGGCGCGGTCGACGGCGGCCTTGGCCGTACGGATGGTATTCTTGCGGCGGCCGGAGAAGCCCTTGGCCTGCTCCAGAACCTTCTTGTGCTTGGCGTGCGAGGTTACGCCACGTTTAACGCGAGCCATGTCGCTATTCCTTCAAATTCTTTGGGATGGAGATCAGTCGTACAGCGCGCGCCGATCAGGCGTACGGCATGTAGGATTTGATCTTCTTGGCGTCTGCGTCGGCCATGACCGAGGTGCCGCGGTTCTGGCGGATGTATTTCGAGTTGTGGCTGATCAAGCGGTGACGCTTGCCCGCAACGCCGGCCTTAACCTTGCCAGTGGCCGTGAATTTGAAGCGCTTCTTGGCGCCCGACTTCGTCTTCAGTTTCGGCATTTCAGTCTCCTTTTTGAGGGGCGACCGCTCTTCGAGCTGCTTGAGCCCGTCGTGCGGTGTTTCCTCAGAGTTTAAGAACCGCCCAGGCATGCCTGTTCGCCTGGCGGTTCGGTACGCGAAGGCGCGGCTTCTACGTGAAGAGCGCCGCCATTGCAAGACGAGTCAGGCCGGGGCTTTGACGCCGCCCTCGCCGCCGCGAATGACGCGTCCGGCGTTGATCGCCATAAGCGCCGCTGGGACGGTCAGCAGCGCCCCGATCACGAAGGGCCAGTCATGCCCCAACCCCGAGAACAGCGCGCCCGCGATCATCGGCCCGAAGATGCGCGCCACTGAGCTGGAGGCCATGTTCAGGCCCAGCATGGCCCCCTGCCGATCAGGCGGCGAGGCGCGGCTGATCATGGCCGAGATGTTGGGCATTGCCAGCGACATGCCGCACGCGCCGATCGCCATTACGATCGGAATGATCCAGCCCTGGACGACCGGGATCGTCAGGGCCCCCAGCTCGAGCCGCGTCGCGGGAAACCAGGCGACCGGCGCCAGCACCTGCAACACCAGCGAGGTTCCAAAGAGCAACATGCCGGTGGCCAGCACACGCGATTCGCCGAAGCGCCGCGCCAGCCTTCCAGCGAAGAACCCCTGGTTCAGCGTCGAGACGATGCCCACGATCATGAAGCTGAGCCCCACCTCGCGCGCGCCCCATTGATAGCGGCTCTCGGACCACAGGCCGAACACGCTCTCCATCGCCGAAAACCCGGCCATATAGATCAGGGTCACGACCAGCACGCGCGACACCACCGCGTTGTCGCGTGCATCCTTCAGTCCCGCCAGGAAGGCCGGACGCGGGGCGGCGGGATCGGCCTTGGCCCGGCTTTCGCGCAGGAAGACGACGACGCCGACCGCCGCAACCGCCGCCAACGCCGCCGCCAGGAAGATCGGCAGCTGATAGCCCAGCCGTCCCAGTTGCGGCTGCGTCAGCAATCCGCCTAAACCCGGCCCGACGATGAAGCCCAGGCCGAAGGCGGCCCCGATCAGACCCATCCGCCCGGCCCTCTGCTCGGGCGGGGTCACATCGGCCACATACCCCTGAACCGTCGAGATATTGCCCGCGCCAAGGCCGGTGAACAGCCTGACCGCGATCGCCAGCCAGATGTTAGGCACGAAGGCCAGCATCAGATAGCCCAGCGCATTGGCGATCAGGGTCATCAACAGCACGGGCTTTCGCCCGATCCGATCCGACAACCGCCCCCAGAACGGCTCGGCGAAGAACTGACCCAGCGAATAGGCCGAGAACATCAGCGTGATCTGCCACGCCTCGGCCTGCAGGCTCTGGGCGAAGAACGGCAGTAACGGCACCACCAGCCCAAACCCGACCAGATTGATAAACACCGTCGCAAACAGCACAGCCAGCGCCGGCGTCTTGAGCTTGGGCGGGGTCGGGTTCACGGTCATAGCGGAGACTTAGCTCGGCGTTCGACGACGGAGAAGCGCCATCATCGAACGCGGCCGGCCGCAGATCAGTCGACCGGGTTGTTCGCCTTCAAGAATCTTACGGTTTCATCGAGCATCCGCTGTCGCGTGGCGGCGGTCGATAGCCAGTGGTCCTCATCATCGAGCGGAACGAGTTCAACGGGCTTTCCGGCTCTGCGTAGAGCATTGTAAAGCCGGACAGACTGGTCGTAGGGCACGACCGTGTCATCTCGGCCGTGGATCAGAAGCATCGGCGCATCGGCGCGATCAGCCATCAGTGCTGGCGACAAGGCGTCGAGCGCCGGATCGCCAAGCTTTTCCGCGCCCATGAAACGCATCCAATATCGAACAACTGGGCTCTCGCGTCCCCGTGAGCCCCCCCCCGACCAACGGATCATCTCATTGAGGTCGGAAACGCCCGCCACAGCCACGGCGCATCGGTAGATGCCGGTGTCCAGAGTCGGACCGGCCATGGCGGCGTACCCCCCGTAGCTGGCGCCGACGATACACACCCGCTTGGGATCGATCATGCCTTGCGACGCCAACCAGCGTACGCCGTCTGACAGGTCGGTCTGCATCTTGCGACCCCACTGACCATAGCCGGCGCTCAGATGAGCTTCACCCAAGCCGTCCGATCCCCGGAAATTGGGCTGCAACACCACATAGCCCTGAGCGGCAATCGCTTGCGCCCACCAGTCGAATCCGAAGGTGTCGCGCGCCGCAGGACCACCGTGCGGCAACACTACCAGCGGCAGACTACGAGGCTCCCCAACACCCGGCGGCAGGGTTAGGTATCCTGGAATCGTCATGCCGTCGGCTGCCGTGTAGGAGACAGATCGTATCTCTCCGACCTGGTTGGCCGCGATGTCGGGATAGGATTGGCCCACGATTTCGGCGACGCCACGATCCAGATCCACGAGGTTGTACGTGCCGGGATCGCCGTTTCCGTCCGTCTCGACGATCAGCGACCTCATGTTCGCCGCCCAGCTCTGAATCGACGGATGACGATCCTTGAACGCGGTCCTGACCGCGCGCCAAGTCCGCGCCGCCGCAGGGTCAGTGATGTCGTAGACAGGTCCCTCGTCGCTGGTCCTGACGGTGCCGATCAACAGCTTCGTGACGGGATGATAGATCAGGCTGTCCGGTTGAGTGTCGAAAGCTAGATCCGTCCACTGGCCGGTTTCGAGCGAAAGCTCGCGATATTTGGGTTCGTCGTCTCCTTCGAGTTTGGCCTGAACGATGACCGACTTTGTCGAAGCGCCAAAACCAATCAACGAAGGCTGATCAAGCAAGGCGGTCGTCGACCAGACGCGAGGCCATCCTCCATCTCGCTTGACATCAACGCTCCATGTGCCGGTCTCGGCGTAATATGTGGAGCGCGCAACCGGTTCGCCGGCGCTGTCTAGGAGATAGTTGCCGACATTGCGGCCCCGGGCGATCTGAGTAGCGCGATTGGTGGCGGGATCGACGCGGTAGAGATCAGCCGTTCCATCGCGCGCATCAAAGGCTTGCGAATAGATGGCCGGGCCAGTCGGCGTATCACGGATAATCGCGCCGCTGATCATGATGCGAGCCAGTTCCGGATTGCGGGCGAAAACCGTCTGAACCGAACGCGTTGCAAGCGTGTAGATCAGACCCTGCGTGTATTCGCCCTTCCCAGCAGCAAACGGCAATGAGGCGGCGGTGGATGTGGAAATCAGCAGGTAGTCGTTGCCCACCCACGACAGGCCACGCACCTTGTTTTCGATCGAACGAAGCCCGCCAATCACTTGAAGGTTTGACAGGTCGATGATGACTAGCGCCTGCCCAGTTCCGACATTCACCAAATGCGCCAATTTCGTGCCGTCGGGCGACAAGCGCGGGCTGGAAAACGCCGGAAGCCGGCCGTACAAATCCAACGCAGCGGGTTTCGCCGGCGCAGAGGCCGACGCCTGCGAGACGGCGGACACATCCTGCGAATGAGCCGGAACACAGCCCAGGGCCAGCACGCTGACAAAAGCCCAAAGAGTTGATTTTGACAGATTCACAGCAGCCCCACCCTCGAATCGAACGATCCAGAGGGGACACTGTTATTCAAACGCATAACGCCCGCAACCAGAAGGCGCGGGCGTCAGACTCATAAAGATGAAGAAGCTTTAGCGCGGGGCCAGAATCATGATCATCTGGCGGCCTTCCATCTTGGGCGAGAACTCGACCTTGGCGACCTCGTCGAAGTCGGCCTGGACCTTGTTCAGCAGTTTCATGCCCAGTTCGGGGTGCGCCATTTCGCGACCGCGGAAGCGCAGGGTGACCTTGACCTTGTCGCCTTCCTCGAAGAAGCGGTGCATGGCCTTGGCCTTCACCTCATAGTCGTGGGTGTCGATGTTGGGACGGAGTTTGATCTCCTTCAGCTCGACGACCTTCTGACGCTTGCGCTGCTCGGCCTTCTTCTTCTGTTCCTGGAAACGGTGCTTGCCGTAATCGAGGATCTTGGCCACCGGCGGCTCGGAGGTGGAGACGATCTCGACCAGGTCCATCCCGGCTTCCTCGGCGGCTTCCAGAGCAGCGGAGGTGGGCATGACGCCCTGTTTTTCGCCGTTCTGGTCGATGAGCAGAACGCGAGGGGCGCGGATATCCTGGTTCATACGCGGCCCGTCTTTCACGGGTGGCGCTTGCATGGGACGGCGAATGGGCGTCGTTTCCTTATGTGGTCAGAGAAGGCGTGTGTCGTGATGAGCGAATGCACGCGGCGATCGCCACGTTCCCCTCAAGGCCGGCAATATGCGCCGCGAGCCCCGATTTTTCAAGGGTTCGCAGGCGTTTCGACGATGTACGCGTCATGCAGCGCCAGCACCGCGTCGAAGACGTGATCCACCGTTAGGTCCTCGATCGGCGCGAACTGGCCGCGCGTCTCGTTGGACGCCGCCGTGCGCGTCTTGGGTCCCCAGGGACCGTACAGCCACCACTCGGTCGGACCGAACAGACCCAGGGTCGGCCGGCCCAGCGCCGCCGACACGTGCATCAGACCCGAATCGTTGCCGACGAACAGATCGGCCCGATCGATGGCGGCGGCCGAGGCCAGGATGTCGCCCTTGCCGACGAAATCGATGCCGCGCCCTCCTTGCTCAGAATGGCCCGCCGCCCCCAAAGCCGGGGTCGCCGGGGGCCGGTCACCCGGCCCGCCCACCGGCATGAAGCGCCAGCCGTTGAAGCGCGGCTCGGCTTTCAGCTTCTCGACCAGCGCGCCCCAGCGGTCGGCGGGCCAGCTCTTGCCCGGCTGATGCGCGATGGGGGCCAGGGCGATTATCGGGCCGGGACCCGCGCCGCCCGCCAGCTGCGGATCGATCACGGCGGCGGCCTCGGCCCGCGCCTGATCGTCCAGGAAGATTTCGGGATCCAGCGGCGTCGGCGAACCCATCAGGCGCGACACCATCTCGACCTTGCGCAGGCCCGTCTCCCAAGAGCGGTTATAGACGATGCGCCGCTTCGCCGGGATCAGATAGCTGAGCGCCGAACCCCGGATGTCGATCACCAGATCCCAGCGCGTGCCGACGACCTGTTTCCACAGATCGAGCCAGTGGCCAGACAGCTTCTTCTTGTCCAGCACGATGGTGCGCACCACGCCGGGCGCATTGCGGAAGAAGGGCGCGGGCGGGCGGCCGCAGGCGACGGTGATCTCGGCCCCCCGGACCTGACGCGCGATCTCGCGGATCACGCCCGACGAGATGACGCAGTCGCCGATGCGGTTGGAGGTGACGAACAGGACCTGGGGTGCGGACATGGGTCTGTGTTCCGCCATCGCGCGTCGCGGTCAAGGGTGACGACGGCGGAAAGTCCGGGCAGAACGGCGCCATGACCGACATCCAGCACCTGTCCCGCCCCGATGGCGAAACCCTGGCCTTCAAACGCGTCGAAGGCGGCGGCCCGACCGTGATCTGGGTGGGCGGCTTTCGTTCGGACATGGAGGGGACCAAGGCCCTGGCCCTGGACGTCGCCGCGCGCGAACGCGGCTGGAACTTCGTCCGCTACGACCATTTCGCCCACGGCCAGTCCTCCGGCGACTGGAGACAGGCCACCATCGGCCGCTGGCGCGAGGACGCTGTCGCCCTGATCGACAGTCTTTCCGGCCCGGTCATTCCGGTCGGCTCCTCGATGGGCGGCTGGGTCACGCTGCTGGCGACCCTGGCGCGGCCGGACCGGATCAAGGGGCTGGTCCTAGTCAATCCGGCCCAGGACTTCACCGAACGGCTGATGTGGCCCGGCCTGGTGGACCACGAGCGTCAGGCCATCCTACGCGAGGGCGAAACCCTGATCGTCGAAGAGGGTCTGGGCGAATATGTCCTGACGCGGCGCATGTTCGAGGAAGCGCGCAAATGGCTGCTGCTGGACGGCGTGATCGACATCGCCACCCCGGTTCATATCCTGCAAGGCCGCGCCGACGACGTCGTGCCCTGGCGACATCAGGTCGAGCTGGTCGAACGGCTGACGGGCGGCGACGTGCGTCTGGACGTGATCGAGGGCGGCGATCACCGGCTTTCGACGCAGGCGGACCTCGACCGACTGGTCGCAGCGGTCGAGGCGATGCGGGGCTAAAAATCCTCCCCCGTTCCGGGGGAGGGGGACCACGAAGTGGTGGAGGGGGCGGATACGGAACTGACCTCGGCCGCATCTTACGCACGGTGCGGGGCTTGCCCCCTCCACCCCCTGCGGCGGTCCCCCTCCCCCGCTGACGCGGGGGAGGATCGGATCAGCCCCTACCCGTCAGCGCCCCATACAGGTCCGTCCGGCGATCGCGGAAGAAACCCCAGGCCGCGCGGTATTTGTCCAGCTCGTCCAGATCGAAGCGGTGCACCAGCACCCCCTCCTCCTCGGCGCCCAGTTGCTCGACCAGTTCGCCTTGCTGATCGGCGATAAAGGAATGGCCGTAGAAGGTCTGGCCGACCTCGGTCACGCGCTCATGACCGATCCGGTTGGCGCCGACGACCGGCACGGCGTTCGACACCGCGTGTCCCTGCATGGCCCGCCGCCACGGCTCGGCCGTGTGCAGGGTCGCATCATGCGGCTCGGTGCCAATGGCGGTCGGATACATCAGGACATCGGCGCCCATCAGCATCATCGCCCGCGCCGCTTCCGGGAACCACTGGTCCCAGCAGATGCCGACCCCGACCTTACCGAAGCGCGTCTTCCAGACCTTGAAGCCCGTGTCGCCCGGCCGGAAATAGTATTTCTCCTGATAGCCGGGGCCGTCGGGGATATGGCTCTTGCGATAGACCCCCAGCGCCTCGCCGTCCGCGTCCAGCATGACCAGCGAGTTGTAATACTGCGGCCCGTCCTTTTCGAAGATCGAGACCGGAATCGCCACGCCCAGCTCCTTGGCGACCGGCGCCATGGCCGTGACGCACGGATGTTCGCGCCATTCATAGGCCTGGCTGAACCAGTGCTCTTCCTGCGAGACGCAGAAATACGGCCCCTGGAACAGCTCCGACGGCAGGATCACCTGCGCACCCCGCCCCGCCGCCTCGCGCACGAAGGCGATGGTCTTGTCGATGTTCGCCTGCATGTCCTCGCCATACGAGGTCTGGATGCCGGCGACAGTGATGTTGCGGGTCATGCGGGCTCCTGCTGTGAGATGCAGTGGAACGAGCCGCCGCCGGTCAGGATGGCGTTGGACGGCAGCGGGATGATCTCGCGATCGGGGAAGGCGTCCTTCAACGCCTTACAGGCCATGTCGGCGGCGCGCGCATCGCCATAGGTGGGAACGATCACCGCGCCGTTCGCGATCAGGAAGTTCATGTGGCTGGCCGGGATCGGGCGTTCGTCCTCGTCCAGCACCAGGCCCGGCGACGGGATGCGCACGACCTTCAGCCGACGGCCCGCCGCATCGGTCACGGCGGCCAGATCGCGCGCCGTCGCGTCATAGACGTCGGCGTTGACGTCGTTCGTCCCCCAGGCGACCGGGCAGGCGACCACGCCCGGCGCGACGAACCGCGCCAGATTATCGACGTGCCCGTCGGTGTGATCGTTCAGCAAACCGTCGCCCAACCACACCACCACCTTGGCGCCGACCGCCTTCTCCAGCGCCGCCGCCGCGGCGGCCTCATCCTGGTTCCAGGCCGGATTGCGGTTCGGGTTCAGCAGGCATTGACGCGTGGTCAGGACGGTGCCCTCCCCGTCATGATCCAGCGACCCGCCCTCCATGACAAAGTCGTTCCAGGTCAGGTCCACGCCCGCATGTCGGCCGATCTGCCCGGCGACCAGATCGTCGCCCGGCATGTCATATTTCCCGCCCCAGCCGTTGAACTTGAAAGCGGCGGCTGTCCTGGATCCCGCGCCAAAGATCGGCCCGGTGTCGCGCAGCCAGACGTCGCCGAACTCGCCGGCCACGACCTCGACATTCGCCACGCCCGCAAAGCGCGCCTGGGCGTCGGCCAGAGCCTCGGCCTTGCCGACCATCAGCTTGACCTGTTCGCGACCCGGTCCGGCCAGAGCCCGCACCAGACGCTCGACCTCGTCCTGCGCCTGCTCCAGCGCCTCGAACCAATATTCCGCATGGCTGGGCCAACCCACCCACATGGCGCGGTGCGGCGCCCATTCAGCGGGGATGGCGGCAGCAGTCGGATCGGTCATGCGGGCGTCCTCAAGAAGGGCCGAACTCGGAGCCGCGCCATATGGCCCCAAGCGCCCCCGACTTCAACGTCAGCCACGAAAAAGGGCGGCCCGCAAACGGACCGCCCTTCGTCGTTTCAGTCTGGCTGAGCCTTAGAAGGCGTAGCGCACGCTGGCCATGATCGTCCGCGGAGCGGCGATGTTGGCGAACGGGCGGCTGTAGCCGGCGCCGCCGACGACCGAAGACGTGGTCGAACCCAGCGAACCGTAATAGCGCTCGTCAAACAGGTTGATGACGTTGAACTGCAGGTAGGTGCCTTGCAGGCCCAGCGGCGCGAAGTCGAAACGGGCGTCCAGATCCACGACCGTATAGGCGTCAACCTTCTGGTCGTTGACGTCGGTGACCCAACGCTCGCCGACATACTTGCCTTGGATCGCCGCCGAGAAGACCGGGTTGAAATCGTAGGCGATACGCAGGCCCAGGGTTTCCTTCGGCGTCTCGACCACTTCCTTGCCCTTGGTCAGGGCGACCAGGGTGGACGAGATGTTGACGTTGTCCTTCAGCTCGCTCTCCAGCAGCGACAGCGAAGCGAAGATGCTCAACTTGTCGGTCGGCTCCCAGCCCAGCGAGCCATCGAAGCCGTAGGATTCCACAGCGCCAACGTTACGATCAACGTTGAAGCCCAAATCCTGGTCGTACGAGGAGACGATCCGGTTCTGGTAGTCGGTGTGCCACACGGCGGCCGAGGCGATCAGGCTGGAGGTCTGATAGCGATAGCCCAAGTCGAAGGTTTTGGTGTTTTCCGGCTGGACATTCGGATTGCCGATCGAGCCGTCGGCAAGACGCGTGACGGAGTACAGGCTGTCCGTACGGGGCGCCGAGATACCCTCTGCGTAGGACGCATAGACCATGTGATCGCCGCCGAAGCGGTAGGTTGCGCCCACGTTCGGCAGCACGTCGTCATACTTCAGCTCGCGCGAGTAAGGCGCGATATACTGGGTCGTTCCGGTCGAGGCGAAGGTGACATTGCCGTTTGCCAGAGTAGCATTCGGCGTCTCGCTGGTGCAGCGCACGCTCGACGACGAGTTCTGCGAGTAGCAGTACTGGTTCAGTTCGCGTTTGAAGAAGGGCATGCGCACGCCGATGTTGATGCGCAGGGCCTTGTCCAGGAAGTCACCGCGATACTCGAAGGCCGCTTGGTTCAGTTCCGCATACGACAGGCGGTCGCGGGCACGCAGGTAGTAGCCGTCCAGGTTGATGATGCGGTTGTTCTTATCGTCCAGACCGCCGAACTCATCGGCAAAGCGCGGATTGGCCGGGTCGCTGAAATCAATGAAGCCGTAGGCTCCGGTCTGGCGGTGACGCCCGTAGTCCAGCGTATAGGCTGCCCGCAACTGGTGATCGTCGTTGACGTTCCAGATCAGCGAGCTGTTGATGCCATAGCGATAGGTGTTCGTGTTCGACGGCGTCATGACGCGGACGGTGTCCAGCGTGTCGCCGTCGCCATTCAGGTCGATGCCGCCGGTGGTGCGCGTGCCGCGGATCAGAGCGTTGGTTTCCGTCAGGGTCGTTTGCTGACCGCCGCCGTTGGCCTGGGTGTACTGGAACGACGGATCGAAGGTGAAGGTCAGCCCTTCAGCCAGCGTGAACTTGGAGTTCAGGCGGACATTGCCCGTGTCCGACGGGTTGATGCGGAGACCGTAATAGGCTGCGGCCGAGGTGCTGGAGGTGTTGCCGTCAATATCGGCCAGCCCGTTACGGAAGGTGGGGGCGGTATAATTGGTGCTGTAGTCGATGTTCCAGCCGAACGGGCTGGTCTCAACTTCGGCCGGCGTCACAACACCGAGCGCCGACGTCGATTCAAGGCTCGGGCTATAGTACGCGAAGTTGCGGTTTTCGTTGTAGTGGGCTGACAGCGCGACAAAGTCCCCGTTCGAACCGACCGGCTGATAGATACGCATGTTGTACTGCGTCTTCTTCAGGTCGCCCTGGCCTTTGAACTTGTCGTATTCCTGGTGCGAGACGGCGAACCAGGCCGAAGTTCCCCACGGACCAACTTGACCTGTATCGACCAGCGCCATGATGCGCTTATAGTCGAAGTCACCCAGTGAGCCTTGAATCCAGCCTCCGAAGTCAGCCGCCGGACGACGCGAGGTATAGTTGATGGTGCCGCCGGTCGCTGAGGCGGTCGGGCTGTCGACGTCGGTCGTGCCGGTGTTGACCGAAGCGCGCTCGATCAGTTCCGGGTCCAGCTGTTGGTTGGTGTAGCTAGCGTAGTTGCCGGTGTCGTTCAGCGGAATGCCGTCGAAGGTCAGCGAAACGCGGTTGCCGTCGAAGCCGCGCAGACGAATGTTGCCGCCCGATGAGCCATAGGGGTCGTTGTTGGTGAAGTTCAGGCCCGGCGTCAGGTTCAGGGTTTGAACAATGGTCTGACCGGCGGCTTGGGTCGAGATGAACTCCTGCGTCACGGTCGAGCGCGTCTTGCCGGCGGTTTCAGCAACGATGGTGCCGTCGGTGGTGCGTGGACCCCGCGTGCCGGTGACGACCACTTCCTGCACTTCGGTCGCTTCCGTGCCGGTCGATTGAGCGGAGGCGGCGCCGGCGAAGGCCAGCGAGCCGGCAAGGGCGGTGGTCGCCCAGATCAGGCTTTTGCGAGAAATCATTACATCTATCCCCAGATGGACGGCGCGAATGGCGTTGGCGTCAGGCGTGCATCGCCTGTCGCAATCCAGCCCCCTCTAGGGCGCATGTTGAAACCTTGGGCGACAGTTATGTAACAGCAATATGACAAGGAGGGAGGGTGGTCTGGGCGCCACACCCTGCGGCGGCTAGGCTAGGCTGACGCCCGCTCGAAAACGTCCGCGATGCCGTTCGCCGTCGGCACGATGGCGTGCGGCTCATGATAGTTGCCGTTCACCTGGCTTTGGGCGATCACATGCGCGCGGAAGCGTGCGAACAGATCGCTATCCGGTGCCTCCGGCGCGCCCCAGAAATCATCAAGCGGTTTCTGGTCGGTCAGACCCTCGAAGTCGAAGAAGGCGTCGCCCAGAACCTTGACCGGCGTATGGAAGCCCAGCGCGGAAAGCGCGGCGCTGGAGTTGTTGACCACCATCCCCAACGACGTCCGACATAGAGCCGCCAGATTGCCGCCATCGATGAAATCGACACGGCCCATCAAGCCATGCTCCTGAGCAAGCCGCATCGTGACGGCGCGGAGATTGACCAAACCCGGATCCAACGGATGGTTCTTAACCACCAGGCGCGCCCCAGGCGGCGCCTTGGCGGCGAAGCTGGTGATGACGGCGGTCAGGAAGGCGCGGTTGTCAGCGTATCGCGAGTAACGCAGCAGTTGCGCGTCGCCTTCGCGTTGCAAGCAGGCGATAAAGAACTCGCCCCTGGCCCTAATGACGTCGGCATCGCAGTTCTCGGGCCGACGGAACGCCAGACTGACATAGCGTCGGATATGGCCCAGGCACTGCTTCAGCGGGGAGAACACATAGGGCGCAGCATAGTTTGGGAAGAACGCTTTTCCCGCGACCTGCACCGTATGATAAGCGCTGATATTGGCGACGTGGTGCGGCAGGATTTTTCCGACCGCGACAGGCTCGAGCAGCTTCGGCGCCGGTTCGGGATATCCGTCGCGGAAGCGTGGCAGCGCGCTTGATCCGTTTACGCCATTGCGTTCGACCGTGATCCAATCAGGACGAAAATAGCCGTTTTCCAGAACCCAGACACGAGCGTTCAGGGTGTCGGCTGCCGCCAGAACCGCGCGGTTGTAGGCGCCGGCCTCGCCAAAGACGATGACATCGCTGAAATCGGCGACGATGCGCGCCAGACCATCGGACCAGGACTTCGCCGTATCCTTGAAGACCAATCCGCCCGGTCTGCGCCAGTTCATCGCATCGCCGGCGTTGAAGATCATGCGATTGACGACCGCGCCACGCGATTCGAGCACCGAGGCCAGTGCGGCTCCGAACGATCCGAATGGTGCGGAAACGATCAGGAAACGACGGCCCGACAGGCCATGTCGACCACCTTGTCGTGTCGCGGGGAATGCAGAGACGACCGTTGGCTGGGGAAGCGCAGCTGTACGCAGCCGCAGAGATACGCTGGGCCGAACGTCATCTGCCCTTAATCGATAACGGCGACGACGCCGCGCCGAAAGAACTCGAGAAGACGAACGCACGTCCACCATTACGCCCACCGGTACAATGACGGAACAGAAACCGCTTCGGCACGGCCGTTGCAACCGAAGAGTTTGTCGACAAAGGGCATCGTCGCCCTTTTGTCGCGACCACCTTTCGCGATCAATCGAAAACGCCCGAAGTTCAGGAATTTTAGAACGTGGCCCTTTGAGCGTTGTTTTTTAGCATCAAAGCCGCCGCCGCCGGGAAGGCGACGACGGCTCGATGTCTTTGGAACGACGACTTCCATGCTTCGCAGGTTGCTGGTTGGGCGATCCCAACCAGCTCCCTTAAAGCTTT
>NZ_BCWM01000018.1 GCF_001592205.1 Brevundimonas vesicularis NBRC 12165 | reverse complement strand
TCACGTCACGAAGAGCAAAGCGAACGCAAGAAACTCGATTCTTATTTTCCTCCCGAAGACAAATCTGACCTAAACCAATATCTCCGCTCAATGCGTGCAGAGATGGAGTTCAAGAAAATCTGGGTTGATTTCCCAGTTTTTCAACGCACCTCAAACCTACTTATGGTCGTTTCAGTCTTTGAGTACCATCTCGTTCGATTGGTCGAAGCTGCCTGGCAAGATAAGCGGCCATCGCCGCGAGGCGTCGGCGACGCAATGAAACAGGTTGTCAACGCAGCTCCCTTTTTGAAGGAAGACGACTGCTATGCCGCCGTTGAAAGTGCGATCAAAATCCGTAACCGGTTAGTCCACAGCGGCGGCAGGCTCGGCTCAACTACGCGCTGCGATGAGATAAGAGAGATTGTATCCGAGATGACCTATGCATCTCTGTCTCACAAGGCCCGCTGGGCCGCCAGATTTCCTGATTTGAAGCCAGTTCGCATCTGGAAGTCGGATAGGGGAGATTGGATACGCTTGGAAGAAAACTACGCCCACATTGCAAGTGGGTATTGCAGAGATTTTTACGTTGCAGCTGGCATTGCTCTTGATGCCGGTTGGACACGTTAGCTCACGAATGCCTACCCTCGTCCTCCTCGCCGGTCCGAACGGGGCCGGCAAGACCACCTTCATCAACGGCTTCCTGCGGGAGCGGACGGAGGCGTTTCAATTCGTCAACCCGGATGAAGTCGCGCGTGGCCTGACCGGCGACGGTCCAGCACGTGATCTGGCGGCGGGGCGTCTGGTGCTGGAGCGGCTGGACGTGCTGACGCGCGCCGGGGCGGACGTTATCCTTGAAACCACTCTGGCTACACGCTCACACGCCTTGCGCATTCGACATTGGCGGGCGCTCGGCTACCGGGTGGAGCTGGTCTACCTGCGGCTGCCCAGCGCCGACTATTCGGTTGCACGCGTCGCGCGCCGGGTCGCTCGCGGGGGACACGGCATTCCTGAAGATACCCTGCGCCGCCGCTTTTTGCTCAGCGCCGAGTATCTCGAAACGACCTACAAGCCCGCCGTCGATGCCTGGAAAATCTACGCCAATGGCGGCGACGGTCTCGATCTGCTAGATTGGGGACCGCGATGAACAAGATGCTGATCGACCACGAAACCGCGCTGAAGGCCGCGCGCCGCGCCGCCGAGATGGCGAAGCATGGCACGCGCGAGGAGCAGTCCGGCAAGTTCCTGCCGCCACCCGGCTGGAAGGGGCATCTGGTTACCGCCGCCGACGCCGCGCCTGCGCCGAAGAAGCGGGCCTAAGCTTTCCCTCTCCCGTTGGGAGAGGGACCGCGCTCATTCTCTTTCGTCATCCTCCGGCAAGCCGCGTCTTCGCGGCGCAGACCGGGGGACCCAGCGGCGCCGTCAGGCGAACTTTCAACTCCGCACGATCTCTGGCACCTCGTCCGCGACAGGTTCGCGCTCTCGCGCGCCGCTGGGTTCCGGGTCTCCCCCCGCTTTCGCGAGGGTTCGCCCGGAATGACGACAGGGAGGGAATGCGCAGCTAGCGCCCCTACCTATGCAAGACGTCCCTGCCCCGGCCGTTGAAATCTCTCGCCTTTCGCGAAATCGACGCCCTCTACCCGATCACGCTTCGGGGCGGCCTTAGACTGGCGGGGCGTCCTGTGTCGGGCGCGGGCGACAGGCCGGGGATGGGATGGACGACGATCACAGCTATGACGACGGCGGGTTCGAGGGGCCGCGCGATCCATTTTACGATGCGATGACCCAGCAGGCGCTGCATCAGATCCGCATCCTGCGCGAGGCGGGTCTGGAGCAGACGTATCGTGACGCCCTGCATCACGATTCCTCGCCCGAGGCCGAGGCGGCCTTCTGGCGCGCGCACGGCCTGCCGATGCATCTGTTGCGGCTGCCGGACCTGGTCACCTCGGACCCCGCCGCACGCGCGGCCGACCGGGTGCAGAACCGGGGCTATCGCCGTCTGTCGAAAGAGGCCTGGGAGGCGGCGGGCACGGCCTATCTGGCGGGGTCCACGGCCGAGGAGGTCAGCGCCGTCTATGGCATGGCGGTCAGCACCTTTCGCGCCCGCGCCAAGGACGCGGGCTGGCGGCGCGAGGATCAGCCCGATCCGCTGCGCGAGCCGATCGACCTGGAGGCCGAGACGGCCGAGGGCTTGCCTGACTATGGGGCCATGGCGGCCCACGCCCTGGTGCGGCTGAACCGGGCGCTTCAGGCCGGGCGCGCGCTGGAGGCCGCGCGCTGGGTGCGGCTGCACGCCGACCTGACCCGGATGGCGGCCGCCCCGCCCCCTTCCCCGCCCGCGCCGCCGCCTCTGCCGAAGCCCCCGGCCCAACCGAAGGAACCCGACCTGGGCGAACGCGCCGCCGCCGTCGCCGAACAGGTCGGCCAGATCGCCCGCGAAGCCTGCGCCCTCAAACGCGGCGACTACGCCGGCCGCGACGCCCTGATGGCCCGCCTCGAGGCGCTCGACGACCTGAAACCGGCGCCGAGATCAGACGAATTAGACGAAATAGACGGTGTTTTTGTCCCCCGACCGCCGGACTGACCGTCTCCTCCCCATCGCCTGCGATGGGGAGGGGGACCGCGCCCTTTGGGCGGGGTGGAGGGGCTCTTGAGGCCTCACAGACGTCGATTTTACAGGAGGAACCCCTCCGTCACGGCGCCAAGCGGCGCCGCGCCACCTCCCCGCTGCGCAGGGAGGAGACGGCCTAGACCTCCGACGCGATCTTGCGCAGGGCCTCTTCGAACACCGAGGCCGGCTGGCCGCCCGAGATCAGATATTTGCCCTCGACGACCACGGCCGGGACCGAGGTGATGCCGCGCGCGCGCCACAGGTCTTCGGCCTGGCGCACGGCCTGGGCGTAGCGGCCCGAGGCCAGCACCTCGCCCGCCTCGGCACGGTCCAGCCCGGCCTTTTCGGCGGCTGTGGTCAGGACCCCGGCATCGGTCAGGTTGCGGTTCTCGGTGAAGTGGGCGGTGAACAGCGCCTGTTTCAGGGCCTTCTGCTTGTCCGGCGCCGTCTCATGCGCCCAGTGCAGCAGCCGGTGGGCGTCGAAGGTGTTCCAGATGCGGCTGTCGTCGGTCATGCGCATGTCGAAGCCGACCTCGCCCGCCCGCTCGCGGATCATGGCGCGGTTGGCGGCGGACTGCTCAGGGCTCGCGCCGTATTTGCGGCCGATGTGTTCGACGATGTTCTCGCCCTCGGGCGCGATCTGGGGGTTCAGCTCGAACGGCTGAAAGGCGATGTCGGCGGCGATCCCCTCGTCCTTCAGGGCGTCCAGCGCTGTGTCCAGCCCGCCCAGCCCTACCACGCACCAGGGGCAGACGACGTCGGAGACGAAGTCGATCTTCAGGGTCTTGAGCGGAGCGTTCATGGCGCGGCCTTCTGGAACAGCGTGTGTTGCATAAGGATATGGCGACGCCGCGCCGCGCGGCAAGTCTCAGCCCAGGCTCAAATCCCTGGGCGGGCGGATCCGGCGCCAGCGCGCCTCCACGAAGGCGAAGGCGCCGAAGGCCATCAGCCCCGCCGCCGTCAGCCCCAGGATCCACGATCCGCCCGGCTGGGCCTCCAGCGCATCCAGCGCCGCCGCCGTCGTCGTCACCTCGCCCGAGCGCGCATGCAGCCCCGCCAGAACCACGAACACCCCCAGCGGCAGATAGGCGAACCCGCGCGCCGCATAGCCCGCTCGCGCCAGCGCCGTCGCCGTGCCGCAGAAGGCCTTGGGGCAGGCCAGGGCGTCGTCGAAGTCGTCGCGGACGGCCCTGACGATATTGCCGACGCCGACGCCCAGCACCACCAGCCCCGCCCCGATCAGCAGCACCTCGCCAAACGGCATCCCCAGCAGCATCGCCGCCTTCTCCTGGTTCTCGGCTACGCTCTCGGCCTGGGCCGCAGAGGCGTTCGTCGCCTCGCCGAACTCGTCCAGATATTCGAACACCCCCGACGCCAGCACGCCGTAGAACAGGCCGCTGACCGCCTGGCCCGCGCGCGTTGTCCAGCCCTTCAGGTCCGTCCCTTCATGGTCCGCATCGAACACCGCCTGCAACACCCGCCAGCCGACGAAGGCCCACAGGCCCAGCCCCAGCAGCACCAGCCAGACCTTGCCGAACGGCTGCTCGGCCAGCCAGCCCGCCGCCCCGCTGGTCCCCACCGCATCGCCGATCCGGTCTGTCGCCGCCAGCAGGGTCAGCGCTCCAGCCGACAGGTAAACGAAGCCTCGCGCCCCATAGCCGACCCGCGCCGCCCATTCGATCAGGGTCGCGAGCGGCGGCAGGCGAAGGGTCTTGGCGGCGTTCATGATGTCTCCCACGTCAGGACGCCCTCAACGCGCCGGCCGAGGCAAAGGCTCCGCTTGTCACTGTGTCGACATCCGACAGACGCCGGTGGGCGTATGCCGCTACGGTTCGCATCGTTGGGAGCCGTTCGCTTGAACATCTACGAGTTTCACTTCTTCGACGAGGCGGATCGCCGTCCGCTGCTCGACTTCTTCGACGGCGCCGATGACGCCACGGCGCTGGAAGCTGCGCGGTCGCAGCTGGCGCGCCATGCCTCCTGCGCGGGCGTCGAAGTGCTGGAAGCCGGGCGCCTGGTCGGCCGCGTCACCCGCTGAGCCTCGGCTGCGCTCTGCCCGATCGCGTACACAACGCGGTAAAGACACGACTTTTCCCCAGAAAGCCGCGTGACATATAGCAACGCTGTGTCGAGTTTCGACAGACGCCGCGCTCAGATCGCCTTATGCGCGAACTTATGAACCGCCTCTCGCCTGGCAACCGATTGATCCAAGGGCTGAACCCCGACGATCGCGACGCTCTCCTCGCCATCGCCACTCCGGTGGAATTCGCGCCCGGCCATGTGTTCAGCGAGCCTGACGACGCCATCGAACACCTGCATTTCATCGACAACGGCTTCTGCTCCTCGGTCGCGGTGCTGGAGGACGGCCGGACCGTGGAGACCGTGATGATCGGGCGCGAGGGCGTGCTGGGCGTCGTCGCCTCGGTCGTGCCGCACCATGCCCACACCCGCAGCGTGGCTCAGGTCGCCGGAACGGCGCGCCGGGTGGACGCCGCCAAGTTCCGCGCCCTGTCGGCGCAACGGCCGGGCGTTCGCGACGCCGTCGCCGAATACATGGCCCGACTTCAGGGCGAGTTGGAGCAGTCGGCCGCCTGCAACGCCCTGCACCACGCCGGCCAGCGGTTCGCCAAATGGCTGCTGCGCTGCCACGACCGGGTCGAGGGCGACACCCTGAACCTGACGCAGGAGTATCTGGCCTCCATGCTGGGCTCACAGCGGACCACGGTGAACGAGGCGGCGCAGGGGCTTCAGAAGGCGGGAGCCATCGCCTATTCGCGCGGCCGGATCACGGTGCTGGATCGCGCCGCCTTGGAACGGGCGGCCTGCGAATGCTACCGCCGGGGCGGAGACCGGCAGCCCTAGTCGACCTGGGCGGCCGGCAGTTCGAGCACCGCCTTCAACCCGCCCATGTCGCTGTCCGACAGCATCAGCCGCCCGCCGTAGGCGCGCGTCAGGTCGTCCACGATCGACAGGCCCAGGCCCGAACCTGGCGCGCTTTCGTCCAGCCGCGCGCCGCGCTGCATGACGGTGTCGCGCTGATCGGCCGGCAGGCCCGCGCCGTCGTCTTCGACTACCAAAATCATCTGGCCCAAGCCGCTGCCGCCCGCCGAAACGCGCACCCGGCGCCTGGAGAACTTGGCGGCGTTTTCGATCAGATTGCCCAGGATTTCCTGCAAATCCTGACGCTCGCCCAGGAAGGACAGGCTGTCGGGCGCGCGCCAGTCGATCTCGACGTTCTTGTCGCGGAAGACCTGTTCGATCATCACCGCCAGCTCGTCCAGCACCTCGGCGACGGGCGTCGTCTCGCCCAGACCGTGGGCGGCGCGGGCGGCGGCGCGGGCGCGGCGCAGGTGGTGATCGACCTGGCCCTGCATGATCTTGGTCTGGCGCCGCACCAACTCGGGCAGATCGCCCTCGGTCGTCCCCGCCTCGGCCAGCATGACGGAGATCGGCGTCTTCAGCGCATGGGCCAGGTTGCCGACGTGGGTGCGCTGTCGATCCACGACCTCCTGATTGTGATCCAGCAGGCGGTTCACCTGCTCGGCCAGCGGCTGGATTTCCTGCGGATAGGAGCGGCCGATCCGCGCCGACCTGCCCTTGCGCACATCCGCGATCTCATCGCGCAGGTCGAACAGGGGGCGCAGGCCGATCCGCACCTGGATGAAGACCGCCGATACGAGTCCGAGCCCCAGGATCAGGAAGGCGATCCAGGTTACGCGCGCGAACTGACGCGTGTCCGCATCGACGTCCGAGCGATCCAGCGCCGCGATGAAGATGACCGGATTTTCGTGCCGGGGAATGGACTTCATGCTGGCGGCGACACGCAGCGGCTCGCGCGTCTCGGCGTCGTCCTTGGGGCCGGTGGTGTTGAAGGTGATGACGTCGCCGAAGGCCGCATCCAGGCGCGCAGGCAGGTCGGCGGGCAGTGCCAGGTCATAGCGCCACAGCGAGGTCGAACGCGCCAGGCTGACCAGCCGTCCGTCGGGGCGAACCTCCATGATCTGCCAGTATTTGCCCGACAGCAGCCGCAGAGTTCTGGCGTCCTGGATCTGCGGAATGGCTTCGCCCTGCGGCGTGCGGCTGGCGCCGACCACGATCTCGTCGATCGTTTCGTTGAGCATCGCGCCCAGACGCCGCAGGGCGGATTCCTGAAAGGCCTGGGTCAGCACCAGCGCTGAAATGACCAGAGCGACCACGATCCAGGCCGAGGCCAGCCAGATCAGCCGGCGCGTCAGGGAGCGACCGGGGCGACCGAACCAGCGGCCCCAATCGTGGAGCCCACCGGCGTTGGGTTTCGAAGCCGTCGCCTCGGTCACGCCGGGTCGGATTCGCCCGCCAGCGGCGTCAGCCGATAGCCGAGGCCCCGCACAGTCTCGATCCGGTCCGATCCGACCTTCTTGCGCACCCGGCCGATGAAGACCTCGATGGTGTTGGAATCGCGGTCGAAGTCCTGATCGTAAAGGTGTTCGACCAGTTCGGTGCGGCTGATGACCCGGCCCTGATGCATCATCATGTAGTGCAGCAGCCGGTATTCTAGCGAGGTCAGGCGCAGGGGCTCGCCATTGACGCTGGCCCGCGCCGCGCGGGGATCCAGCCGCAAGCCTCCACACGACAGGGTCGCCGAGGCGATGCCCGCCGAGCGGCGCAGCAGCGCCCGCAGACGCGCCAGCAGTTCTTCGGTATGGAAGGGTTTGGTCAGATAGTCGTCGGCGCCGGCGTCGAAACCCGCCACCTTGTCCGACCAGGCGCCGCGCGCCGTCAGGATCAGAACCGGCGTCGTCTTGCCCTCTCGCCGCCAGCGCTCCAGCACCGACACGCCGTCGATCTTGGGCAGACCCAAGTCCAGGACGATGACGTCATAGGGTTCGTTCTCGCCCAGATAATGGGCTTCTTCGCCGTCCGGTGCATGGTCCACGGCATAGCCCGCGTCGCCCAGCGCCGCCTTAAGCTGACGCGACAGATCCGCGTCGTCCTCGACCAGAAGCACCCGCATCAGTTCGGCCTGCGACGTTGATTGTTGTTGTCGGGACGCGCCTGTCCGGTCTGGCCGTCGACCACGACCTCCCGCACGCGTCCGTCGCGTTCGACCAGGACGGAATAGTTGCCGTCGCGGCGCGGTTGGGTGTCGATGGGGCGACCGCCGCCGGCCTCGCCGCCACGACGACGGGCCTCGTCGGGACTGACGCGCGGACCACGGTCCTGCGAGCGCTGATCCTGGTCGCGCGACTGGGCCTGCGCCGACGTCGTCATGACGGGCGCCAAGGCCAGACCGAGAGCCAGAGCCAAGGCCGGAGGGGCGATCAGGAGAGGGGCGGGTTTACGAAACATGGCGACCGATCTAGTCCCGATCATCTGAACGGGCGCTGAATACGTCGTATAGTTTAAAGCGAACGTCACTCCAAACCGGCGACCAAACCTGAAGACGGCATCCTGACGTCTTTTTCATCCAGATGAACCGAACCTGATCGATCCTGTTCAGAACCGGCTCAGTCGCCGGGTGCTCAAATCGCCTCATCGCTGGTCAACCCGACCGGCACAACATTTGAGGAGATCGCCATGCGCAAGCTCATCGTCCCCGCCATCGCCCTGGCCGCCGCCTCGGTCGCCGCGCCGTCCTTCGCTCAATCCTATCACCACCGCCCGGCCCCGCCCCATCACGCCAGTTATGGCTCGTGGCAGTCGATCAACGCCCGTCAGGCCAACCTGGACCGCCGCATCGACCAGGGCTACCGCAATGGCCAGCTAAGCCGCCGCGAGGCCGTCCGTCTGCGCAGCGAGTTCGACAGCCTGCTGCGCCTGGAAGCCAACTATCGCCGCGGCGGCCTGACCGCCTGGGAACGCCAGGACCTGGACCGTCGCTTCGACCGCCTCTCGGCCCAGATCCGCTACGAACGCCGCGATCACGACAACCGTCGCGGCTGAGCCTTAAGTAAAAAATGAGAGGCGCGGTCGAAAGGCCGCGCCTTTCTTCTGTCCCAGCCTCAGTTGTCGATCCTCAGACCGACGACATCACAAGGCGAAGATGGCGACCCCGGCAGGACTCCAACCTGCGACCTCGGCTTTAGGAAAGCCTTGCTCTATGCAGCTGAGCTACGGGGCCACGCCCGACGCCGTAGCGGGTCGAGGGGGCGGGGGGAAGTCGGGGCGGCGAAAAAGTGAGGCGGCGGGTCGGCAAATGGCGGCTCGGGCGTTTGTGGTTAAGGGGTCTTAACCTACAAGATATCGCGGTGAACAAAGGACGAAACGGGCGATGTCAGCGATTCGGTCCTGATTCGTTTCGCCCTTGTTCCGCAAGAACGGAACGGCCGTTAACCGACGGGCGGAACGTGAGCGGTCAGGGCGCGCAGGCCCTCCAGAAGGCGCTCGGAATCGGCGCTGGTCTGGCCCTGGGCGGCCAGGGTCAGGCGAAGCGCGCGGACGTGGACCTCGATCGACGGCCAGGACCAGCTGCCGGCGCTCTTCATCCGGTCGGCGATCTCGCACAGGCTGAAGGCGGCCTCGAAGAAGGTCGGGACGTCCAGATAGCCGGCCATGTCGACCATGGCGGAGGCGAAGGCGTAGACCTGGGCCGGGGCATCCTGCGGGCGGGTCGCGCACAGGGCCTCGATGGCGTCGACGTTGGCCGTCAGCAGGGTGAAGACATGGTCGCGCTGTTCATCCAGCGCCTGGTTGGCGCGGGACTCGGCCTCGATGATCAAACGGCCGCCGGGCCGCGCCATCTGACGTTGGAGCGAGGTGTGGACGCGGCGGACGGTGGAGGGTTTGGGCGCGGCGACAGGTTCGGTCACAGGCTGACCTTCATCGGCTTCATCAGCATGTCGATCTCGTCCTGATCCATGTTTTCCTCGACCGCCTCGCCCAAATCGCCGGTCAAGTCGCTTTCGCGACGACCATCGGTGCCGGGAGGCGGTCCGTAGTTGTGCACCCGGCGGTCGGGGCCGATGTAGTGTTCGGACTCGACGAAATCGCGGTCCTCGCCGCCCAGCCAGATGATCCGTTTCAGCAGCAGAGACGGCGACAGGGGCTTGGCGACGATGAAGCTGGCCCCGCAATCGCGGCCCTGGTGGACCTTGGCCTGGGAGGCGTGACCCAAGATCATGATGACGGGCACATAACGGGTCGGGGTGGGGGCGTCGCGCCGCAGCCAGCGCACGAAGTCATACCCGTCCATGTCCGGCATGATGCAGTCGATCAGGATCAGATCGACCGAGCGGCGCGCCAGCAGTTCGACGGCCGCCTGGGCCGAGGCGCATTTGATCTGCTCCTTGCAGCCGAAGCCCTGGACGATGGAACCCAGCATATCCAGCGACGTGGGCTGGTCGTCGATCAGAAGGACCGTCGTGTGCGCCAGATTGACCCGATCGCTCTTGGACATGGCGTCAGAACAGCATGAGGTCGCCGGCGTCGGCGTTCGATTGCGGGCGATGCTCGCCGGCGGCGAGACGAAGGCGGCCGGCCATGTCGGCCAGCGACAGGCGGCTGACGGCCTCAGACGGGCTGGCGCCGCCGCCCAGCATGCGCAGGACGCCGGACAGAGCCTCGAGGCGCTGGGTCAGGGCGTCCAGGGCCTGGGCCTGGGTCAGGGCGTTGGGACGTTCCTCGGGCGGGGCGCGGCGGACCAGATCACTGACCAGGGCCTCGATCCCGTCGATGCCTTCGCGCACCAGCATCAGCTCGTCGGCGACGGCGGCCAGCAGATCGGCGTGTTCGGGAGGGGCGCTCATGCTCAGAACAGTTCCAGGGCGCCGGTATCGACCGGGGCCATGACGGGCACGGGTCTGGGGGCGACGACGTCGGTGACGGCGCGTTGAAGGGCGCGGCCGGTGACGGGCCAGTAGTGCAGGCGCCGTCCGCCGTCGCCGCGCAGACTGCCGCCCACAACGGGAATGCCTTCGTCGCGCAGAAATTTCTCGGCGAAGTCGGCGTTGCTGCGCCCGACGTCGCGCAGGCTGTCGAACATGCGGCCGCCGCCGAACAGCTTGGCCTCCAGCCGGTCGCGACGGGCGCCGGCCTTGAGCATGTCGTTGATCAGCAGCTCCATCGCATAGGCGCCGTAACGACGCCCCGCATCGGTGCCCGCGCCCGAGCCTTCGGGCAGCAGGAAGTGGTTCATGCCGCCGACGCCCGCCAGCGGATCGCGTACGCACATGGCGACGCAGGACCCCAGGATGGTGCTGAGCACGACATTGGGATCGGACGTGATGAAGTGCTCGCCCTGACCGACGTGAACGCGCTTTTCGACCGTGTCCTTCAGGGCGGCGAAACTCATGTCAGAGGACCGAAAACGGCTTCCAGCTTGCCCTTCAGCTGGGCGACGGTGAAAGGCTTGACCAAGTAGTTGTTGACCCCGAACTGCACCGCACGTTGGACCAACTCGCGGTCGGCGCGGCCCGTCAGCATGATGAAGGCGGTCTTGGAGGTGGGGGGATGGGCGCGCACGGCGCGCAGCAGGCCCAGACCGTCCAGGTTCGGCATATTGTAGTCGGAGATGATCAGGTGCGCGGGCTTGGACACGATCTCGCGCAGGGCGATCTCGCCGTCGGCGGCCTCGCGGATCTCGCGCACGCCAAGCTGTTGCAAGCTGGTGCGGACAAGCGAGCGCATCGTCATCTGATCATCGACGACCAGGCAGTGAAGTGAGGCGGCGGCGGGCATAGGTTACGCTCCCGATTAGGCGACTGACCGCGCAGCCGGATCGGCGCACAGTTCGAGAATGGCGGGGGACAGGCGGTGCAACGGCAACTGCCGCTCCACGGCGCCGATTTCATGGGCGGCCTTGGGCATGCCGTAGACGACGCAAGTCGCCTCGTCCTGGCCCAGCGTGCGGCCGCCGGCCTGGCGAATCGTCAGCAGGCCCTTGGCGCCGTCACGGCCCATGCCGGTCAGGATGACGCCGGTCATCGGACGCTTCAGCCGGGCGACCGAGTCGAACATCACATCGACCGACGGGCGGTGGCCGTTGACGGGATCGCTGGCGATCAGGCGGCAACGGGGCGTCAGGCCGCCGGACACCTCAAGATGGGTTGCGCCGCCGGGGGCCAGATAGATGTGGCCCGGCTTCAGCGGGGCGCCGTCCACCGCCTCGGTCACGGTCGGGGCGCAGACACGGTCCAGGCGGGCGGCGAAGCTGGCGGTGAAGGTCGCCGGCATATGCTGGGTGATGACGGTCGCCGGGCAATTCAGCGGGAAGCCGCTGAGCACCGTCAGCAGGGCCTCGACCCCGCCGGTGGACGAACCGATGGCGAGAATCTGATTGGGATCGGCGTGATAGGCGCGCGGCGCCTCGGCGGCGGCGGGCGTGTCGCCGCGGGCGCGGACGCGCGAACGGGCGGCGGTCTTCACCTTGCCGATCAGGTCGTGGAAGGCGTCGACGCTGGCGACCGCCGGTTTGGCCACCGCGTCCACCGCGCCGATTTCCAGCGCGGCCAGGGTCACGTCCGTACCCGCCGCCGTCAGGGTCGAGACCATGACCACCGGCATCGGCCGCAGCCGCATGATCTTTTCCAGGAACTCCAGCCCGTTCATATTGGGCATCTCGACGTCCAGGGTGAGGACATCGGGATTCAGGGCCTTGATCGCGGCGCGCGCTTCGATGGGATCGGCCGCTGTGCCGACGACCTCGATCTCAGGGTCCGACTTCAGGGCGGCCGAGATCAGCCCGCGCATGGTTAGGCTGTCGTCGACGACGAGGACGCGGACGCGGCTCATGCAGACCCCAGGCGATAGGTCGTCAGGCCGGCGGTCTGGAGCTGGCTGGTCGCCGGCCCGGAGACGCGTTCGGAGTGACCGATGTAGAGGGTCGCGCCGGGGTTCATCAGCGGAGTGAACCGCTTCCACACCCGCTCCTGGGTCGCGTCGTCGAAGTAGATGACGACGTTGCGGCAGAAGATGACGTCGAACTTGCCCTTCATCGGCCAGTCGCCGATCAGGTTCAGCTCCTTGAAGCTGACCAGACGCTTCAGCTGCGCGCCCGCGACCCACTGGCCGCGATCGGCGCGGTCGAAATATTTGCGCCACAGGGTGACGGGCGCGGGCTCCAGCGCCTCTTCGGAATAGACGCCGTCATGGCCTTGGGCGACCATGTTGGGATCGATGTCGGTGGCCAGGATTCGCACATCCAACTCGGCCGCTTCGGGCAGGGCCTGAAGCACGGTCAGGGCCATCGAATAGGGCTCCTGCCCGTTCGAGCAGGCAGCCGACCACAGACGGACCCGGCCGCCGGCGCGGGCGCGCGCCGCCAGTTCGGGCATGACCCGGTCGCGCAGGTCGTCGAAATGGTGCGGCTCGCGATAGAAGCGGGTGACGTTGGTGGTCAGGGCCGCCGTCATCTTCTGACGCTCGTCCACGCCGTCCACGCCCTCGACCAGGGCGCAGTAGTCGCGGAAGCTGGTCAGACCCAGGGTGCGTAACCGCTTGGCCAGGCGCGAATACACCAGCGCGGCCTTGCCCTCGTTCAGGGCGATGCCCGCGTGGGCGTGCAGCATCTGGGCGATGTGGCGGAAATCCTCGGCGGTGAAGACGAACTCGCCCTCGACGATGGATCCCCGGCCGGCGGCGGCGGTCATGCGGCTTCGGCCTCGACTTGCGGCAGGATGTAATCCAGTTCGATCAGGCTGATCATGCGGCCGTCGATCGAGAAGATGCCCTTTACGAAGGTCTTGACCTGATCGCTGGCGACGTCGGGCGTCGGCTGGACCGAGGCCTCGCTCATCTGTAGGATGTCGGACACGGCGTCGACCAGCAGACCGACCATGCGGCCGCCGATGTGGGCCACCATGATGACGTGGCGCGCCGTCGGTTCCGAGGTCGTCAGGCCGAAGCGCGCGCCCAGATCGATGATCGGCAGGACCGTGCCGCGCAGGTTGATGACGCCCTTCATATAGCCCGGCGAGCGGGGCAGAGGCGTCGCCGGCGTCCAGCCGCGGATTTCACGCACCGACATGATGTCGACGCAGAATTCCTGACTGCCGATGCGGAAGGCGATCAATTCACGCTGGAGATCTTTGGCTTCGGTCATGGTTCAGCTCGCGAGCTTGAAATCGGGACGGACGGATTTGCGGCGCATGTCGGTGACTAGCACATCGACATCCAGGATCAGGGCCACGCGCCCGTCGCCCAGGATGGTGGCGGCGGCGACGCCCTCGACCTGCTGATAGTTGGTTTCCAAGCTCTTGATGACCACCTGGCGCTGGCCCTGGATGGCGTCGAACAGAAGGGCCGCCTGCTGGCCGCCTTCGGTTTCGACGACCACGGCGACGCCTTCGGTCGGGTTCATCGGTTGTTCGCGGAAGCCCATGATCAGGGCCACGTCGATCAGCGGCAGGAAGCGATCGCGGAAGCGGATGACGGGATCAACGCCGCCGACGAAATGCAAGTCGACGGCCTGCGGGGTCAGGCTCTCGACGATGGCCGGCAGCGGCGCGATCAGCGTCTGTTCAGCGGCGGTGACGACCATGCCGTCCAGCACCGCCAGCGTCAGCGGCAGGCTGAGGGTGAAGGTCGAGCCCTTGCCCGGAACCGAGCTGATGGAGATGCGACCGCCCAAGGCCTGGATCGACCGTTTGACCACGTCCATGCCCACGCCCCGGCCCGAGATGTCGGACACGACGGCGGCGGTAGAGAAGCCAGGCGCAAAGATCAGATTGTCGATCTGTTCATCGGTCAGGGGGGCGTCGGCCGCGATCAGACCCTTGTCGACGGCGATCTTCTTGACGCGTTCGCGATTGATGCCGCGGCCGTCGTCGGAGATTTCAATGACGATCCGGCCCGAGCGGTGAAGGGCGGCAAGGCGCACCGTACCTTCGGCCGGCTTGCCGGCGGCGACGCGCTCCTCTGGCGTTTCCAGCCCGTGGTCGATGGCGTTCCGCAGCATGTGCGTGATGGGTTCGGCCAAGCGTTCGACGACTGTCTTGTCGACCTCGGTGTCCTCGCCAGCCGTGACCAGACGGACCTGTTTGGACACCATGTCGGCGACTTCACGGACCAGGCGCGGCATGCGCTGGAACACCGACTTCACCGGCTGGGCGCGGATGGCCATCACGCTATCCTGGATCTCGCGGGTCAGCAGTTCCAAGTCTTCGAGGCCGAGCGCGATGCCCGAGGAGCGGGCCAGGCCGCTTTCCAGCACACGTTGCGACAGCATGGCCTGCTGGATGACCAGTTCGCCGACGACGTTGATCAGGCGATCCACGCGATCCAGATCGACACGGATCGTCACCGGCGCGGGCGCGACAGGGGCGGAAGCCGGCGCGGGGGTCGCCGCCACGGGTGAGGCGACAGAGGCGGCCACCGGCTCTACGGCAGGTGCAGCCGCGATCGGGGCCGGCACGGGCTCGAGCTCCAAGGGGGCGAACGGCACGACATCGGCCGGCGGTTCGGCGGCGGCGCCGGAGGCCTTGGCCAACAGGGCGGCGATATCCAGGTCGTCACTGGCGGGCAGGACGGCGGCCGGTTCGTCGTCGAACGCGCCGAAATCAGTTGCGCCGCCGGCGCCCAGGGGCGTGATGGTCAGGTCGCAGTCGCTTTCGACGAAGTCGAAGACCTCGCGCACGGCCGCCTCATCGACGGCGACGGCCAGATCGACCGTCCAGGTCAGGCAGCCGTCCTCGATCGACAGCGCGTCCAGCGTCGGCGTTTCGCTGTCGTCCACGAGGACCGTGACCGGGCCGAGGCGGCCCAGTTCGCGCAGCAGCAGGCTGGTCTCGTTGGCGTTGACGTACATCCGGCCCATCGGCTTGAACACGATGCGCCAGCCGACCGACGGCGCGTCGGCGCTCAGGTCGGCGATGGGCAGGGGCGCAGGCTCGTCCAGCGCCATGTCGAAGGCCATGGGAGTGAAGCCGAAGTCGTCTTCGTCTTCCTCGACCTCGACCGGCGCCTCGCCGCCGTGGGTCAGGACCTGCATTTCGGCGACCAGGGCGGCGGACCGCGCCTCGTCAACCGGCGGGATCAGACCTTGGGCGGCCTGAATGTGATCGGCCAGTACGTCGGAGGCGCGCAGCAGGGTCTTGATGGTGATCGCGTCGCACGGTTTACGGCCTGCGCGTAGTTCGTCCATCAGGGTCTCGAAGACGTGGGCGAACCGGACCAGGGCCTCCAGGCCGAAGGCCCCTGCCCCGCCCTTGACCGAATGGACGGCGCGGAAGACGGCGTTGATCGTCTCCAGGTCGGTCTGACCCTGTTCAAGCAGCATCAACTTGGCTTCCAGGTCCGCGAGCAGCTCGTCGCACTCCTGGAAGAAGGTGGCTTTGATGGCTTCGAAGGCGTCCATTAGGTCGAGGTCCGGCGGGCTTCAGCGATCAGAGTCGGGCGATCAGGCGGCGACGCGGCGGACGGCGTCCACCAGCTTTGCGGGGTCGAACGGCTTGACGATCCAGCCGGTGGCGCCGGCGGCGCGGGCGCGCGCCTTCTTCTCGACGTCGCTCTCGGTCGTCAGCACCAGCACCGGGGTCGTGCGGTGGTTCGGATCGGCGCGGACGCCCTCGATGACGCCGAAGCCGTCCATGCGCGGCATGTTGATGTCGGTGATGATGACGTCGGCGCCCTTGGACGCCAGCGTCTCCAGACCGTCGACGCCGTCCACGGCCTGGATCACGGTATAGCCTGCGTCTTCCAACGCCATCAGCAGCATGTCGCGCATTGTGCGTGAATCGTCGATCGTCAGAACGGTCTTGGTCATGCCAACGCCCCCTCGGTGTTGAAGTCCGGCGCGCCATAGGCCGCCCATTGTTCCGTCCAATATTGGGACACAGACCCTAAACTTAGGTTGACGCCGTCGGCCGCCCACGTCTTTCGCGCCGACAGCAGGATTTGAAGGCACAGGCCGCCCAGGCGCTGAACCGCAGAGGCGTCCAGGACCACCGGATGACCGCGCAGGGCCAGCAGTTCGGCCTTCAGAGGCTCGGCCGCATTCAGGTCCAACACGTCGGAGAGAATCAGGGTTTCGGTCATCAGAACTCCTCCCAACCGTCTTCGGCGGCGGTGACTTGAGGCCTGGGCGCGGCGCCGCCACGGCCGATGGTCTTCAGGGCGGCGACCATGTGACTGGAGCGAGCCGCGGGCTTGGCGACGGGCGCAGGCGTGCGAACCGGCGCGGGCGCAGCGGCGCGCAACGGCGAAGACCCGACGCGGAACTGAGCGACCGAGGCTTGCAGGCTCTCCGCCTCCTGGGCCAGCGAATGGCTGGCGGCGGTGGACTGCTCGACCATGGCCGCGTTCTGCTGAGTGACCTGGTCCATCTGGTTCACGGCGGTGTTGACCTGGGCCAGACCGACGGCCTGTTCCTGGGCCGAGGCGGCGATTTCGGTGACCAGGCTGTCGATCTCGGCGACGCGGTCCACGATCCGTTGCAGCGCCTCGCCGGTCTCGCCGACCAGTTTGACGCCCGAGCCGACCTGACCCGTCGAGGCCGAGATCAGGGTCTTGATCTCCTTGGCGGCTTCGGCCGAACGCTGGGCCAGGGCGCGAACTTCGGAGGCGACGACGGCGAAGCCGCGACCGGCCTCGCCGGCGCGCGCGGCCTCGACGCCCGCATTCAGGGCCAGAAGGTTGGTCTGGAAGGCGATCTCGTCGATGACGCCGATGATCTGATTGATCTGGGTGGACGAGCTTTCGATGGCGGTCATGGCCTGAACGGCGTCGCGCACGATCACGCCGCTCTTCTCGGCGTCGCCGCGCGCGGCCTGGACCACGTCGGAGGCTTGGCGGGCGCCCGAGGCGGTCTTGTTCACCGTCGCGGTGATTTCATCCAGGGCGGCGGCGGTTTCCTCCAGCGAGGCGGCCTGCTGTTCGGTGCGGCGCGACAGATCGTCGGCGGCCTGCGAGATTTCGCCGGCGCCCGAGCGAATGCCCGAGACATTGTTGACCACGACCGAGACGGCCTGCTGCAGCTGGGAGATCGCGGCGTTGAAATCCGTCTTCAGCTGCGCGGCCTTGGCGCTGAACTCGATGTCGATCCGGTAGGTCAGATCCCCGTTCGCCATGGCCGAAAGACCTTCGCCCAAGGCGCCGATGGCCTGGGCGTCCTCGGCGGCTTCGCGCGCCTTGTCGGCCTCGCGTTCAGCGCGTTCCTGCTCGGACATCGAGCGCTGCGCCAAAGCGTCCCGTTCGACGCGGACCTTTTCGATCGCGGCGTCGCGGAAGGCCACGATGGCCTGACCCATCTTGCCGAACTCATCCTTGCGCTCGGCGCTGGCGACCTTGATGTCGGTGTCGCCGGCCATCAGTTTTTGCATATAGCCGATCATCGTGAAGATCGGGCGCACGATGGACCGCGTCGCCACGAAGCCCGCGATAAGGGCGATCACCAGCGCCGAGATCAAACCCACGATCGTGGCGATTAGCGCTGTGCGGCTGGCGGCGTCCTGAGCCTCGGTCGAGGCCTTGCGCGCCACATCGTTGGCGGTCTTGATCTGGTCGATCGTGTCTTCGACAGGCGAGATGTAGTTGTCGGCCGTTCCGTTGCGCCCGACCATCTGCACGGCCTGGGCTGCCTGACCATCGCGCACCATCGCCGAGCCGGTTTCGACGACATTCTTGTACCAGGTCGCATTGGCCTCGACCGCCTTGTCCACCAATGCGGTGCGATCGGCCGGCAGTTCGCCGCGCAACTCGTCCATGGCCGCCAGGAACTTGGCGCGGTGCGCGTCGACGCGTTCGATATAGTAGGGATCCTGAGACAGGAGGTAACCGCGGAAGGCGTTCTCCTGGCGGGCCATGTAGAACTCGGCCGTCGCCGTGGTGCGGTTGGCTTGGTTTTCCACCGTGCGGACGTCGCCGGCCTTCTCCAGCTGAAGCAGGCTGGCGATGACGACGGCGCCCATGACGGCGATCGCCGCCAGGACGAGGCCAAAGGCCGCGAACAGCTTGCGGCCGACGGGCATATTTTCAATCAACTTCAACTCAGCATCCCCCGGTGGATCGGTAACTCAGAACGAATAGGTTGCGGCGGCGACGAGGCGACCCTCATAGGGTTCGCCAGCGCTGTGGCGGTCGGTGTCGTACCAGCGCAGATCGACGGCCAAGGCGTCGGTCAGCTTCTGTTTGGCGCCGACGTTCCAGGCGTTGTAATCGACACCGCCGTCCGCCATGCGGTTGGCGACGGCAGCCGAAATCTTTGTCTTGGCGGCGACGGAGACCGTGCCTTGAAGCTCCAGCCACCAGGCCTCTTTCGTCGCCGCGAAGCCGTCGGGCGAATAGTTGACGCGCAGGCGCGTCGCTACGGGGCCCAGCTTGCGTGAAGCGTCCGCCTGATATTCCCAGTAGTTTTTGTCTACGCCGGCGCGCGACCCTGGCAGGTCGCGGTTCATGACCCCCAGATCGAAGGTGACACCGCCCGCCTTGGGTCGCCAACCGACCATGCTGACGATTTCCATGTCGTAGCCTTGAGATCCGGCGGCGTCAGAGACGAAGACGCTGGCGTAGCCTTCTCCGAAGCTGGCTTCCGCCTTGGCGAAAGGCGCAACGTCCTGATTGCTCTTGCCCAGCCCTTTGCCGACATACTGGCTAGCGACACCGACATCGAGGCCGAACGATTGGGCCTGGGAGGTGATCGGTGCTGCGAGGCCTACTGCCGCTGCAACAAAGAAGGCTGACGAACGAAACATGAGGACCCCTGAAGCTTCTGCATTCTGAAGCCCAAGGATGAGGCGATGATTAATATTAAATCTGAACCGGACCGTATGTAGGATTGCGTAGGTAATGCGACGCTTGTGGCGCGCAGCGGCGCAGACGCGCTAAGCGCGATGCGCACGGTTCTGAATGAGCGGATTTCTCGATGATACGTATGTTCACGTATAGAGAAAGCGCCTATATGAAAATTGTCAGAAAAGTGTCGGCATCATCCATCCCCAAGTAGAGCACGTCATTTCCTATGAATTCACGTCGTCGTGCCATAAATTCCTCCGTGACTACCTAACACCATTAGATGATCTTCCGATCAAAGACATGGTGGAGTGGGGTCTTGATCGCGTGTCTGACGGTGATTGCCGCGACGGTTGTTCGCGGCGGGCTCGAACCGTTCGGAAATTTCTATTACCTCCCCCTCGTGCCGGCGGTGATCATTACGGCGCTGTTGGCGCGGAGGGGCGCGGTCGTGCTGGCGATCCTGTTGGCCATCGGGGCCAACCTGTGGCTGGTGCATCGCGAAAGCGTGCTGGATGCGGCGACCAACGCCGCGCTTTTCGCGGTCATCGCCTGGGTCATCGCCGAGGTCTGTCGTCGGCTGATCGACTCGTTGGAACAGGCCCGCGCCCTGACGCGCGATCTGGCGCTGCGCGAGATGCTGCTCGACACCATCGTGGCCACGACGCCGATCGTGACCCTGGACCGTGAAGGACGCACGCGCCGCGTGACCCCGGCCGCCGCCGATCTGCTGCGTGTGGATCGAGAGGCGGCGATGGCGCAGCCTTTCGGATCGTTGCTGCCCGGCTTCGACGACGCGGCCCTGGCGAAGGCTCGCCAGGGCGGCGAGGTGCTGAGCCCATCCTCCGGCCCCTGGACGAGCGGGACTTTAGACACGCCCGGGCCGCCGCTGACGCTTCACGCCAACGTCCTGCCCTATGACATCGCTCCCGAACACATCGTTCTGACGCTGGGCGATCAAAGCCAGGCCGAGACGATCCGCAAGGGCGAGCGCGACCTGAACGACAAGCTCAGCAGCGTCTGGCGTTTGAACTCGATGGGCGAAATGGCCGCAACCCTGGCCCACGAACTGAACCAGGCGCTGACCGCCGCCACCGTTTATCTACACGCCGGCCAGGCCGAACTGACCCGGCTGGGGACGGTGGCGGAGGGGCCGGCCAAGACCATCGACCTGGCCAAGACCCAGTTGCTGCGCGCGGGCGACATCATCCGGCGCATGCGCGAACAGGTCGCGACAGGTTCGCGGTCCTTCACCGAAGAGCGCGCCTCGCTGATCGTCCTCGACCTGGCGCCGGTCTTCGCCCTGACGGGACAGGACACCGACACGACGATCGCTCTGGATGTGGAAGAAGACGACGATCAGGTTCTGGCCGACCGCATCCAGATTCAGCAGGCGCTGGCCAATCTGGTGCGCAACGCCGTGGACGCCGTCATCGGACGCGAGGGCGCACGCGTGACGGTGACCGGCCGGACGCTGGGCGCGGACGGCTATGAAATCGCGGTGTGCGACAATGGCGACGGCATCCCCGAAGACAGAATCGACAGCATCTTTCACCCGATGGCGACGACCAAGGCCGGCGGCATGGGTCTGGGGCTGTCGGTCACGCGTTCAATCGTCGAGAGCCATGGCGCGACCTTGGTCGTCAGCCGGAATTCTCAGGGTGGAGCGACCTTTTCGTTTCGTCTGCCGCGTCCAACGGAGTCCGAAATCTGATGAGCCCGCACTCCGTTTTCATCATCGATGACGACCCCGCCATGCGCGACGCCCTGGTGCTGATGCTGCGCGGGGCCGGGTATCGGGCGCGCAGTTTCGTCAGCGCCGACGACTTCCTGACCAATCTGCCCGAAGACCGCAGCGCCTGCGTCATCACCGATGTGCGGATGCCGGGGCTTCAGGGTTCTGAGCTGGTCGGGCGTCTCAAAAGCCTGCGCGGCGACACCTGGCCGGTGATCGTCATCACGGGTCATGGGGAGGTGACGCTGGCGGTTCAGTTGATGAAGGCAGGCGTCGTGGATTTCGTCGAAAAGCCTTTCGATCCGCAGCGAATGCTGGACGCGGTTTCCAGCTGTCTGGCCTCCCTGACAAGTCTGGAGGCCGAGCGGATCGCGCGCGAGGACGCCAAGGCCCGCCTGGACACCCTGACCCCGCGCGAGCGGCAGGTATTCGACGCCCTGATCGACGGCTGTTCCAACAAGGAGATCGCCCAAAGGCTGGAGATCAGCCCGCGCACGGTGGAAATCTTTCGCGCCAAGGTGATGACGAAAATGCAGGCCGCGAACCTGTCCACCCTGGTCCGGATCGGAATGCGCGCCGGCGACGCTTGAGCCCGAAGAGATTCGTCGCCACCTTAGTCGCGACATGAGCGACCGGTCCGCAGGCCTCGCCCCGTCCCGCGTGACTGCGGTTCTGGGGCCCACCAACACCGGCAAGACCCATCTGGCGGTCGAGCGGATGCTGGGTCATGCCTCGGGCATGATCGGCCTGCCGCTGCGGCTGCTGGCGCGCGAAATCTATGAGCGGATCGTCAAGCTGCGCGGGGCCGCCGCCGTCGCCCTGATCACGGGCGAGGAGAAGATCGTCCCGTCGCGCCCGCACTATTTCGTCTGCACGGTCGAGGCCATGCCGCTGGAGCGGTCCGTCGAGTTCCTGGCCATCGACGAGATCCAGCTGGTCGCCGACCCAGAGCGCGGCCACGTCTTCACCCAGCGGCTGCTGCACGCGCGCGGCCGGTTCGAAACCATGTTCCTGGGCGCTGGTACGATGGCGCCGCTGATCCGCCGTCTGGTCCCGGATGTGGAGATCGTGACGCGCGACCGGCTGTCCACCCTGTCCTATGCCGGGTCAAAGAAGCTGACCCGCCTGCCCCGGCGCAGCGCCATCGTCGCCTTCTCCACCGACCGGGTTTACGCCATCGCCGAACTGATCCGGCGCCAGAGGGGCGGGGCGGCGGTGGTGATGGGCAGCCTGTCTCCTCGCACCCGCAACGCCCAGGTGGCCCTGTATCAGTCGGGCGAGGTCGATTTCCTGGTCGCCACCGACGCCATCGGCATGGGGCTGAACATGGATGTGGACCATGTCGCCTTCGCGGGCCTGAGAAAGTTCGACGGGCGGCGCACCCGTTGGCTTTACGCCCATGAAATCGGCCAGATCGCCGGGCGGGCCGGCCGGCATCTGCGCGACGGCACCTTCGGCGTCACGGCCGAGGCCGAGGATCTGGACCCCGATCTGGTCGAACAGGTGGTCGAGCATCGGTTCGATCCGATCGAGGCGGCGGAGTGGCGTAACGCCCGGCTGGATTTCGACACCCTGCCCGATCTGCTGCGCTCGCTGACCGTGACGCCCCAGCGATCGGGGCTGAGCCTGACGGCGGAGGCGCTGGATGAGACACTGCTGCGTCGCCTGATCAAGGACGAGGAGATCGCGCGCGTGGGGCGCTCGCGCGGGGCGGTCATGCGCCTGTGGGAGGCGTGCCAGTTGCCGGACTTCCAGAAGACAACGCTGGATGAACACGCCCGGCTGGCCAAGGACGTCTTCCACGCCCTGACCGGCAAGCGGGGCCGGCTGACCGACGACTGGATGGCGCCGCGCTTCGCCTTCGTGGATCGCGACGACGGTCAGATCGACCAGCTGTCGGCGCGGCTGTCGGCGGTGCGCACCCTGTCCTACATCGCCAACCGGCCGGACTGGGTTCACGACGCGCAAGGCTGGCGCGACAAGACCCGCGCGCTGGAGGACCGGCTGTCCGACGTGCTGCACGAACGGCTGACCGCCCGGTTCGTGGATCGCCGCACCACCGCTTTGATGCGGGCGCTGAACGTGCGCGAAGACACGTTTGCAGGCGTCGCCGATGACGGCGAGGTCACGGTCGAAGGCCAAGTCGTCGGCCAGCTGGAGGGCGTGCGCTTTCAGATGGAGAAGGGCTCTTCGGCCCTGGAAGACCGCACCCTGCGCCAGGCCGCCGTGCGTGCGGTGACGCCCGAGATCAATCGACGGCTTGGGCGCCTGGCGGCCGAGACCGACGACGGCTTTTCGGTCACGCCGGACGGGGCGGTGCTGTGGCGCGGCGTGCTGACGGCGCAGATCAATGCAACGCCGCAGGGGGTCGATCCCTTTACGCCCTCCGTGCGCCTGCTGGGCGACTTGGGACCGACGCCCGCCCGCGAGCGCGGCCAGCGCCGGATCGAGGCGTGGCTGGCGGCGGAAGCGGGCCGTGCGCTGCGCGATCTGCGACGGCTGCGTCAGGCGGTCGAGAGCGGCGCGCTGAAAGGTCTGCCGAGGGGCATCGCCTTTCGCCTGATCGAGGCCGGCGGCGTAATCGACCGGCGCGAGGTCGAGCGCGATCTGGCTGCGCTGAGCCAGATCGAGCGCCGTACGCTGCGCAGTTTCGCCATCCGCATCGGGGCGCATTCGGTGTGGCTGCCCGGCCTGCAGAAGCCGCGCGCCCGCCATTTCGCCCAAGCCTTCGTCGCCGCGCCGTTGATCCCGGCGACGCCCGATCTGATCCCCGCGCCCGTGGAGCCGCCGTCGGCGCGGCTGTTGTCCGCGCACGGATTGCGATCGGCGGGACGGTGGCTGGCGCCGGTCGAGACGCTGGAGAAGATGGCCGAGCTGCGGGCCGCCAACCATGGCCGGCTGTCCGAGGAGGCCCTGACCGATCTGGGCTGGCGCGCCGATCAGGCCAAACAGATCATCGCCGCCCTGAAGGTCGAACGCGCCCGCCTGCCCGACAAGCCGGGCGCCGCGCCGAAGATCGTCAAGGATTCGCCCTTCGCGGCGCTGGCCGCCCTGACCGAAGCGCCGCCTGCGCGACCCAAGCGTCGTCGGCCGCGTCGAAAGGCGAAGGCTTGAACGAGAACGCCTGTCGCATCGACATCTGGCTGTGGCGCGCGCGGTTCGTGAAGACGCGCAGCCTGGCGGCCGGTCTGGTGGAGCGGGGCGCGGTGCGGCTGACGCATCAGGGGCGCGAGACGCGGCTCGACAAGGCCAGCCGGTGCGTTCACGTCGGCGACCTGCTGACCTTTGCCCAGAACGGACGCGTCACCAGCCTGAAGGTCGAAGGGCTGGGCGAAAGGCGCGGGCCTGCCGAAGAGGCCCGCGCCCTGTACTCGCTTACGGTCTAAACGGCCTCAAGTCGCGCGTAGCGCGGTAGGCCCTACTTCTGAATTACGAACTCGCCTTCGATGTGCAGCTTCACCTCGTCGGAGACGGCCGGCAAGGCGTAGTTGATGCCGAAGTCCGAGCGTTTGATGGTCGCCTCGCCGTCGAAGCCGGCCTTGTAGGCGCCCATGACGGTTCCGGCGCCGTTGAACTCGACCTCGATGGTGACGGGCTTGGTCACGCCCTTCAGGGTCAGATCGCCGACCACGGTCGCCTCGTTGGCGTCATCGGCGTCGACGGTGACCGAGCGCGAGACGAAGGTCGCCGTCGGATATTGGGCGGTGTCGAAGAAGTCGGCGGTTTGCAGGTGGGCCTTCAGACGGTCGTCGTTGGGCGCCACGTCGGTCAGTGGGATCGTCGCAGTCAGGGTCGAAGCCGACGGGTTGGCCGGGTCCAGCTTCAGCACCGCCTTCACGTTCACGAACTGGCCCGTATAGGTCGAAAGGCCGAAGTGATTGACCGACCAGGTGATTTTGCCGTGGCCGGAATCGAGATCGTAGTTCCCGGCGCTGACTTCGGCGGGGTTCTTGGTCAGAACGGCCTGAGCCACGACCGCGCCGCCTGCGACCAGGCTGAGGGCGGCGGCGCCGGCGACGGCGTATTTCATGAAGGGGGTGCGCATGGGGAGTTCCTGTCGATGGGGCGGATATGCAATCAATACAGTTGCGATTAGGCGCCGTTCTGTCAAGGCGCTGCGAATGGCTCTCGCCTTAAGCCGCGCTGTTGACAGTTGGTTGCGTGGCCGCCATGTCGCAGGCCTCCCGCCCACAGACCGACACCCGTTTTTCGCCCAATGACCTACATCGTCACCGACGCCTGCGTGAAATGTAAGTTCATGGACTGCGTCGAGGTGTGTCCGGTGGACTGCTTCTACGAGGGTGAGAACTTCCTGGTGATCGCGCCGGACGAATGCATCGACTGCGGCGTGTGCGAACCGGAATGCCCGGTCGACGCCATCGTGCCGGACACCGAGGACGAGCCGGACGGCAAATGGCTTCAGGTCAACGCCGAGTACGCCAAGGTCTGGCCCAACATCACCGTCAAGGGCACGCCCCCCGCCGACCGCGAGCAGTACGAGCGCGAAACCGGCAAATACGAGAAATACTTTAGCCCCAAGCCGGGCAAGGGTTCCTGATTCAAGGACTGGCGGCGCTCAAGCCTTGCCGTATTTGCACGTCCGCCCTGTGGACGTTTTGAAATTCCGCAGATTTGTGATAGGTTCTGTTTCATTGGATCGGGCGGTCCGCGAAATCTTCGCGCCGCCCGTGTTTGCGACAGAATCCCGCCCTAGACGGGATCGGCCAGAGGTTTGGTGATCCGTTTCCGCTTTTGACGCCCAACATCATCCCCTCTGACGGAGCGATCCGGCGGATGAGATCCTGTTTGCGTTTCCTGCGCCTTCGTTTCGCCCGGCCCTGACCGGGAAAGGACGATTATGACGAGCAAGACTGGTCTGGAGTTCAAGGTTGGCGACGCGGTCGTCTATCCGGCGCACGGCGTCGGCAAGGTGGCGGCGATCGAGACCCAGGAAGTCGCGGGCATGTCGCTGGAGGTCTATGTCGTGACCTTCGACCACGAGAAGATGACCCTGCGCGTCCCGACCAAGAAGGCCGTCACGGCCGGTCTGCGTTCGCTGGCCGCCGACGACGTCGTGACGAAGGCCCTGACCACCCTGAAGGGCCGCGCGCGCATCAAGCGCACCATGTGGTCGCGTCGCGCCCAGGAATACGAAGCCAAGATCAACTCGGGCGACCTGATTTCCATCGCCGAAGTGGTCCGCGATCTGCACCGCGCCGACACCCAGCCGGAACAGTCCTATTCGGAGCGCCAGCTCTATGAATCGGCCCTGGACCGCATGGCGCGCGAAGTCGCCGCCGCCAACAAGATCGACAAGGACGCCGCCGTCGAGCTGCTCGCCAAGTCGCTCAGCGCCAAAAAGCCGATCCCGACCGCCGAAGCCGCCTAAGCTTCGAGTCTCGGACTAAAGAAAAGGCCCCGGAGCGATCCGAGGCCTTTTTTGATGCGTCGCCGAGCCGGGGTCAGAAGTATTCGGCGTTGGCCGGGCACTGGGCGCTGATGCGGCGCGCCGTGATGCTGGCGGGGATATAGGGCGTGCCGCGCACGATCTGGGCGCCGCCACGGAAGCTGAAGCTGGTTTCCGTGTAGGTCCCGTTCAGGCGAACGGCGATGCGACGGCCCTTGCGGTCCTGGCAGGTTCCCTCGAAGCGGGCATTGCCGTTGCCGACCACGCGGGTCGGATAGGTGCAGCGCCACTTGTTGGTCGACAGGCCGCCGAAGAATCGATTGATCTCGCTGGGCCGCACGCATTTCTGCTCGGTGTCGCGCTGGCCCACCGCGCTGGTCGTGTATTCCCAGTAGCCGGGCAGGACTTCGGACTGAGCCGCAGTCTGGGCCGGGGCGATGGCGGGCGAGGCCAGCATGAAGCCGCCGGCCATCACCGGGGCCAGGACGGCGAGCGCGCGCTTGGGCAGGCGATCGATCAAGGACGGACGGGACATGGAAGCCTTCTGTTCTGCTTGGGTCTCTTTTGAGGTCGTCATCATATGGGCCATACAGGGCGGCATTTGAATGACGGCTGAACGAGGCGCGGGGACGATGCGTCCAGACTCGGCTTGACGCCGAACCGCCTCTTCCCTTATACGGCCCCCTCTCGCGCGGGCTGGTTCCCGCGCGCAACTGTTTCATGCGTCTTCTCCCACGCTCGGGCTGGACGCCGCACCTTAAGGATCTGACGATGTCGCGTCGTTGCGAACTCACCGGTATCGGCCCCATGGTCGGCCACAACGTGAGCCACTCGAACATCAAGACCAAGCGCCGCTTCCTGCCGTCGCTGAAGACGGTCAAGGTCACGTCGGAAGCCCTGGGCCAGACGTTCAGCCTGCGCATCTCGAACGCCGCGCTGCGCACCCTGGACTACAAGGGCGGCCTGGACGTCTTCATCGTCAAGGCCCGCGACGAGCAGCTGTCGATCGCCGCTCAGCGCATCAAGCGCCAGATTCGCGCCAAGCTGGCCGAACAAGCCGCCGCCTGATCGGCGACCGCGACATAGAGTTCTGGAAGAGGCCGGTGGAAACACCGGCCTTTTTCTTTGCGCCATTGCCCGCTCACGCTAGCCTGTCGCCTCAGAGAGGGACGGCTTCATGCGCATCAAGATTTTGCTTTTGGCCGCAGCCAGCGCCCTGACGCTGTCGGCCTGCGCCACCGTCGCCCAGCCGGCGCCGACGCCGCGCGAATCGACCGCCTTCACCTTGGCCACCGATCAGCCGCTGACGCCGGAACAGCAGGCGATGCAGTTCGACAAGGCCGATTTGTCGATCAAGGTCCTGCCCGACGACAAGGCCATCGACGCGGTCGCCGTGCTGGACTTCACCGCCAAGGCGCCCCTGACCGCTCTGGTCGTCGAACTGGACACCCTGCTGACCATTTCCTCGGTCCAAATCGACGGGGTCGAGGTCGCTGTCGATCGCTGGTGCAACCCCGAAGGCCGGCTGACGGTGCAGCTGCCCAAGATCCTGGCCACGGGCCGGTCGGCAGCTCTGCGCGTCGCCTACGCCGGCCAGCCGCGCGTTGCGTCCCGTGCGCCGTGGGATGGCGGCTTCGTCTGGTCCACCGCGCCGTCGGGCGAGCCATGGATCGCCACAGCGGTTCAGGGCGAGGGCTGCGACATCTTCTGGCCCTGCATCGACAGTCCGCACGGCGAACCGGGTCGGGTCGATCTGCACATCACCGTCCCGTCGGCCCTATCGGCGCCGTCCAATGGCCGCTTCCTGGGCAAGGTCGATCACGGCGACGGCTGGACCACCTGGAACTGGTCGGCGAAATCGCCCAACACCTACGCCATCGCGCTGAACGTCGGGCCCTACGAAGAGGTGTCGGGCGAATACGCCAGCCGGTTCGGCAACACGATCCCGATGCGCTACTGGCATCTGAAATCGGACACGCCCGAACAGGTCCAGGGCCTGTTCGCCCAGTTCCCTAGGATGCTGGACTTCTTCGAAGCCACCGTCGGCCCCTTCCCCTTCGGCGACGAGAAAATGGGCGTGGTCGAGACCCCGCACCTGGGCATGGAGCACCAGACGATCAATGCCTACGGCAACGGCTACAAGATCGACGGGCGGGGCTATGACTGGCTGTTGCAGCACGAGTTCGCCCACGAATGGTTCGGCAACCAGCTGACCAATCAGAACGCCGACGACATGTGGCTGCACGAGGGGTTGGGGTCATACATGCAGCCGCTCTATGCCCGCTGGCTGCTGGGCGACCGCTATATGCAGCGCGAACTGGCCAACCAGCGCGAGGCTTTGATCAACAAATATCCTGTCGTTTCAGGCACGCCCAAGACCGAAGACGAGGTCTACAAAGGCGACGTTGGGCCGGGCAATGACATCTATTCCAAGGGTTCGCTGATCAGCCATTCGCTGCGAATGTTGATCGGCGACGCCGCCTTCCACGACGCGGTCACCCGCTTGGTCTATGGCCGACCCGGCCCCCGGCCGGGCAATTTCGCGCCGTTGTACCGATCCACTGGCGACTTCCTCGCGATCATCAACGACGTCACGGGCCAGGACTATGGCTGGTTCTTCCGCGGCTATCTCTACAACGCCGCCCTGCCGATGCTGATGCAGACCCGCGACGGCGATGTGCTGAAGCTGGAGTGGACGACGGGCGACGGCGGCGTCTTCCCCATGCCGCTGGAGGTCGAGATCGACGGGCGCGTTCAAACCGTGGCCATGACCGGCGGGCGGGGCCAGATCCCGGTTCCGGCCGGCGCCCATGTGCTGATCGATCCGCAGAACAAGGTGCTGCGCCAGATGGACGTGATCGACGAGCTTCAGGCCCACAAGGCGGCGCAGAAGCCGAAGTAGCGGCCGGTCAGGCCTCGGCCACCGTCACCGACTGGCGCACCATCTGACAGCGCTCCTGCGTCGTCAGGAAGGCGATGTCCGCCGCATCGCGCCCGCAGGCGATCCGCACCAGACCTTCGACCGGCGCCAGGCCTGTCGGATCGACCAGCCACCAGCCGTTATCCAGCCAGACTTCGAAGATGGCGTGGAAGTCGGGCGGGCTGAGTTGGTGGGCGAAAGCGCTGACCGCCCGCGCAGGAATGCCCGACGCCCGACACAGCGTCATGCCCAGATGGGTGAAGTCGCGGCACACGCCGGCCCGGTCGATGAAGGTGCGCGCCGCCGTGGTTTCGGTGTCCGACACGCCGTGCTCGTAATCGACGTTCTCGGTGATCCAGTTCAGGATCGCCAGCACCCGAGCGCCGCCCGCCGTATCGCCGAACTCGCGCGTCACGAAGCGGCCGAACTGGTCCGACGGGCAATAGCGGCTGGGCTGGAGATAGGGCAGGACCTCGGCGGGCAGCTCGCCCCAGTCATGCTGGGATACGCTGGGCGGCAGGCCCTTCAGCACGCCGTTCTCGACCACCGCCTCATAGGTCAGCTTGACCTCGCCCTCGACATGGCAACGCAGGGTGCGGGCGCCGAAGTCGACGTCCTCGTCTTCGTGAAAATCGACCGGCGGGTCGAAGGTCAGGGTTTCTTCCAGAATGTCCTGGCCCGGCCAGTGCGCGACCTGGATCTTGTAGATGGCGTCCGTCGGCGGATCGAAACGATAGACGAGTTCGGCGCGGACGCGCAGTTTCATGAAAATCTGCCGATCAAAGGGAGATGAGAAGGTTGCTGGTGAACGCCACGCGGTCTGGGCCGTTCCGTGGTGGTCCGCGCCTTCTGGCCTGTGCAAATCGACAAGACAAGACAGTGTGTTAATCTGAGCCCCATGATCGCTTCCCCTGCCCTTCTCGCTCTTCGGGAAGCCACCGCCTCAGCCCACGAAACCCTGGAAGTCCAGGCCCAGATCGAGCCGCGTCTGTCGGACCCCGCCACGCGGGGGGCGACCGTGGCGGCCTTTTACCGCTTCCATGCCGGACTGGAGCCGCTCAGCCATCCGCTTGTGGCACGGTTGAACGCCGAACTGGGCGCCAGCTTCGAACCGCGATCACGCGCGAACGGGATCGCCCAGGACCTGACGCTACTGGGCCAGCGCGTTCCTCCGCCGGCGCGTCCGGCTTCGCCCGCCTCGGCCGGCGAAGCCCTGGGCTGGGTCTATGTGGCCGAAGGGTCGATGCTGGGCGGTCGGATCATACGACGCCGGCTCGCCGCCGAGGGTCGCGATCTGGACGGCCTCGGCTTTCTGGATCCCTATGGCGAAGAAACCGGCGCACGCTGGCGCGCCTTTATGGACCTGCTGGACCGGGCCCGCATTAGCGGCCACGTCACGATCGATCAGGTGGTGAAGGGCGGCGTAGACGGCTTCGCCTTCGCCCACCGCACCTTGCAACCCCAGCCGCAGGAGGCCGCGGCATGACCGAGACGCTCGACCTGGCCGACGCCGCGCTGAACGAGTGCGATCGCGAGCCGATCCACATTCCTCAATCGATCCAACCGCACGGCTTCATGCTGGTGCTGGATCTGCAATCCCTGACCATCCGCCAGGGGGCGGGCGCAATAGAGGAGTTGACGGGCCGTAAGGTTTGGATCGACCGCACCGTCGCCGACGTGTTGGGCGATGTCGCCGACCGGGCCGTGCGCGCCATGGCCGCGCATCAGGAGGCCGGCTTCGCCTGTCGCTGGCGCGCGACCAATCGTCTGGAATACGACGTTGTGGTGCATCGTGCGCCGGGGACGACTTCCGGCACGATCAATGATCTGATGATCATCGAGGTCGAGCAGAGCTCGCAGCAGGCCCGGCTCGGCGTCGATCTGATCGCCAACCTGGACGCCGCCGGCGCCGCGCTGGAACGGGCGGTGACGATCCAGACGGTGTGCGAGCGGGCGGCGGACGCCTTCCGTCGCCTGACCGGTTTCGACCGGGTGATGATCTATCGCTTCCAGGACGACGAGGCGGGTCAGGTCGTGGCCGAAAGCCGCGCCGATGGGTCCGGCTCCTTCCTCAACCATCATTTCCCCGCCACAGACATCCCGCAGCAGGCGCGCGCCCTTTATCTGCGCAACCCGGTGCGGGTTATTCCGGACAGCCGCTATACGCCCCAGCCCCTGCGCCCCATTGCGCCCGGCGAGGCGCCGCTGGACATGAGCGACAGCGGCCTGCGCTCGGTGTCCCCAATCCATCTGCAATATCTACGCAACATGGACGTTCGGGCCTCGGCTTCGGTTTCGATCATCGTCGATGACGCCCTGTGGGGGCTGGTGGCCTGCCACAACGCCTCGCCTAAGCTGCTGCCCTATGAGTTGCGCGTGGGCTGCACGGCGCTGGCGCGTAATCTCGCGCGACAACTGAAGTCCAAGACCGACGCCGACCTGTATCGCGAGCGCACGCGCCTGCGTCGGATGGAGGACGAACTGCTTTCGCGGCTGTCGCCAGACCGGCCGATGCGAGAGGCGCTGGGCGAAAAGGCCGACGCCCTGATGCAGCTGACCAGCGCGGACGGTCTGGCCATCGTCAGCGACGGCGATATCCAGACCTTTGGCCATACACCGCCCGAAGACGGCGTACGCGCCATCGCCGCCTGGGCTGCTGGACGGCCGGGCCTGCGCCCCGTCTCGTCGCACAACCTGGCCTCGGTTCTACCCGCCGCCGAGGCTTGGAAGACACACGCCAGCGGTCTGCTGGCGGTCACCCTGCCTCTGGATCAGCCGGTCTCGCTGCTGTGGTTCCGCTCAGAGGTGCTGGAAACGGTGCGTTGGGCCGGCAATCCCGCAACGGCGGAGAAGACTGGCCCCAACGCCATTCTGACGCCCCGCGCCTCGTTCGAGAGCTGGTCGGACACCGTCTCGGGCCGCGCGCACCGCTGGGGCCCCGCCGCCGTGGAATCCGCCGCTCGGCTGAGGGACGCTCTGGCCGACTACGCCGCAGTCCATCAGATTCGACGGCTGAACCGATCGCTGCAGGACCGCCTGTCCGAGCGCGACTTGCGGCTGGAGCAGCAGCAGTATCTGATCCGCGAGGTGAACCACCGGGTTCAGAACAGCCTGACGCTGGTGTCCAGCTTCCTGGGCCTTCAGGCGCGAGAACAGGCGGGCGGCTCGGCCGCGACCGCTCTGAACGAGGCGCGACGTCGCGTGCGCGCCGTCTCTGCGGTCCACAGTCGGCTGTATCTGAGCGATCAGGTTCACGACCATCGACATGAGCCGCTATATCGGCGAGCTGATCGGCGATCTGGGCTCCAGCATGGGGCCCGATTGGGCCGCCGCCATCGAAACCGATCTGGACCCCGTCTGCATCGAGCCGGGGCGCGCCATCACCATCGGCCTGATCCTGACAGAACTGATCATCAACGCTCAGAAGTACGCCTATGGCGGCAAGCCTGGTCCGCTGCGGATCGCCTTCCAGGAAGACGGCGCCTTCTTCCGCATGACGGTGGAGGACGAGGGCGCCGGCGGGCATCTGGCCGGCAAGGGGTTCGGCTCGATGATGATCAAGAGCCTGGTCGGTCAGCTGGACGGGACGATCGACTATCGCGACCGCGCGCCGGGCCTCAGCGTCGTGTTGCGGTCGCGGATCGACCCGCTCGTTTAAGGCGAGGCCTGACGGCGCCTGTGGCGTCAGGTCGCAGGGCGCCGTAAGAGCCGGGCCATGTCCGCCGTGGCCTTTCGTCCCTCCTCGCGCGCCTTTGCGCTGATCATTCTGCTGATCGCCGCCAGCGTGCTGGGCTTGGCGCCTATTCTAGTGCGGTTGACCGAAACGGGGCCGGCGGCGGCGGGGTTCTGGCGGTTCCTGTTCGCCCTGCCCCTGCTGACGATCTTGGCGTCGCGCGAACCGGGCGGCGTCGGCGCGCCGTCGAAATGGGCGCTGCTGGCGGGCCTGTTCTTCGCCCTGGACCTCAGCTTCTGGCACTACGGCATCGTCATGACCTCGGTCGCAAACGCGACGGTGCTGTGCAACCTGACGCCGGTCGTCGTGACCCTGTTCGGCTGGTTCGTGCTGAAGGAACGGCCGCACCGGCTGTTCATCCTGGCCCTGGCCCTGGCCATGGGCGGCGCCTTCGCCATGGCGGCGGGCGCTGATGGCGGCCAAGGGACCAATCCGACGCTGGGCGACCTGTTCTCCCTGTCGGTGGCGGTCTGGTACTCGGGCTATTTTCTGTCGGTGCAGGCGGCGCGGCGCACGGCCGGCGCGATGCGGGTGACCTTCTGGGCGACGCTGCTGGGCGCGCCCCTGCTGTTGATCGTCGCCCTGGCGCTGGGCGAGGCCGTCATCCCCGCCGGACCGGCCGGCTGGGCCGCCTGCATGGCCATGGGCGTGATGCACGTCTTCGGCCAAGGCGGCGTGGCCTGGGCGCTGGGCAAACTGCCCGCTTCGGTCACGGCCGTGACCATCCTGATCCAGCCGGTTGTCGCGGGCCTGCTGGGCTGGTGGATCTTCGGCGAAACCCTGACGCCGGTTCAGGCCCTGGGCGGCGCCCTGGTGCTGGGCGCCATCGTCCTGGCGCAGCGGTCCCAACACACCAAGACCGTCCAAGCCGCCGAGACCAAGCCGCAGGACGCATCAAACGGGCTCAAGTAGCGCGAGGCGCGGTAGCCCGGAAAAAACAAAACGGGCGCGGGAGAAACTCCCGCGCCCGCCTCTAAGCCTTGAAGGCTGGATCGACTTAAAGGACCTTGAGGTCGATCGCCGAGGTCTTGCCGCGCTGGTTTTCCAGCTCGTATTCGACCTTGGCGTTCTCATCGAGGCCCTGAAGTCCGGCCTTCTGAACGGCGGTGACGTGAACGAACACGTCGGAGCCGCCGCTATCGGGCTGGATGAAGCCGTAGCCCTTGGTGGGGTTGAACCACTTGACCGTGCCGGTCGCCATGTCTGCGTCTCCGTAAACGCGCTTTTCCAGGCGGATCCCCCTCGAGGTGACCCGACAATCCATCTGGACAGCTCGTTCAGGCGAAGGAGCGAAACGCGGGTTTGGACCCCACGCGAAATCCGGACTGCAGCGATGTTGTCACCCGGCTTTTCCAGACGGTCAACAGCAAAGCGAGTCGCACCGGATGCATTCAGGCTTAACGACAGAGGCCCCGCGCGGCCCCGTCGATGTGCAGATGGTTGGCGTGGGCGGCGTTGTAGTCCGGCGTCAACACCGTCGAGAACAGCTGGCAGGCCCCGTCGCGCAAGGCGTGGAGGAAGCGGCCGCCCGGCTCGCCCGCCGGCCCGTCGCCGCGCCAATCGTTCAGAACGCTGACGGTCCGACCGTCCTTCAAAGTCACCGCTGCGACATCCAGCGCATTGGCTTTGGCATGTTCGCTGGGCCGCTCGGCCTCGTCCTGCGAGCCGTAGATGCGGCGGCATGAATAGGTGCCGTAGTTCTCCACCCGCGCGGGCGCCGAGCCCATAATGTCGCGCGAGGCCGGGCGCAGCACCTGTCGATCCCAGATGACGTAGCGGACCGCCAGCGGGCACTGCATGACGACATCGGCCGGCGCCAGCGGCGTCACCTCGCCGCCCGTGATCCGCACCGCCCCGCGCACCACGCAGAAGCCGCCGTCGTCGCGGTCGGGCGCGCGTTCGACCTGAACCCCCGCATTGCGCAGCGCCTGCATACAGGCCTCGGTCGCGCCCTCGACAGCCTCGGGGGTGGCGGCGGTCGGCACATCGAAGGCGGCGACCTTTGCGGTGGTCGCGCGGCCCAGCGGACGATCCAGATCCAGCGGCTTCCACGGCAGGTCCTGGGGCGGAGCGAAGGCGTTCAACAACGCAAATCCGGCGCAGACCAGCAGCGCCAGCTCCCACACCAGATTCCACATGTCCGCCAGATCGCGCTTCATTCGGCCCCTCGGAGGCCGGACGGGCCCGGCGCCTTAACGCCCAGCTTCGCAGTCGGCTCCCTCGCCCTTGCTCTCTGCCGGCCCTCGGCCCACTCTCTTGCCATGGGAAAGAAATCCGACGCCTATGACGCCGAGCTGGAGCAGATTCAGCTGGCCATCGTCCAGACCCAGGCCTGGAGCATCGAGCATGGCTCGCGCGTGGTCATCGTGCTGGAGGGGCGCGACACCGCCGGCAAGGACGGCGCGATCAAGCGCCTGACCGAACATATGTCGCCGCGCCAGACGCGGGTCATCGCCCTGCCCAAACCCAGCGACCGCGAGACGAGCCAGTGGTATTTCCAGCGCTATGTTCCGCACCTGCCGGCGGCGGGCGAGACGGTGATCTTCAACCGGTCCTGGTACAACCGCGCCGGGGTCGAGCCGGTCATGGGCTATTGCACGCCCGAGCAGTACGCCCAGTTCATGACCGACGCCCCGCGCTTCGAGCGGATGCTGACGGACGACGGGATCATCCTGATCAAGATCTGGCTGGACATCTCGCGCAAGGAGCAGGCGAAGCGGCTGAAGGAACGCCGCGACGATCCGTTGAAGAAGTTCAAGCTGTCGTCGCTGGACGCCGAGGCCGAGGCGCGATTCGACGCCTATTCCGACGCCCGCGACCGGATGCTGGACGAGACCGACCGCGACTATGCGCCCTGGACCGTCGTCGCCACCGACGACAAGAAGACGGCGCGGCTGAACATCGGCCGCTACATCCTGTCGGTGCTGAGTCACACCAGCATCGACATCAAGAAACCGGATCCCGAGGTCGTGTTCAGCGCCGGAAAGGCCAAGGGCAAACTGGCGAGCTGAAGCGCCTCAGGCCGTTCTGACGATCCCGCCAGAGGCCGCCACCGGCCAGGGCGTCAGCCGCCCGCCCGCGCAGGGGCCGCCCTTGCATTCGCCGGTCAGCGGCTCGAACACCGCCGCGTGCCAGCCGCACAGGATCAGCGCGCCGTCTGGCGTCAGATAGCGGTCGATCTCCATGGCGATGGGAAAGCCCGCATGCGGGCAGCGATCGACCCAGCCCGCGACCTGACCGTCCTTCCTGACCACGAAGCCGTGGAAGAAGGCCTCGCCGATCTGCAGCACGAAGCCGCGCGAGCCGGGGTCGGCGATGTCGCCCTCGCCGCACAGGGCCACGCCGGGCGGCGTCTTCCAGACCCGTTTGCGCTCGGCCGGCGCCTCGGCCGCTTCAGACACGCTCGGCCTTCAGCGGGCGCGACAGCAGGCCGTCGATCAGACCATCGACATCGATCTCGCCGGCCAGCAGGGCGGCGACCCCTTCCGAAATCGGGATTTCCACGCCCAGACGCGCGGCCAGTTCGCGAACCGCCGGCGCGCTTTCATAGCCTTCCGCCACCGACCGTTTGCCGGCCAGGGCCTGTTCGACCGTCTGCCCCTGACCCAGGGCCAGACCCAGGCTCATGTTGCGCGACTGGGGGCTGGAGCAGGTCAGGACGAGGTCGCCCAGGCCGCATAGGCCCGCCACCGTCTCCGCCTGCCCCCCCATGGCGACGGCGAGGCGGGTCATTTCCGCAAAGCCGCGCGTGATCAGGGCGGCGTGGGCGCTGCGGCCCAACTGACGCCCCTCGGAGATGCCGCAGGCGATGGCCAGGACGTTCTTCAGCGCGCCACCCGCCTCGGCGCCCACCAGATCGGTCGCTAGATAGGGTCGGAAGCCCGGCGCCGACAGGGTGTTCAGCAAGGCCTCGCCTAGCGCCTGATCGGCGCAGGCCAGGGTCACGGCGGTCGGCAGGCCGCGCGACACCTCGCCCGCGAAACTGGGACCGGACAGGACGGCGGCGGGGGCGTCCGGCAGGGTCTCGGCCAGCACCTCGGTCATCAGCTTCATCGTGCCGCGCTCGACGCCCTTGGAGCACAGCACCACCGGCACGCCGGCGCGATAGTGGGGCGCAAACGCCGTCAGGGTCGCGCGCATGTGCTGGGCCGGAGGCACCGCCAGGATCACGTCGCAGACGCCCAGATCAGCCAGATCGGCGGTGAATTTCAGTTCGTCGGCCAGCGGCACGCCAGGCAGATACAGGTCGTTGGCCCGCGTCGCCCGCATCGTCTCGACCAACTGCTGCTCGCGCGCCTGCAAGGTCGTGTCCAGTCCGGCCCGAACGCAAACCTGCGCCAGGGCCGTGCCCCAGGCGCCTGCGCCGATGACCCCTGCCGTGCGGAATTCCATACGCCCTCCCGAGGCGGTTTCGTTCGTCATGCTTTCGCGCCCTTGCGGCCCGGCTTGTGCGAAGGATCGGACAGGGCCCGCGCTTCGTCCAGCGGCCATCGCGGCCGTGCGACAACGTCGATGTCGCTGGTCAGGCCCAGCGCCAGCCGCTCGGCCCCCGCCAGGGCGATCATCGCCGCATTGTCGGTGCAATAGGCCATGGGCGGCGCCAGGAAGTCGAAGCCGTGTTTCGCCGCCGTCGCCTGCAAGGTCGCGCGGATGGTCTTGTTGGCCGCGACCCCGCCCGCGACGACGAAGAGTTTGTGGTCATGCGTCTCCGCATAGGCCGCAAGCGCCCGCTCAGACCGATCCGACAGTTGGCGCGCAATGGCGTTTTGCACCGCATCGGCCAGATCGGCCTTATCCTGCTCGGTCTCGCAGGTCTGGGCGATGCGGAAGGCCGCCGTCTTCAGGCCCGAGAAGGAAAAGTCGCAATCCTTGCGGCCCAAGAGGGCGCGCGGCAGATCGATCTTCGACCCGTCGCCTTGCATGGCCAACCGCTCCAGCGCCGGGCCGCCCGGATAACCTAGCCCCAAGGCCTTGGCGATCTTGTCGAACGCCTCGCCGGCCGCGTCGTCAATGGTGGCCCCGATCCGGCTCATGTCGCCGACGCCGCGCACCTCCAGAAGCTGGCAGTGGCCGCCCGACACCAGCAGCAGCACGAAGGGATAGGCGACTTCCGCCCCCAGGCGGGCCGACACCGCATGCCCCTCAAGATGGTTGACCGCCACCAGCGGCAGGCCGCGCGCCAGCGCCGCCGCCTTGCCGAAGCTGAGGCCCACCATGACCCCGCCGACCAGACCCGGTCCGGCCGTCGCCGCGATCCCGTCCAGCCCGTCATAGGCCATATCGGCCTCGGCCATCGCGCGTCGCGTGACCTCGGCGATCATCTCAACGTGGCTGCGCGCTGCGATCTCGGGCACCACGCCGCCATAGGCCGCATGGTCGTCGATCTGGCTGTGAACGACCGAGGACAACACCTCCGCCCGACCGCCCGTCAGGCGCACGACCGAGGCGGCGGTCTCGTCGCAACTGGTCTCCAGGCCCAGCACCGTCAGCGGACCGGGACGAGGGGGGACATCCCGTCCAGTTGCTGACTTGGCGCCGCTGCTATAGTCGGCGGACATCTCCATCGGGTCGAGGTAGCGACCCGGCGACCGGTGCGCAACGCTCATGACCTTTCCCCTCCGCATCGGCACCCGACGCTCCAAGCTGGCGCTCGCCCAATCCGGCATGATGCAGCGCGCCATCGGCCGCGCCCTGAACGTGCCCGAGGCCGAGATCGAGACCGCCGTTCCTCTGGTCGAGATCGTCACCACCGGCGACCGCATCCAGGATCGCCGCCTGCTGGAGGTCGGCGGCAAGGCCCTATTCACCAAGGAGATCGAGGAGGCCCTGCTGGCCGGCCGGATCGACATCGCCATCCATTCGATGAAGGACGTCCCCGCCGAACAGCCCGAGGGCCTGTGCATCGCCGCCATCCCCGAGCGCGAGGACGCCCGCGACGCCTTCATCAGCCGCGACTTCGACAGTTTCGACGCCCTGCCCTTCGGCGCGCGCCTGGGCACCGCCAGCTTGAGACGGCAGGCCCAGGCGCTGGCCCTGCGGCCAGACCTGAAGGTCGAGATGCTGCGCGGAAATATCGACACCCGCCTGCGTCGCGCGGCCGATGGCGATTTCGATGCGATCCTTCTGGCCGTCTCGGGCATGACGCGCCTGGGCGTCACCGACCATATCCGCGAGAAACTGTCGCTGGACGCCTTCCTGCCCGCGCCGGGCCAGGGCGCCCTGGCCATCCAGACCCGCGCCGCCGACATAGACGCCCCCCTGAATGCTCATTGGGTCGCCGCCCTGAACCACCCCCAGACCGCCATCGCCGTCGCCGCTGAGCGCGGGGCCATGACGGCGCTGGAGGGGTCGTGCCGCACCGCCGTCGGCGCCTATGCCCGCATCGCTGACGACAGCCTGCACCTAACCACCGAAATGCTCAGCCCCGACGGTTCGGCCCGCTGGCGCCGCGTCGGCGACCTTCCTCAACCCACCGAAGCCGACGCCCGCGCCCTGGGCCAGCGGTTGGGCGGCGAGGTCCACGCCTCCGCCGGCGATCAGGAAGTCGATCCCGCGACGCTGGACGGATGACTGCGGCGCCCCCCCGCATCTGGATCACGCGCGCAGAACCTGGCGCCTCGCGCACCGCCGCACGCCTGCGAGACATGGGGTTCGAGCCGATTATCGCCCCTCTGCTGGCGATCGAAAACCTGACCCCACCTGTCCCCGACCTGACCCCGTTCACCGCCCTGGCCTTCACCAGCCTGAACGGCGTCGCCGCCTTCGCCGCCCTGACCCGCGAACGCGACCGCCCGGTCTTCGCCGTGGGCGATGCGACCGCCCAGGCCGCCCGCGACGCCGGCTTCGCAGAAGTCCGCTCCGCCTCCGGCGATCTCCACGCCCTCGCCCGCCTGATCGGCTCCGAACTGAGCGACGGCGTCGTGCTGGTTCCGCAAGCCGAAACCCCCGCCGGCGACTTCGACGCCGCCCTGGTCCTCGCCGGCGCCCGCAACGTCTCGATCCAGCCACTGATTGTCTATCGCGCCGGACGCACCCCCGTCGCTGCACCCACGGAGTTCGACGCTGTCCTGATCCACTCCCCCCGCGCAGCGCATATCCTGGCCGAACAAGGTGCACCCCGGCTCTCGCACGCCATCACGGCCTGCATCTCTCCCGCCGCGGCCGCCCCGCTGGTCGCCCTGGGCCTGACGCCGGCCGTGGCCCAAACGCCTGACGAAGCCACATTGCTCACGATCTTGAAAGCGGCGCTTGGCAAGCGCGATGCGGCCGTATAAAGACCCCGTCTCGCGCGGACTGCTTCGTTCGTCGCAACCGGGCCGCTTTAGCTCAGCCGGTAGAGCACATCATTCGTAATGATGGGGTCAGGTGTTCGAGTCACCTAAGCGGCACCACTTCTCCGAGCGCGGTTCGCGCGGGAGGCGGCGTCTAGATCGCTGAAATATATCCTCAAGGTTGAATCGTCACCTGCAACGCACGTAGCAATCCCTAGCTGAGCAGCTTTGGCTTGACGGGATCGGTGTTTTGGGGCCATGGCGCCGCATTATCTATGCCCGCAGGCCGACATGAACGACGCAGTTGATCCCGTAGACATCGCCATCGGCGGACGCATCCGCACCCGTCGTGAGGAACTGCGCATCACCCAGGCGCAGTTGGCCGCCGGCGCAGGCGTGACCTTCCAGCAGATCCAGAAGTACGAGCGGGGCGTGAACCGCGTCTCGGCCGCCCGCCTGCTGCAGATCGCTTCGGTGCTGAAATCGACCGGCGCGGCCCTGCTGGGCGAACTGGAAACGGCCGAGGGCGACGAACTGGCTTTGGCCGCCCCCGGGGTCGCCGAGCTGCTGGCGGCTTTCCGCGGCATCAAGGACGCCGCTCAACGCGACGCCCTTCTGACCGTGGCCAAGGGCCTGCGCGGCTGATCAGGCCCGGTTGCTGGCGCTTTTCAGCAACTGCTCGACCTCATCGCGATGATCGGCGCCGTCGAGAGCCGCGCCTGCCAACCACGACTGGATGGCGTCCAGCGCACGTGCATCGCGACCGTCCGAGCGGCCGGCGTCGGACAGGCTCTGGCGGATGATCTCGATCATGCAGACGGCTTCGACGGCCGAGGTCGGGGCGTGATCGAGAAGCGTGGTTTCCGCCGCTTCCATCGGCGCCAGATCCAGTTCGACGAGCAGGTTCTCGCCGCTGGCGGGCAGCGATGACGATCCGACCTGTTTCGCCAGATTGGCCGTTTCCAGCCACGAGCGGAAAAGCGGCATGAAGGGGGGGGTGGTTTGGGTATTCATGACATTCAGACTTTCTGCAGCGCCCGGATCGATCCGGGCGCTGATTTGGGACGGGCGTAGGGGGCGCACTGAGCCTCCAAGACGCCTAAGAGGGCGAGGAGCAGGAGCTCGAACCAGACGACCATTCGGGTCGATACGATCGACCACAGCAGGGCGTCAGAACCGGCGATGCCGGCCAGATGGGTCGAGACCGCGATAAGCTGGGCTCCGGCGGCAAGAAGCAGCCACCATCGGTCGTAGCGGAGAGCCAGACCGACCAGCAGACAGAACATGGACACCGACAGGATCGCCACCCCCCACCGGAAATGCCCGATGAACAGGTGATCGACCAATGGCGTGCCCCAGTTGAGGACGACCAGAGCGACCAAGGCGATCCGCTCCGGCATACGGCCTTTCCAGAGCAGAAGCGCCATGACGCCGTAGGTCAGACACGCCAGAAGCAAGGACAGCGGCGACCCCATTCCGACGGCAGCGATCAAGCGGCGACGGAGAGAACCGGGGCGAACCCAGTGGGTTTGACCGTCTTGTCTTCGTGCGCACCGTCCAAATACCAGCCGACCTGATGATCGTCGGCGACCTGGGCCAGCTCGCCATGACTGGCGATGACCGAGCCGCGAACCTCGGCGAGTTGGCTGAGGCCGCGAACCATATTGGCCAGGGCCTCCTGTCCGACTTCCGCCGCCAGGCGCGCCTCGACCCGACCTTCCAGCGCCGTCTGGACCAGCCGGCAGACCTCGATCATTGCCTGATCGACGGCGTGTTCGGCGGTTCTGACCTGTCGCGCCACGCGGACGCCGACGTGCATGTTCTTCATTGGCTCGTCTCCCGTTAAGCCTTTTGGTCAGCGCATTTCAGCGGGAGCGAGCCGGTCGAAAAGGGATGGAACCACCATGCCCGCCGTCACGATCCCGATGGCGAACAGAAGGGCGATAGCGGCCCCGGCGACGATGATCCCCACTCTCGCCAGAGCGCCCCGAGGAGGCGCAGGCAGAAGCCAGGAAGTCGTTGGGTCGGAAACCGCATCGTCCGACTGTTCGGCCGACGTGGGATCATTGAGCGTATTGGGGCCGGTGTCGGGAATGAGTATCGACGCCTCTGAGTAGCCAATACTCAGTCGCCGGGCCGCCAGTTTGCGATCCGAAACGCCCAGCTTGGCATAGGCGCGATGCAGGTGATTGCCGACCGTGCGCGGCGAGATACGCAGGCGCGCAGCGATTTCCTTGTCCTCAAGACCCTGACCGGCCAAGCGGACACATTCGCTCTCTCTCGTCGTCAGGCCTTCTGGCATGGGGACCCCCTTGGGCCTGTTTACCCTAAAATGAGGGGGAGTCAGCCGATATGCTTACGCCGCAAAGCAGTTTCTAGCGGCTGGGCGCTGCGTCAGATCACTTGAACATATAAGCATATCTTTATATGTCTGTCGGTCTGACACTGACAGGAGCCTCTCTTGGCCGCTCGTTCTTCCTTCCTCTTCACCTCGGAAAGCGTTTCCGAAGGCCACCCCGACAAGGTCGCGGACCGCATCTCCGACACGGTCGTGGACGCCTTCCTGGCCAAGGACCCGGAGGCGCGCGTGGCGTGCGAGACCCTGGTGACGACCCAGCGCATCGTGCTGGCCGGCGAAGTCCGCGCCACCCAGCCGGGCAACACCAAGGAAGAGAACGAAGCCTTCACCCAGAGCATCATCGACAGCCTGGAGCCGCTGGTCCGCGCCGCGGTCAAGGACATCGGCTACGAGCAGGACGGCTTCCACTGGGAGACGGCGGACTACTCCTGCTTCCTGCACGCCCAGTCGGCCGACATCGCCGTCGGCGTCGACTCGACCAACGAGAAGGACGAGGGCGCGGGCGATCAGGGGATCATGTTCGGCTATGCATCGAACGAGACGCCGGAGCTGATGCCGGCGACCCTGCAGTACAGCCACAACATCCTGAAACGTCTGGCCGAGCTTCGCCACGCCGGCGGCTCGCAGCTCGAGCCCGACGCCAAGAGCCAGGTCACGATCGAGTACGAGGACGGCAAGCCGGTCCGCGCCACCTCGATCGTCCTGTCGACCCAACACGCCAAGGGGCTGAGCTCTGAGCAGGTCGCCGAGATCGTCAAACCCTATATTCTCGAAGTGCTGCCGGAAGGCTTCACCGACGAGAACACCGTCTGGCACATCAACCCCACCGGCATCTTCGAGATCGGCGGACCGGACGGCGACGCCGGCCTGACCGGCCGCAAGATCATCGTCGACACCTACGGCGGCGCGGCGCCCCACGGCGGCGGCGCCTTCTCGGGCAAGGATCCGACCAAGGTGGACCGTTCGGCCGCCTATGCCTGCCGCTACCTGGCAAAGAACGTGGTCGCCGCCGGTTTGGCCGACCGCTGCACGATCCAGATTTCCTACGCCATCGGCGTGGCCAAGCCCCAGTCGATCCACGTCGATCTACACGGCACCGGCAAGATTTCCGAAGCCGTTCTGGAAGACAAGATTCTGGACCTGATCGGCGGCGCTACGCCGCGTGCGATCCGCCAGCATCTGCAACTGAACAAGCCGATCTACGCCCGCTCGGCCGCCTACGGCCACTTCGGCCGCGAGCCGGATGCGGACGGCGGTTTCAGCTGGGAAAAGACCGATCTGGTCGATCAGCTCAAGGCCTTGGCCTAAGTATCGGTCGTCTCAACCGGAACCGCTTCGCGATTCCGGTTGAGACGCTAGTCATTCCTGCGTCAGTGGAACCGCAAAAGCGGTTCCACTTCAAGCGATCGCAGATTTAGAAACGCGCGTTGACGCTGAGTTGGAAGGTGCGGCCAACCGTGCTGACGATAGCGCCAACGGCCTCCTCTTCCCAACGCTTGTTCGAGACATTGTTGACGTTGAAGCGCAAATCAACCGCATCATTGAGCTCGTAGCCGACATACAGGTTGTATAGCGCGTAGCCTTTGCGATCGAGATAGGCGTTCTGTTCGATGGTCGCCGGCACCGCTCCATTGAAACGGATCGTATCCGAGATCGTGGAGAAGTTCAGGCTGGTCGAGAGTCTCTTCAGCGAGTAGCCGATCGTCGTGTTGCTCTGCCATTTCGGCGTGCCGATGCTGCCGAGATATTGTTCGGTGTCTCCCGGAAGCCCCGTCCCGCTAAAGCTCGACTCGTAGATGCGGTAGAGGTTGCTGTTCACCGACACCCTGCCCCAGTCGCTCGACGATTTGAACAGTTCCGCCAGATCGAAGCGATAAAGCACGACGAGGTTGGCGGCGCGCAGGTTGGTCTGCGCCAGGTTCAGATACGTCGACTGCCAGCCGTCATTGACGCTGAAGGCGCGGCTGGCGTTGGGCTCCGTACCGGAGGTGTAACGCGGAACCGAGCTGCAGGTATTCAGACCGAACTGAGCGTTGTTGTCTGGGTAGGACGCGGAGTCGTAGCAGTAGGTCAGAAGCTGTTCCGCTGACACGCGGGTCAACTGATCCTTCAGTTGAATGTCGATATAGTCGAACGACATCCGCAAGTTCGGTACAAAACGCGGTTCAAGCACCACGCCCGCCGTCCAGCTTTCACCGCGCTCCGGCTTCAGTTCCATGTTGCCGAAGCGGGCGCCCAGCACCGATGGCGTGCCGGGATTGAAGGTGCTGAGGAAGGTTTCGGCCTCGGCGTTGGTCGATGCGTATCCTGCCGCGCGAACAGCGGCGATACAGTTCGCCTTGCGCGTCGCCGGGTTCAGGCCCGAGTTGATATTGCCGACCGCGCAAGGGTCGCTCATCGACGTGAAGGAAGCCTGACCGCCCAAAAAGAGCTCAACGCCGTCCGGCTGACGGATTGAGCGGGTGACATTGCCGCGGAAGGTGATGTCTCGGATCGGCTGGAACGTGGCAGCCAACGACCAGATCTTCGAAAGTTCGCCCTCGTAGGACGGGCTGATGGTGGTGCCTAGTTGGTTGACGTATGTCGATGCGTTCCCGGTCTGTTTGGACCAGCGAACCGCCGAGTTGATTTCCAGGCGTTGCGCAAACGGTAGGTTGAAGCCATTGCCAAGGACGGGGACGTTCACCTCGACGCCGTACTCCTGCGCCTCGGTCTCGTACTGAGTGGCCGAGATCGCCGCCGACCGCGTGCGGCCGTAACGTGAAATCTCGTCGACCCAGTAGTCGTTTTTGGTGGTGCGGCGTTCGGCGGCCAGCGCCACGCCCAGCGGACCGCCCGGCAGCCGGAACAGGTCGCCGGTCACCGAGCCTTGCAGGAAGGTCTGGACGTTCTCAAACGCGTAGAACTGCTGAGCGGTGACGTAGTCCTTCGCCGCCTGTGTCATCTGGTCATATCCGAAGGGATTCAGCGGCTGGCAGCCGTCGATCATCGCCTGCGTCACGACAGGTGTGAACGGCTGCTTGGCGACCAAGCCATCCGGCCGCGGAGTGTCGGCCAGATTGGTGACGATCACCGATGGACTCTTGCCAAGATAGGCGGCGGCATTGGTCTTGGCGCGACACGTGATGGCGCCGCTGCCGTCGCGAACGGTGTCGATCGCCAGCAGATACTCCAGGTCACGGATACCGGTGAAGTCGACCTTACCATCAGCCTTACCGTAGGTGTAGGACAGATCCCAGGTCCAGTTTCGCTGAAGAAAATCGAAGTCGCCCTTCAGGCCTTGTGCGAAGTTACCGATGTTGGTGACGCCGCGCAGCCGGTTGTCGCCCAGGATGTCCTGGTTGGTTCGCGACATGATGAAGTTGTTGGCGGTGTTGACCGCGCCGCTATTACGCAGCAGCTGCTGCGACGTCCCACTCAGGTACGGGTTGTTAATGCTGACCAAAATGCCCGAAGATTCGCTTCCGGCCGAGGTCACGGCGTTGCCTGGCGCGCCATTGCGCGGAAGGACCGTTTCGACGGTCGAATAGATGTTCTGGCTATAGGCCTGAATGTGGTCGTTGATGTCGAAGGTCGCAAAGACCGTAAAGTTCTTACGGGTCTGCGCATTTTGAATCAGGCTGTAACGGCTGGTGTTATTGCCTTCGATTCCTGGAGCGACACCCAGGGTCCCCTGGGCGTCTGGCGCAATATTGGCGAAGGACCAGTTTTCGGCCTCACCATTGGCGTTGAACCGCACAGGCCTAGCGATGAAGGGGAATAGCGCGCGAGTCGCCGGATCTGTATTCGCTACACGCGGAATGTTCGAATAAAGCGAGCCAACGATCAGATTGATGTCGGTGTTGGGGTTCTGGGCCAGATACTCGCGCAGGGTCGGCAACTTGCTTTGCAAAACGTTGATGGCGAGCGTGTTCTGCTGAGCGGCGGTCAGGCCAGCGGGAGGCGTTACGCCATATCTGGCGAAGACCGCCGCAGCCGTGACCCCGGTCGGCAACGATGTTGGCGCGAAATTGGGGAAGGTGCCTGACGGCGCGCTAGTGAAATAGAGACCGTTGCCGGTGGGAATGCCGGGGACCAGTTGCGACGTCGAGCTGACCGAACCCGTCGGCAACAGACACGCCGTCACCCCGGCGATCGTCGTCGGACAGGCTGCGGTAGCGCTCGATGGCGTGAAGGCAATACCCGACGGGTACTGTAGCGAGTTGCGCGCAAAATAGGCGTAGGCCGTAGATGGCAGGCCGTCGTCGGTGTTGCGCAGGAAGGCGCCGTTATTCAGACCGCTGACATCGATGGCCGCGTTCGCTGCGAAATTCGGGTTACGCTTGGAACCGTTGAAAGCATTTGTCACCGCAGTCGCGGCGTCGAGCGTCCACGTTCGGGCGTCGGCGTACAGCGCGTCGGTTTCAGTCTGTTCGAACGCCAAGGTGAGATTGGCCCGGTCCCCCATCAGGTTTTGACCGTGAATGGCGCTCAAGCTGTAGCGATTGGCGTCGCCGTGGGCAGAGGTCCGGGCAGAGACGCGCGCCTCGCTGCCCACGTACTTGTCTTTGATGATGTAGTTGATCACGCCGGCGATAGCGTCCGACCCATAGGCGGCGGCGCCGCCGACGGTCAGGGTGTCAACACGGTCGATGAGCTGTGACGGAATGGCGCCGAGATCAACCTGCGAGCCCGCGTTGTTGCCGGTTACAAACAACGTCGCCGCATTACCCGACACCTGGCGTCGTCCATTGACCAAAGTCAGAGTACGCTGGCTGCCGAGACCTAACAAGTCGGCGAAAGCCGTGCCGAGGCTTGAGGTCTGACCACCGTTGCTTCCGTAGGGGCTAGCGCCAGCATAAACCATCGGCTGACTGAGCACGATGTCGTAAGCGTTGTTAAAGCCGCGCTGAACGATCTCTTCCTTGGTGACTTGAACACCGGGAATCGTTCCGTCGAACTGTGGGCGCTTGATGCGCGAGCCCGTAACAACAACCTCCGTCACGGTTGTTGCATTTGGCGCAGCGTCTTGAGCTTGCGCCTGGAAACCACCCAGCATGGCGGTCATTGCCACACCCGTTAGCAAAGCAATCTTCATCTCAGTTCCTGAATACCCCCATCCGCACTAGCGGCTGACGCATAGCTGCCACAGGAAAGATGTGTTTTGGAGCAGAATTCGCCTCAAATGATGAATTCAAGGCATTGCGTCACATTTTTGCACTATAATTGCTTGTTTGTCGTCACGATTTTACCCCGGACTACTCTGACGCGACGTAGGGTTGAGCACATCCGTTGTGCGTAACCCTCACTTGAGGTTGCGCCCGGAATGCGCTTTGCTTGACGCACCCTTCGGAGGTTGCAGCGCACGATCTCGACCCTCAAGCTGAAGACCGCACGCCATACCGCGACCTTATAGAATAGCCTGAAACGGCCGGTCCGGTGTCTCGCTAGCGACTATCGCTCTGTGGCGAAGTAGATCGCCAAGCCGCCTTAGGCGTCGCCGGTGGCCATATCCGCGACGGTCAGGCCGCGCACGCCCGCCAGATTGGCGTCGGTCAGGTCGGCCTGACGGGTTTGAGCGCCGTGCATCGTTGCACGGCCCAGATCGGCGCCGGCCAGGACGGCGCGCTTCAGGTCGGCGCCCGACAGGTCCGCGCCGCGGAGCACGGCGCCCGTCAGATCTGCAGGCATCAGCCGGTCGGCGGCGATCAGAAGCGGGCCAAGTTGCGCCTCGCGCATGTCCGCTCCGTTCAGTCGCGCACCCCGCAGGCGCGCGCCGCGCAGGTCGGCGCGCCGCAGTTTGGCCGAGCGCAGGTCGGCATTGTCGAGCTGTGCGCCCTGCAACTGCACCCCCTCCATATCCAGGCCGTAGAAGACCGCGCCCTTGGCCGACAGGGCGGTCAGGTTCAGGCCCGTGATCGACTTCAGCGGACGCAGGTCGACGCCGTTGAAGACCGACGGCTGTCCTTCCGCGCCGCCGGTCTCGCACCAGCGCGCATGTTCGCGCAGCATCTCGGCGGCCGGCATCTTTTCCACGGACTCGCAGGACGACTTGTTGTCGGTCAGGGCGCCCTGCATGTCGGCGCCGTCGGCGCGCCACATGGTCGTCTTGCAGCCCACCAGGATGGCGTCGCGAAGGTCCGCGCCCGACAGGTCCGCCCCTGACAGATCGGCGCCGGCCAGGTCGGCCCCGCGGAAATCCGCCTGTTTCAGATTGGCCCGCACCAGCTTGCAGTCCTTCATCACCGCGCCAGAGAAGTCGGCCTTCACGGCGATGACGCCGGCCATCTTGGAGCGTTGAAGATTGGCGCCGGCCAGGCAGGCGCCGCTGGCCTCGGTCTCGTCGCGGTGGCGCGGTTCGATGACCTTGAAGCCCAGTCTGGCGTCGGCGGCCGCGATGGTGCCCTCGCGCAGGTCGGCTTCGAACAGATCGGCCCCCGACAGGTCCGCCCCCCGCAGGCAGGCGCCGCGCAGGTCGGAGCGGCGCAGGCTGGCCTCGGCCAGGATCGCATCCTGCATGTCCGCGCCAAAGAAATTGGCGTTGTCCAGCTTGGCCCCGGTCAGATCGCAGCCTTCCAGACAGGCGGCGGCGAAATCGGCGTCGGCCAGATTGCGGCCCTTCAGGCTGAGGCCCGACAGGTCCATCCAGGCGAAGACCGCGCGGGCGCCGCCGGGGCGGGCCTGGAATAGTCGATCATGCTTGGCGCAGATGACGTCCAGCTCCGCCTGCGTCAGGCGCTTTCTCACGAGGGGTTCAGCGGCGAGGGCCATCGGGGCACATTACGCGCCCTGACTTAAGAAACCTTTGAACGGCGAAGCCGCCTCAGACGGTCAGCAGCCCCTGAGCCTGAAGGGCCTCGGCCAGTTCGCCCGGCCCGGTCCACAGGCGCGTGTAGCCCGCTTCGCCCAGTCGCTTCAGCTCGGTGACCAGATCGGCCTTGGGCGAGGCGACGAACCGGCCGTCGAAGCCCGAGCCGTCCTCGCTGATGCGCACCATCGGGCGGCCGGTTTCCAGTCGGTGCAGGAAGCCTTCGCACAGGGCCGCGCCCTCTTCGCACATCAGGCCGGTCTCGACCGTCAGCCCTTGTGCGCGCAGTCGCTCGGTGCCGCGCCCGGCCGCAAACGGCGACGGGTCCATACAGGCGATCACGACCCGCGCCACGCCCGCCTCGGTCAGAAAGTGGGCGCAGGACTTGCGGCCGGACGACCGAGCGCCGCAGGGTTCGAGCGTGACATAGACGGTCGAGCCCACGACATCCGCGCCGGCGGCCGGCACGGCCTGCTCCTCGGCATGGGGACGACCGCCCGGCGCGGTGGCGGCCTGGGCGATGACCCGGCCGTCCTTGACGATGACGCAGCCGACCGCCGGGTTGGGCCAGGTCTCGCCCATGCGGCCGGTCGCCAGGGCGATCGCCTGGGCCATGAAGGCCTGGTCGGCTTCACTCCAGCTCATGATGCGGTCGGCAATGTCTCGGCGCGAGCGGCGTCGAGGTAGCGGGCGGCGGTGGGCTTCAGATCCCCGTCCAGATCGATCTCCAGCGGATTGCCTGTGGGGATTTCGACGCCGACGATCTGATCGTCCGGCACGTTGAACAGCAGTTTGACGATGGCGCGCAGGGAGTTGCCGTGGGCGGCGATCAACACGTCCTCGCCCGCCTTCAGGCGCGGCGCGATCTCGGCGTCCCAATAGGGCTTCACCCGGTCCAGCGTGGTCTTCAGGCTTTCGGTGTCGGGAATGGCCTTACCGGCGTAGCGCGGGTCGGCGTTGAAATCGAACTCGCCGCCAGGGGCCAGCGGGGGCGGCGGCACATCATAGCTGCGGCGCCAGATCTTGACCTGGTCTTCGCCGTGCTTCTGGGCCGTCTCCGCCTTGTTCAGACCCGTCAGACCTCCGTAGTGGCGCTCGTTCAGGCGCCAGTCCTCGATCACCGGCACATCGGTCAGGCCCGCCGCCTGCAACGCCAGTGCGCCGGTGCGCTGGGCGCGCGTCAGGACCGAGGTGAACATCACCGCTGGCTTGAACCCGGCCTCGGCGATCAGTTCGCCGCCACGTCGCGCCTGGGCCTCGCCCTCCGCCGTCAGATCGACATCGACCCAGCCGGTGAAGCGGTTCTCGAGGTTCCACTGGCTCTGGCCGTGGCGGAGCAGGATCAGGCGCGGCATTCGGTCGGTCCTTCGGAATACGGCCTTTCGGGGTAGGACGCCCTCCGAAGTCGGTCAAGGCTCGCGGGCCTCGCCATCGCTTGTCGCGCCGCGCAGGTCGGGGTAACGGTCAGATCGATGTCCGACCGTTTTTTCTTTCCGTTGGCGCTCGCCGCCGCCGTCGTGATGATCGCCCTGGCGACCGTCTGGCCGTGATCCTCTAGAAGAGGATCTTGCGCAGATTGATGCGGAAGACGCGCCCCTGCGGGTCCAAGTAGTCGCGCTGATAGTTGACCGGCCTCTGACCGTCGCTGCTGGTCACCGAGACGCGGTCATCGAAGATGTTCTGAACGCCGAAGCCGATCCGCGCGCCTTTCAGGAACGGGAAGCGCTCGACCCATGACGTGCGTTGGGTCAGGTCGGCGAAGGCGAACAGATTGACCGTGGTCCGGCCCGAGAAGTCCAGATCGGGCGAACCCAGCGCGTCGCCGTTGACCGTCGTGCCCGAGCGCCAGTTGGCGTTGACGAAGGCGCCCACGCCGTTTCTGGAGAGCCCGGTCTGCAGTTGGACCTCATGGCGCGACTGACCGCCCGAGCCGGAGATGGAATCGCCGTCCAGCAGGTCCAGCGGCGCCAGACCGTCGCGAATGGTGACCTCGTCTTGGACACGCCAGGTGTGGGTCAGCGACAGGTTGAAGATGCCTTGGCCAGGCTGCATTCCCGATCCCCGCCCGCCGCGCATCCGCCCGCCTCCGCCGGGGCCGCCGGGGCCGCCCGGTCCGCCCATCATCATCATTCCGCCGCCGCCCGGACCGCCACCAGGACCGCCGCGTCCGCCTGGACCACGACCACCCGCCGCCGCCGGGTTCGGCTTGCCGAACGGGCGCGAGAAGTTGAAACCCCACTGAACGTCCTGCTGCTCGCGCTTGAAGAAGTTCAGCGGACGAGCGTCGATGGACACCAGATTGCCGGGCGCGTTCGGATCGGCGCCGGGTTCAGGATCAGCGCGCATGAACCGCTCCGGCAGGGCTGCCTCAAGGTCGGGCGTAATGGCCGGGAAGCTGGAGATTTCATTGTCCGCTTCGGTGCGGGTGTAGGCCAGGTTCAGGCGGAAATCCTTGTCCGACACCGGCTGCCAGTTCATGCCCAGCTTCAGAATACGCCGATCCTCGGCCTGCAGATTGGGATCGCCGCCGGTGATGCGGTTGATCTCGACGGTCTGGCCGGTCCGGAAGTCGAAGACCGGCGTATTCGGCGTCGATACCGTCGGGTCGTTCAGCTGCTGGACCGTCGGCGCCTTGCCCTCGTCGGAATAGTTGGCGGAGAAGGACAGCCGCTCGACCGGCGACCAGTTCAGCCCGGCCCCGACCGAGGATACGCCGCCGAAGTCGGACAGTTCTTGGTAGGCCAGGTTCAGATTGGCCGACAGGTCGCCGATTTTGGGCAGGACGCCGCGCTCGACGTTGGAGATTGGCAGGTCGAAGTTGGCCTGCACGCTGCCTGAGTTGCGCGACTGCGATCGATCCACAGCGACACTTGAACCCAGGCTTTCGGAGAACCGCAGGCTCTCGGAATCCAGCGATTGATAACCGGCCCCGACCTTGAAGGTCGAGGTGATGTCGCCGGCCGGCAGTTCATAGGGACGCCCGTTCAACACCAGTTCCGCCGTCGCCGTCTGGGCCACCGAGTTGGCGGTGTCGCGCGGATTGACGATGGCCCTGTCGGTCAGGTCGCCGAACGGATTGACGGTCAGATCGCCCGCGATCAGGGCCCGCAACGCCGTCGCGTTCACGCCTCGTCCCGTCGTGGTGTCGGTTTCGACGCGGCTGTATTCGCCCGTCGCCGTCCAGCGCCAGTCGCCGACATAGCCGTCGAACACCGTGCCCAGTTCGGCCGTGCGCGTATCGGTCTTGCGCGTCAGGGCGCCGGGCAGGTCCAGATAGCTGAACAGATTGACGTCCTGACCGGTCGGCGAAAACGGATTGGTCCCCGGCACGGTCAGCTGAACATTGGGCAGGCCCTGATAGCTGAAGCTGTTTGAGTCCTCCACGCTGCCGCTCAGCGTCATGCCGACCTTGTCGTTCAGGTCGTGCTTGTAGGTCCCCGACACCGAAAGCTCGTCCGTCTTGGGCAGCAGGGTGCGATAGGCGTTGGCCAGTTCGCTGTCGCCGCCCGCCGTCGTGCTGCGATCGATGTCGCGCTCCGTCTCGAACAGGGTGTTGGAGGTCGTGCCGTTGATATCGACAGACCAGCGGTCCGAGCCGGCGATGCGCAGGACGTTGTTCTCGCTGGCGGTGGTCGTGCGACCGCCCTGCTCCGGCCGGCTGACGTTGACCGAGGCGGTCAGGGACTTGAAGTCCGCCTTCAGCACGATGTTCACCACCCGCTGATTGGCGCTGTAACCATAGGACAGCGCGGTCTCTTCCGGCAGGACGTCGAACCGATCGATGGCCTCGGGCGGAATGCCGCGGATCTCGCGGAAGCCCGAGATACGCCGCCCGTTGACCAGGAAGACCGGAGACCCGCCCCGCGCGCTGCGGGTCTGGGCCTCCAGCAGGGTGATCAGCTCGCCGATGTTGGTCGCGCCGAACGCCTGGATCTGGGCGGCGTCATAAGAGACGATCGGTTCCTGCCCGCCCAAGGCCACCCCGCGCCGCGCCGCCGTCACCTCCACGTCCGGCAGAACGACCGTCGGCTCCTCCTGCTGAACCTGCGCCTGGGCTTCTACCGGCTGGGCCGCGTTGGTTTGGGCCTGAACAGGCTGGACGACACCGGCGGCGGGGGCCAGCGCAAGCAGGAGAAGCGCGGTCTGGGTCATGGAACGACGATCCGGGAGATGATTTCAGCCCTTGTCAGGACGGGACAAACATGGCCGTAAAACGACACAATTCATGAACAAAGTGAAAGCGTTGCGCACTTTCAACACGACGCAAAAACCTGCGACGGAAAGTCCGCTAGGACGCGTTAAAGCCTGTTGGGTTGCGTTCTGAAGGCAGCCCGCAAGACACGCTTAAACCGGCGCCTTGGCCCAACCTCGGAGTCCAGCGACGAAGACTCCGCGTTGACCGCCTCCGGGCTTTCGGCTATAGGCCCGCCCTCTTGAGATTTCCGCGCCGTGGACGTGTGCTCCGCGGCGTTTTCCGTTCGAAGGTTTGACATGGCCAACAACCCCGGCGCCCGCAAGGCGATCCGCAAGATCGAAGCGCGTACCGAAGTGAACAAGGCGCGCCGTTCGCGCGTCCGCACCTATCTGCGCAAGTTCCAGGAAGCTCTGGCCGGCGGCGACGCCGCCGTCGCCAAGACCGCCTTCATCGAGGCTCAGTCCGAGCTGATGCGCGCCGTCTCCAAGGGCGTCGTTCACAAGAACACCGGCTCGCGCAAGGTCTCGCGCCTGGCCGCCCAGCTGAAGAAGCTGTCGGCCGCCTGAGCCAAAATTAATCCAGCAGCGGACGGAGCAGCTGTCGCTGTTTCGTTGTGGGATTATAAAGCAATATCAACGGCGAAGGCGCGCAAGCTCCTTCGCCGTTTTGCGTTGTGTCGCTAACTGTCAAAATCGAAAACACCGATCGTCGAGCCATGATCCGGCCGAAATTCCAAGCGGTGTCAGGGTTTGACGGAGTCAAACAATTTAACTGCGAATCGACCAACGAATCAGCGTTGACCCACCCGGCTCGCGGCGTAAGTTTTGGCCTCTAACGCACTTCCATCCCAGCACGGATGAAGACGGCGCGAGGCCTATGTTTCGCGTCGGCGGGAGATGTCTGTTCAGAGGTTAGACCCCGTCCGAAAAGCATCGCTTTTCGGCGCAGGAGAAGTCGTCCCTGAACCATCGCCCTGAAGCGCGGAAGGTCGGAATGGTTCTTCTAAGGTGGGCGGGCAAAGATGGTTGGGGGCGCAACGGCGATGGCAGGCGGAACGAAGACGTCGGGACTGACGGATCCGGACCGCATCTGGAGCGAGGCGTCCGTGCGCCTGCGCGCTGAAATCGGCGATGGCCCGTTCTCCTCCTATATCGCCCCGTCGGCCGTCCGCCTGGACAACGCCGGCCACCTGATCCTGGTCACCCCAACCGCCTATGCTCGCGACTGGGTGCGCAAGAATGCCCTGCGTCGCATGAACGAGTTGTGGCTGGGCCTGGACGGCCTGTCGCGCCGCCTCGAGGTGCGCTGCCGCGCCGAAGTGGGTTCGGCCCCGCCGGCCTCAGCCGTGATGCCGGGCAATGTGGTGGACGCCGCCCCGCGCCTGGCCGCCTTCGCCGCCACGCCGCAGATGGCGCCCGCCGCCCCCATCAGCGCTGACGGCGCCCGCGCGGTGCGCGCCGCCGGTCTGCAGGATCGCCTGACGTTCGACAGCTTCGTCGAGGGTCAGGGCAACGCCTTCGCCCTGGCCATCGCCAAACAGGTGGCCAGCTGGGCCGACGGACACTTCAACCCCGTCTTTTTCTGCGGCCCCTATGGCTACGGCAAGACTCACCTGCTGAACGCCATCGCCTGGGAGGCGCAGCGTCTGCGTCCCGAGGCCAAGGTCGTCTATCTGACCGCCGAACGCTTCCTGTCCACCTTCGTCAAGGCGATGCAGGACCGCTCGACCGCCGCCTTCAAGGAAAGCCTGCGCTCGGCCGACATGCTGCTGCTGGACGATGTCCAGTTCGTGGGCGGCAAGACGTCGACCCAGGAAGAACTGCTCTCGACCCTGACCGCCCTGATCGAGGACGGCAAACGCATCGTCTTCTCGGCCGATCGTGCGCCTATGGCCCTGACCGAGGTCGAGCCGCGCCTGCGCAGCCACCTCGCCGCCGGCCTGACCTGCCCGGTCGAGGCAGGCGACCGCGAGTTGAAGATCGCCGTGGCCCAGAACCGTCTGAAGGCCCTGTCGGCCCTGGGCGTCGTCCAGGGCGAGGCCAACCCCGAAGTCCTGGCCCAGCTGGTGGACCGCACCCCCGGCTCGATGCGCGAGCTCGAGGGCGCTGTGAATACCCTGGCCGCCGCTGCGGGCGCGCGCCTGTCGTCGGTGTCGGTCGACGAAGCCTCGATCTTGCTGGGCATGGCCATGCGCGGCGGGCCCGAGCGCCGCATCACCGTGGACGAGATTCAGAAGACGGTCGCCGACCACTTCAACATGAAACAGGCCGACCTGCTCAGCGAGCGCCGCACCCGTTCGGTCGCCCGCCCGCGCCAGATCGCCATGTATCTGTGCAAGCAGCACACGACCCGCTCCTACCCCGACATCGGTCGTCGTTTCGGCGGACGCGACCACACCACGGTTCTGCACGGCGTGCGCAAGATCGAGGAGCTGATGCCGCAGGACGATCAGATCGCCCGCGACGTCGAGGCCCTGACACGCAAGCTGCGGGGCTGAAGCTGTGGAGCAGCGGGTCTGACCCGTTGCTCCCGCCGCGCAATCCGCTAGTGTCCCAGGTCACTTAACCGCAGCCGCCTTGCGAGTCGGCCGCGCCGGGCGAGACGACATGCAGCTGACCATCGAACGATCCGCGCTCCTGAAGGCCCTGGGCCACGTGCAGAGCGTCGTCGAACGTCGAAACACCATTCCGATCCTGTCCAACGTCCTGCTGAGCGCGGGCCGCGACCGGCTGGCCTTCGCCGCCACCGATCTGGACATGGAAATGGTGGACGAGGCCGAGGCCCAGGTTCAGGTCGAGGGTCAGATCACGGCCCCCGCCCACACCCTGTACGAGATCGTGCGCAAGCTGCCGGAAGGCGCCGAGGTCTCGCTGCTTTATTCGGGCGACGATCCGCGCCTGGTCGTCTCGGCCGGCCGGTCGCGCTTCAACCTGCCGGTCCTGCCGGCCGGCGACTTCCCCGTGATGTCCACTGACAGCGCCGGCGCCTCGTATGTCCTGCCCAAGGAGGATCTGGCCCGCCTGATCGACAAGACCCGGTTCGCGGTCTCGACCGAGGAAACGCGCTACTATCTGAACGGCCTGTATCTGCACACGGTCGCCGAGGCTGGCATTCCGCTGTTGCGCGCCGTCGCCACCGACGGCCACCGCCTGGCCCTGGCAGAGACCCCGGCGCCTGAGGGCGCGGCCGGCGGCCCCGGCGTGATCGTGCCGCGCAAGACCGTGGATCAGGTCCGTCGCCTGCTGGACGACGCCGGCGGCCCGGTCGAAGTCACCGTCTCGGCCCAGAAAATCCGCTTCTCCATGGGTGAGGCGTCCTTGACGTCCAAAGTCATCGACGGCGCCTTCCCCGACTATCTGCGCGTCATTCCGCGCGGCAACGACAAACAGGCCGACATCGACAACGCCCTGTTCGCCAAGGCCGTCGACCGCGTCGCCACCATCTCGGCCGAGAAGAGCCGTTCGGTGAAACTGGCGTTCGACAACGACCGCGTGAAGCTGACGGTGCGCAACATGGAAGCCGGCCAGGCCGAGGAAGAGGTCGAGATCGGCTATTCCGACGAACCGTTCGAGATCGGCTTCAACGCCCGCTATCTGCTGGACGTCGCCGGCCAGATCACCGGCGAAAACGCCGCCTTCCGCTTCGCCGACCCGGCCTCCCCGACCTTGGTGCTCGATCCGGGCGATCCGGGCGTTCAGTATGTGCTGATGCCGCTACGGGTGTGAGCCAAAGACAACGCATTATCGCAGCGCGACGCTGGCCTGAACTCTGGCGGATCATGCTCATGGCTGCTTATGCCATACTGGCTTTCGCCCTGTTGCGCTCAAATGATGTCGTCTTTTCATTTTTTGGCTGGGTAGGCTTAGCCGTCGTTGGATGGTTCCTGATCCATACGCTGATCAATCGTGCGTTCCCGCCCGACCTCATACTCTCGACGGAAGGCTTTAAAGTTGCCGGCATTTGGCGACGCCCCCTGATCCCCTGGATCGATGTTGATCGGTTCTGGATTCTAAAAGTCCACGTCAACAGCTACTTGCTGTACGCGCTTAAAAATCAGCCTTGTCGAAATAACATCGGCCTCTGGATTTTTCGTGGTCTACCGTCGGAAGCGGACGGACGGCTTCGTCAAACTTATGAGCTCGACTCGCAACGCCTAGTGAACGTGATGAACGCCTGGAAGGCTGGTCACGGCACATGACGGATTGGGTTCCGGCTTTCGCCGGGATGAGCGGATAGATTTGAGTCTCGCCTCCCTCACCCTCACCGACTTCCGCTCCTATGCGGGCGCGCGGCTGGAGATGACCTCCGGCCCCGTGGTGCTGCATGGGCCGAACGGGGCGGGAAAGACCAATCTTCTGGAGGCGATCAGCCTGCTGACCCCCGGCAAGGGGCTGCGCGGCGCGACTGCCGCCGAGATGGGCCGGCGCGAGCCGGGCGAGGCGGCCGGACGCGCCTGGGCCGTCATGGTCGAACTGGACGACGAGACGCGGCTGGGCACCGGCGTTCAGGCGGCGGGCGCCGCGCGGCGCATCGTGCGGATCGACGGCGAGACGGCCCAGCCGGGGCGGCTGCTCGATTATCTGCGTCCCGTCTGGGCGACGCCGGAACAGGACCGGCTGTTTTCGGACGCGCGCGCCGAGCGGCTGAAGTTCTTCGACCGACTGGTCTTCGCCGCCGATCCCGATCACGCCGCCAGCGTCTCCGCCTACGAAAAGGCTCTTCGCGAGCGGCTGCGCCTGCTGAATGACGCTCAAGACGGGCGTGAAGCCGACCCCGTCTGGCTGGACGCCCTGGAGCTTCGGCTGGGCGAGGCCGGAGCCCGCGCCGCCCTCGCCCGCGTCGCCGCCCTGCACGCGCTTCAGGCCGCCATCGACGCCCGCAGCGATCGGCCCTTCCCCCAGGCCGACCTGGGTCTGGACGGCGCCGCCGAACAGATGGCCGAAGCGGGCGCCGAGGAGGACGAGATCGCCGCCGCCATCCGCGAGGGCCTGGCCAAGGCCCGCGCCCGCGACGGCGCCGCCGGCCGCTCGCTGTTCGGGCCGCACCGCACCGACCTGACCGCGCTTCACCGCGAGAAACAGCGCCCCGCCGCCGAGGGCTCTTCGGGTGAGCAGAAGGCCCTGGTCCTCAACCTGATTTTGGCTCAGATCGCGCGGCTTTCAGATCATGCTGCGCGCCCGATCCTGCTGCTGGACGAAGCCCCCGCCCACCTCGACGAAGCGCGCCGCACGGCCCTGTTTGACGAGATCACGGCGCTGGATCTTCAGGCCTTCATGACCGGGACCGAACGCGACCTGTTCGCCGGTCTGGAAGGCCGCGCCCAGTTCGTCCGCGTGGCCGGCGGCGCGCTGGAAACCGACTAGGCTCTCATCGCGGAATTCCTCGCTTTTTCGCCGAAATTTCCTATATGTTGCGGGCTTCGGCGCGGTGCGATCCCGCCGTCGATTCGAGCGCCGGGTCCGGCGCTCCATCCCCGTCCCGGTCGGGACTTCAGAGCCAATGACTTCATGACCGATCCGATTGCCGACCTGCCCGAATACGGCGCCGATTCCATCAAGGTTCTCAAAGGCCTGGACGCCGTGCGCAAACGCCCCGGCATGTATATCGGCGACACCGACGACGGCTCGGGCCTGCACCACATGGTCTATGAGGTGGTCGATAACGCCATCGACGAGGCCCTGGCCGGCCACGCCGACCTGGTCCAGGTCATCCTGAACAGCGACGGCTCGGTCACCGTGACCGACAACGGCCGCGGCATTCCCACCGGCATCCACGAAGGCGAAGGCGTTTCGGCGGCCGAGGTCATCATGACCCAGCTGCACGCCGGCGGTAAGTTCGACCAAAACTCCTACAAGGTGTCCGGCGGTCTGCACGGCGTGGGCGTGTCCGTGGTCAACGCCCTGTCCGACTGGCTGGAGCTGAAGATCTATCGCGACGGCAAGGCGCACGAGATGCGCTTCGAGCGCGGCGACACGGTCAAGTCGCTGGAAGTCACCGGCGACGCCCCCATTCGCGAGGACACGGGCAAGCCGCTGAGCGGCACAGAGGTCACCTTCTTCCCGTCGGTCACCACCTTCAGCCACATCGACTTCGACCTGAAGACGCTGGAACACCGCCTGCGCGAACTGGCCTTCCTGAACTCGGGCGTGGTCATCAAACTGGCCGACCAGCGCCACGCCGAGCCGGTCGAGATGATCCTGCACTACGAGGGCGGGGTCGAAGCCTTCGTGCGCCACCTCGACAAGTCCAAGACGCCGATCCTGAAGGACGTCATCGTCATTCGCGGCAAGAAGGAAGGGATCGAACTGGATCTCGCCCTGTGGTGGAACGACAGCTACCACGAGACAATGCTGTGCTTCACCAACAACATCCCCCAGCGGGATGGAGGCACCCACCTGTCGGCCTTCCGCGCCAGCCTGACGCGCGTCATGGGCGGCTATATCGAGAGCTCGGGCGCCGGCAAGAAGGAGAAGGTCTCCGTCACCGGCGAGGACGCGCGCGAGGGCCTGACCTGCGTCCTGTCGGTCAAGGTGCCGGATCCCAAGTTCAGCTCCCAGACCAAGGACAAGCTGGTCTCCTCCGAAGTTCGGCCGGCCGTCGAAAGCCTGTGCTCGGAAGGCCTGGCGACCTGGTTCGAGGAACATCCGGTCGAGGCCAAGCAGATCGTGGCCAAGATCATCGAGGCCGCGTCGGCGCGAGAGGCCGCCCGCAAGGCCCGCGACCTGACACGGCGCAAGTCCGCGCTGGAAATTTCGAGCCTGCCGGGCAAGCTGGCCGACTGCCAGGAGCGCGATCCCGCCAAGTCCGAACTGTTCATCGTCGAGGGCGATTCCGCCGGCGGCTCGGCCAAACAGGCGCGCAACCGCGAGAACCAGGCCGTCCTGCCCCTGCGCGGCAAGATCCTGAACGTCGAACGCGCGCGCTTTGACCGGATGCTGTCGTCGGACCTGATCGGCACGCTGATCCTGGCGCTCGGCACCGGCATCGGCCGCGACGACTTCAACGCCGACAAGCTGCGCTATCACAAGATCATCCTGATGGCGGACGCCGACGTCGACGGCGCCCACATCCGCACCCTGCTGCTGACCTTCTTCTATCGTCAGATGCCCGAGCTGATCACGCGCGGCCACGTCTATATCGCCCAGCCGCCTCTCTATAAGGTCTCCAAGGGCAAGCAGTCGCGCTACCTGAAGGATCAGGCCGAGATGGACGCCTATCTGATCGAGGAAGGTTCGTCAGAGGCCGAGCTGGACCTGTCCACGGGCGAGCGTCGCCTGGGTCTGGACCTGCAATCCCTGGTGCGCGAGGCCAAGGCCTTCAGCGCCAGCGTCGATCGCCTCAGCCAACGCGCGCCCGCCTTCGCTATCGAACAGGCGGCGCTCGCCGGTCTGTTCGCCGAGCATTCGGACATGGCGACCGCCTCGACCGCCGCCGCCGTGCGCCTCAACCTCTATGCCGAAGAGGGCGATGGCGAGTGGACGGGCGCGCCGGGCGAACAGGGCGCCGTAGTCTTCACCCGCACCCGTCGCGCGGTGCAGGAGACCATCGTGCTGGAGGAGACCCTGATCCGTTCGCTGGACGCGCGCCGTCTGGCCGAACGCGCACAGGCGTTCGACGACGTCTTCGTCGCCCCCGCCACCTACCACCGCAAGGACAAGTCCACAACCATTCGCGGTCCGCTGGACCTGCTGACCGCCGTTCTGGACGCCGGCAAGAAGGGCCTGTCGATCCAGCGCTACAAGGGCCTGGGCGAAATGAACCCCGAGCAGCTGTGGGAGACGACGCTGGACGTCAACGCCCGCACCTTGCTGCAGGTCTCGGTCGAGCACGAGGAAGACGCCAACGACCTGTTCGCCAAATTGATGGGGGACGTCGTCGAGCCCCGGCGCGAGTTCATCCAGGACAACGCCCTGGACGCCGCCGTCGACGTCTGACGGCGAAGGGGGCGCTGGTCCGGGTCTCAATTGATGAGAATTGAGCCACAATTAGTGAGAACTAGCTCATAACTGATGAGAATCCTCCGCAGGCCACCCACTGCGGACGATCAGGCTCTGATCCTTCAGGCGACGAGCGGTTGCCTTCCGCCACCCAATCGAGAAGCGTGACCGAAGGCCAGCGTATGCTGGCCTTCCTGCGTCAAAGCAGTCCCGAAACGCGGTTGAGGGCCCGTGCCGTCAGAGGCTCACAAGCGCCAACAGCAGACATTGTTTGGCCTTCTGAAAACGGACGGCCGACCAGTCGGTGACGTCAGGTGCCCCATGTGAGGACCGATTCAGGCACGAGTTGCATCGAACAACGCGCAGTGGTTTACAAGATAACCTTAGCCGTCAGCACCCGCCGCCCTCCACCGGTGATTCCGAATGTTCTGCATTTTGCACATCACCGATCTCCACCGGTCCTTGCATGATCCCCTCTCGAATGACGAGCTAATCTCGGCGCTTGTCAGCGACCGAGACAGCTTCCCGTCTGAAGATCCGCCCATTGCGCTGCCGCAGGCGATCGTCGTCAGCGGCGACATTATCCAAGGCGTAGGGCTGTGTGTCTCTGAACCGGCCAAGCAGCTAGCCGAGCAGTACGACACGGCTCACGCCTTTCTCGTAGAACTGACCGACCGCTTTCTCGGCGGAGACCGGTCTAAAGTCGTGATCGTCCCTGGTAATCACGACATCGACTGGAATGTCGCACGAAGCTCGATGATAGAGGTCGCCGAGGCCGACTATCCCAAGGAGTTTCTTCAAAGCCTGCACAAGCTGGGCTCGCCTTATCGCTGGGACTGGAAGACGCGCACGCTGTACAAAATCAACGATAGGACGGCCTACGAGAACCGACTGGCCGCTTTCTGGCGGTTCTTCGACAATTTCTATTCTCCCCTTCCCGCTGACCAGCGGCCCCAGTCCGGGGTGGACGCAAACCTCTACAGCTTGGATGAAGGGCGCATCGGCGTCGCCGCGTTTAACTCTTGCGCCTCAAACGACTGTTTCGCCTTCCAAGGCGATATTCCCAAGAACGCCATCGCGCGAGCCTATCTCGATCTCAAGGAACGCGGTCCCTGGCACCTTCGCGTGGCGGTTTGGCACCATGACATTGAGGGCCCGCCCCACCGCAGCGACTATATGGATCCAGAGATCGTGCGGGGCATGATTGGTCGCGGGTTCCGTCTCGGGCTCTATGGACATCAGCACAAACCTCAGGTCACCCCGCAGCATGTCTTCATCCCCGGCCGCGAGGAGATGGCGGTGGTAAGCGCAGGATCCCTGTGCGCCGGCGCGCGTGAGCTGCCAACGGGCGCTCGTCGCGGATACAGCGTCATCGAGATCGGGGACGACTACGATCAGGCTCGGGTCCATGTGCGGGAGATGGCGTTCGCCAATCTGTTCTCCCGGGCAAACCTGGCCGCCTTCGAGGGCAAAAGCTTCGTCGATTTGAAATGGACGCGGCCTGTGGACGCCGGCGGACGACCCGAGACCCCCGAGCTAGACAAGCTGACGAGCGTCATCCTAGCGGCTGAGGCCAGTCTGAATGCGGGCGAAACGCCCGCAGCGGTGCTCAGTGTGCTGCAACAGGAAGGTGCCGCCGCCTTGCCCTATGGCCGCCGGCTGATCACCATGGCCGGGTTGGCGGCGCTGGCGCCGGACGAGACCCTTGCCGCACTCGGCACCCCCACGAGCATTGAGGAGTTGATGATCATCGCCGACCTCTTCCTAGCTCAGTCCCGACCAGACGATGCGGAGACGCTGCTGCTCAAGCTTGCGTCCGAGGTCGGCCTGACCGGAGGGCCGCTCCAAGAGATGCAGCGGCGCATCGACATGACGCGACGGATGAGCAAATGACCCAGACTCACGATGAAGCGATGCCGTTCAGTGTCGACATCACGCGGATGATCGACCTTCTAGCGACGCAAATCTATCCGTCGCCCTTCGCCCTGTTGCGGGAGAACGTTCAGAACGCCTTTGACGCTATCATGCTGCGACGCCACGCCGGCCAAGAATTCGCGCCGCAGGTCACAGTGGAGATCACGGCAAAACAAATCCGCGTCGTCGACAACGGCATCGGCATGTCGAAGGCCCAGCTGCGCAACAACTTCTGGCGGGCCGGGTCGAGTTCGAAGAACACCGATGAAGCGCGGGCCGCCGGCGTCGTCGGCACCTTCGGCATCGGCGCCGTGGCCAACTTCGGCATCGCTGATAAGCTGGAAGTCATCAGCGAAAGCCTGACCACGGGAGAGCGCACCCATTGCTGGGCCGAGCGAGCGACCCTGTCCGTCACAGACGACTGCATCCGATCTACCACGGAAGAGCCGACCGGCCAGAGTGGCACCACGATCATCGCCCTCATGGCTGACGATCGCCCGATCGACGTCAATCAGGCGGTGGCCTACATCAGCGACTTCGTCCGCTTCGTCGAGATCCCCGTCGTCGTCAACGGAACTGTCCTGAGCCAGACGCCGCTTTCGCGGGCCGTCGCGGAGCTCGCGGTCAGCTGGCGCTGGAGCGGTGAGAAGGTCGCCCTCAGCCACCGACTGTCGGCGGACGTTTCGCTCACCGGCGCCGCCACGGGCGAAGTCCGCGCCGAACTGATAAAGATCGAACTCGATGGACATCCGATCATCGGTCAGATGATCCTACGTCAGGGCGTGGGCGCGCTGCGCACCTTCCGCAACCGGTTCGGCCTAGCGACGGCCTCCATCCCGTCCATCTACCAGTTGGGTGGCGTCGCCGACTTCCTCCTCCTTCAGCCGACCGCGGGGCGCGAAGCGTTAACGACGGAAAGCCTAGAGTTCCTAAACCTGTTCGGCGCTCCCTTAGATCGTTTGATCTCCGAACGCCTGGCCGAACGGCCCGAGGCCAACAACAGCCAAGCCTTCATCAACTGGGTCGCGGCGCATCGGACTTGGGCGTTGGCGGGACAGCTACGCGCGCGCATCGAGCCCGGAGATTCGGCCACGCTCATGAGCCTAGGAGAGCGAAGCCAGACGACCCCATTGCTGGTCTACAGTGGCACGGATCCCGCGACGATGAGCCTGGCTTCGGTCGAGCGTCCGCTCGTTCAACTGGCCCGCAATTCCCAGCGTCGCATGTGCGAACAGGGCTATCTCAACAACTACGGCAAGATTGAAGCCTTAAGCGACGAGCCCAAAGTGCTAAACCGGCTCAAGCCCGCCGAGCTGAGCCTGTCGCAGTCCGCCCTCGCTTTCCGTCTCACCGAAATCTTAAACTCGGACTATTTCCTTACGGCGGATGTCGGCTTCGGCACGATTTCGCACAACCTTCCCATTCTGGTGAAGGCGGACAAGCCCGTCAGCATCACCTTGAACCCGGCTGCCGCGAACGTCGCCGTCATGCTCCAAATCTACGAGAAGGAGTATGGCGCGTTCGGTCATATGGCAAAGGACTTCGTGCGTACGGTCGTTTTTCCCAAGGTCTCCCACCTCGTACCCAGCGCCACGCGCCAAGGGACTGAGGCTTTCCTGAAGACGCTCCAGCGGACTCGCGACGTATTCGAATACGAGCGTTCGGACTTGGAATACTTGACCTCGCTCTGGAGCGATTATCAGGATGGCAAGATCTCAATGCAGCAGGCCTCGGCCAAAGCCAGCACGGTCCGCCGAAGCTATCAGACCCTCGATCCGACCACCATGGGCCGAGTTCGCGACGTGGTCCCCGACGTCGCTGAATCCGTCGATGCTCTCGAGACGCACAGTGCAGTCGTAGAGCCCAATTACGACGCCCTGCCGCCCGTCCTGCGCACCGACATGTCGACCACCCGCAAGCTTCTGGTGGTCGATGACCAGGACCCCCCGCTGAAGGGGTTCCGCTGCTTCCTGGCGATCAGCACCCGAGTGCGAGAAGAGCGTGGCGAATTCTTCCTTCAACCCCATCGCACCTCTGTCGTCTGGGGCGGCCAAAAAGTCCTGTTCATCTTCGAACACCAGTCCGGAGAGGTCGGCCTCTATTACGATGTTCAGATGAGCGAGCCGGTCGCGCCGACTTCCGGCGGCGGATCGTTCGAGACAACCACCATCGTCATGAAGAACCAGATCTTTATCCCGGTGCCCGAGCCCCTCAGGCAGGCCTTCCTGCCGGACAATGGCGAGACCAAGCGTCTCGAAGTCCGATGCGACCTTCTCTACATCGACGGGGGACGGATTGAGACCTGACGCGGCAGGTGCCGGCTGTCGCCATCTGCAATCCGATGGTCTCTGTTTAGAGGATGCGCCTGCGGCCATCTTGCGCCAGAAGCTGACCTTGGCGAACAGCCCCATACTGAACATTCTGACCGGCCCACTTAGGCTGCAAATGCGTCCTCAGCAAAACTGGCCGCACCGGTTCCTGGGCTCAGCAAATCGATAAGCCAGTCAGTTACGCGATCGGACGCTGGTCCGTTCTGGCACTGATAGGCGAGCATATCGAACGTCGCGATTTTTAGGAAATCAGCGAAGCCCTCCCCAATTACCGCACGTCGATAGCGTGCAATTAGACCGACCAATTCGGCACCATTGGTCGGCGGCGCCGCTTCCAAGACAGACCAGTTGGCGAAATGGTCGAGCCATGACCAGAATTCCGCGTCGAGAACCTCAAGCTCATAGCGAGTTCGAATGTCATAGACCTCGTCCCATGTCTTCACGAAGTCCCGATCCCCCAAGAGATCGATCTGCCAAGCCGGTAGGACAAGCATCTTTTTAGTCCGCCCTTCCAAAGGCCGGCTTTGCTGAAGGGACACGGTCGCGACCGCCTGACCGAAGGGATCAAAACAGCGTCGGCGAACTCCACCCAAGCCGCGGATAACATCTTTGCCCAGCTTGTGCGAGCTGTTGCACCGGTGTCCGGCCGGCGCGAGGTTCCGCATGTTGGCAGCGGCGAACGGATAGTGGGCGGATGACAGGTAGTGGTCGAGGCTCTCGCGCGGGATCTGAGGATCTGGCGGCGACATCTTCTCGATGCCGCAGAAGGCGCAGATGCGAGCCGGCATCGCATCATAGATGCGAGTGTACTGCCGATCCCTGACGCCCAGGGGACTCAGCGCCTTGAAGGCGATCTCAAACAGGTCGCTCACGAGTTTCGCGAAGGCCGCCTTGTTGATCGGAGGGTCGGATAGAAGTTCGACGGGCTCAAAGAGAGCCGGGATGCGATTCTGGGACTGCATGCAGGCGAGATAAGCTGCGCGCTCCTCGTCATTCAGATCCTCAGCCGCTTTTTCAGCTAAGGCTTTCAGAGCGGCGTGAATAGTTGGCTTGCGTTCGATTTCTACGCGTTTGTCCGCCGGAAAAGCCTCTAGCCAATCGACCAGGGGCTCAGGCTCACCCGTGAAGACGCGGGTCAACAAGGTCATCAGACCGTCGTGCAGCCAATTCTCATCAGCGGCCTCAGCCGGATAGCAAAACAGCATCGATCAGGAAGTCTGTTTGAGCTGACGAAGGCGGTCGGCGAGGAAGGAGCGCGCCACGGAAGGTCCGAGTTGGGTGAGTGCCACTTCAATTTCGGCGGCGGTCCCATCCGCCATCAGGTCTCCCACAATATCCTGCGCCACTTGGGAGATTGGCGGATTGACCCCGAAACAGGCGTCCAAGATCCGGTCGAAAGACGCTCCGAACGTCTCGATGGTCGGCGGCCCCACGGTGAGCCTTCCGTCTTCCCGGCTGAAGATGAGAACCTGTTCCCGGGGAAGGTCGCAGGGGACGAACGGCGCATGGGTGGTCAAGAGAACCTCCTGCCGACCGCGTTCGGCGTTTGGCAGGCCCAGCAACTGCTTGGTGAATTGCACTCGCCACAGCGGGTTGAAGTGCGACTCCGGCTCATCGAGAATGAACAGGGCGTCCGGGGCCTCGATCATGGAAAAGATGCCGAGGATTTGAGCGAACTGGTGCTCGCCGTCCGACAGGGAGACATAGTCGAGGGACGCAGCCTTGCCGTCTACACGCCGCCGGAAGCCGACCTGCTCGAATCTGAACACCTTGTCCTCGTCTTGGGGCTCCGGCAGTCGCGAAGCGAACCGGCGGCTGTCAATTTCCTTCTCCAGACGCCTCCGAGCAGCTCGAGGAATGGCGAGATCGTTCAGAAGGGCGATCTTATGGAAGGCGCGGTAGAGGGTGGCGGCATTCTTGAAGTGCGCCGAGAACCCTTCCCGCATCGCCTCATTGACGAAGAAGTCGAGGGTCCAAGCATCGGTCTTTTCGTCATGACGCCAGCATGTGGCGAGCGCCTTGAAAGTCTCGATATAGCCCCGGAGTTCGGGGGTCAGTTTGACCCCGTCCGACGGCGCAGCCGCATGCTTCAGCTGAATGACGCACCTGAACGACTCAAGATCCTCGACATTCGCGTGGTTAATGATGGCGCTTCGGGTTTCCTGCGCGGCGAGCAGCAGGTTCGCCACCAGCACCTCGAGATGGGTGCTGTAATCGATGAGGAGGAGACGGTTGTCCGCGACCACCCCCGGCGTCTTCGAGCGACCGCCTTTGAACGTCGCGGCTTGCGCGACGTCTGTCGCATACCCACTCCGGCTGACGTGA
>NZ_BCWM01000017.1 GCF_001592205.1 Brevundimonas vesicularis NBRC 12165 | reverse complement strand
AAGTTTTAACCCGCTATTCCAAGAGGATAGCGGGTTTTTTCGTGTCCAGAACCAAGCCGCCCGTTGATCGACATGGTTTTCGTAGGGCTGACGGGCTCTCGCTTAACAGCGATGCGGTTTGGGCCTCACGATCAACGGGGTGAGTTGAATCTTTCTTTCCAGGTCAGGCTTTGCCCTTGGCCGGCAAATCCGTAGGGACGATGATGCTTCAAGATGTGACTCCGCCCACCGCCCTGTCCGAGATCGTCGTCACCGCAGCGCGTCTGCCGCCGGCGGCGGCGGACGCCGCGTTTTCCGTTGTGCGGATCGATGAGACGGTGCTGTCCCGATCGTCGCGTCTCGACGAGGCGTTGCGGTCCGTGCCCGCTGTGTCGCTGTTTCGACGCACCAGCAGCGCGGCGGCCAATCCGACGACGCAAGGGATTTCGCTGAGGGCCATCGCGCCGTCTGGGGCAGGACGGACGCTAGTCATGCTGGACGGCGTGCCGCTGAACGATCCGTTCGGGGGCTGGGTCATCTGGTCCCAGGCGACGCCGGAATCTCTGGAGAGCCTGGATGTGATCCGGGGCGCGGGCTCGGGCCCCTATGGCGCGGGCGCGCTGACGGGCACGATCACCCTGCGTGAACGCGGGAAAGGCGGCGCGCTGGATGTGTCCGCATCCGAGCGGGGCGGCTTGCGGGCGGCGGGCTCCGGCTCCACCCGACTGGGACCTTTGGCGGTGACGTTGAGCGGCTTGCGCGAAGTCAGCGACGGCTATGTGCCCGTGCGCGGGCCGGCGGCAGGCGCAGCGGACACGCCGCTGGATCTCGACAGCCGAAGTGCATCGCTGCGGGTCGATACGGCCTTGGGACAGGCGAACCTGTCCGTCAGGGCGGCAACCTGGGAAGAGGATCGCGGATCGGGGCTGGCCGGAACGCGCGCCAACGCCAGCGGGCACAGCCTGAGCGCCACGGCGGCGCAGACGCCGATGGCCGACGGCTATGGCTGGCGGCTACAGGCATGGCGGATCGACAGCAATCTGGCCAACAGTTCGGCCTCGGTGTCGGCCGACCGCTCGACCACGACGCCGGCCAACGATCAGTTCAAGACGCCCGCGACGGGATGGGGGCTGAATGCGGCGCTGCGCCGTAGAATGACGGAGTTCGCGGGCGGACGGCTGGAGTGGGAGCTTGGCGCGGATGCGCGCTTCAACGACGGCGAGACCAACGAACTCTTCAGTAATCCAACGGGCGCGGGTTTCACCCGTATTCGGCGTGCGGGCGGGGAGACGGCTGTGGCCGGCGCCTATGTCGATGCGTCCTGGACCGCGGCCGAATGGCTGGTGGCTGGCGGAGTTCGGGTGGATCGGTGGGAGAATACGGGCGGATTTCGTCAGGAGAACACGCTGGCGACCGGCGCCGTCCTGCTGAACGAGAGCGACTCGGATCGGTCGGGCGAGGTGGTCAGCGCGCGTCTGGCCCTTCGGCGTGATCTGGGCGGCGGCTATGCGGCGCGGACGGCAGCCTATTCCGGGTTCCGGCCCGCCACGTTGAACGAACTGCATCGGCCGTTCCGCGTCGGCAACGACATCACCGAGGCCAACGCCGCCCTGACGCCGGAAACGCTGAAGGGTGTGGAGACGGGATTGGCCTTCGACCGCGCCGGCGTGCGTTGGGGCGCGTCGGTGTTCTGGAACCAGATCGAGGACGCCATCGTCAATGTGACGCTCGGGTCCGGGCCGGCGACCTTCCCGCGCGCCGGGTTCGTGCCGGCAGGCGGCGTGCTGCGCCAGCGCCAAAACGCCGGGACCATCGACGCCTGGGGCGTGGAACTGACGGGGGCGCTGGACCTGTCGTCAGCCGTGTCGCTGAACGCCGCTGCGTCCTGGACCGACGCCGAGATCGACGGCGGATCGTCCGCCGCGCAGCTGACCGGCTTGCGCCCCGCACAGGCGCCGGAGTGGAGCGCCACGGCCGGGCTGGATTGGCGCGCGACCGATCGACTGACCCTGGCCCTGGCGGCACGTTATGAATCGAGCCGGTTCGACGACGACCTGAACAGCCGGGTGCTGGACGCCGCCGCGACGCTGGATGCGCGAGGGGAGTGGGCCTTCACGCCGAACGCGACCCTTTGGATGGCGGCGGACAATCTGTTCGACGAGGATGTCGAGGTGTCGGAAACGGGCACGGGCGTCGCCGGATACGGCCCGCCGCGAACGCTCAGCGTCGGTTTGCGGTTGAGCTATTGAGGGCGCTGACCGGCAGCCATTTCGACCAAGTTTTTGCGCGACGCACAGATTTCGTACGCCTGAAAGGTGAAAATGACCTTCAATGCTGTTGCGCGAGGCCGCTGGCGCGCTAAGCGCTAAAGGCGGTCGATCCACGGCCGCAGATCCCAACGACGAGCCTGTCATGTCCGAAGAATTCTACCGCATGAAGCGGTTGCCGCCCTATGTCATCGCCGAGACCAATGCGATGCGCGCGGCGGCCCGTGCGGCGGGCGAGGACGTGATCGACCTGGGGATGGGCAACCCCGACCTGCCGCCGCCCCAGCATGTGATCGACAAGCTGATCGAGGTGGCGCGCAAGCCCGACGCCCACGGCTATTCGGCCTCGCGGGGCATTCCCGGCCTGCGTCGCGCCCAGGCCAACTACTATGGCCGCCGCTTCGGCGTCGACCTGGACCCCGAGACCGAGGTGATCGTCACCATGGGCTCCAAGGAGGGGCTGGCCAGCCTGGCCACGGCCATCACCGAGCCGGGCGACGTGATCCTGGCGCCCAATCCGTCCTATCCGATCCACACCTTCGGCTTCATCATCGCCGGCGCCGCGATCCGCAGCGTGCCGACCACGCCGGACGAGAAGTATTTCGAGGCGCTGGAGCGGGCCATGGCCTTCACCGTGCCCCGGCCCAAGATCCTGGTGATGAACTATCCGTCGAACCCGACGGCGGAGACGGTGGACCTGGCCTTCTACGAACGCGTCGTGGCTTTCGCCAAGGCCAACGACCTGTGGATCATCAGCGACCTGGCCTATTCGGAACTCTATTACGATGGCAAGCCGACGGTCTCGATCCTGCAGGTGCCGGGGGCCAAGGACGTGGCCATCGAGTTCACCTCGCTGTCGAAGACCTACAGCATGGCCGGCTGGCGCATGGGGTTCGCGGTCGGCAACAAGAAGCTGATCGCGGCCATGACGCGGGTGAAATCCTACCTCGACTACGGCGCCTTCACGCCGATCCAGGCGGCGGCGTGCGCCGCGCTGAACGGGCCGCAGGACATCGTCGAGCAGAACCGCAAACTCTATCACCGCCGGCGAGATGTGCTGGTCGAGAGTTTCGGCCGCGCGGGCTGGGACATTCCCAAACCCGCCGCCTCCATGTTCGCCTGGGCGCCCTTGCCGCCGGCGCTGAAGCATTTGGGCAGTCTGGAGTTTTCCAAGCAGTTGCTGACCCACGCCAAGGTCGCGGTGGCGGCGGGCGTCGGCTATGGCGAGAACGGCGAGGGCTTCGTGCGCATCGCCATGGTCGAGAACGAACAGCGCATCCGCCAGGCCGCGCGCAACATCAAATCCTATTTGAAATCGCAGGGCGTCAATGTGCCGCCCAGCCGGGAAGACTGACTATGCCGTCTGGACTGATCGCGCTGCTGGACGACGTCGCCGGCATCGCAAAGCTGGCGGCCGCGTCGCTGGATGACGTGGGAGCGGCGGCGGGCAAGGCCTCGACCAAGGCCGCCGGCGTGGTGGTGGACGATGCGGCGGTGACGCCGCGCTATGTCATGGGCCTGTCGCCCAGCCGCGAACTGCCGATCATCAGCAAGATTGCGCTCGGGTCGTTTCGCAACAAGCTGATCTTCATCCTGCCGGTGGCCCTGGTGCTCAGCGCCTTCGCGCCCTGGGCCATCACCCCGATCCTGATGTGCGGCGGGACCTATCTGTGTTTCGAGGGGGCGGAAAAGCTGCTGGAGGCGATGGGGCACGGCGGGCATGAGGATGCCGCGCCGGTCGCGCGCGATGCGGCGGCGCTGGAGAAGACGACGGTGTCTGGCGCGGTGCGCACTGACCTGATCCTGTCTGCCGAGATCATGGCCATCGCCCTGGCCGATGTGGCGGCGCAGCCGATCTTGACCCAGGCCGCTGTGCTGGCTGTGGTCGGCATCGCCATGACCGTGGTCGTCTATGGCGCGGTCGGCCTGATCGTGAAGATGGACGACATCGGCCTGCATCTGGCTCAACGGCCCAATGGCGGGGTGCGCGCTTTGGGGCGGGGTCTGGTCAAGGGCATGCCGATGGTGATGAGCGCCCTGTCGGCGATCGGCACGGCGGCCATGCTGTGGGTCGGCGGCGGCATTCTGCTGCATGGTTCCCATACGCTGGGGCTGCACTGGCCGGCGGTACCGGTCGAGCATCTGTCGCATGCCGTCGGCGAACTGTTCGGGCCGTTGGCCGGCGTGATGAGCTGGCTGACGACGGCGGTGGCCTCGGCCGTGATCGGGCTGATCGTCGGCGGGGTGGTGGTGCTGGTCCTGCATCAGGTCGCGCGCCTGCGGTCCAAGGAATCGCACTAGGAGCGAGCCGGGCTGTCACGCGGGCGCCATCCGCAACAGCTAGAGGCCGCACGGCTGTTGTTGGAGTTGTTCATGTCCCTGTCGCGTCACGTCGCCGCCGCGTGTCTGGCCGTCTTGTCGATCGCGGGCGCCGCCTGTGCGGGCGCGCCGGTCGCCCAGCCGCCGGTTCAGGCCGCCGCGCCTCAGGCATCGGCTGCGGCCCTGACGCCGCCCAAACTGATCGTGACCATCGTGGTCGATCAGTTCAGCGCCAACCTCTTCAACCAGTATCGCAGCCGCTACAGCGGCGGCCTGCGCCGGTTGGCTGACCAGGGACTGGTGTCGATCAACGGCTATCAGACCCATGGTCTGACCGAGACCTGCCCGGGCCACTCCACGGTTCTGACCGGCATGCACCCGGCCGAGACCGGCATCCCCGCCAACGACTGGATCGACGGCAAGACCGGCAAGGAAGTCTATTGCCTGGCCGCGCCGCAGAACCATCTGGCGCACGGGCGTGACGACACCGACAACGGACCGGTGGGCCCGGACCAGCTGCGTGCGACGACGCTGGGTGACTGGCTGAAGGCCGTCAGTCCGGACAGCAAGGTCATGGCGGTGTCGGGCAAGGATCGCGGGGCGATCAATCTGGCCGGTCATCAGGGGCAGGCCTTCTGGTTTACCGACGGGTTTGGACTGACCACCTATGTCGAGCCGGGACAGACGGCCGAGGCGAAGCTGGCGCCAGTTGCAGCGTTCAACAGCGACTTCAACGCCTGGACGGCGGCGACGCCGACAGCCTGGGACTATCAGAACGCGGACTGCCGAGCGCTGGCGGGCGACTGGACCATTCGCGGCCAGACCTTCCATTCGGTGCTGCCGCCGGTGGGGCTGAAGTTCGACACCTCGCCATTGCTGGACGAGCAGACGCTGAAGGCGGCGGAATATCTGCTGGACAGCCAGAAGCTGGGGCAGGGGATGGCGACCGACATGCTGGGCGTCAGCCTGTCGGCCACCGACCGGATCGGCCATATGTACGGCACCCAGGGGCCGGAGATGTGCGAGCAGATGCACCGGCTGGATGCGGCCTTGGGCGCGTTCCTGGACAGGCTGGCCGAGGTTCCGGGCGGCGCCCTGGTGGTTCTGACGGCTGATCACGGCGGTTCGGACTTCGTCGAGCGGCTGCATGAGCATGGTTATCCGCGCGCGCACCGCGCCGACACCGATGCGATCAAGGGCGTCAACGCCGCGCTGAAGGCGCGCTTCAACCTGGACGCCGATCCGCTGCAGTCCGGCGGAAGCGGCTGGATGGTCGCCGATGCGGATCACAAGTCGCTGCCCGATCCGTTGCGGACACAGGTGGCGGAAGCAGCGGTCGAGATGCTGCGCGCCCTGCCCGACGTGGCCTTCGCCGAGACGCGCGACCGGCTGCTGGCCGAGCCTCTGCCGGACAGCCGTCAGCCGGAGATGATGACGGTGCGCGAGCGGATGCGGCTGTCGACCGTCGCCGAGCGATCGCCCGACATCCAGTTCGCCTGGACCCAGAACACCACCTCGGGCGGCCGCGTGGGCTCGACCCTGGCCGGACACGGAACGCCGTGGGAATATGACCGACGCGTGCCGATCATCTTCTGGTGGCCGGGCGCCAAGGCCGAAGAGCGGTTCCTGCCGATCCGGACCGTCGATATCGCCCCGACCCTCGCTCATGTGATCGGCGTCCCCGCGCCCCAGGTCGAGGGCCGCTGCATCGATCTGAACGGATTTGTTGTGGCGGCTTGCGGGGCGGCGGCCAGATAAACTCCTGTTTCCGGCCGTCAACTCATGTTTCCTGAGGGGAAGGCGGCCTTACGCAGCGCGGGTTTCGTTGGCAGAAGAGGGCGAAATCGCCCAGGCGGCCCCTTTTTGCCGTCCGAGAGAGCCAACAGGAAACGTCATGAACCGAGCCCGTCGCGCGCGCATCGTCGCCACCCTGGGACCCGCCAGCCGTGCGCCCAGCACCGTCAAGGCGCTGGCCCAGGCGGGGGTGGACGTCTTCCGCCTGAACTTCAGCCACGGGTCGCATGAGGATCACGCCGCCGCGTTGAAGGCGGTGCGCGGCGCCGAAATGGCGTTGCAGCGTCCGCTGGGCGTGTTGGCCGACCTTCAAGGGCCGAAGCTGCGTTTGGGCCGTTTCAAGGACGTCGAGATCTCGGTCAAGCCGGGCCACACCATGCGTTTCGATCTGGACCCGACGCCCGGCGACGAGACGCGGGTGCAGATGCCGCATCCTGAAATCTTCAAGGCGCTGCGCAAGGGCATGCTGCTGCTTCTGGACGACGGCCGGGTGCGGCTGCGTGTGGGCGAGCGGACCGACGAGTGGGCCGATGTGACGGTCGAGAGCGGCTCTAAGTTGTCGGACCGCAAGGGCGTGGCGGTGCCGGAGGCGGTGATCCCGGTCTCGGCCCTGACGCCCAAAGACCGTGAAGACTTGGCCTTCGCCCTGCGGATGGGCGTGGACTGGGTGGCGCTCAGCTTCGTTCAGAAGCCCGAGGACATGGCTGAGCTGAAGCGGATCGTGAATGGTCAGGCGGCCTGCCTCGCCAAGATCGAGAAACCGGCGGCCCTGGCCGATCTGGAAGCCATCCTAGACTACTGCGACGGGGTGATGGTGGCGCGTGGCGATCTGGGCGTCGAGCTGGATCCCGAGGATGTGCCGGTGGCGCAAAAGCAGATCGTGCGCGCGGCCCGCAATCGCGGCGTTCCGGTGATCGTGGCCACCCAGATGCTGGAATCCATGACCAGCGCCCCGGCCCCGACCCGCGCCGAGGCGACCGATGTGGCCAATGCGGTCTATGAGGGTGCGGACGCCCTAATGCTGTCGGCCGAAACGGCGTCGGGCGACTATCCGCTGGAATCCGTCGGCATCATGAGCCGGATCATCGAGCGCGTCGAACGCGATCCGATGTGGCCCAGCCTGATGGGCGCCGAACATGCCGGCATGGACGAGCATGATGTGGACGCCCTAGTCGGGGCGGCGCGGATGGCGGCGAATGCGCCCTCGACCGGCTGTCTGGTGGTGTTCACGACCCTGGGCGGCACGGCGCGGCGGATGGCGCGCGAGCGGCCGCTGAAGCCGATTCTGGTGCTGACCCCCAATCCCAACACCGCGCGCCGGCTGGCCCTGGTCTGGGGACTGGAGCCGCGTCTGGGCGAGCAGCCGGACTCGCTGGAGGCCGTGACGGACGACGCCGTCAACAGCGCGGTCAAATATGGTCTGGCCGAGCCGGGCCAGCGCATCCTGATCCTGGCGGGCACGCCGTTCGGAGCGCCCGGTGCGGCCAATCTGCTGCGACTGGCCCACGCGCCTGCGGCGACGTCGAAGGGCCGCAAGAAGAGCTAGAGAGCGATCTCGCGACGCTCCGCCGCGCTGCGCAGACCGGCGTCGAGGATGCGCATGACGGTCAGGGCCTGATCGGCGGGCACCGGCGGCGGTCCCTCGCCGAGGATCGCGTCGCGCATGGCGGCGTAGAAGGCGGGATAATCACCGCGTGAGGGCGTCGGCGTGGTGCGGACGGTTTCACCGTCTATCTGTTTCGTCAGCACACCGGGCGAGGGATCGAGGCCCCAGTCCGCGTCGCCGGGACGCAGGCCGGCCTTGGACTGCCCCTCCTGGGCGTCGAGGCCGCGTTTGATGAAGCTGCCGCCCGTGCCGTGGACGGCGTAGCGGAGACTGGCCTCGGCGGCGAGGTGGCTCATGTTCAGGATGACCCGCAGACGGTCATAGCGCAGCAGAACGTGGGCGTAGTCGATGGCCGTGGCGCCGAAACGTTGGGCCTGGAGGTCGGCATAGATGGCCAGCGGCGGCCCGAACAGCTGGACCGCCTGGTCGATCAGGTGCGGACCCAGGTCGGCCCAGACGCCGCCGTCGCGTCTGTCCTTCCAGCGGTCGGTGACGGTCGGACGGAAGCGGTCATAGTGGCTTTCGAACACGGCGACGTCGCCCAGTTCGCCCTGGTCGACCAGGCCGCGCAAAGTCAGGAAGTCGGCGTCCCAACGGCGGTTCTGGAAGACGCTGAAGACGCCGGGGGATGACGCCGCGACGGCGGCGACGCTTTCCGCGTCAGCCAAGGTGGCGGCGAAGGGTTTGTCCACCACCACCGACTTGCCGGCACTCAGCGCGGCGATCGACTGTTCGGCGTGCAAGGCGTCGGGGGTGGCGACGACGATCAGGCCGATGTCGTCGCGGGCGATGGCTGTGTCCAGATCGGGCAGGACCTCAACGTCAGGCAGGTCGGCGTGGACCGCTTCGGGCCGGGACGAGACGACGGCGGTCAGGCGCAGGCCGGGGGTCGCCGCGATCAGGGGGGCGTGGAAGGTCTGGCCCGCCAGGCCGTAGCCGACGACGGCGACGCCGATGGGTGCGTGTGAGGTCATGCCCCGATCAATAGCGGTCGGGGCGCGGGCCATCCAGCACATAGGGCACCACGCCGCGCTCGTTCTCCGGCACATGCAGGGTCCGGTCCAGGGGCGGGAAGGCGCGCTGGGTGCAGTCGGTGCGCTCGCAGATGCGGCAACTGACGCCGATCCGGGCCGCCGGGCCGTTCAGATCGAGGCCGGCCGCATAGACCAGCGCGCCCGCATGTTCGACCTCGCAGCCCAGGGACAGGGCGTAGCGGCGGTCGTTGGCCAGGTAGGAGCCGCTGGGTTTGGACACGCTACGGGCGATGGAGATGTAGCGCGAGCCGTCCGGCATCTCGGCCAGTTGCACCCCGATCCGGTCCGGCGCCGCGAAGGCTTCGTGGACGTTCCACAGCGGGCAAGCGCCGCCGAAGCGGGCGAACTGGAAACGGGTGGCGCTGTGGCGCTTGGTGATGTTGCCGGCCATATCCACGCGAGCGAAATAGAAGGGCACGCCGCGCCAGCCCGGCCGTTGCAGGGTCGAGAGCCGGTGGCAGACCTGTTCGAAACTGACCTGGAAACGGGTGCGCAGCCGGTCGATGTCGTGCTTCTCCTCGCGCGCGGCCTCCAGGAAGGCGCGATAGGGCAAGAGCAACGCGCCGGCCGCATAGTTGGCCAGGCCGACCCGGGCGACGTCCCGCGCGGCGTCCGTGCGGAAGGCGGCCTGATCCAGTTCGGCTTCGATCAAATCGCGGAAGGACAGCAGGGCCAGCTGGTGCGCCAGCTGGAACGACCGCGTCGCGCCCGGCTGCCAGGCGTCCAGCGTCAGGACGCGGCTGGCGGGATCGTAGCGACGCAGCGCCTCCTGACCGGCGACATAGGCGACGCGAACGCCGTGCGCCTGGCTCAGGGCGGCCTCCAGCGCCCGCTCGATCTGGCCGTCCTGCACCAGCGTCGTCGCCAGCGCCTTCACCCGTTCGTCCAGACGGCGGAAGGTCTGGTGCAGGGCCAGAAACTGTCGGGCCAGGCGCGGGGTGTTGGCGACGGCCTGTTTCAGCTCGGCGGCCGTGGGCGGTTCGGCCTGACCCGCAATGTCGGTGGTCGCCTCGCGCAAGTCGGCGATCAGGCGGGCGTCGCCCTCCAGATCGAACAGACTGGCGTCCACATGAAAGGCGCGGGTCAGGGCGATCAGGACGCGCGCGGTCGCCGGGCGCTGGTTGGTCTCGATCTGCGACAGATAGGACGGAGACAGGCCCAGCCGCTCGGCGCAGGCCTCCAGCGTCCAGCCGCGCGCCTCGCGCAGCTTGCGCAGCTTGGCGCCCAGGAAAAGCTTCTCAGCCATTCGCAACTTTGCAGATCATATCGCCATCCTTTGCAAGCCCGCGCAGTTCCACACTTTTTGCAAAGTTGCGTTTGCCATTTTGCGATGAAGGCGCCACGCGTTCTTTGAACGAGAGGCGAAGATCCATCATGACTCAAGCCATCCTTGAAGAACTGGAGCGCCGTCGCGCCGCCGCCAAACTGGGCGGTGGGGAAAAGCGTATCGCCGCCCAGCACGCCAAGGGCAAGCTGACGGCGCGCGAACGCATCGACGTGCTGCTGGACGAGGGCTCCTTCGAGGAGACCGACATGTTCGTCGAGCACCGCAGCCACGACTTCGGCATGCAGGACCAGCGCATCCCCGGCGACGGGGTGGTGACGGGGCGCGGCACGATCGGCGGACGGCTGGTCTACGTCTTTTCCAAGGACTTCACCGTCTTCGGCGGCAGCCTGTCGGGCGCCCATGCGGCCAAGATCGTCAAGCTGCAGAAGATGGCCCTGACCGCGGGGGCGCCGATCATCGGTCTGTTCGACGCAGGCGGCGCGCGGATTCAGGAAGGGGTCGAGAGCCTGGCCGGCTACGCCGACATCTTCCTGCAGAACACCCTGGCCAGCGGGGTTATCCCTCAGATCAGCGTGATCATGGGCCCGTGCGCTGGCGGCGACGTCTATTCGCCGGCCATCACCGACTTCATCTTCATGGTGAAGGACACGAGCTACATGTACGTGACCGGACCCGACGTGGTGAAGACCGTCACCAATGAGGTGGTCAGCCACGAGGACCTGGGCGGCGCCCGCGTTCACGCCGGCAAGTCGGGCGTGGCGGACGGGGCGTTCGAGAACGACCTTGAGGCCCTGTCGGAGGTGCGCCGCCTGATCGGCTTCCTGCCGCTGTCGAACCGTGAAAAGCCGCCGGTGCGCGAGAGCTATGACGAGCCCGAGCGGGACGAGCCGTCGCTGGACACCCTGATCCCGGCCAATCCGAACCAGCCCTATGACATGAAGGAGCTGATCCTGAAGGTGGTCGACGAGGCCGACTTCTTCGAGATCGGGGCCGACTTCGCCAAGAACATCATCTGCGGCTTCGGTCGGCTGGACGGCCAGACGGTCGGGATCGTCGCCAACCAGCCCCAGGTGCTGGCGGGCGTGCTGGACATCGATTCAAGCCGCAAGGCCGCGCGGTTCGTGCGCTTCTGCGACGCCTTCGACATTCCGCTGGTGACGCTGGTGGACGTGCCGGGCTTCATGCCGGGGACCAAGCAGGAGTACGGCGCCCTGATCAAACACGGGGCCAAGCTGCTGTTCGCCTATGCGGAGGCGACGGTGCCGAAACTGACCCTGATCACGCGCAAGGCCTATGGCGGCGCCTATGATGTGATGAGTTCCAAACACCTGCGCGGCGACGTCAACTACGCCTGGCCCACAGCCGAGATCGCGGTCATGGGCGCCAAGGGGGCGGTCGAGATCATCTTCCGCAAGGAGGCCGGCGACCCGGCGGCCCTGGCCGCGCGCGAGGCGGAGTACAAGGACCGCTTCGCCAATCCGTTCGTGGCGGCGGGGCTGGGATACATCGACGACGTCATCATGCCGCATGGCACGCGGCGGCGGCTGGTGAAGGCCCTGCGGACGCTGAAGAACAAGGTCCAGGAAAACCCCTGGAAGAAGCACGATAATATTCCGCTATGACACGCGTGGGTCGAAGCGAGCTTTTTTTGATCTATGCGCTCACTGAAGCGGCAAAAGCTCTGGGGCACTTTAATCGTGCAGGCGAGTTAGCTGGCCGGGTCGAAGTTGTCGCAGAAGTCGTTGAAAGGTTAGAGAATCAAACTGTTCTTGATGCTCTTAAACTGGGCCTTCAAAGCGCAGCGGGTGTTTCACGCGTATTCTGGCCTTCGGCTCGATCCAAAGAGGCAAAGGTTGTCGCAAATTCCCGCGCTGAAGAACTAAGGGAGCTTACCGGTCTTGAGGCGGATACGGCTTCCCATACGCTGGGGCAGCGTGCGTGGCGCGATCACGTCGAACATCTCGACGAACGCATCGACGCTCGCATTCAAGAAGACGGAACGCCCTTCATAGCGGTCGAACTTGTCCAACATGACGAGGGTATGGCCGAATACATGTCTGCTGTGCCGCTTGGATACGACGCTGCCACCAACACCCTTCTCTTTTTTGGTGAACCACAAGCAGTTTCTGAACTGCAGGATGCCTTGGTCGATATTCGTGATCGATGCTCCAAGGGTCTGTCAAAAATCCGAGATATGCACGCCACCGCCGACGTAAAGGGCGCCTGAATGTTCTCCAAAATCCTCATCGCCAACCGGGGCGAGATCGCGGTTCGGATCATCAAGACCTGCCGCCGCATGGGCATCCAGACGGTGCAGGTCTATTCGGAGGCCGACGCAGGGTCGCTGGCGGTCGAGATGGCCGACGAGGCGGTGCTGATCGGGCCGGCGCCGGCGGCGCAGTCGTATCTGCTGGCGGACAAGATCGTCGAGGCGGTGCGCCAGACGGGCGCGCAGGCCGTGCATCCGGGCTTTGGCTTCCTGAGCGAGAACGCCGGGTTCGCGCGGCGGCTGAGGGACGAGGGGATCGCCTTCATCGGCCCGAACCCCGAGGCCATCGAGGCCATGGGCGACAAGATCAGCTCCAAGAAGCTGGCGGCCGAGGCGGGGGTCTCGACCGTGCCGGGCCATATGGGGTTGATCGAGACGCCGGACGAGGCGGTCAGGATCGCCAACCAGATCGGCTATCCGGTCATGATCAAGGCGTCGGCCGGCGGCGGCGGCAAGGGCATCCGCGTGGCCCATTCGGACGCCGACATGGCCGAGGGATTCGCAGCGGTGAAGGCCGAGGCGCTGAACGCCTTCGGCGACGACCGGGTCTTCCTGGAGAAGTTCATCGTCGATCCGCGCCATATCGAGATCCAGGTGCTGGGCGACAAGCACGGCCATGTGGTCCATCTGTTCGAGCGCGAATGTTCGATCCAGCGCCGCAACCAGAAGGTCATCGAGGAGGCGCCCAGCCCCTTGCTGGACGAGGCCACCCGCGCCGCCATGGGGGCGCAGGCCGTCGCCCTAGCCCAGGCGGTGAACTATGACTCGGCCGGCACGGTCGAGTTCGTCGCCGGTCAGGACAAGAGCTTCTACTTCCTGGAGATGAACACCCGGCTGCAGGTCGAGCATCCGGTGACGGAGCTGATTACGGGCGTCGATCTGGTCGAACAGATGATCCGTTCGGCCTGGGGCGAGACGCTGGCCTTCGAGCAGAAGGACCTGAAGATCGACGGCTGGGCCATCGAGAGCCGCATCTACGCCGAGGATCCGTATCGCGGCTTCCTGCCCTCGATCGGGCGGCTGGTCCGATACGAGCAGCCGGAAGAGGGCGATCAGGGGGACTATACGGTCAGGAACGATTCCGGCGTCCGCGAGGGCGACGAGATCAGCATGTTCTACGATCCTATGATCGCCAAACTGTGCGCCTGGGGCGAGACGCGCGAGGCGGCGGTCGAGGGCATGGCTCGCGCGCTGGAGGACACCCACCTGTCGGGCCTGGGCCACAATGTGCCCTTCCTGGCGGCGGTGATGGATCAGGATCGGTTCAAGTCGGGCAATCTGTCGACCAGCTATATCAAGGACGAGTTCCCGGACGGCTTCCACGGCCTGAAACCGACGCAGGACCAGGAGCGCATCCTGATCGCCTCGGCGCTAGCCATGCACGAGGTCATCGCCGAACAGGACGGCGATCCGTCGGACCGCACCGACTGGATCGTGATGATCGACAAAACGCCGCACGGCGTCGGCCTGTCCTATGACGAGGATGAGGAGATGATCCTGACCCTGACGGGCGGGGGCGACATCCGACTGTCGGACATCGACTGGCGGCCGGGTCTGGCCCAGTTCAAGGCCGATCTGGACGGCGAGCCCTTCACCGCCGAGGTCAAGCGCGTCGCCGACGGCTTCGACATCCGCCACCGCGCGGCCAAGGCGCGGGTGCGGGTGCTGCGGCCCCACGTCGCCGAACTGTATGCGCGCCTGCCGGAGAAGGTCGCGGCGGATACGTCGAAGATGGTGCTGTCGCCGATGCCGGGTCTGGTGGTCTCGATCCCGGTGGTTGTGGGTCAGGAGGTCAAGACCGGCGAGACGGTGGCCATCATCGAGGCCATGAAGATGCAGAACATCCTGAAGGCCGAGCGCGACGGGGTGGTGAAGGCCGTCGGCGCCAAGGACGGCGATCCGGTGGCGGCAGACGACGTGCTGGTGGAGTTCGGGTGATGACGGGCTTTCCCGCGCCCACGCCGCTGGAATGGCGCGAGGCGGCCCAGAAGGCGCTGAAGGATCGGCCGATCGAGGTGCTGATGCATCTCGACGCCGACCAACTGGTGACGCGGCCGCTGTACGCGGGCGCGACGGGCGTGCAGCCGATCTTCGCCCCGCGTCCGTCCGACTCCGAAGGCCGGGCCTGGGATCTGCGGACGCTGGTGGAAGGCGACGATGCCGAAGCGGTCAACGCCGCCGTCCTGACCGATCTGGAGAACGGCGCGGCGTCGGTGGTGCTGAAGGGGCGGGTTCTGGCGGATTCCGCCCCGCTCAGCCGGGCGCTGGAAGGCGTGGCGCTGGAGCTGGCGCCGGTCGCGCTGGATGCAGGGATCGACGGGCCGGGTGCGGCCAATGCGCTGGCGGTCGTCGCCAAGGGCTCGCCGCGCGCCAAGCTGCAGTTTCATATGGACCCGGTCTCGGCCTTCGCCGAGGCGGGCGGCGCCCCGCGTTCGGTGGAAGAGCATCTGAGCCTGGCGGCCAATACGGCGGCGCGTCATGCGGGCGCCTATCCCGACGCGACCTTCTTCCTGGCCAGCGGCCGGGTCGCACACGAGGCGGGTGGATCGGCGGCGCAGGAGCTGGCCTTTGCGGCGTCCAGCGTCGTGGCCCATGCGAAGGCGGCGGTCGAGGCCGGGATGTCGGTCGAGGCGGCTTTGCGCGGCACCGTCGTCGGCCTGTCGGTCGATGCGGAATATTTCGACAGCCTGGCCAAGGTTCGGGCCATGCGGCTGATCTGGGCCAGCCTGACGAAGGCGTTCGACGTGGATGTTCCGGCGGTGATCGAAGCGCGCTCGTCGCGGCGGATGCTGTCGGCGCGCGATCCCTGGCCCAATCTGCTGCGGCTGACGGCGGCGGGCTTCGCCGGCGCAGTCGGTGGGGCGGATGTCGTGGTGCTGGATGGCTTCACCCGCGCCTCAGGCACGTCGGACGCCTTCGCCCGGCGTCAGGCGAGGAACACTCAGCTGGTGTTGATGGAGGAGGCCAATTTGGGTCGGGTCGACGATCCGGCCGCCGGCTCCTGGTATCTGGACGCCCGGACGCGGGACCTGGCGGAGGCCGGCTGGGCCGAGTTCCAGATGATCGAGGCCGAAGGCGGTCTGGTCGACGCGCTCAAGGGCTCGGTCATCCAGCCCTGCATCGCCCGCGCCCGCGCGGTCCGCGAGGCCGCGCTGACGAACGGAGCGGCCCAGATCATCGGCGTGACCAAATATGTGGACGCGGACGTGCGGCCGGCGCCGGTCGAGGCGGGCGATGAGGCGGCCGTGGCGGTTGAACGGGTCTGCGAGCCATTAACGCCGATCCGCTTTGCCGCAGCCTTCGAGGAGGCGGCTCAATGAGTTTCCCCGACTTCAGCAAGATCGCCCTGAACCTCGATGCGACGGGGCAGGGGCCGACGCGCGATCCTTGGCTGACGCCCGAGGGGCTGACGGTCGAGACCGCCTATAGTCCCGACAGCACGGACGCGCTGGATCACCCGCACGGCCTGCCGGGGTTCGCGCCGTTCGTGCGCGGGCCCTATCCGACCATGTATGCGGGCAATCCCTGGACGATCCGGCAATACGCCGGCTTCTCGACCGCCGAGGAGTCCAACGCCTTCTATCGCCGCAACCTGGCGGCCGGTCAGAAGGGGCTGAGCATCGCCTTCGATCTGGCGACCCACCGGGGCTATGACAGCGACCACCCGCGGGTGAAGGGCGACGTCGGCATGGCGGGCGTGGCCATCGACAGCATCTATGACATGCGGACCCTGTTCGACGGGATCCCGCTGGACCAGATGTCGGTCTCGATGACGATGAACGGGGCGGTGCTGCCGATCTTGGCGCTGTATGTCGTCGCGGCCGAAGAACAGGGCGTGCCGCACGCCAAGCTGACCGGGACCATTCAGAACGACATTCTGAAGGAGTTCATGGTCCGCAACACCTACATCTATCCGCCCGGGCCCTCGATGCGGATCATCGCGGACATCTTCGCCTGGACGGCGCAGGAGACGCCGAAGTTCAACTCGATCTCGATCAGCGGCTATCACATGCAGGAGGCGGGAGCCTCGGCGGATATTGAGCTGGCCTACACCCTGGCGGACGGGATCGAGTATCTGCGCGCTGGCGTCGCGGCGGGCATGCCAATCGACCGGTTCGCGCCGCGCCTGAGCTTCTTCTGGGCCATCGGCATGAACTACTTCATGGAGGTGGCCAAGATGCGCGCCGGCCGCCTGCTGTGGGCCGAGGCGGTCAGGAAAGAGGGCGGGGTCGATCCCAAGTCGCTGAGCCTGCGCGCTCACTGCCAGACATCGGGCTGGTCGCTGGCGGCACAGGACGTGTTCAACAATGTGCCCCGCACCATGGTCGAGGCCATGGCGGCGGCGGGCGGCCAGACGCAGAGCCTGCACACCAATGCGCTGGACGAGGCCCTGGCTCTGCCCACCGACTTCTCGGCGCGGATCGCGCGCAACACCCAGATACTGTTGCAGCAGGAGACGGGGCTGACGCGGGTCATCGACCCCTGGGGCGGCAGTTTCTATGTCGAACGGCTGACCCACGAACTGGCCGAACGGGCGCGCGCCCATATGGCTGAGGTCGAGGCCCTGGGCGGCATGGCCAAGGCGATCGAAGCCGGCATCCCCAAGCTGCGGATCGAGGAGTCCGCCGCCAAGACCCAGGCCCGGATCGACACCGGCCAGCAGACGGTGGTCGGGGTGAACAAATATCTGAACCCCGTCGTCGACGACATTCCGATGTTGAAGGTCGACAATGCGGCGGTGCTGGCCGCCCAGATCGACAAGCTGAAGCGCCTGCGCGCCGAGCGAAATCAGGCGGCGACCGATGCGGCGCTGAACGCCCTGACCGAGGGGGCGCGCGGGAATGCCAACCTGCTGGAACTGGCGGTTCAGGCCGCCCGCGCCAAGGCGACGGTGGGCGAAATCTCCGACGCGCTGGAGGTCGCCTTCGGCCGCCACGTGGCCACGGTCCAGACCGTGTCGGGCGTATACGCCAAGGAGGCGGGGACCGACGCCCGCTTCGCCCGCGCCCGCGAGATGGTGGCGACCTTCGTCGAGAACGACGGCGGCCCGCCGCGCATCCTGATCGCCAAACTGGGACAGGACGGACACGACCGGGGCCAAAAGGTCGTCGCGACCGGATACGGCGATCTGGGCTTCGACGTTACGGCTGGCAGCCTGTTCCAGACGCCGTCCGAGGCTGCTCAGGAAGCGGTCGAGAAGGGCGTCCACGCGGTCGGCGCATCATCGCTGGCGGCCGGGCATCTGACGCTGGTGCCCGAGCTGAAGGCCGAGTTGGAGAAACTGGGCCGGCCCGACATCATGATCGTGGTCGGCGGCGTGATCCCGCCGTCCGACGTCCAGCCCCTGCTCGATATGGGCGCGGCCGCCGTCTATCCGCCCGGTTCGGCCATCGCCGATACGGCGGTCGACCTGATCGAGAAGCTGAACCAGCGTCTGGGTTACGCCCAGCCTGCCCCCGACAAGGACAAGTCATGATTGGCACCCTGAACCACGTCGGCGTCGCCACGCCATCCATCGCCGACTCGATCAAACTGTATCGCGATATCCTCGGCGCGACGAAGATCGGCGAGCCGTTCGACCTGCCGGCGCAGGGGGTGAAGGTCTGTTTCGTGGATACGCCGACGGCTCAGATCGAGCTGATCGAACCCTATGACGACACCAGTCCCATTGTCGGCTTCCTGGCCAAGAATCCCAAGGGCGGCCAGCATCACGTCTGTTTCGAGGTCGCCGACATCCACGCCGCCGTCGCCGAGATGCGCGCCAAGGGGGTGACGATCCTGGGCACAGGCGAGCCGCGCATCGGGGCGCACGGGACGCCGGTCGTCTTCCTGCATCCGCGTGACATGGGCGGCGTATTGATCGAGCTGATGGAGGCGCCAAAAGCGGGGCACTAAGCGGAGCCTTTGGTCAGGTTGGGCCGTTGAAGGCGAAACCAGAGGACATGACATGATGTCGCACCGCCTGACCGCATTCGTCGCCATAGCCGCCCTGACCGGCGCCGCAGCCTGCTCTCGCACCGAGCCGGAACAGCCCGCCGCGCCGGTCGAGCAGTCGGCCGCCCCTGCATCCGATGCGCCCTCGATCGGCTATGCCTGCGAAAGCGGCGCGACGCTTAAGGTCCAGTATGTCGACAGCGACAACGCCAAGCTGACCCATCAGAACCAGGCCTATGCGCTGCGTTCGGTGCAGGCCGCCAGCGGCGCGCGCTATGTCGGCGGCGGGGTGGAATGGTGGACGGCGACGCGCGATGGGCAGGAGAGCGGTACGCTGAGCCGGCTGGGTCCGGACGGCACCACAGGTGTCGCGGTGCTGGAGCGCTGCTCGCGGCCGATCCCCGGGGCGGATGCGACGCCCGGACCGCTGCCGACGCCAGGTCAGACGCCGACCGAGGCGACCGGCGGGGTCTTGCCGGCTGCGATGCCCTGCAAGGGGCCTCAACTGACGCTGGCGGCAGGCGACGGCGATGCGGGTGCGGGAAACCGGGTCAGCAACTTTAGTCTTCAGAATATTGGAACCCAGGCCTGCAGTCTGACCGGCTATCCGACAGTGACCTTGCAGGACGCGCGCGGACGCACCTTGTCGTCCATCCGCGCCGAACAGAGTCCCGGAAGCTATTTCCGCCAAGGCCAAGCCCCGACGCCGGTCCAACTGGCGCCCCGCGCCAAGGCCTATTTCGAAATGGCCTGGAGCGTCGTGCCCAATGAAGCCATGCAAAAGACGTGTCCCGACGCGGCCACGATAAAGGTCACGGCGCCCAGCGATACCGCCGCCGTCAGCCTGCCGTTCTCGTTCAGCCCCTGCGGCGGCCGCATCCGCGTCAGTCCGATCCGGGCCGAGGCCAACCCGGCGCCGGCGACCTGAGGCGGGTGGAAACCGATCGAAAATCGGCGTAGGTCGCGGCTCATGACCCAGAGCTTCTACGACCGCGTCGCCGGCGAACTGTCCGAGATCGACGCCCAGGGCCTGACCAAGCCCGAACGCATCATCGCCTCGCGCCAGGGGCCTGTGATCCAGGTCGCCGGCCGCGACGTGCTGAACTTCTGCGCCAACAACTATCTTGGCCTGGCCGGCGACGAGCGCGTGACCCAGGCCGGGATGGCGGCGCAAGCGAAGTGGGGCGCGGGCACCGCGTCCGTGCGATTCATTTGCGGCACGCTGGAGATCCACAAGGAGCTGGAAGCGGCCATCGCCGCCTATCTCGGTTTTGAGGACGCCATCCTGTTCGCCGCCGCCTTCGACGCCAACGGCGGTCTGTTCGAGCCGCTGCTGGGCGAAAACGACGCGATCGTTTCCGACAGCCTGAACCACGCCTCGATCATCGACGGGGTTCGGCTGTGCAAGGCCAAACGCTATCGCTTCGCCAACTCCGACATGGACGAGCTGGAGAGCCGGCTGAAGGAGGCCCGCGCGGCGGGCGCCCGCGACATCATCATCGCCACCGACGGCGCCTTTTCGATGGACGGCTATATCGCCAAGCTGGACGAGATCCGGGCGCTGGCCGACAAATATGACGCCCTGATCATGGTGGACGACTGTCACGCGACGGGCTTTTTGGGCCCGCAAGGCAAGGGCTCGTTCGCCCATCACGGTGTCGAGGTGGATTTCGTCACTGGCACCTTCGGCAAGGCCCTGGGCGGCGCCATGGGCGGTTTCATCTGCGCGAAGAAGTCGGTGGTCGAACTGCTGAAACAGCGTGCGCGGCCCTATCTGTTCTCTAACGCCCTGGCGCCGGCCGTGTGCGGGTCCAGCCTGGAGGCGATCCGCATCGCACAAGGCGCCGAGGGCGATGCGTTGCGCACCCGCCTGTCGGCCAACGCCCATCGCTATCGCGGGGCCATGTCGGACGCAGGCTTCACCCTGCTGGACGGCGAGCATCCGATCATTCCGGTCATGCTGGGCGACGCCAAACTGGCGCAGGATTTCGCGGCGCGGGCGTTGGAGCTGGGCGTCTATGTGATCGGGTTCTCGTTCCCCGTCGTGCCGCGTGGCCAGGCCCGCATCCGCACACAGATGTCGGCGGCGCATACCTTCGATCAGATCGACCGGACGGTCGAAGTGTTCACCCAGGCGGGCCGGGAGCTGGGCGTCATTTAGCCCCTTTCGCCCGCCATCGACGAAGACCAAGCGGCGAGGAGGCGTGGGGCCTCAGTCGCAGGCTTCGGGATAAACCCGGAGCCACGATTTCAGGGAGTTGAGACTATGACCGACACGATGAAGGCCCTGGCCAAGACCGCGCCCGGCGTCGGCCTCGAACTGATCGACGCGCCGATCCCCGAGGCGGGACCGGAAGACGTGCTGATCCGGGTGCATCGCACCGCCGTCTGCGGCACCGACATCCACATCTGGAACTGGGACGAATGGTCCCAGAAGAACGTCCCGACCCCGATGATCACCGGCCACGAGTTCGCCGGCGAGATCGTCGCCATCGGCAAGGACGTCGATCGCCCGCTGACGATCGGCCAGCGCGTCTCGGCCGAGGGTCACGTCATCGACCTGAACTCGGAAGCCGCCCGCGCCGGTCACTTCCACCTGGACCCCAAGACGCGCGGCATCGGCGTCAACCGCCAAGGGGCCTTCGCCGAGTTCGTGGTGGCGCCGGCCTTCAACGTGATCGAACTGCCGGACGACGTCCCCTATGAGATCGGCTCGATCCTCGATCCGTTCGGCAATGCGGTGCATACGGCGCAGCAGTTCGACCTGCTGGGCGAGGATGTGCTGGTCACCGGCGCCGGCCCCATCGGCATGATGGCGGCCGCCGTGGCCCGTCACGCCGGCGCGCGCACCGTGGTCCTGACCGACATCAACGACTTCCGGCTGGAGCTGGCGCAGAAGGTCGCGCCGGGCGTTCGCACAGTGAATACGACAAAGGAAGACATCCACGATGTCATGAAGGAGCTGGGCCTGAAGGTCGGCTTCGACGTGGCGCTGGAGATGTCAGGCTCGCCCATCGCCTTCAAACAGTGCGTCGACACTCTGATCATGGGCGGCGGCATGGCGCTGCTGGGCATTCCCGGCAAGCCGATGGAGACCGACTGGGGCGCGATCATCCTGAAGGCCCTGACGATCAAGGGCGTCTATGGCCGCGAGATGTTCACCACCTGGCGCAAGATGCTGGGCCTGCTGAAGGCCGGGCTGGACCTCAGCCCGCTGATCACGCACCGCCTGGGCTACGCCGACTATCGCGAAGGCTTCGAAGCCATGAAGTCGGGCCAGTCGGGCAAGGTGGTGCTGGACTGGGACAAGGCCGCCTGAAGCCTTAGACCCTTGGTCTAGGCTAGCTGGCGAGCTGCACTTAGATCGGCTGGGAGCCGGAAGGCGTCACCGCATATCGCGCGACGACGCCGTCCGGCTGGAAGTCGTGTTCGGCCAGGGTGTCGAGGGACATCAGGACGCGCGTCGTGAAGGCGTCCGTGTCGCCATCCTCGATCGCCGGGCGCAGCCAATCGATGACGACGGCGCGGGCGGGATAGGTGCCGACAGGGCCGGGAATGCTGAGCGCCACCTCGATCCCTTCCGCGACCCAGCCGGCGACGGTCACGAAAAACTCGGGCGAGGCCAGGAAGTCGGAGCGGCGCAGGACATACAGGGTGATGACCCCATCCTCGACGCCGTCGGGGCGGACGATGACCCCGCTGCGATCTGGTCGCCAGTTGTCCGACAGCTCGACCACGCGCCACAGGCAGAACCAGATGCGGCAGGTGTTCGGCCGGATCGCGTGGACCGAACACCCGGCGCCGTCGACGCAATAGGCGCACAGTTCGCCCGTCGGCTTGGCCAGTTCCGGCAGGTTCAGCGGAATGACCCGGCAGCATTCGACGCAACCGCCGCAGGTCCGGCCGGGGAGGAGGGGCAGGCTCACCCGGCTGAACGCTCCAGCCGGGCGATGCGGCGGTCCATGTCGGCGACGACCGCTTCCAGCCGGGCCTTTTCGGAGGCCATGTCGATCGGCGTGCCGTCCTCGTAGGAAATCGTCGCGCCCTTGGCGATCAGATCCAGCCGGTAGATGGCCGTCACGCGCTGGGCCTTGAAGCGTTCAAGGGCGGCGGCTTCTGGATCGGGGGCGGCGTCGGGCGTCTGGCTCATGCGCGTCGCTGTAGCGCATGGGGCCTTCCTGTGGAAACACGCGTTTGGCGCTGAACCGCAGATAGAATCCCTGTATCCGTCGACGGATGATCGGGCGGTTTCCCATCCTGTACATCGCCGAGGCGGACGCCGAGGACGCCGTGCTGTCTTCAGGCGTGCTGGCGCATCTGGTCGAGAGCCTGCCGCACGCGACCTTCACCATCGTCGGATCGGCCGCCAGCGCGCCGCTGTTCGCCGATACGCCGCGCCTGACGAAGTTGATCGTGCTGGAGCGCGAAGGCCATTTCGAATGGATCGCCCTGTGGAACCAGGTGCGGGCGACCAAATGGGGGCTGGTCGTGGACATGCGCGGCTCGGACCTGTCGGGCAAGCTGAGGCGGCACAAGCGCGCGGTGCGGGGCAAGGATCAGCCGGGCCTGCATGCGGTCGAGGCGGCGGCGGGGGTGTTGAAGCTGGAGCCGGACGAGACTCCGGCGCCGAAACTCTATGTCTCGGATGAGACGCGGGCCCAGGTCGATGCATTGATCCCGGCGACGGGTGGAGACGGGCCGATCCTGGCGGTCGGGCCGGGCGTGGAATGGATGGGCAAGCGCTGGCCCGCCGAACGCTACGCCAAGGTCGCGGCCAAGCTGCTGGCCGACGACGGGCCGCTGGCGGGCGGGCGGCTGATGATCGTGGGCGAGGAGATCGACCGCGAGGCGGCGCACACGATCCGCTACGCCGTGCCGCGCGCGCGGGTGATCGAGCTTCAGGGCAGGCTGACGCGCCTGCAGACGGTGGCGGCCCTGTCGGCGTCGGTGCTGTATATCGGGGCGGACTCGATCTGGACCCAGCTGGCCGTGGCCTCGGGCGCGCCGGTGGTGGCCGTGTTTGGACCGTCGGACGAGACCGTGCGCGGACCCTGGAAGGGCGAAGCCGTGCGCGGGCCGCGCACCTATGAAGAGTTCAAGAAGCTGGATCCGCGACTGAACCAGGCGATCCAGCATATGATGGATCTGCCGTGGGAGCGGGTGATGAAGGCGGCGCAGCGGATGTTGAAGGCGCGGGGCTGAACCCGATCTCCCTCCCCGTTCGGGGAGGGTGGCCGCGAAGCGGCCGGGTGGGTGCGGCCGGCCATCCTGCGACGGACCTGTGTCGTTTCACCTTGCCGTCCCCACCCGACCTCGCCTGCGGCTCGGCCACCCTCCCCGAACGGGGAGGGAGAGCGTTTAGCGGCTTTCATGGTCGACGCTGCATCCGCTAGAACCGCGGAAACACCCGCAGGATTTCTCATGACCCAGACCTATGACCTGATCGTCCGTGGCGGCGAAGTGGCGAACCATGCGGGGCGGGGCATGGCGGATGTCGGGGTGATCGACGGCAAGATCGCCTTTATCGGCGACCTGTCCCAGGCCTCGGCGGGTGAAGTCTTCGACGCGACGGGTCTGACGGTCCTGCCCGGGGTGATCGACACCCAGGTCCATTTCCGCGAGCCGGGGCTGGAGTGGAAGGAAGATCTGGAGACGGGCAGCCGCGCGGCGGCCCTAGGCGGCGTCGTCGCCGTGTTCGAGATGCCAAACACCAATCCCAACACCACCGACCCCGACACCATGGCCGACAAGCTGGCGCGGGCGAAGGATCGGATGTGGACGGACCACGCCTTCTACGTCGGCGGCACGCACGAGAATGCGGACTATCTGAGCGAGCTGGAGCGGTTGCCGGGCTGCTGCGGGGTCAAGGTCTTCATGGGCGCCTCGACCGGCGACCTGCTGATCGCCGACGACGAGGGGGTGCGTAAGGTCCTGTCCAATGTGCGCCGACGCGCCACCTTCCACTCCGAGGACGAATACCGGCTGGTCGAGCGGCGCGGCCTGGCCCGCACCGGCGATTGGACCAGCCACCCCGAGGTCCGTGACGCCGAAAGCGCCATCCGCTCGACCCGCCGCCTGGTCGGCTTGGCCCAGGAGACGGGCGCGCGCATCCATGTGCTGCACGTCACGACCAAGGACGAGATGGAATATCTGCGCTTCCACAAGGATGTCGCCACCGTCGAGATCACGCCCCAGCACCTGACCCTGGTTGGACCGGAAGCCTATGAGCGGCTGGGCAGCTATGCCCAGATGAACCCGCCGATCCGGTCGCAGGAGCATGTGGACGCCCTGTGGCTTTGGGGCATGCAGCAGGGCGTGGCCGACGTGCTGGGCTCGGACCACGCGCCGCACACCAAGGAGGAGAAGGCCAAGCCCTATCCGGCCTCGCCGTCCGGCATGCCGGGTGTGCAGACGCTGGTGCCGCTGATGCTGACCCATGTGGCCAATGGGCGGCTGTCGCTGGAGCGCTTCATCGACCTGACCTCGGCGGGGGCGCAGCGGGTGTTCGGGACCGCGAACAAGGGGCGGATGGCTGTCAGTTATGACGCTGACCTGACCATCGTCGATCTGAAAGCCAAGCGGACGATCACCCACGATCAGCAGGCGACGCGCTGCGGCTGGACCCCGTTCGATGGGGTGGAGGCGACAGGCTGGCCGATGGCGACGATCGTGCGCGGCCGGGTGGTGATGCAGGACGGCGAACTGATCGGATCGGCGCACGGGCGGCCGGTGCGGTTCATGGAGACACTGTGAGGGAAACGCTCGGCCTGATCGGCTTCGGCGCCTTCGGGCGGCTGACGGCGCGGCATCTGTCGCCGGGGTTCGACATCCTGGCGCATGATCCGGCCGCGAGCGATGACGAAGGCCTCGCGACCCTGACCGATCTGGCGACCGCTGCGGCCTGTCCCACGGTGGTGCTGGCCGTGCCGGTCGAGGCGTTGGAGGCGACGCTGATCGCCATCGGCCCGCTCCTAAGGCCCGACGCCCTCGTGATCGACGTGGGCTCGGTGAAGGTGAAGCCGACGCAGGCGATGGACGCCCTGCTGCCGCCCGGCGTGCAGATCGTCGGCACCCATCCCCTGTTCGGCCCGCAGAGCGGCAAGGACGGCATCGCGGGCCTGCGGATCGCCGTGTGCAAGGTGAGGGGGGCGAGAGACGCCCGCCGCGTCGCCGCCTTCTGCCGCCGGGCGCTGAGGCTTAAGGTGTTTCAGGTCAGCCCCGAGGACCACGACCGCGAGGCCGCCACGGTGCAGGGCCTGACCCATCTGATCGCCCGCGTCCTGATGGCGATGGAGCCCCTGCCGACGCGCATGACCACCGCCAGTTTCGACCGGCTGATGCAGGCCGTCGACATGGTCCGCCACGACAGCCCCGCCGTCTTCCGCGCCATCGAACGCGACAACCCGTTCGCAGCAGAGGTGCGGGAGCGGTTTTTCGCTTTGGCGGGTGAGGCGCGGGGCGCGATCGGAGACGATCGAACGGGCTGACCTCTTCGGCGAACGACGATTGTGGAGTGTCTCCCGCTGTGAGAGGGTTGCTCGGAACAGATCGTGGGAGAGTGTCGTGCGTCGATTGTCTTTGGTCGGTTGCGTCACCATCCTGCTGTGTTCGACGAACCTGGCATGGGCTCAGTCCCCGGAAACCATCTACAAGGCCGAGGGCGCGCGGGCATCGCAGCCCGTGGCCACCATCGCCTATGGCGACGGTCCGTTGCAGGTGGCCGATCTGCGTGTTCCGGCAGGGGACGGGCCGTTCCCGGTTGCGATCATCATGCATGGCGGCTGCTTCAAAGCCAGCGTCGATAACCGGCGCGGCATCGCCGCCTTGGCCGACGCTTTGGGCCAGAAGGGCTTTGCGACTTGGAATATCGAATACCGTCGCGTCGGCGATCCGGGCGGCGGCTGGCCCGGCACGTTTCAGGATGTGGCGCACGCGGTGGATAAGCTGGCTGAAGTTGCGCCGCGCTACAGGCTCGATCTCGATCGCGTGACTATCGTGGGCCATTCGGCGGGCGCGTTCTTCGCCCTGTGGGCGGCGTCCCGGCCGCGTCTAGCTGCGCCTTGGTCGGCGACGCCTATCCATCCGCAAAGCGTCGTCGCCATCGATGGTCCCGGCACACTGGCGCCGTTCGTCGGCGTCGACGCCCAGGTCTGCGGGGAGCCTGTCATCGCCCCGCTGATGGGCGGGACGCCGTCGGAAAAGCCGGCTGAATATTTGATCGCCAGTCCGCAGGATCATCTGCCTCTGGGACTCCGGCAACTGCTCGTGCCCGCGGACCTGGGTGAGTTCATGCAATCCTATATCGCGGCCGCGCGCCAAGGCGGCGATGATATCGAGGTTCTGGTCCCTCAAGGCGCCAACCATTTCGATGTGGTGACGCCCTCCACGCCGAATGGCCGCGCGGTCGTCGACTTCATCGCTGAGCACGCGCTTGATGGTGCGCCGTCGGATTGACTGCGGATCTGGCGGGCGGCCTTCAGCGCCTCCCGTTCGCCTTGATGAACGCCCCCACATCCTCCGCCACACCCGGCGCGAGCGGCAGCGTCGGGTCGGCATAGCTCGCCAGATTGGCTGCGCGATCGGCGGGGGCGGTCTTGAGGAGGTGGTTGACGCCGTCCCAGAGTTTCATCGTGGCCTTGGGGTCGGCGGCGGCGAGGGCCTGGGCGTCCGTGACGCCGATCTGAAGGTCGGTGGTCCCCTGGCCGATGAAGACCGGACCGTCGTAGGCGGCGAGCAGGGCGGCGGGGTCCAGCGCGAACCACGAGATCAGATAGGGCTGGACCGACGGGCGGAACAGGGCCGACAGAGCGGGAGGCGTGTCGGTGACGGTGCGGCCGGCCTCGAGCTCGGTCAGGACGGCGAAGGCCTGGGGCTTCATCGGCTCGGGCAGGCCGGCCTGAAGCTGTTCGCGGATACTCGCGCCGGCTGGGCGACCCGCGCCCGCCAGCAGGATCAGACCGCAGACCTTATCGTCTCCGCCCTCGACCGCCTTCAGCGCGACCAAAGCGCCTTCGCTGTGGCCGATCAGCCAGGCGCAGGGCTGTCCCGTCCGCGAGGCGGCCTCGGCGGCCCAGGCGCGGGCGTCGGCGGCGTAGTCGTCGAAACGCAGCCGGGTTTCGTCGAACCCGGCGGCTGTGCTGGCCGCGACGCCGCGCTTGTCGATGCGCAGGGTGGCGACGCCCTGTTCCGCCAGTCCCTCGGCCAGCAGGCGATAGGTGGAGGCGGCGACGCCCATCGGGCTGTTCCCGTCCCGATCGGTTGGGCCTGAGCCGGGCAGGATGACGGCGACGGCCGTCGGCGCCTCGGGCGACAGCAGCGTGCCATGCAAGGGTGCGGGCTGGGCGGGCAGGGCGATGTCGGTCGAGACCGGGCCGGCGAGCAGGCTGGCGGCGAGAAGCACGGGGGTCAGCATCGGCATGGCGGTCTCCTTGGCGGCGAGATCAGAAGGGTTGGCGGTCGGGATCGGCGCGCCACACGCGCCAGCTTTCGAAGATCGAAAGGCCTGCGACGACGATGACGGCGGCGATCAGGGCCGTGACGCCATAGGGCGGGGACGCAAGCGGCGCGGCGATCAGACCGGCCAGACCGACCAGACAGAACAGCCGGCCGGCCAGACGGTTCGAGCGATCCCAGGCCAGGCGGCTCTTGTAGCTCCAAGGCGTGCGCACGCCGATCAGGGGATTGGGCGCGACACGGCCGAGGAAGGCGCCGGTGACCAGCAGTATCAGCGACAAGGCGCCGGTCATGACGGTGGGGCCGCTGTCGACGGTCGCGTGCCCCAGGCTGGCCCAGGCGATCACCAGGCCTATGGCGGCGACGATGAACACGGTCAGCCCCTGACCGATCCGCATCGAGCGACGCCGTGAGGAGTCACCCTCCTCCTCGGCGCGCAGGGCGGCCAGACCCAGGCCGGCGGCGGCGATGAAGCCGATCACCGCAATGCCGCCCGCGAAGGTCGCGAACTCCACCCGGTCGCCCCAGCGATCGACCTGCCAGTCCGCATTCCAGTGCATCGGCATGGGCGTCGTCGGGCCGTTGACGCCGATGTAGAGGGCGAACGCCGCCTGCACGCCGAAGACGGCGAGGGTCAGATAGTCCAGCAGTGACAGGCGATCCTTCATCGGCGTGGTTCCTTTGAGGGCTGGGGCAGGGGTTCGGTCGCTTCGCCGGTTCCGACGATGTCCATCAGAAAGGCCATGGCATCCTCGACCGCCGAGATTTCCAACCGATAGCGGATGGTCTGGCCCTCGCGCTCCGGGCTGACCAGGCCGGCCTCCTTCAGAGCGTTGAGGTGGCCCGTGATGGTGGGCCAGCTCATGTCAAAGGCGGCGGCGATATCGCCGGAGGCCAGCGGACCGGCGCGCAGCATGGCTATGATGCGACGACGCACCGGATGCGACAGGGCCTTGAACAGGGTGTTCATAGCGACCTTCCTAATTAGGAAATCAGCTAAATGCAATATGTCGCGGGTGCGGCGGATTGCATTGCACCAGCCGATCGGGCTAGGGACGCGCAGCTTGATTTTGAGAATGCGTATCAAAATGCTCTGCCTTCGCCGTGCCTCCGTTCTTTTCACTGCCAGCGCCCTTGCGCTGACGCTCGCCTCGCCGGTGCTGGCGCAGCAGGCGATGGCCCCGGCGGAGCTGGGCGAGATCGTGGTGACGGGATCGCAGGTTCGGCTGACGGCGCCGGCTGCGGGCGGTCAGGTGGCGCGCGGCGGACGCATTGGTCTGCTGGGCAATCTGAGCGTGATGGACACGCCGTTCTCGACCGCCAACTACACCGAAAAACTGGTGCGTGATCAGCAGGCGCGCGGCATCGGCGACGTGCTGCAGAACGACCCGACGGTGCGTGTGTCCAAGGGCTTCGGCAACTTCCAGGAGCTGTATGTCGTTCGCGGCTTTCCGGTCTATTCGGACGACATGAGCTACAACGGCCTCTATGGCGTCTTGCCGCGCCAGTTCGTGGCGGCCGAACTGGTCGAGCGGGTCGAGGTGTTTCGCGGCGCCTCCACCTTCCTAAACGGCGCTGCGCCAGGCGGAACGGGGGTCGGCGGCGCCTTCAACCTGACGCCGAAGCGGGCGGGCGACGCCCCCCTGACGCGCCTGACCGGTGGCGTGTCGGGCCGTGACGAGATCTACGCCGCCGCCGACCTAGCTCGCCGTTTCGGCGACGAAGGCGAATGGGGCGCGCGCCTGAACATCGCCAGCCGTGCGGGCGAAAGCGCCGTCGAGGACGAGACCGGCCAACTGCGGGTCGTCGGCCTTGGACTGGACCGCCGAGGCGATCGCGCCCGGTTTTCGGCCGATCTGGGCTGGCAGGATCACCGGATCGACGCGCCCCGCCCCAGCGTGACGCCGGGAACCGCCATCCCTGACGCGCCCTCGGCCGACAAGAACTTCGCCCAGCGCTGGACCTACACCGACGAGGAGCAGCTGTTCGGCGCCGTGCGCGGCGAGCTCGACCTGACCGACAGCATTAGCGCCTGGGCCGCCTTCGGCGGGCGTCAGGGCGAGGAAGACAACAGCCTGGCCAATCCGCGCGCCGACGCGGCGGGCGCGATCCGCGGCTATCGCTTCGACAATATCCGCGAGGACACGGTCTGGTCGGGCGACATCGGCGTGCGCGCCGACCTGACGACCGGCCCGATTGAACATCGTCTGGTCGCTTCGGCCTCGCAGATTCAGTCCAAGTCCAAGAACGCCTGGGCGGCGTCGAGCTTCGCCGGCTATGCGATGGGGACGCTGACCAATCCGCTGTTGTCGCCGGCGCCGACCATCGCAAGCGTCTCGGGCGATCTGGATGATCCCAACGTCACCGAGCGGGTCAAGAACACCAGTTTCGCCGTCGCCGATGTGCTGTCCTTCCTGGATGGACGGCTGCTGGCGACCGTCGGCGTCCGCTATCAGGAGATCGAAACCCGATCCTATGCCTATGCCGACGGCGCATTCACGTCGGGCTATTCCAGCGACGCGACGACGCCGGCCTTCGCCGTGGTCTACAAGCCCAGCAACACGATTTCACTGTACGCCAACTATGCCGAAGCCCTGGTTCCGGGCACGACCGCGCCCGTCTTGGCCAATGCTGTGGTGGAGGGCTGGGGGAACGCCGCAGTGCCGGTCAACGTCACTAATGGTGGCGATGTGCTCGAGCCCTTCCGCGCTAAGCAGGCCGAGATAGGGGCGAAGTATGACGCAGGATCGTTCGGCGGAACGCTCAGCGTCTTTCGCACAACCCTGCCCAGCGCGCTCGTTTCCATCACGTCCAACGGAAACCCTGCGTCGAATGTTCTGCCGGAAGGCGTCTACACCGACGGCGGCGAGCAGGAGAACAAGGGCGTCGAGCTGACCGTCTATGGCGAACCGGTCGCAGGCTTGCGTCTGATCGGCGGCGCGACATGGCTGGACGCCGAGATCAATCGGTCGCTGACCGCCGCCAATGCGGGCAAGTCGGCGATCGGGGTGCCGGACTTCCAGGCCAATCTGAACGTCGAATGGGACGTGCCGATGGTCAGCGGCCTGACGGTCGAGGGCCGGGCGGTCCATACCGGCGCCCAGCCGGCCAATGCGACCAATACGCTGGAGCTGGAAAGCTGGACCCGGTTCGACGCCGGCGTGCGCTACGCCTTCGTGGCGGGCGACAAGCCGGTGACGCTGCGGGCGCGGGTGGAGAATGTCGCGGACGAGGATCAGTGGGTCGCGGTCGGCGGCTATCCGGGATCGAACTATCTGACGCTGGGCGCGCCGCGGACCTTGCGTCTGTCGGTCTCGACCGAGTTCTGATCCGCGCCGGCCGATGCACGCCCGGACGATCCGCGCCTGGACCTGGACGCACAAGTGGTCGAGCCTGATCTCGACCCTGTTCCTGCTGATGCTGTGCGTCACAGGGCTGCCGCTGGTGTTCAGCCACGAGCTGAACGCGGCGCTGCTGCATGAGCCGTGGGCGCCGAAGAACCCAGACGGCCGACTGCTGACGCTGGACGAGGTGCTGGCCGCGGGTCTGGCCAAACATCCGGGCGAGGTTCCGGCCTTCATGAGCTTCGACGACGAACGGCCGGTGGTGAACGTCACCAGCCGCGCCCCGGACGCCCCGGCCGGCAAATACAGTTTCGAGCCCATCGACCAGACCAGCGGCGATGGCGCGCCGCTGGTCGCCGGTCATCCGGTGATGGAGTTCCTGCTTCAGCTGCACACCGACATGTTCCTGGGTCTGCCGGGAATGCTGTTTCTGGGCGCGATGGGGCTGTTGCTGGTCGTGGCGGTAGTGTCGGGCGTGGTGCTGTATGCGCCCTTCATGCGTCGGCTGCCGTTCGGGACGGTGCGGGTCAAAAAGGCGGCGCGGACGCGGTGGCTCGACTACCACAATCTGCTGGGCGTGGTGACAGCGGCCTGGGTGCTGGTGGTGGGGCTGACAGGGGTCGTGAACACCCTGGCCACGCCCATACTGGCCTATTGGAAAGAGACGGCGCTGAAGGAGTTGACGGTCGCCTATGATGCGCCGGCCCCCGCCCAAGGCCGGGCCTCGCTGGATGCGGCGGTGGAACGGGCCAAGGCGGCGCTGCCGGGCATGAAGCTGCAGTTCGTGGCGTTTCCGGGAACCGACTATTCGACCGACCACCACTATGCCGTCTTCTTCCACGGCGACACGCCGCTGACGACGCACATGACGACGCCGGCCCTGATCGACGCGCGGACGGGCGAACTGGCGGCGGTGGCGCCGATGCCCTGGTATGTGAAGACTCTGTCGCTGTCGCAGCCGCTGCATTTCGGCGACTATGGCGGGCTGGCGCTGAAGATCCTGTGGGCGCTCCTGGACATCGCCACCATCGTGATCCTGGGGTCCGGTCTTTATCTGTGGCTGGGCAAGGGGAGGCGGAAGGCGTGAGCCGTCGCCGTCACAACCCGAGGGATTTGACCCTGTGGGCCATCTTCCGCGCGCCCATCGTCCTGTTTGCGCTCAGCCTGATCGGGCTGGTGGGCGCGCTGTTGCAGGATGGGGTTTGGGACTGGGTGTTTGCGACCTTACTGGCCTCGCCGATCTTGGCGACCGGCTGGGCCGTCGTCAGATCGAGAAGCTGACGCCGCAGCCGCAGCTGGAGGCGGCGTTGGGGTTCCTGACCACGAACTGGGCGCCGGCCAGTTCATCGACGTAAGCGATCTCGGAGTTCTTCAGGAAGGGAATCGAGACGGGGTCGATGAGGGCGGTCTGGCCGTCGGCCAGGATGCGCAGATCGTCGTCCTCGGCCGTCTCGACCAGTTCGAACCGATACTGGAAGCCCGAGCAGCCGCCGCCGTCCACCGCGACCCGCAGCATCAGGGTCTTGCCCTCGGCCGCCCCCAGTTTCGCCAGCCGCTTGGCGGCGCTGGCGGCTAGGACGATGCCTTCCGGCGCGCGCGTGGCGACGGTGAAGGCGGGTGTGGACGGTTCTGTGGATTGGACGGTGCTCACGGCTGTCTATATGAGGCGGGCAGGGCCGTTCGCAAAGGCCCCCCGCATCAAAGCAGCCTCAAAGTTGATGACTTGAGCCACACAGACCTCGCTTCCTATGCCGAACGGGCCGACCTGACCCAGGGCCGCCGCGTTTTCGAGCCCGCCAGCCGCACGCGCACCGCCTTTGCGCGGGACCGTGATCGCATCATCCATGCGACGGCGTTCCGGCGGCTGAAGGAAAAGACCCAGGTCTTCGTGGCGCATGAGGGCGATCACTACCGCACCCGCCTGACCCATTCGCTGGAGGTGGCGCAGATCGCGCGGTCGCTGGCCCATGCGCTGAGGCTGGACGACGACCTGGCCGAGACCATCGCCCTGGCCCACGACCTGGGCCATCCGCCGTTCGCCCACGCCGGCGAGGACGAGCTGGTGGTGCAGATGCGCGATCACGGCGGGTTCGATCACAACGTCCAGAGCTTCCGCGTCGTGACCGAGCTGGAGAACCGCTATCCGCAGTTCGACGGGCTGAACCTCAGCTGGGAGACCGTCGAGGGCGTCATCAAGCACAACGGCCCGGTGTCGCATCGGCTGGACGAGCCGGCCTGGTCGGTCGTGCGCCCCTATGCGGCAGGCGGCGAGGCGGGGTGGGACCTGCGGCTGGGGACATTCGCCTCGCTGGAGGCCCAATGCGCGGCGATCGCTGACGACATCGCCTATAACAATCACGACGTGGACGACGGGGTGCAGGCGGGTCTGATCACCCTGCGCGATCTGGATCAGGTGCCGCTGATCGGGCCGATGTTGGCCGAGGTGCGCCGCGACTGGCCCACGATCGACGACCGGATGCTGCGGATCGAGGCGGTGCGGCGAATGATCGGCGTCATGGTCGAGGACGTGCTGGCCGAAACGGCGCGGCGGCTTGAGGAAGACCGGATCGTCACGACCGAGGACGTGCGGATGGCCAAGCGCACGATGGTGGATTTCTCGCAGGCCATGCACGTCGATCTGGCGGTGCTGAGAAAGTTCCTGTTCGAGCGGATGTATCGCCACTACCGCGTCAACCGCACCCGCAGCCAGGCGCGGCGCGTGCTGTCGCAGCTGTTCGAACTGTTCATGGCCGAGCCGGAGGTGATGCCGCCGGAATGGGGAGAGCCGGCGATGACCCCGGACAAGACGCAGCGGGCGCGCGCCGTGTGCGACTACATCGCCGGCATGACCGACCGTTACGCCATAGAAGTGCACCAGAAGCTATTCAGCCTCGACCTCGCCCTCGATCTGTGATTCGAAAGATGCACGCGGGGGCGTAGAGTGATCGTTCGGCGCGCCGATTCGCGCCGACAGACGGCGGAGCGCGACCATGTCCTTTGAAGACGACAACAAACCCGGCCGGGGCGCCTATACGCCGCCGACCGACGACGACCTGCCGTTCCGCCGCAACAGCTATGACCCGCGCAGCGGCCGCAATGTCGGCGCGGGCGGGGGCAAGGCGCCGCCGGTGACGTTGATCATCAGCGCGGTGGTCCTGCTGCTGCTGATCGTGGCGGTGATCTTCTTCTATCGTTCCGGCATGCGCGCCTCGACCGACGCGCCGCCGGCCGTGGGTCAGCCCGTCGGCGAGATGAAGACCGCCGCGCCCATCGACGCCCAGCCGATCGACCCGGCCGCAGGCGTTCGCGTCTATCGCGACGAGACCGAGACGACCGATGCGCCGGTGACCTTCACCCCGCCGCCCGAGGCGCCCCAGCCGCGTCCGGCCGCGCCGCCGACCGCCGCACCGACCGGACAGGGCCTGCCGCCCGCCAAGACGGCGACGCCGGCCGCGCCTGCGCCGCGTCCGACAACCCCGGCGCCCGCGCCCGTCGCTGCGCCGGCGACAAAGGCTCCGGCCGCGACCGGCGGATCAGCCTCGGTGCAGATCGGCGCCTTCTCCTCGACCGAGATCGCGGACCGCGAGTACGCTGCGGTGGCCGGCCGGTTCGGCGCGTTCGCCTCGGGCGCTGAAAAGCGCGTGACCGAAGTGACCTCGTCCAGCGGATCGACCCTGTACCGCACGGCCTTCTCGGGCCTGTCGCGCGAACGGGCGGTCGCCTTCTGCAACGCGCTGAAGGCGGCGGGCCGGGACTGCATCGTCCGGTGACGTCCGCCGCCATCTATGGCTGCCTGGGACATCGGCTGACGGAGGCCGAAAAGGCCTTCTTCGCCGAGGTCCGACCCTGGGGCTTCATCCTGTTTCGGCGCAACATCGACACGCCGGAACAGGTGCGGGCCCTGACCGACGAGCTGCGGGCGTGCATCGGCGATCCCGAGGCGCCGATCCTGATCGACCAGGAAGGCGGTCGGGTCCAGCGCATGGGGCCGCCCCACTGGCCCAAATATCCGCCGGGTAACGCCTATCTGAAGGCGACGAACGAGCTGGCTCAGGCGCGTGAGCTGACGCGGCTGGGCGCACGTCTGATGGCGCACGATCTGCGCGAGGTCGGCGTGACCGTCGATCTGCTGCCGGTGCTGGACGTGCCGGTTCCCGGCGCCCACGACATCATCGGCGACCGCGCCTATGGCGTCGATCCCGAGACGGTCGCCGTGCTGGGCCGGGCGGCGGCGGAGGGGCTGCTGGCGGGCGGGGTTCTACCCTGCATCAAGCACATGCCGGGCCACGGCCGGGCCTTTGCGGACACGCACAAGGACCTGCCCACGGTTCATGCCGATCTGGACACGCTGGACGCCTGGGACTTTGCCCCGTTCAAGGCCCTGTCGGACATGCCGATCGGCATGACGGCGCACATCGTCTTCACCGCGATCGATCGCAAACATCCGGCGACGCAATCCAAGAAGGCCATTCGCCTGATCCGCGAGCGCTTGGGATTCGGCGGTCTGCTGCTGTCCGACGATCTGGTGATGAACGCCCTGTCCGGCTCGCTGACCCAGCGGGCGTACAAGGCCCTGAAGGCGGGGTGCGATCTCGTCGTCCACTGGAACGGCGACATGGACGAAATGCGCCAGGTCGCCGAGGGCGTCGGACCGCTGAAGGGCGGGGCGCGCCGCCGGGCGGAAGCCGCGCTGGCCCGAATTGTGCGGACGCCCGAACCGCTGGATCCCGTCGCGGGGCACGATCGCTTCTTCAAGGCCATGGGCGGTCGGATGGACGCCGCCAAGGGGCCGGACGTTGGTGAGGCGCAGGCCTGAAGACCTATGACGGAGTCTTTCCAGCCCAATCTGGATTTCAACGCCGAGGAGGTCGAGGAGCGCGAGGCCTTCGTCGTCGATCTGGAAGGCTATGAGGGACCGCTGCATGTCCTGCTGGCCCTGGCGCGAAACCAGAAGGTCGATCTGCTGAAGCTGTCGATCACCCAACTGGCGGAACAGTATCTGGCCTTCGTGCACGAGGCGCGCAGGCGCAACTTCGCCCTTGCGGCGGACTATCTGGTGATGGCGTCGTGGCTGGCCTATCTGAAGTCGCGTCTGCTGTTGCCGCGCACCGACAAGGGCAAGGCCGAAGAGCCGCCGGCTGAGGAAATGGCCGCCGCCCTGGCGTTCCGGCTGCAGAAGCTGGAAGCGATGCGAAAGGCCGTCGAACAGCTGATGGCGCGGCCCCAGCTGAAGCGCGACGTCTTCACGCGCGGCGATCCCGAGGCGACGGTGATCGTGCCGTCGGATCGCATCGACGCCAGCCTGTATGAACTGATGAGCGCCTATGTGGTGCAGCGCCGGCGTGAGGAGGCCCGGCGCTATGCCCCCGGCCAGCGGGTCGAAGCCTTTCCATTGGAAGCCGCCCGCGACTGGCTGCGCGAGATCATGCCGAAGTTGGCCGACTGGACGCCGCTGGAACAGGTCGCGCCCCATCGTGAGGACGAGGAGGGGCCCAGCCAGGCCAGCTTTACGGCCTCGACCCTGTCGGCCAGTCTGGAGCTGGTGAAGGAGGGGGCGATGGACATTCGGCAAAGCGAGGCGTTCGCGGACCTGTATCTGAAGCGGCGCGGACCGGGCCAGCCGCTGGAGCTGACGCCGTGAGCGACCTGTCGTTCCAGCCCGACGAGGCCGAGATCGAGCGGCGGGTTGAGGCCCTGTTGTTCGCCGCCGCCGGGCCGTTGACGGCGGCCGAGATCGCCGCGCGCCTGCCCGAGAACTGCAATGTCGCCCGCGCCATATCGGGTCTGCGCGCCCGCTACGAGGGGCGGGGGGTCGAGCTGGAGTGCGTCGCCGACCGCTGGCGCTTCCGCACCGCGCCGGACCTGGCCTTCATGATGACGCGGGAGCGCGAGGAGCCGCGCCGTCTGTCCAAGGCCGCGCTGGAGACCCTGGCCATCATCGCCTATCACCAGCCCATCACCCGCGCCGAGATCGAGAGCGTGCGCGGCGTCAGCATCTCCAAGGGCACGCTGGACCTGTTGCTAGAGATGGGGTTCGTGCGGCTGCGCGGACGCCGGCGCACGCCGGGGCGGCCCGTAACCTATGCGACCACCGACCGGTTCCTGGAGCATTTCGGCCTTGCGACCCTGTACGATCTGCCGGGCGTGCAGGAGATGAAAGCGGCGGGCCTGCTGGACCTGTCGCTGCCGGTCGGATTCGAGGTGCCCGACCCAAGCCGCGCCTCCGAGGCGGACGACGAGGACGGCACATTGCCGCTGGACGACGAGGCGCCCGAGTTCGCCCAGGATTTCGTCGGCGAACGCAGCTGAGCTGGATGATGTTCACGACGTCTTAGTCTGCGCACCCTAAGCCAGACCGTATGAGTGGCGTGACATCGAAGACGGGTTGGCGGGCGTGGAGCACGTTCAGGATCGCGTTGATCCTGATGCTATCGTCCATCATCGGCATGGCTGGGGTTCTGGCGATCGTCAGTCGCGGCATCGACGCCCACCAGGCGCGCAAGGAAGAAGGTCTGGTGCGGCTGCGTCTGACGCGCGCGCTGGAAACCATCGGCGAAAACCTGACCACCGCCTCGGTCTGGGACGAGGCCGTCGATCGGATGACGGCGGGCGATGTAGCCTGGTACGACCGCAACTTCGGCGCCTTCTACGCCGCGCAACACAAGCATCAGTTCACACTGGGTTATGACGGGACCGGGCGGCTGTTTCGCATCAGCACGCTGGGCCGACCGGCCGAGACGCAGGTCGGCGAGCCATTCGGCCAGGCGGCCCGGCCGCTGATCGACGCGCTCCGGGCCGAGGCCGCCGGGCGCGACCGATCGGTCACCGCTGATGCCGGGGTGCGGCTGAAGGCGGCGTTTGTTCGCGTCGGCGACGACGTCTATGTGCTGGGGGCCTCCACCGTCGTGCGGCATACGGCAGGCGGATCGACGCCGGCGTCCGATCCGATCGTCGCGTCGTTCAAACCGTTCGCCGGCGAGCTCAATCTCTTGCGAACGCGGCTGGCGCTGGACCGAATTCACTTCCAGCCCGGCGATACAGAGCCGCCCAAGGGCATGATCGGCGTCGATGTTCGCGACGTCGGCGGCGCCCTGTTGGGGCGTGTCGTCTGGGCGCCGGAGCAGCCCGGCTATCAGATCCTGACCAAGGCCGGGCCGCTGCTGCTGCTGCTCTTCATCGTGCTGCTGATCGGCACGGGGTCGCTCCTGTGGAACACGACGGCCGACGTTCGGCGCCTCAAAGCCTCGGAGGTCGCCCTGTCCGCGGCGCTGGAGCGGGCCGAGGCGGCGAACCGGGCCAAGACGCGGTTCTTGTCCAACGTCAGTCACGAACTGCGCACACCCCTGAACGGGGTTCTGGGCATGGCCGAGATCATCGGGGCCGATCTGGTAACGCCACAGCAGCGCGAGCGGCTTGAAATCCTGAAGGCGTCGGGGCGTCAGCAACTGAGGCTGGTCGAGGAGCTGCTAGACGTGGTGCGGCTGCGCGACGGGGCCGTGGCGCTGGAAACCCGGCCGTTCCGGCCCGATAACCTGCTGCAGCGGGTCGCCAACGACTTCCGGGGCGCGGCCGAGGCCAAGGGGCTGAAGATTTCGGTCGAGGCGGCCGAAGGCGAGTGGCTGGGCGACCCGGTTCATGTCGAAAAGCTGATGGCGGCGCTGACGGACAATGCGGTGCGGTTCACACGCACCGGCGGCGTGATGCTGCGCGCCGTTGCCGGCGCGGGCTTGGCCTTGGAAGTCGAGGATACGGGGCCGGGCATGGAGCCGGCGGAAGCGGCGCGCCTGTTCGAGGCTTTCACACAGGGCGATGAAAGCGCGACGCGCACCGCCGAAGGGCTGGGACTGGGATTGACGGCGGCGCACGGTCTGGCGGCCCTGATGGGCGGCAAGATCGAAATCGTCACAGCGCCCGGCGCCGGCAGCACCTTCCGCGTCGTTCTGCCGTTAAAAGCGGTCGCCTAGGCCGTCAGCAGGCGCGGCAGTTTGAAGGTGACGGTTTCGCGCGCGCCGTCGTCTTCGGTCACGGTGGCGTCAAAGCGCGCCCGGATGGCGTCGACCAGTGCCTCGATCAGCGGCTCGGGCGCCGAGGCGCCGGCGGTGACGCCGACGGTGTTCACGCCGTCAAACCAGGACCAGTCCACCTGGGACGCATCGTCCACCAGATAGGCGGCTGGGGCGCCGGCGCGCATCGCGACCTCGACCAGGCGCACTGAATTGGACGAGTTCTTGGACCCCACGACCAGTACGAGGTCGCAACCCTCGCCCAGCGCCTTGACGGCGTCCTGGCGATTGGTCGTGGCGTAGCAGATGTCTTCCTTGTGCGGATCGGGCAGTTCGGGGAAGCGGCGCTTTAGCACCTTCAGGATGCCCGCCGTGTCGTCCACCGACAGGGTGGTCTGGGTCGCATAGGCGAGGGGCGCGTCGCCGGGGCGTTCGAACGATTCGGCGTCGGCCTCGGTCTCGACCAGGGTGATGGCGCCGGGCGCCAACTGGCCCAGGGTGCCGACGACCTCGGGGTGGCCTGCGTGGCCGATCAGGATGATGTGCCGGCCGGCCGCATGGTGACGTTCGGCCTCGACGTGGACCTTGGACACCAGGGGGCAGGTCGCGTCCAGGAAGACCAGTTCGCGCGCCCGCGCCGTCGCCGGCACGGACTTGGGCACCCCGTGGGCCGAGAAGACGACCGGCCGGTCGTCGGGGCATTCGTCCAGTTCCTTGACGAAGACGGCGCCCATGGCCTTCAGCCGCTCGACCACATGTTTGTTGTGGACGATCTCGTGGCGCACATAGACGGGGGCGCCGAACTTTTCGATCGCGCGCTCGACGATCTGGATCGCCCGGTCGACCCCGGCGCAAAAGCCCCGCGGGGTGGCCAACCTCACCGAAAGCGGGCGAAGCGGAGCGTTGGGGGCAGGAACATGCGCATTCATGGCGGCGAACCTAGTCGTTTGCGGCGCTGACCGCCATCGGAGCCGAAGGGCGGATGCGACGGATTCTGTCGCCCGCAGCAGCGGCGCATCGTCACGGCGGGCGGGCGTGAATGGAAAGTCGATATTCTACAATGCGTTAGCGCATGGTCACGACGCCTTGACCTGTAGGCCGCTCACGATTAGTTTCCGCGCCGAATTCAGACCCGTCCGGACGCACTGTCTGGACGCCGAACGCACAGGTCCTATCCCCCATGTCGGAATCGCGCGAAGAGGCGATCAAACGCCTCCAAGACAGCGCATCCGCATTGGAGGCGCGGACCACGGCGGAGAAATCCGCCGAACTGACCGGCCATCAGGTGTCGGGTCAGGCCTACAAGATCATCGCCGAACTTCTCGGCGGCGTCTTCGTGGGGCTGGCGTTCGGAGCGATCGCAGACTGGGCCCTCGGGACCCGTCCGTGGGGTTTGATCGGCGGGGTCCTTCTGGGCTTCGCCTTGTCGATTTACATGGCGCGTCGCACAGCCAACCGGCTGATGGCGCAGGCCAAGGCGCAAGGGACGACGGCTCCGGCCGAACCCTACGTCGAGGCCGACGAAGACGGGGAACGATAGGGCTTCATGGCCGATCCGATTCATCAGTTTGCGATTCAGAAGGTCGTCGACCTTGGCGACGTCACCCTGCCTGTGCTGGGGACGGTCGATCTGGCGATCACCAACTCGCACATCGCCATGACGGTCGCCTTCGTGCTGATCGTCGGCTTCCTGGCCGCCGTAACCGCGAACGCCCAGGTCGTGCCCGGCCGGCTGCAAGCCGCCGGCGAGGGCCTGTTCGGCCTGATCGACAATCTGGCCGATTCCATCATCGGTCACGAAGGCCGCAAGTATTTCCCGTTCATCTTCACCCTGTTCATCCTGATCCTGGGCATGAACATTCTGGGTCTGTTCCTGACCTTCACGGCGACCTCGCAGCTGGCGATCACCGCCACCTTCGCCCTGATCACCTTCGGTCTGGTGCTGGTCGTCGGCTTCGCCAAGAACGGCCTGGGCTTCTTCAAGCTGTTCTGGCCGATGGGCGCGCCGCTGGCGCTGCGCCCGGTGGTGGGCCTGATCGAGTTCGTCTCCTTCCTTCTGCGTCCCGTCACCCTGGCGCTTCGCCTGTTCGGCAACATGCTGGGCGGCCACGTCGCGCTGAAGATCTTCGCCGGCTTCGTGGTGTCCCTGGGCATCGTCGGACTGGGCGGCGGCGTCGGCCTGCTGGCCTTCCCGGTGGCGGCCCTGTCGCTGGGCATGGTCGTGGCCCTGACTGCGCTGGAGTTCCTCGTGGCCTTCCTTCAAGCCTTCGTTTTCGCTGTTCTGGCCTGCATCTATCTCAATGATGTGGTCAACCTGGACCACGCCCACTAAGGGCCGGACCAGTCTCTTCACCCCAACCACCAACGACTTTAATCTAGGAATACAATCATGGACGCTGAAGCCGCGAAGTACATCGGCGCTGGTCTCGCCACCCTGGGCATGATCGGTTCGGCCCTGGGCGTGGGCAACATCTTCGGCAACTTCCTTGCCGGCGCCCTGCGCAACCCGTCGGCCGCCGCCGGCCAAGTCGGCAACCTGTTCGTCGGCGCCGCTCTGGCCGAAGCCCTGGGCATCCTGGCCTTCGTGCTCGGCATCCTGATGATCTTCGGCTGATTTCAGTCGATCACGGCGCGCGGGGTTCGCCCGCGCGCCGCTTCATCTGATCCTGCAGTAGACGGTTCATGGCCAGCACCCACACCATCGACGCGGTCCCGCCTTCGGTCGAAGCGGACCTGCACGCCGAGACGGCGACCCCCGCCGAGCACGGCTCGGGCGGCCTGCCGCAATTCCAGTTCGAACACTGGGCGGGCCAGATCGGCTATCTGCTGATCCTGTTCGTCATCCTGTATGTTCTGGTTTCCAAGGTCTTCGCGCCACGCCTTCGCAAGGTGATGGACGAACGGGCCGACACCATTTCCACCGCCGTCGCGACCGCGCGCCAGGTTCAGGCCGAAGCCGCCGAACAGGCCGCCCAGGCTCAAGCCGAAGTCGCCAAGGCTCGCGCTGACGCCCGCGCCACGGCCGCCGCCGCCAAGGCGCGCGTGACCGAAGAAGCGAACGCCCGTCAGGCCGCCGAAGAAGCCGTGGTCAACGCCCGCATCGCCGAGGCGGAAGCCTCGATCGGCAAGACCCGCGACGCCGCCATGGCCAATGTCTCCACCATCGCCTCCGACACGACCGCCGCCATGGTCGAACGTCTGACCGGCAAGGCCGCGACCGCCGCCGAGCTGGCCGCCGTCAAGGGAGCCGCCTGATGAACCTGATCTTCGAACACGGCATCTGGAGCTTCGCCAATGCGGAGATCTGGGTCGGCATCGGCCTGATCATCTTCTTCGGCATCCTGATCGCCGCCGGCGTGCCCAAGATGGCCGGCAAGGCGCTGGACGCCAAGGCCGTCAAGATCCAGGCCGACCTGGACGAGGCCGCGCGCCTGCGCGCCGAGGCCGAAGCCCTGCTGGGCCAGATACGCAAGGAGAAGGCCGAGGCTGAAGCCCAAGCCGCCGAGATGATGGCTCAGGCCGAGGCCGACGCCCGTCGCCTGGAAGTCGAAACCAAGGCCAAGCTGGAAGAAACTCTGGCCCGTCGTCAGAAGATGGCCGAAACCCGCATCGCCCAAGCCGAAGCCCAGGCCTCGGCCGAGGTGAAGGCCGCCGCCGCCGATCTGGCCGCCAAGTCGGCGGAACAGGTTCTGGCCGCACGGCTCGCCAGCGGCGCCAAGGATCCGCTGCTCGACAGCGCCATCGCCCAGATCGGCGATCGCCTGAACTGATCAGGGCTGATCCTGAATGAAACAAGGCCCCCGACGTCGCCGTCGGGGGCCTTTTTCTTGGGCGATCAAGCCGTGATCAGTGGGCGTGGGCGCCGCCGATGATGGTCGCGCCCATCCGTTTGTCGCGCGCCACCAGACGAGCATAGACGTTGCCCAGCACGATGCCGAAGACCGCGTGGGTGATCAGCAGCCAGGCGAAGGTCCCGAACCCCGCGCCGGCCGTGAATGTCCGATAGTTCCCGAACATCACGATGGCCGCCATCATGAGGATCCAGGCGCCGACGGCGAAGACGATGCCCTTGGTCTCGGGCGTGTCCGTCGGCAGGCGGGGACACAGGATGGCGAACAGCGGCCCCAGGATAAAGACGCCGCTGATGACATGGACGACCCAGCCGACGGCCAGATTGCCGGGCATGCCCATCATGCTGGCGATGACCCCCTGGAAGGGATCGAACCAGTTCAGGAACATATTGGGGATTTCGAGCAGTGAGACGGCCACGGTCGCCGCAACTCCGGCGATCAGACCTTTTTGTACGCGTGACATCATGACCTTAGCGCCTCCCAACGCCTAAGTGGTTCTCTGATAACGCGCAGACAGGATACGCCTGACTTGGGAGAGCGGTGTTCACGATACTGTGGTTAGCGGTTGCAGCAACGCAACCGCGAAATCAGGCGCCAACTAGCGGAAAAGCTTGCGGAAATAGCGCCGAACGCTCTTGCGGCCGCGCGAGAGGCGACGGCTGGAGCGTTTGGTCACGATCTTCTCGGCGCGGAGCGCCTGTTGCCAGAAGACGGGCGCGAACTCGGGCTTCTTCCGCATCAGGCGACGGAAGGGATAGACCCATTTCGGCCGCGCATATTGGGCGCGAATGAACTGTCGCTTGGCCCAGAATGAGCTTTTTAGGATCAGCATCAGGCCGACGGCGATGACGGGAATGCCGCCGGGCCCAGGCAGGGGGGCGATCAGAATGCCCAGCAGCACGACGAACAGACCCCCGATCATCAGCGCCCAGCGCTTGACGACCCGCAGCGTCGAGGCGCGCGGTTTGTCTGAACGGACGAAGGGAACGGGGAGAGAGGTCACGAATACGCCAGATGGGGAGGAGGATCGTCATGACAACGATCGCCACGGACGCGCGATCCCTCGTCGGGAAAGGAAAAGGCGACCGTGACGACCTTGCCACAAGACCTCTTAACGCCCTGCGTCCATGGCGGATGGATGTCCGGCGGGTGAAGCTTTGGTCATGAAGAGACGATCGCTCCGCACCGTGGCGCGACGGACACGTCTCGCGACATCAGCCGTAGGCGACCCCCGTCAGACGCTCTGATTCCGTCCAGAGACGCTTGGCCACGTCTGCGTCCCTGGCCTGGCGCTTGATCACCGCAACGCCGGGCGGCCCCTTCATCTCCTGAAAGCCGGTGGGGCCGTAATAGCCGCCGGGCGTCGGATCCGGCAGGGTTGCGGCCATCAGGATGGGCAGGGCGCCGTCCGCGGCCGAATGGCTGAGCACGGCCTCCAGGAGCCGGGCGCCGCGCGCGAACAGGCCGGGCTTGCCGGCATGGCCGTTGGCGATCAGGTCGGTGCGGGCGAAGCCGGGATGGGCCGCCACGCTGGTCAGGCCCCAGCCGTTGGCGTCGTTGCGGCGCTGAAGCTCCAAGGCGAACATCAGCATAGCCAGTTTGGACTGCTGATAGACAGGCCACGGGCTGTAGTGGGTCTGATAGTTCAGGTCGCCCAAGCGGATATGGCCGCTGCGGTGGGCGACGCTGGACAGCTGCACCACGCGGGCCTTTGCCCCAATCAGCAAAGGCAGCAGGCGGCCGACCAGGGCGAAGTGGGAGAGGTAGTTGGTCCCGAACTGCATCTCGAAGCCATCGACGGTCGTCTGGCGTGTCGGCAGGGCCATGACGCCCGCGTTGTCGATCAGGATGTCGATGGGGCGTCCCGTCGCCAGATACCGCTCGGCGAAGGCCTGGACAGAGGCTAGGCTGGCGAGGTCCAGCAGCTCGAACCGCACGGCCGCGTTCGGATGACGAGACCGGATCAGCCGTTCGGCCTCGGCCCCCTTGTCGGGATTGCGGGCCGCCAGCACGACCTCGGCGCCCTTGCCGGCCAGCACGATGGCGGTTTCCAGCCCCAGCCCGCCGGTCGCGCCGGTGATGATGGCCAATCGGCCGGAAAGGTCGGGGATGTCGTTTGTCGTCCAGGTCATGGCCATGACCTAGCGATGGATCAGCCCCGCGTCAGCCCCTTCCCGCAGGAAGGGGCGACTAAGGGGTCAGGCCGCTTTGTTGGAGCCTTCCGGCGCGGTCCAGCGCAGAACCGGCGAACGGGCGGCGCGGGTTTCGTCGAGGCGCTTCAGAGGCGCGTGGAAGGGCGCGCCTTTGAAGCGATCGACGTCGCCGGCCTTGGCCGCCTCGGCCAGGGCACGCATCGCCTCGATGAAGCGGTCCAACTCGGCCTTGGACTCGGTTTCCGTCGGCTCGATCAGCATGGCGCCGTGGACGACCAGAGGGAAATACATGGTCATCGGGTGGAAGCCCTCGTCGATCATCGCCTTGGCGAAGTCGAGCGTGGTGATGTCCGTGCCCTTCAGCCATTCGTCGTCGAACAGGGCCTCGTGCATGCAGGGGCCGTCGGGGAAGGCGGCCGACATCAAATCACCGAGCCGGGCCTTGATGTAGTTGGCGTTCAGTACGGCGTCCTCGGCGACCTGACGCAGGCCGTCGGCGCCGTGCGACATCATGTAGGACAGGGCGCGGGTGTACATGCCCATCTGGCCCTGGAAGGCGCACAGACGGCCGAAGGCTTGCTCGGCCTCGTCCTCCTCGCGCTCGATCAGGCGATAGCCGCCGTCGTCATGCACGACCCAGGGGGCCGGGGCGAAGGGCGCCAGGGCTTCGGAGAGGACCACCGGACCCGCGCCCGGACCGCCGCCGCCATGCGGCGTCGAGAAGGTCTTGTGCAGGTTGATGTGCATCGCATCGACGCCCAGGTCGCCCGGACGAACCCGGCCGACGATGGCGTTGAAGTTGGCGCCGTCGCAGTAGAAATAGGCGCCGGCCTCATGCGTCAGGCGGCTGATCTCCAGGATGTCGCGCTCGAACAGGCCGCAGGTGTTGGGGTTGGTCACCATGATGGCGGCGACGTCGTCGCCCAGCTTTGCGGCCAGATCGGCCACATCGACGCGGCCGTCTTCGGTCTGGGCCACTTCGACCACCGAATAGCCGACGAAGGCGGCGGTGGCGGGGTTGGTGCCGTGGGCGCTAGTTGGCACCAGAACCTTGCGACGCTTCTCATGCTGGCCCGAGGCCTCGTGGGCGGCGCGGATGGCCATCAGGCCGCACAGTTCGCCGTGGGCGCCGGCCTTGGGCGACAGAGCGACGGCGGGCATGCCGGTCAGGGTCTTCAGCCAATGGGCCAGGGTGTCCATCAGCTCCAGCGCGCCCTGAACGGTCGAGATCGGCTGCAGCGGGTGAATGTCCGAGAAGCCGGGCAGGCGGGCCATCTTCTCGTTCAGGCGCGGGTTGTGCTTCATCGTGCACGATCCCAGCGGATAGATGGCCAGGTCGATGGCGTGGTTCTTTTGGCTCAGGCGCACATAGTGGCGCATGGTTTCCGGCTCGGACAGGCCGGGCAGGCCGATCGGATCCTTGCGGACCAAGTCGCCCAGGTCGGAGCCGTCCGTCTTGGGTTCCGGCAGATCGACGCCGGTCTTGCCCCAGCCGTCGCCCTCGAAGATCAGGGCTTCGTTCTGCAACAGGCCGCGGCCGCCAGTCAGAGTGGCGGGCTTGGTCTGGACCTGGTTCGGGGCGGTCGGGCGGCCGACGGTGTTCATGGTGCTCATGGTCAGTATCCCTTACGCGCCGAGGACTTTGGAGAGCGACTTGGCGAGAATCTGGATGTCGGCATCCAGGGTCGTCTCGGTCGCAGCGACCAGCAGGACATCGTCCATGCCGGCGTCGGGGGCCAGGCGGCTGTAGGGCACGCCAGCCAGGACGTGATGGGCGGCCAACTGATCCACAACCTCGGCCGCGTTCTTGGGCAGGCGCACCGCGAACTCATTGAAGAAGCGGTCGGTCAGGACTTCGACGCCTGGAATGGTGGCCAGGGCGTCGCGCGTGGCGACGGCCTTTTCGTGGTTCAGCAGGGCCAGTTTGCGCAGGCCCGTCTCGCCGAGCAGGCTCATGTGGATGGTGAAGGCCAGGGTGCACAGGCCCGAGTTGGTGCAGATGTTCGAGGTCGCCTTGTCTCGGCGGATGTGCTGCTCGCGCGTGGACAGGGTCAGGACGAAGCCGCGTTCGCCGTCGGCGTCCACGGTTTCGCCGGTCAGGCGGCCGGGCATCTGGCGGATCAGCTTCTCGCGCGTGGCGAACAGGCCGACATAGGGACCGCCGAAGTTCAGGGCGTTGCCGATCGACTGGCCCTCGGCCGCGACGATGTCGGCGCCCATTTCGCCGGGCGACTTCAACAGGCCCATCGACACGGCCTCGGTGACCACGACGATCAGCAGGGCGCCGGCGGCGTGGGCGGCCTCGGCGATCTTGGTCACGTCGGTGGCCGTGCCGAAGACGTTTGGGGTCTGGACGACGACGCAGGCGGTGTCGGGACCGATCTGGTCGATCACGGCGGCCTCGGCGTCCACGGCGGCGGGCAGGGCCAGGGTTTCGACGCCGACGGCGTGAACCACGGTCTCGGTCGCCTTGATGTAGTGCGGGTGCACGCCGCCCGAGATCACCGCCTTGTTGCGGCGGGTCACGCGGGTCGCCATCAGCACGCCCTCGGCCATGGCGGTCGATCCGTCATAGAGGCTGGCGTTGGCGACCGGCATGCCGGTCAGGTTCGCGACCTGAGTCTGGAACTCGTACAGGTACTGCAGCGTGCCCTGCGCGATTTCCGGCTGGTAGGGGGTGTAGCTGGTCAGGAACTCCGAGCGCTGGATCACGTGGTCCACCGTCGCCGGGACGTGGTGCTTATAGGCCCCTGCGCCGCAGAAGAAGGGCACGGCGCCGGCGGTGGCGTTCTTTGCCGCCATGGCGGACAGGGCGCGCTCGACCTCCAACTCGCCTGCGACGCGCGGCAGATCGACGGGGCCGTCCAGACGGGCGGCCTGGGGCACGTCCACGAACAGATCATTGATGGATTTCGCGCCGATGGCGGCGAGCATCGCCGTGCGGTCGTCGGGCGTCAGGGGGAGGTAACGCATTGCCGGTTTCCTTCACCCGTCATCCTCGGGCTTGACCCGAGGACCGGATGTTGTGCGGCTCGTGCGTCAAAGGCTTCGCACGAGTGGTTGATCGTCCGGCCCTCGGGTCAAGCCCGAGGGTGACGGAGTTTGAGATTAGAGGGTGGCGAGGAAGGCGTCGTAGGCGGCCTGGTCCATCAGGGCGTCCAGTTGCGAGGCGTCCGAGACCTTGATCTTGGCGAACCAGCCGTCGGCCTCGGCGCCCGAGTTGACGGTTTCCGGGGCGGTCGACAGGGCGTCGTTCGCCTCGACCACTTCGCCCGAGACGGGGGCGTAGACGTCCGACGCCGCCTTGACGCTTTCGACCACGGCGAAGCTGTCGCCCTTGGAGACGGTCTTGCCGACTTCAGGCACTTCGACGAACACCACGTCGCCCAGGGCGTCGGCGGCGTGTTTGGAGATGCCGACGGTGGCGATGTCGCCGTCCAGGCTGACCCACTCGTGATCCTTGGTGAACTTCATGGTCTGATCTCTCAGGCTTTGGGTTTGCGGTAATAGCGTTGAGCCACGAAGGGCATGGCGACGACTTCGGCGGAGGCGGTCTTGCCGCGCACAATGACCTTCAGCGCCGTGCCCAGGGCGGCATGGGCCGGCGGGACGTAGCCCATGGCGATGTTCTTGCCCAAGGTGGGGGAGGGGCCGCCCGAGGTGACCTTGCCGATCACGGCGCCGTCGGCGTCGGCGATCTCGGCGCCCTCACGGGCCGGGGCGCCTTCCTTGACGATCAGACCGACGCGAACGCGGGCGGGGCCGTCGGACAGTTCCTTGAGGATACGGTCGGCGCCGGCGAAGTCCCCGCGTTCCTTGCGCGACTTGGACAGGGCGAAGGTCAGGGCGCCTTCGACCGGCGAGGTGGACGGGTCGATGTCGTGGCCGTGCAGCGGCAGGCCGGCTTCCAGACGCAAGCTGTCGCGGGCGCCCAGGCCGATCGGCTTGACGCGAGCGTCTTCCAGAATGGTGTTCCAGATGCGCTCGGCCTGGTCCGCCGGGACCGAAATCTCATAGCCGTCTTCGCCGGTGTAGCCCGAGCGAGACACATAGCAGTCGGCGCCGAACAGCATCAGACGGGCGCATTCCATGAAGCCCATTTCGGCCAGGATCGGCTCGTGCGCGGCCATGACCTCGGCGGCTTCCGGCCCCTGGATGGCGATCAGCGCGCGGTCCAGCACCGTCAGCTTGGCGTCGCCTTCGAGGTTGGCCTTCCAGAAGGCGAAGTCCTCGTCCTTGTTGCCGGCGTTGACGACGACGAACAGGCCGTCGTGATCCGGCCGTCCGGCCATCAGGTCGTCGATGACGCCGCCGTCCTTGTTCAGCAGCAGCGAATATTTCTGTTTGCCGGCCTTCAGGATCGCGTAGTCGCCGGGCACGAACCGCTCGAACTGGGCGGTCGCGTCCTCGCCGGTGATCTTGCACTGGCCCATATGGGAGACGTCGAAGAGACCGGCGTGTTCCCGCGTCCAGCGATGCTCGGCCAGAACGCCTTCGTACTGGACCGGCATGTCATAGCCGCCGAACCCCACCATGCGGGCCCCCAGCGCGCGGTGCGCGGCGTTCAGGGGCGTGGTCTTCAGGGTCTGGTCGGTCATGGTTCAGGCTTTCACGGTCGCGTGTTGTGGCGGAGCTCCGCCGTCCTCGCGCCCCCGCTGTCCTGAAGCCTGAGAGATTCCGGCGACCAAATCATGTCGCCTTGCTCCGTCGGCGCGCCCGAATGGGCGACTTTCCAGCGTCCGTGTGCTTCGCGGTCCGTTTGCCTGAGCGTTTCCGGGGCGGTTGCGCCTTCGGCGTCGAACCCTGTTTCCAGCGCCCGATCTCTCCCGCGAGAGCGTGCGACCTAAGGCATCGACTCAAGCGCCAAGTCAAGCGGGCCGGGAACAAGGTTGCGTGCGGCGGGTTGTCGTTCCGGACCCCGAAACCAGACCCAGGAATGCGAAAATGTCCATTATTGACAAGCTGTTCGGCGACGACGACAAGCCGCGCGACACCCCCGCCAAGGCCGACGGCCCGATGCAGAAGGTGTTGGACGAACTGGCGTCTCTCGGCGGCAAGCCGATTGAGACCCTGTCGCCCGAGGAGGCTCGTCAGCAACCGACCCCGACTGACGCGGTGAAATCGCTGTTGCGCAAGGACGGCAAGGACCCCAGCGACGACATGGGCGTCAAAACCAGCGACATCACCATCCCCGGCGCCGCCGGCCCGATCCAGGCGCGCATCTACAAGCCGCACGACCATTCCGAAGACAAGCTGCACCCGGTCGTCGTCTATTTCCACGGCGGCGGCTTCGTGATCGCGGATCTGGACGTCTATGACGGCGGCCCGCGCGGCGTGTCCAAAATGGCCGATGTGATCGTGGTCTCGGTCCATTATCGCCAGGCCCCGGAACACCATTTCCCCGCCGCGCACGACGACGCCCTGGCCGCTTATCGCTGGGTGCTGGAGAATGCGCAGACCTTCCGCGGAGACCCGCAGAAGGTGGCGGTGATGGGCGAAAGCGCAGGCGGCAACCTGGCCATCGGCGTGTCGATGATGGCGCGCGACGCCGGCCTGGCCGCGCCCAAACATCAGGTGCTGGTCTATCCCGTCGCCGGCGTGGACATGGACAATGAGTCGTACGTCGAGAACGCCGACGCCAAGCCGCTGAACAAGCCGATGATGAAGTGGTTCGTGAAACACATCTTCGCCAACGAGGCCGATGCTCAGGACCCGCGCATCAATATCGTCGAGAAGGCGAACCTGGCGGGCCTGCCCTCGACGACGGTGATCTGCGCCGAGATCGATCCGCTGCGCACCGAGGGCGAGCTGCTGGCCGAGAAGCTGGAGCAGGCGGGCGTCGATGTGCGTCACAAGACCTTCCACGGCTCAACGCACGAGTTCTTCGGCATGGCGGCGGTCGTGCCGGATGCGGCGGCGGCCCAAACCTTCGCCGCCCATGAATTGAAGCGGGCGTTCGGTACGGCGATCCTGCCGATCTGATCGACAACGCCGAAGGATAAGGAAACGCCCCGGTTTCGCCGGGGCGTTTTTGTTGTCGCCTCGCCCTGCCGCCTTGCCCTAGGGCCTGTCCCCCGCCAAAACGGCGCAACGCCCAGAACCGGACCGACCGCATGACCCGCACACGCCTCGACGCCCATATCGCCGCCCTGGATGCGCCCGAGGGGCTGAAGACGGTTCTGACCGTGGTCGCCGCCACCTGCGCGGACATCAGCAAGGTCGTTGCGGGCGGCGCCCTGGCCGGGGCGCTGGGCGCATCGGGACAGATCAATGTGCAGGACGAGGAGCAGAAGAAGCTCGACGTCATGACCAATGACATGCTGACCGAGGCCCTGCTGGCCAGCCCGGCCGTCGCCGGCGTCGCGTCCGAAGAGATGGACGAGGTCCAGCCGGCCTCTAATCCGGCCGGCGAATATCTGGTGCTGTTCGACCCGCTGGACGGCTCGTCCAACATCGACATCAACGCGCCTGTGGGCACCATCGTCTCGGTGCTGAAGTCCGCGACGGCGACCCCGACCGAGGCCGATTTCATGCAGTCTGGCCGCCATCAGGTCGCCGCCCTCTACGCCGTCTATGGGCCGCAAACCATGCTTGTGCTGACGACCGGCGCGGGCGTGAAGGGGTTCACCCTGTCGAACGACGGCGACTGGATCCTGACCCACGACGAGATCGCCATTTCGCCGGACACCAAGGAGTTCGCCATCAACATGTCGAACCTGCGCCACTGGGCCGAGCCGGTGCAGACCTATGTCGGCGACCTGCTGAAGGGCGAAGAGGGGCCTCGGGCCAAGAACTTCAACATGCGCTGGGTCGCGGCCATGGTCGCGGATGTTCACCGCATCCTGATGCGCGGCGGGGTCTTCCTCTATCCCTGGGATCGGCGCGAGCCGAACAAGCCGGGCAAGCTGCGGCTGATGTACGAAGGCAATCCGATGGCCTTCCTGGTCGAGCAAGCGGGCGGCAAGGCGACGACGGACGGACGCCAGGCCATTCTGGACGTGCAGCCCGAGCATCTGCACCAGCGCATCCCCGTCGCGCTCGGTTCGGCCAACGAGATCGACGCCTACGCAGGCGTCTGATGAGCGACGCCCTTCTGGTCATCGATCCGCAGAACGACTTCTGTGAAGGCGGCCGTCTGGCGGTAGCCGGCGGCGCGGGGATCATGCCGCTGATCAACCGGCTGTCGGCTCGGTTCGACCGGGTGATCGTGACCCAGGACTGGCATACGTCGGACCAGATCAGCTTCGCCTCCAACCACCCCGGCACGGCGCCCTTTACTGAGATCGAGGTCGCCTATGGTCGCCAGATGCTGTGGCCGGATCATTGTCTTCAGGGCACGCCTGGCGCCGACTTTCATCCTGATGCAGCGCCGACGGTCGAGAAGGCCATGGCCGTGATCCGCAAGGGTTATAATCCGGCGGTCGACAGCTATTCCGGCTTTTTCGAGAACGATCGCCGCACCCCGACGGGGCTGTCCGGCCTGTTGCGTGAACTCGGCGTGACGCGCGTTTTCCTGTGCGGTCTGGCTTTCGACTACTGCGTCCGCTTCACCGCCGAAGACGCGGTTCGCGAGGGGTTCGAAGCCGTGGTGATCGCCGACGCCAGCCGGGCCATCGCGTCGCAGACCGAGACGGCGGCCCAAGACAGTTTCCGGGCCTTGGGCGTGGCGGAAATCGCGGCGGCGTCCCTGCTGAGCTAGGTGGGCCTCACTCCCAGAAATCCTCGGCCTCGGGGATGCGGGTGAAGGCGATCTTGGCGCCGATATAGTCGGGCAGGCCGGCCTTGGGGCCGATGCTGACGGTGTCCTTGCCGTAGCGGCGGTTCAGCGCATCCAGCGCCTGGGACAGGCGCAGGGACGGAGCCTCGCCATCCTGATCCGGACCGGCGGCGAACAGGTCCGTCTCGAAGGCGTCGCGGGCTTTCAGGCCGTGTACACCGACTCCGACATAGCTCAGGCGTCCCGCCTCCAGCTCCGGCTCGACCTTGCGCCACAGACTGTCGAGCGCGGCCAGAAGGGCGAAGGTGTCCTGCGTCGGCGCGATGGGACAACTCATCGCCGCCGTTTCCCAGCCGCGTCGACCGCTTCGGGGCGTCGCCTTCGGCCCCATGTCCAGATGCAGGGTCAGGCTGGCGCCGGTCAGGCCCATGCGCCGCAGGCGGGCTCCGCACTTGACCACCAGCCGCCGCGCCACGGCCCGCGCCTTGTCCGGGGTCCGCATGGCCTGGGCCAGGACGTGGCTGTGGCTGATCGAGGCGGGCGGTTTTTCCGGCGTCGGCTCGCTGTCCAGACCGTGCAGGCCGCGCCAGATGCGTTCGCCCTCGATGCTGTTCCAGACCGCCCGGGCCTGTTTCGCGCTCATGTTCCAAAGGCCGGCCGTGTCGGTGACCCCCGCCGCCTGCAACCGGACCTGCATGCGCGAGCCGATGCCCGGATATTTCGACAGCGGCACGTCCAGCAAGGGACCGGGCAGCTCGTTGGCGCGCAGCACCGTCAGTCCGGCGGGCTTCTGCATGCCGCAGGCGGTCTTGGCCAGGAACCGCGATGGCGCCAGCCCGACGGACGACCGCAGACAGTCGCCGACGTTTTGCAGGATGCCCGCCTGAATCCGGCGGGCCAGGGCGACGGCGTTCGCCTCCAGCCGTTCTGGACCCAGCAACTCGCAGGAACATTCGTCGATCGAGCCGACCTTCCACACCGGCACATGGCGGTCGATCTCGGCCATGATCTGCTGATGGATTTTGACGTAAAGGTCGGGGCGCGCCTCGGCGACGATCAGGTCGGGGCACAGTTTGCGCGCCTCGGACACCCGCATCCCGGTCTGAACGCCCCAGGCCTTGCTCTCATAGCTGGCGGCGATGGCGCCGGTGTATTCGCTCATCGCCGGCCGCACGATGACCGGCTTGCCCCGCCAGTCGGGGTTCATCTGCTGTTCGACGCTGGCGAAGAAGGCGTTCAGATCGACGAACAGCCAGCGGAGGTTCGCGCTGTATTCAGCCTTGATGCCAGCCTGGTCCATCGGCAGAACATACCAGGAACATCTGGTTCGAGGAAGCGATCACCTCTTCCTTTCGTCATTCTGGGCGAAGCGTAGCGAAGACCCGGAACCCAGCGGCGCGCGGGAGCGCGAACCTGTCGCGGACTCCAGTGTTTCAAATGGCATGCGGCGGACGCATTTCGCCTTCGGCGCCGCTGGGTTCCGGGTCTTCGGGCCAAGCGGCCCTTCGCCCGGAATGACGAAAGGAGAGGGCGTCAGGTCGCCGCGTAAGCATCAACCTCAGCCAGGTAGGCCGCCTTCTCCGCTTCGCCCAGGAACGAGCCTTCGAAACTGTTCTTCGCCAACTGCGTCACCTGATCGCGCGTAAGGCCGATGGCCTCAGCCAGCCGGCTGTAGTTATCGTTCACATATCCCCCAAAATAGGACGGGTCGTCCGAGTTCAGGGTGACGTGCAGGCCCCGGCGCAGCATCTCGGGCACGGGATGGTCCTTCAGGTCATCGACCACGCACAGCTTCAGGTTCGACAGAGGGCAGACGGTCAGGGTCATCTGCTCGGCGGCCAGCCGCTGCACCAGCGCCTCGTCCTCCATCGACCGATTGCCGTGATCCATCCGGTCGATGTTCAGCAGGTCCAGCGCCTCATGGACATAGGCGGGCGGCCCTTCTTCGCCGGCGTGGGCGCACAGTTTCAGGCCCAGCTCACGCGCGGCGGCGAAGACGCGCTGGAACTTGGACGGCGGATGGCCGACCTCCGACGAATCCAGACCCACCCCGATGAAATGGTGCAGATAGGGTTTGGCCGCCTCCAGCGTCGCGAAGGCTTCGTCCTCGGTCAGGTGGCGCAGGAAGCTGAGGATCAGGCCGCTTGAGACGCCCAGCTCCGCCTTGGCCCGGTCCATGCCTGCGATCAGCCCCTCGACCACCACGCCGAAGGGCACGCCTCGGTCGGTATGGGTCTGGGGATCGAAGAAGATTTCGGCGTGGCGCACATTATCCGCCGCCGCGCGCTGGAAATAGGCGAAGGCCAGATCCTCGAAATCCTGCCGCATCAGCAGGACGGCGGCCCCCGCATAGTAGATGTTTAGGAAGTCCTGCAGGTTCGAGAAATCATAGGCCGCCCGCACCGCCTCGACGCTGTCATAGGGAATGGACACGCCGTTCCGCTGCGCCAGCTCAAACATCAGCTCGGGCTCCAGCGAGCCCTCGATATGCAGGTGCAGTTCGGCCTTGGGCAGGCCGGCGATATAGGCGTCGAGCGACATGGGCGATCTCCGGGAGGATGTCGCCCCGTCTATACCCTACATCCGCTCCGGCGTGTCGATGCCCAGCAGGTTCAGCGCGATTTCCAGCTGGCGCAGAGCCGCAGCGGACAGGGCCAGACGCGAGCGTTTGGTCGCTTCGTCCGGCGCGATCAGCACGGGGCAGGCGGCGTAGAATTTCGAGAAGGACTGGGCCACGCGATAGGCGTGTTCGGCGACCAGATGCGGCATCCGCTTGTCGTAGGCGTCCGACACGGCCGTCGAGAAGGCGTCCAGCGTCAGGGCCAGATCGCGCTCCGCCGGTTCGGCGATGACGATGGCGCCGGGCGTCAGTCCCTGTTCGGCGCCCTTGCGCAGCAGGGATTTGATGCGGACCGACTGGTAAAGCAGATACGGTCCGGTCTTGCCCTCGAAGCTCATGAAGCGGTCGAGATCGAAGACGTAGCTGGTGGTGCGCGCGTTCGACAGGTCGGCGAACTTCAAGGCCGCGATGGCCACCTTGTGCGCGATGGCCTCGAACTCTTCCGGCGACAGGTCGTCGCCCAGCTTGGCTTCGCGCAAACGCTCGCGCGCCTTGTCCGTCGCCTGGTCGATCAGGTCGCGCAGCTTCAGCACGCCGCCGGCGCGCGTCTTGAAGGGCTTGCCGTCCTGTCCGTTCATCGTGCCGAAGCCGAGATGCTCCAGCGCGCCCTGCTCGGCGTAACCAGCCAGATAGGCGGCGCGGAAGACCTGTTCGAAATGCTCGGCCTGGCGTTCGTCGACAACGTAGAGGGCCAGGTCGGGCGCCAGAGCCTTCTTGCGGTCCAGGATGGTGGCCAGGTCGGTCGTGCCGTACATGGCCGAGCCTTCCGAGCTGATGACCAGCAGGGGCGGGGGCGAGGGGGCCTCGATCACCGAGCCGTCGGCCAGCTTCTTCTTGCGCGTCTCGCCGGGCTTGGCGACGTGAACCACCTGGGCGCCGTCGTCCTCGACCAGCAGGCCGGTCTCTTTCAGGTGCGCCAGCATTTCCGGCATCTGCGGATCGGCGTCGCTCTCGCCGTTCCACAGGTCGAAATCGACCGACAGGTCGCCGTATTCGCGCTTCAGCGCCTCACGGCTGACCGCCACGAAATGCTGCCAGAGCGCGCGATAGCCGGAACGTCCGTTTTGGAGTTCCGCCGTCGCCTTGCGGGCGCGATCGCGGAAGACCGGATCCTCCTTGGCCTTGCCGGCGGCCTGCGGATAAAGGCGGTCCAGGTCGGCCAAGGTCACGGGGCTGTCGACCGGGAAGGGGCCGTCGCCCTCGGCCATGAAGGCGTCGGCCAGCTTTTCGTCACCGCAGGCGACGATCAGCAGACCCATCTGGAAGCCCCAGTCGCCGAAGTGGGCGTCGCCGGTGACGTGGTCGCCGCGGAAGCGGAACAGCCGCTTCAGGCTTTCGCCGATGATGGCGCTGCGCAAATGACCGACGTGCATCGGCTTGGCGACATTGGGACCACCGTAGTCGATGACCACCTGGCGCGGTTCGGCCACGGTCGCGGCGCCCGCGTGGGCGGCGTCGTTCGCCACCTCGGTGGCCCGTTCGGCCAGCAGCGCGTCGGAGAGCTTCAGATTGATGAAGCCCGGTCCCGCGACCTCCACCGAGGCGAAGCGTGCATCCGCGCTTAGGCGCTCGGCGATCTTGCCGGCCAGATCGCGTGGATTGGCCTTCAGCGCCTTGGCGGCGGCGAGCGCGCCATTGGACTGGAAATCGGCCAGGTCGGGGCGGTCCGACGGGGTTACGCGGGCCAGGGCCGGGTCCACGCCTTCGGCGGCGAAGGCGGCGGCGACCGCTTCGCTGAGGACGGTCTTCAGATCAGACATTATTGGCTCGGTGCGGAGGCAGGCGCTGGCGCGGCGGGCGTCGTGCCGGCGTTAACGCGGAAGCGGCTGCCCGAGCGGTTGAACTCGGCCATTTCCGGCGTCACGTCGAAACCGACCAGGATTTCGAAGTTGCTGCCGCTGGTCTCGATGCCGGCGCGCGGAATGACGATGGTGCGCTTTTCAGTGACCGAGGCGGTGCGCTGGCCCTCGAAGTTCACCGGCAGATCGAAGTATTCCTTGGACAGGATGGCGTTGTTCCGCTCGGTCACCGCGATCCAGTAGCGGTAGGTGCGCTGCTCGCCCGCCGCCTGCGGGCCGCGGCCCAGGTTGAACAGCACGTCCATGTCGACGCGAATCGGATCGGCCTCGCGATATTCGCAGTCCGAGGCGATGCCCTCGATCTCGCCGGTGTAGCCGACGTTGGCCACGGCGGCGCGGCCGCCTTCCAGCTCGACGTAGCGGGCGGCGTCGTAGAGGATCTTCACATAGGGGCAGGGGCCGGCGTTGGCGCGGCGACGCAGGGGTGCGATGCGCGGCGCGCGCGACGGCGCGGCGTCTTCACCCGAGGCCTGCTGCTGTTGGCCGCCGCGCTCGCGTTGACGTTGGGAGGTCTGGGCCTCGGCGGCGACGGGCAGGACGGAGGCCGCGATGGAGAGGGCGGCCAGGGCGGTGAACACGCGACGCATCAGCTTATTTTTCCGACAGCGAGAGAGGGCGCACGACGATCGGCGGCCGATCATCAACGCTCGCCGCTGATAGCGGCTAAAGCGAGGCGCGGCAAACGCTTGCTGCCCTCAGCGCTCCATCACCAGGCAGGTCGAGGTCGCGGTCGCATAGAGCTTGCCGTCCAGGCCGCGCAGATCGGCCTCCGAGAAGGCCGCGCGGCGACCGGCCTGAACGATCCGGCCCTCGGCACGAACCGGCGTGCCGGCCGTCAGCGCCTTGTGAAAAACCGTCTTCAGTTCCAGCGTCGTATAGGTCTGGCCCGGCCGGAGCGTCGAATGCACGACGCAGCCGCAGGCCGAGTCGAGCACCGTCGCGATCCAACCGCCATGGACCGTGCCCAGCGGATTATAGACGGCGGTGGTGGGGATGGCCTCGAACACCACCCGGCCTTCTTCAACTTCGGTCAGTTCGAAGCCGACGGTGCGGGCGATGGGCGCGATGAAGCCGCCCGTCATGCCCAGACGCAGTTGGTCGATCCCAGACAGGGCGGCGATATCGACGGTTTCGGTCATGCAAACGGCTCCTGATCAGGTCCGTTTACAATAAAGACGGACGCTGCCGTGGCAAGCGCCCGTCGTATCGGTCTTTACAGGCCCGGCAGTTTGAATCCGCTGCTGCGACGCGGCTGGATCGTGATGGCCTGCTGGCCGCCGGTCAGAGCCTGAAGACGGGCGGCCTCGGTCGAGGCGTCGATGGTCTTCTGGCCTTCGGCGGTCTGGCGAACCGTCGGGGCCTGGGTCGAGGCGTCGTCCTTGCGCCAGAACATCAGCCGGTCGGCGAAGCTCTGGTCCTTGTGCGCCAGATCGCCGAACTCGTCATCGACGACATAGCGGGCCAGGGGGTCGGCCTGTTCGCCGCCGGCCTGAGCCACCAGGACCTGTTCGCCCGGCGTGCGGGTGACGGCCTGACGCTGACCCAGAAGAATCTGACGCGCGGCGCTTTCGGGGGCCAGTTCCTGCGGGCGCGGCTGGCCCGGCGCGGGCGGACGCAGGCCGTACTCCGGCGGAATGCTGAGCGGGGCGGTCGAGACGGTGACGAACTCGTCCGGCACCACCTTTGTCAGGCCGATGCCCTGTTTGATGCTTCCGCAGGCCGAGACGGCGAGCGCGGAGGAGGCGACGAGGGTCAGGACGGCGACACTGCGGATACGCATGGTTTCAGGCTCTGGTCGGCTGATGCACGAAACGCCGCTCGGGCGTTGTTGGCATAGTGAAGACGGGGTGATTACGACTTTTCGGGGGCCGCGCCAACCTTCACAGGCTTGTCGGAGATCAGGCTGTCGATAATCAGCAGCACGACACCGATGGTGATGGCGCTGTCGGCGACGTTGAACACCCAGGGAAAGACGCCGGTGCCCGAGAAGTCGATGAAGTCGACCACATAGCCGAAGCGGATCCGGTCGATCACATTGCCCAGCGCCCCGCCCATGACGAAACCGATTGCGGTGATCAGCAGGCGTCGGTTCGATTGCGTCGCCCACCAGGCCAGGCCGGCCGAGACGACGATGGAGAAGATGGCCAGGCCCCAGCGCGCTTCGCCGCCGCCGAACAGGCCGAAGCTGACGCCGGTGTTCTCGACCCAGCTGAAGTTGAGGATCGGCGGGAAGACCGGGATGCGGCCGACTTCCTGCAGCGACAGGCCGCTGATGATCCAGGCCTTGGTCAGCTGATCCAGAATGATGATCAGGAGGGCGAACACATAGGCGGTGACGGCAAGGCGCGTGATCTTCATGCGGCGCCGTTAGCAGGAAGCGGCGCCGGGGCGAAGCGGAAAACGCGGATCATATCCGCCGCCGTCAGAACAGGCTGCCCTGATCGGCGGCGGACGGCTTCGGCTTGGCCGCCGGACGCGGCGGGAACGGACGGGGTTCGCCGCCGTCGATTGTCGCGGGCTGAACGCCGTCGCCGAACACCAGCCGGACCGCCTGACCCGCCTCCAGCGCCTTGGCCGAGGTGATCCAGGCGCCGTCTGAATCTTCCACGCGGGCGAAGCCGGGCTTGGGCCGTCCGGGGTCCAGGGTCGTCAGCGCGCGCGACAGCGCCGCCAGGCGATCGGCGTCCCGCTCCAGTCGGCGCGGCAGGACCCCATCCAGCCGCGCCCCGACGGCTTCAAGCCGGGCCTGACGCTGGTCCAGTCGTCGATGCAGCGGTTCGGGCGACAGCCGCCCGGAGACCTGCAACAACCGCCGTTCGCCGCGCGCCACGCCGGCCTGAAGCGCTGCGCCCAACCGGTCGCCCGCGCCGCGCAGCCGGTCCTGCCCCCGCTCGATCCGCTGGCGCAGCAGGGCTGGGCTCAGCTTGCCGCCCGTCACCGCCAGATGCCGCTCGTGCAGGGCGACGTTGCGTTGCAGGCCCGATCCCAGCCGGCTCGAAACATGGTCCAGTCGTTGTTGCGCCAGAGCCAGTAGGTCCTCCGGTCGCGCCGGCAGGCCGCGCGCCACGGCCCTTAGGCGCGTGCGTCGATCCTCGATCAGCCGTCCGCCTGCCTGCACCATGCGCCGGTCCATGTCGGCGACGGTATAGCGCAGGTCCGCCAGCACCGGCGTCGCCATTTCGGCCGCGCCCGTCGGGGTCGGCGCCCGGCGATCCGAGACGAAGTCGATCAGGGTCGTATCCGTCTCGTGCCCCACGGCCGAGATGATCGGAATGCGCGCCGCCACCACGGTCCGCGCCAGACCTTCGTCGTTGAAGCACCACAGGTCCTCGACCGACCCGCCGCCGCGCGCGACGATCAGAAGGTCCGGGCGGGGGATCGGCCCGTCGGCGGTCATCGCATCAAAGCCGCGAATGGCGTTCGACACCTGACCGCAGGCCGATTCGCCCTGAACGACCACGGGCCAGACGATGACACGACAGGGCCAGCGTTCGGCAATCCGGTGCAGCACGTCGCGAATCACCGCGCCGGTCGGGCTGGTGATCACGCCGATGGTCGCGGGAAAGGCGGGCAGGGGCTTCTTGCGCCCCGGCTCGAACAGCCCTTCCTCACGCAAGCGGACCTTCAGCCGTTCCAACTGGGCCAGCAGGGCGCCCGCCCCGGCCGCTTCCATGCTCTCGATTACGATCTGATAGGACGACCGCGCCGGATAGGAGGTGATCTTGCCGGTGACGATGACCTCCAGCCCCGCCTCGGGCTGGACGCCGAGGCCGCGCACCGACCCCTTCCACACCACGCCGTCGATGGCCGACTTGTCGTCCTTCAGTGTCAGATAGATGTGGCCCGAGGCGTGGCGATTGACCTTGGAGACCTCGCCGCGCAGCCGCACGTGGCCGAACCGGTCTTCCAGCGTGCGCTTCAGCGCGAACGACAGCTCCGAGATCGACAGGGGCGGATTGTTGTCGCGCGGGGCGGGGACCTCGGCCGGGCCTTCGAATACGTAGGAGTCGTCGCTCATGGAAGCATCCTAGCCTGCGTCGATCCGCCCGGGAACGCCGCACGCGCCCTGTCGTTCGACTTTCATGGCCGCCGACCCGCCCGGAACCGATCCTTCTGACCGTGACCCGCACGAGCGCGATCTGTCGCGCCGCGCCGGGGGCGGCGGCGCCATGAGCCCGTGGCTGATCATCGGCTGCATCATTCTGCTGGGCCTGGGCGTCTACGTCGTCTCGGCCCTGCTCTAATGTCTAAGGAGGCCGTATGAACCGCTTCGTCCCGCTCGCCGCCATTCTTTGCCTGACTGGCGGCGTCGTCGCCTGCTCGGATCGCGACGACGATGTGGTCCAGGCCCCAGCGCCGGGCGCGGCGCCCGTGGCCTTGCCGGATCAACAGGCGGATGCCGCCGCCTCGAACGCCGCCTTGGCCTTCAACATGACCCGCGATCAGCTGGAGGATGCAGACCTGTATTCGCGCGCCAACGTCGATCTGGGCGATGTCGAAACCCTGGTGCTGGACGCTTCGGGCGCCCTGACCCATCTGGTCGTCGAACTGGAGGGACCTGGCGACATGAAGGTGTTGGTTCCGGTCGCGGACGTGTCTCCGATCGACCGCAACGGCGACCGGGATCTGGTCACCGATCTGACGCCCGGCCAGCTGCAGGCCCTGCCGGCGTGGACCCCGCCAGCGCGCTGATTGGAGGCTGAATGCGGCGTTAAGTCTGACGGGCGCTTGACCGGCCGGCGCCGGCCGGTCATTGCCCGATCTCATGAACATTCTTCTCGTCGGATCGGGCGGCCGCGAACACGCCCTGGCCTGGAAGATCGCCCAGTCTCCGCTGGTCACGCGCCTGGTCGCCGCACCGGGCAACCCTGGCATCGAGAAGCTGTGCGAGCTGCGCGCCGTCAAGGCGGACGACGCCGACGGCCTGGCCGCCCTGGCCAGAGAGATTAAGGCCGATCTGGTCGTTGTGGGGCCGGAGGTGGCGCTGGCCGCTGGTCTCGCCGACCGCCTCGCCTCGGCCGGCATTCCCTGCTTCGGGCCGACCGCGAAGGCGGCGCAGCTGGAAACGTCAAAGGCCTTTTCGAAGGGCTTCCTTGAACGGCACGAAATCCCCACCGCCGGCTACGGCGTCTATGACACGGTCAAGGACGCCAAGGCGGCGCTGGACGTGTTCCGGCCGCCCTATGTGATCAAGGCCGATGGCCTGGCCGCCGGCAAGGGCGTGGCCATCAGCCCCGACCGCCCCGACGCCGAGGCCGAAATCGAACGGATGCTGGGCGGCCGGTTCGGCGCGGCCGGCGCCCGCGTCGTCATCGAGGAGTTCATGGACGGCGAGGAAGGCTCGCTGTTCGCCCTGTGCGACGGTCAACGCGCCCTGCTGTTCGGCGGCGCCCAGGACCACAAGCGCGCCTTCGACGGCGACCTTGGTCCCAACACCGGCGGCATGGGCGCCTACTCCCCCGCCCCCGTCTTCACGCCCGAACTGGTGCAGCAGGCCGATGCGCTGATCGTCCAGCCGACGATCCGCAAGATGGCCGAAGAGGGCGCGCCCTATCGCGGCGTCCTCTACGCCGGTCTGATGGCGACCGAGGACGGCCCCAAGGTGGTCGAGTTCAACGCCCGTTTCGGCGACCCGGAATGCCAGGTGCTGATGATGCGGATGGCGGGCGACATCGTCCCCTATCTGCTGGGCTGCGCGCGCGGCGACGTCTCGGGTCTGGCTTCGCCCGCCTTCAAGCCTCAGACGGTGATCTGCGTGGTCATGGCCGCCAAGGGCTATCCCGACAGCCCGCTGGAAGGCTCGATCATCCGTGGCGCCGATCAGGACTTCGGCCCCCATGTCCAGGTCTTTCACGCCGGAACCAAGCGCCGCGACGACGGCTTGCTGGCCGCCTCGGGCGGGCGCGTCCTGAACGTCTGCGCCGAGGGCGACGACATCGCCCAGGCCCGCGAACGCGCCTATGCCGCCATCCGCAAGATCGACTGGCCGGGCGGCTTCAACCGCTCCGACATCGGCTGGCGCGCGCTGGAGCGGGGCTGAAGCCTAGGCCGCCGCGAACAGCAGTCGGCCTTCGCCCATGCGCTCGCGCAAGGCCGGAAGGTCGGTGTGGGCGACCGAGAAACAGCCATAGCTGCGACCCAGCTTGCCTTCGCGCGCCAGGAAGTCGGGATCGGCGTAATCGGCGCCGTGGATGATGATGGCGCGCTCGCGCGCCTTGTCGTTGGTGTATTCCAGCCCGTCCAGCAGCACGTTCGGCCCCTGCTGCGCGCCCCAGTTGGCGCCCGCCGTCGCATAGGCGCCGATCGAGGACATGTTGGAATCGGGCGTGTTGGAAAAGCGCTGGGCATAGCCGGTGTGGCTGGGGTCCGATCCCCGACCGTGGCAGGTGCGCAGCACCTTCACTTCACCCGCGATCAAGTCGACTTCGTACAGCCGCTCCTCGCCCGAAAACTTCTGGAAATCGACCAGATACATCCGGTCGCGCAAAGGCAGGCGATGATGATGGGTGTCCAGCGCGGTCATGGCGCGCTCCATCAGGTCCTTGCGAACGTGACCGCGCGGATCCAGCGGCGGAGGCGTCAGGGCGGAGGTCTGGACCGTGGGCAAACCGACCTGCGGCATCGCGATCGGGGCTGCGGTCTGAGCCGTGGTCAGCGGCGCCCTGGCGCTTGCGCTGGCGCATCCCGCCAGCATGGCCGATCCGCCCAGAATAAGTCCTCGTCTCGATAGCCGCATGCGACGCCCTCGTTGCGGTTGGTCTTGAGGCGTGTTTGTTTCAGTTGGTTACGGGCGAGGCAACCTGAGCCTTGTGGGGCATTTTTGCGGCCGACGCGTCGCGGGGAGATATCGATGAAACGTTTTGGAATCGCGCTGGCGGCGCTGATTGCGTCGGCGGTAAGCGCTCACGCGCAGCAAACCCCCGTGGCCACAGGCGTTTCGACGCAACAGAACACAACGTTCGTTGAGGCCGGAAGGTTGCTTGCGGATCCGTCGAACGGCGTTGTGCAACGCGATAAAACTCTCGTGATCAGAGGGAACCAGGTCGTTGAAATGCGCGACGGCTTCGTCGGCGACCCTTCTCAGGGCAAGGTCGTGGACCTGCGCCAGGCCTTTGTTCTGCCCGGCCTGATCGACAGCCACGTCCATTTGACCGGCCAGCAAAACCCTAACGCACGCCTCGAAGAGGTGACCCTTTCGGACGCGGACCAGGCGATGGTCGGCGCCCGCTATGCGCGTCGGACCCTGATGGCCGGCTTTACAACGGTGGCGGATCTGGGCGCCTCGAACCAAGCCATCTTCGCCCTGCGAAACGCCGTTCGGAACGGCGACGTGCCGGGACCGCGCATCATTGCGGCGGGGTCGTCGGTGTCGATTCACGGCGGGCATGGCGACATCAACGGCTATCGCGAGGACGTCATGCACCTGCTGTCGTCCGAAAGCATCTGCTCGGGACCTGAGGACTGCATGCGGGCTGTGCGCACCCAGGTTCGCGCCGGCGCCGACATCATCAAGATCACCGCGACGGGCGGCGTGCTGTCCAATACCGCCGCCGGCCTGAACCAGCAGTTCAGCGACGACGAACTGGCCGCCATCGTCGGCAGCGCCCACCGCATGGGCCGCCAGGTGACGGCGCACGCCCACGGCGTGGACGGCATCAACGCCTTCCTGCGGGCCGGCGGCGATTCCATCGAGCACGGGACCTATCTGGACGATCAGTCGATCCGCCTGTTCAAGTCGAACGGCGCTTGGCTGATCCCGACCCTGCTGGCTGGGGATTTTGTGGCGCGCATCGCCTCGGGACCCGACAACTTCTTCACCCCCGCCCAGACGGCCAAGGCGCTGGAAGCCGGGCCCAAGATGCTGGACATGGCGCGCCGCGCGCACGAGGGCGGGGTCAAGATCGCCTTCGGCACCGACTCGGGCGTTTCGGCCCACGGCGACAACGCCCAGGAGTTCGCCCTTCTGGTCCGCGCCGGCCTGAGCCCGCTCGAGGCCATCCAGGCCGCCACCGTCGGCGCCGCCGAACACCTGCGTATCGCCAATGAGGCCGGGAAGATCGCCGTGGGCATGCCCGCCGACATCGTGGCCGTTTTGGGCGATCCGCTGACGGATGTGACTGAGCTGGAGCGGATGAGGTTCGTGATGAAGTCCGGCGTCGTCTATCGCGCCGACTGAATCCGGTCGTTCAGGAAGGCGGCGAAAGCCGCCTCGTCCTCGAACCGGGCGACGACCGGCCAGGCGACGACGTCCTTGCGCTGCTCGGGCGTCAGCCGAACCCAGTCCTTTTCCGTCGTGACCAGGCCGGCGTCGAACACCGCCGCCCGGTCGGTCAGGAACGTCATGTCGGCGTCGCTATAGGCCGCGTGGTCGGGAAAGGGGACGAAGTCGACCAGGTCGCAGCCCGCCGCCGTCAGCGACCGCTCGACCTTCCAGGGCTTGGCGATGCCGGCGAACCCGACTTGCGGCCCTGACGGCGGCGGTCCCTCCGACGTCAGGCGCGCGACAAAGACGGGCAGGGCGCCGAACACCGCCAGCAGTTCGGGATCGGCGTCTTCGACATCGGTCGGCAGCATGACCACCACGGCGTCGGCGCGCGCCAGGCCGGCCTTCAGCGGCTCGCGCATGGGGCCGGACGGAAAGACCGAACCGTCTCCGAACGGCCATTCGTCGCCGCGCGTCTCGCCGTCCACGACGATCAGGCTGACGGTCTTTTTCAGCGCCGGATTCTGATGGCCGTCGTCCAGCACTAGAGCCAGCGCCCCCTCCGCGACGGCGGCCTTGGCGCCCGCCACGCGATCGCGCGCGATCCAGACCGGCGATCCCTGCGCCAGCATCAGGGGCTCGTCACCGACATCGTCGGCCGTATGGATTTGAGGATCGACCTGGACCGGCCCTTCGAGCCGCCCGCCATAGCCGCGCGACAGACCTTGCGCCTCCACCCCCGCCGCCCGCAGCAGCCGCAGGGTTTCGCGCGCGACCGGCGTCTTGCCCGATCCGCCGACCGTCAGATTGCCGACCGAGATGACCGCGCAGCCGGGGTCGACCGGGACCGTTTTCGCGATCCGGCGCGCGGTCACGGCGGCCCAAACCAAGCCGAGCGGTTTCAGCGCCGTGCGCGTCATTCGGGCGTGGTTGCTGTCGCGCACATACCACCAGCGCGGCGTGTTCAGCTTCATCGCCGGCCCTGCCTCTGCGGCATCAGCGGCGACAGCAGCGCCCACAGTCGCTCCAGCCCGCCTCCAGCCTCGACCGCCGCGCGACGCCCGCGTTCGCCCATGGCCCTGGCCGCGTTCAGGTCTTCCAGCAGCGGCTCGATGATGCCGGGCAGGTCGGACGGCGCCTGAACCAGGGCCAGGCCTCCCGCCTCGACCAGGGCCGCCGTCACCGGCGCCCAGTTGGACGCATCCGGCCCTGTAATCGTCGGCTTGCCCAGCCGCGCGGGCTCCAGCGGATTATGCCCACCGACCGGCGGCAGGCCGATGGCGGGCGCGAAAGACCCGCCCATTACCACGACATCGGCCAGCCGCAGGAACAGGCCCATCTCGTTCAGCGTATCGGCCAGATAGATGTCGGTGTCCGGCCCGATCGTCTCACCCCGCGAGCGCATGGCGAAGGCGTATCCGTCGTGTTGCAGCGCCTGGGCGATGTGCGCCCCCCGCTCAGGATGGCGTGGCGTCAGGATCAGGCAGACCCGTTCATTCAGATGGTCCAGCGCGCGCACGATGGCGACTTCTTCGCCCTCATGGGTGCTTGCGGCGACGATCACCGGCCGGTCGCCGATGGCGGCGCTCAAACGGCTGAAGGCGGCGGGATCGTGGGGCAGGACCTCGCCGGAGAGTTTCAGGTTCACAAGCCCGTCGATCCGCGCGCCCATGCCCTCCAGCCGCTGGGCAGAGACCGCATCCTGCGGCAGGACCAGATCAAAGGCGCCGGTCAGCACCCGCGCCGAGGCCGGAAACCGCGCCCAGCCCTCGACCGTGTTTTCAGTGATCCGCGCGCTGACCAGGGCCAGTTTCACGCCACGACGTTTCGCCTCAAGCAGCAGGTTCGGCCACAGTTCGCTTTCGACGAAGACCGCAAGGCTTGGCCGCCAATGATCCAGGAACCGCTCGACCACGCCCGGCGCATCGACCGGCGCATATTGGTGGATCACGCCCGCCGGCAGCCGTTCGGTCAGAATCTGCGCCGAGGTCACGGTGCTGGAGGTGACCAGAACGGTCAGGTCGGGACGCGCCTTCGTCAGCCGCTCGACCACGGGCAGCAGCGACAGGCTCTCGCCCACGCTGACGCCGTGCAGCCAGACCAGATCGCCCACGGGGCGCTCGGTGCGGGTGAAGCCCATCCGCTCGTCCACCCGCACCGGGTCTTCTTTGCCCCGCCTGGCGCGCGCATCCAGCAGGCGCGGGGCCAGCGGCTCCAGCGCACGCGTCGCCAGCCGATAGGCGATCAGCGGCAAGGGCGTCACGGCTGCTTCCTCACGGCTTCAGACCCGTGATCGCATCGGCCCGCGCCTCGACGTCGTTCAGCCGCGCGGCCCAGTCCTGGCGGACGTGATCCAGGTCGTCGCCGGTCGGATAATCGGCGATGTCCCACACGATGGCGCCTTTGGCGAAGGGCAGGGGCAGAATTGCGCGATCCCAGCTGTTCAGCCGGATGGCCGGATTGCACGACATGCCGATGAACAGCGTCGGCGCCTTTGAGATCTTGGCCATCATCGGCAGACCCTCGGCCATCTGGCGCGCCGGGCCGCGCGGACCGTCCGGCGTGATGGCCAGGGCGCCGATCTTCAACTGACGCAGGCCCGCCCGTAGCGCCTGCGACCCTCCCTTGTCCCGATCCGCCTTGTCCTTGTTCGAAGACGAACCGCGAATGGCGGGAAAGCCCTGGCGGGCCACGGCCTTTGCGATGAACTGACCGTCCGCCGACAGGGAAATCAACGCCTTGGCCGGCTGCGCGCGGTTTAGCGGCCAGCACGCCGGCGACAGGCCGATGCGCGAATGCCAGAAGGCGCACAGCACCCCGCCGCCCCGGGCCCAGACCCCCTCGGCCACCGCCTGGTTTTCATGGGTCCAGCGCATGGTGGCGAAGCAAAACTGCATCCAGTGCGCCAGGATGAAGGACAGGCTGGCCTGGACGGCCGGAATGCGCAGCGGCCTCAAGCGACGGTCTCGACGGTGGGCTGAACGCCGTCCAGCGACTGCTGGCGGGCCAGGCGGGAATAGAGGCCGCCTTGGGCGACCAGAGCGTCGTGCGAGCCTTCCTCGACCACCCGGCCGGCCTCGATCACATAGATGCGGTCGGCGTTTCTGACGGTGGACAGGCGGTGGGCGATCATCAGGGTGGCGCGGCCCTGCATCAGCCGCTCCAGCGCCGCCTGGACCAGGGCCTCGCTTTCGGTGTCCAGGGCGCTGGTGGCCTCATCCAGCAGCAGTATGGGCGCATCCTTGACGAAGGCGCGGGCGATGGCGATCCGCTGGCGCTGACCGCCGGACAGGCGCAGGCCCGCCTCGCCCGCGCGGGTGTCGTAACCTTGCGGCAGGGCCGTGATGAAGTCATGGGCGGCGGCGGATCGCGCGGCGTCCTCGATCTGCGCCTGCGTCGCGCCCGGCCGGCCATAGGCGATGTTGGCGGCGATGGTGTCGTCGAACAGGAAGGGCTCCTGCGTCACCAGGGCGATGTGATCGCGCAGATCATGGATGCGAAGCGCACGGACGTCCGCGCCGTTGATCGTCACCGCCCCGCCCGTCACGTCATAGAAGCGCGGCAGCAGGCTCAGGATCGTGCTCTTGCCGCCGCCCGACGGCCCGACCAGGGCCACCGTCTCGCCCGGCGCGACCCGCAGGGATACCTGATCCAGCGTCGGCGCATCGGTCCCGGCGTAGGCGAAGGACACCTTGTCCAGCACGACCTCCACCGGCCCGGGGGCCAGGGGCGCGGCGTCGGCCGCCTCACGGATTTCGGGCTGGATGTCCAAGGCGCCGAACAGGCGGCGCGCGGCGGTGAAGCCCTCGCTCATCACCGTGGCCAGATTGGTCACCTGGCGCAGGGCTTGCCCGGCGGCCAGCAGCATGCCGATGAAGGCGGCGAACCCGCCCACCGTCATGTCGCCCGACTGCGCCCGCCATCCGGCGTAGGCCATGACGGCGGCGACGACGATATAGGCGACCAGATCGCTGGACGGACCGGCGAAGGCGCGGGCGTTGGCGCCCTTGATCACGTGGCGCTGGCGACGGGCGACCACCTCGGCGACGCGGTCCTGTTCGGCGGCCTCGCGGTTCTCGATCTTGATCAGGCGAACCCCGTCCAGATTCTCCATCAGGGCGGTGGACAGGTTCTCGGTCTCGGCCATGGCGCCGACGGCGGCCTTGCGCGTCTTGCGCCCGAACCGGCGCAGCACCAGCGCCACCAGCGGCACGCCCAGCAGCACGACGATCGTCAGCTGCCAGTCGATGAACCCCATGTAGATCAGGACCGCGATCAGGGTCAGCAGGTTCTGGGTGTAGTTGACCACGCCCGAGGTGAAGGCCTCGCGCACCATATTGGCGTCGAACAGCACCGAGGAGACGAAGCCGCCCGAGTGCTGGCTGCGTAAGCGCGCCAGATCGGCGCGGATCATGGCCCCGAACAGGCGAATCTGGATGTCGCCGACGATGGTGTGGCCCAGCCGGTTGACCAGAGCCGCCTGACCCAGCGCCGCCAGGGTCCGCGCAATGGCGACGGTCAGGATGGCGACCGGGATCCAGACGACGGCTTTGTCCGCCGGAAAGGTCACCAGGCCGAACAGGCTGATCGGCCTGGTCCCGCCAAGGAACAGACCGTTGACGGCCGGCTCCAGCAGCTTCAGCAGCGCCGCCGTCAGCAGGCCCGTCGTCGCCGCGCACAAGACCGACAGGATCAGCGATCCCTTGTGCTTGGACAGATAGTCGCGCCAAATCCGCGCCAACAGGGCGCGCAGCGGCATGGTTTCGGAGGCGGCGACGGTCATCGGCTCTCGGTCGTCCGAGCCGCCGTTCAAGTCAAGGCTTGTCCGGCGAAGGTTCCAGCGCACGGCCCGGCTCGTCGGCGCGGATCAGGGTTTCGCCGGGCGCTTCCTGGATCCTTACGGCGGGCGGAACCGTCGGATTGGACGCGTATCGACGCCCGTCGAACGGCACGGCGACCTCATAGCCTTCGGTGATTCCGCCGCCCGCGACATAGACGCCCAGATCCCGTCGGCCATGGGTCTGTCGCTCCAGCAGCCGGATCGGCGCGCGCGCGACGCTGATCTCGCCGACCGAGCGATAGGTCGCGCCGGTGCGGTCCAGCACCAGCAGCCGACATCCGCCCGAGCCGCACCAATTGGGGCCGGTCAGATACACCAGGGTCATCGCCCCGTCCGGTGTGATCGCGGCCGTATAGCGGGTGGTGTCCAGCGCCTCCTTGGCCCGGTCGCGCAGATAGGCGATCAGGGCGGGGTCTTCGGGCGGTGGTGTTTGTGCGGCGGCCGCGCCGGCCCACAGGCTGGCGGCGACGACGGCGGTTGCGGCGAGGGTTCTCATCGGGCTGTTCTCCGGTCTCGACAAACATTCCAACGCATCAGGATCGAGATCGGATGACGCGGCGGCGTCGGATCGCTATCTGGCGGGCATGGCGCGCTTCGACCTCTCGACCGCGATGGGCCGTTTTCGGGCGCATTGGCATTATTTCTGGGCCGACCACGCGTTTCTGCGCGTGGCGTTTTCCAACGCCCACTGGCTGGGCCCGGATCTGGTGCGCACCAATCAGCCGTCGCCGCGCCAGCTAGCTTATTGGAAGTCTAAGGGCGTCAAGACGGTCATCAATCTGCGCGGCGAGCGGGATGAGGGCTATTACTGGCTGGAGAAGGACGCTTGCGAGCGGCTGGGCCTGACACTGATCGACGCGCCGCTGGACTCGCGCGATCCGCCCGAGACGGTGCGCATCCACCGCGCGCGCGAGCTGTTCAGGACGATCCAGTATCCGGTGCTGATCCACTGCAAGTCCGGCGCGGATCGGGCGGGGATGATGGCGGTCTTCTATCGCCACTTTCACCTCGGCGAGCCGATCTCGGTCGCCAGGAAGCAGCTCTCGAAGAAATATCTGCACTCGCGCGAGGGGCTGACCGGCGTGCTGGACTATACGCTGGAAAAATACGTCAACGAAATCGAGCCGAAGGGCGTCAGCTTCATCGATTGGGTCGACAGCCCCGACTACGACCCCAAGGCCATCCGCGCCGAGTTCAAGGCCGGCTGGTGGGGCACGCTGCTGACCGACAAGCTGCTGCAGCGGGAGTAGGGGGCTTCAGCCCCAGGGGCCGGTTTTCGGCTGGTCGCCGGCCTCGCCGTTTGCGCGGGCCACGGCGGCCAGTTCAGCGTCGCGACGGGCCTTGCGATCGGCCTCCCACCGCTTGAACCAGCGGGCGTAGTTGATGTGGCCGCGCAGCGAAAAGCTGAACAGCGCCAGCACGGCCAGCAGGCTGACCAGTTGAAAGATCTGTTGCGGTTCCAGGTTCATCGTCGTCCTCGCCTACAGATCGAAACGTCGGATCGAGGAGCCGGTTCGGCCCCTCGATGTCGCACTCAGTCCTCGGCTCAGGCCGCGTCGCCGCGAGGATCGATCAGCTTGTGGGCGTGCAGGATGAAATAGCGCATGTGGGCGTTGTCCACGGTCGCCTGGGCGCGCGCCTTCCAGGCCTTCTTGGCTTCGTCATAGCTGCCGAAGGCGCCGACGAACTCGACCTGCGACAGGTCGCGGAAGGTCGGCTCGCCCAGGTGACGAAGCTCGCCGCCGATCACGATGTGCAGCAGCTGCGGCGGGACGGCATTCTGATCGGTCATCGGAAATCCTGAAGGCTGGGCCGGAAGGCTTGGGGGGAGGAGGTTTGCGCGCGGCATAGGCCGAGAACGCCCTCGGATCAATGTTGGCGGGGGTTTTTCCGTCCCCGCCTTCAGGTCGAAAGCGGCACGTTTTTACAGCGCCGCACGATCATCGGCTGGATGACCGGCGCCGCGCAGACCAGGCTGGCCTGACGCGGATCCGGCCGGTTGAAGGCCCACGGCCGCCCGTGGTGATCGCTGACCCTCGCGCCGGCTTCGGTCGCGATCAGCCAGCCCGCAGCGACGTCCCAGTCCCATTTCGGCGTCAGGGCCAGGGCGGCGTCAAAGGCGCCGGCGGCGACCAGCGCCATCCGATAGGCCAGGGCGTTGCGTTTCTCGAAACGCATCGCCGGCCACGGCTCGTCGTCGAAATAGGGCGCTTCGATCAGTCTCGCATCGCCCAAGATCGAGGCGTCCTCCAACGTATCGACATCCGAGGCGTGGATGGGTTTGCCGTTACGTCGCGCCCCGCCGCCGCGCGTCGCCACATAGGTCTCGTCCACCTCGGGCGCATGGATGACGGCGGCGACGACTTCGCCGTCCTCGACCACAGCGATGGGCACACACCACCACGGCGTCCGCTTCATGTAGGCGACGGTGCCGTCGATGGGATCGACCACGAAGATGCGTCGTTTCGACAGACGCTCGGCCGTATCCGCCGTCTCTTCCGACAGCCAGCCATAGTCGGGCCGCGCCGACAGCAGCCTGTCCTTCAGCATGGCGTCGACCTTCAGGTCGCCGCTGGTGACGGGCGAGCCGCCGACCTTGGACTCGATCTTCAGCCCCGCTTCGCGCTCGGCGATGGCCAGCGAACCCGCATCGATGGCGGCCTGGCGGATCAAGTCGAGGTCAGCGTTCAGGTCCATCATTTGCCCGCGATGGCCACCGCGTCGAACATCAGACTGGGCACGTTGAACCCGCCCCGGAACTCCAGGTCCGATCCGCGCTGGAGGCGCAGATACAGGTCGGTCAGCTTGCCGGCCACCGTGACCTCGTTGACCGGATAGGCGATCACGCCGTTCTCGAACCAGAAGCCCGACACCCCGGCGGACCAGTCGCCGGTGTTGCCGTTCAGCGACGGGCCGAACATCGACGTCACCAGAAGGCCGGTCCCGGCGTCCGCCATCAGGCCCGCCAAGTCCCGCTCGCCCGGCTCCATATGCAGATTGTGGGTCGAAACCCCGGATGGCCCGGCCAGCCCCCTTGAAGCATGGCCGGTGGTTTCCAGGCCCAGTTGTCGGGCCGATGCGCTGTTCAGCAACCAGGTGGTCAGGACGCCGTCGTCGAACAGGGCGCGCTTCTGGACGGCCACGCCTTCGTCGTCGAACGGCGTCGATCCCATGCCTCGCGGGCGGAACGGATCGTCGATCAGGGTGACGCCCTCGGCGAACACGCGCTGGCCCATGCGGTCCTTCAGGAAGGAGGTGCCGCGCGCGATCGACGGGCCGGAAATGGCGCCGATGGCCGGCGACACGATCTGGCCCGCCATCCGGTTGTCGAAGATCACGGGCGCGGTGGTGGAGGCGATCTTGCGCGGCCCGACGCGGGCGACCGCGCGCTCGCCGGCGGTGCGGCCGATCAGGTCGGCGCCCGGCAGGTCGGACAGGTGTCGGGTCGAACGACTCTCGCCGCCGCGCTCCATCGCCCCGTCCTTTTCGGCGATGACGCCGACGCCCAGCGAGAAGGCCGAACCCTCATAGGCGCCGTCGAAACCGTGAGAGGTCACCAGCCGCCAGCGGGTGGACGACCAGCCGGCATGGCCGCCTTCCGACCGCGCCACGCCGGGGACCGCCAGGGCCGCCGCCTCGGCCTCGGCCGAGACCTGTTCCAGAGTTTGGGCGGTGCGTTCGCTGGGATCGAACAGGTCCAGATCGATGAACAGTCCGCGCGCCAGCCGATCCTCGGGCGCGAAACCGGCGTAGGGGTCTTCCGGCGCCAGCCGCGCCATGGCCACCGCCCGCTCGACCAAGCGCGCCTGGGTGGCGGGCGAAAGGTCCGAGGCCGAGACCGACGCCTGCCTTTGGCCCACGAACACGCGCAGGCCTAGGTCGCGCGATTCCTCGCGTTCGACGTCTTCCAGCTTGCCGTTGCGCACCCCGACCGACAGGGATCGGCGATCGGCGCTGACCGCCTCTGCGGCGTCGGCGCCGGCCTTCAGCGCGGCCTTGACGATGTCGTTGAGAAGATCGGTGGAAACGGGTGCAGCCAGGGTTTCAGTCATGCCTTGATATGGCGGACGCCCCGCTGCACCGCAACCGCGTCAGACGACGGCGAAGGCGATCAGGCCGACAGCAGCCGTCAGCAGCGCCACCCAGGTCAGCAGCATGCCGACGACGCGACCCAGCGACGGCCCGGTCTGCAGCAAAAGGCCCAGGGCATGGGCGACCCGACCGACGAACAGCGTCGCGCCGACCCCGTGAACCATCCAGGCCGGTGCCCCGACGGCAGCCAGCAGCAGCATGGCGATCATGCCCGGCGTCGCATATTCCACCAGATTTCCGAAGGCGCGGCTGGCGGCCATCAGATCCGCGTTTCCACCGTCGCCGAACGACACCATGTGTTTGCGCCGCCCGCTGACCACGATGCCCGACAAGACCAGCATCATCAGGATCAGCAGGCCGCTCCACAGGGCGGCGGCCTGAACGGCGTACATCAGCGGCGTGGTCATCGATCAGTCCTCGCGCCCGACGGGGTAGAGCAGATAGTGGTCGTCGTAGAAGGGCGTGCGTTCATAGAACCAGGCCAGACGCGCCTGCGGATCGGCGGCGAACGTGGCGTCGGCCGCCACCTTGGCCTCGAACTCGGCCTTCAACGCCGGGTCCGCCGCCATCATCTTGTCCGCCAGCGGCGCGATGGCGTAGGCCTCGATATATTCGACGCGGCTCATCACCTCGGGGAACATGCCCCAGGCAAAGAAGCTCTCGCTGGATTGCGGCTCCAGCAGCAGCACGACGATGTCGCCCAGCGGCTGATCCGTCGGCACGCGCACCGAGCCGGTCGGATACGTCCAGTCGCGCTTTTCGACCTCCACCGTCTTCACCGAAGCCTGCACGTGACCTTCGCTGGCGCGGGTCGCCAGCTTGGGCTCGACCAGGCGCAGCATCGAAAGGTTTACGATGCGCGCAGCCTCGACCGTTTCCATTTCGATCCCGTGCGTTTTCAGCCGCTCGATGATGTCGGTGCGATAGCCCGGCACCCAATAGGCCGTCGGCCGCGTCAGGGTCAGCGTCGGCTTGGAGCCATAGAAGGGCATTTGCCACAGGTCGGGATCAGGTTGGCCCAGCCAGCGGATCTCCTTCCGACCTGAGGCGGGACTGTCATACGTCTCGTACAGCATGCCCTTGAAGGGCCGCGTGGACGACGCCGCCTCGTCGGCCTCGAAGTTGGCGGGGATCTGCGCTGGACGCAGGGCCTTGTCCTGATCGGTCGCGGCGCGAAGACCGGCGCCCTGATCGGCCAGCAGACGCATCGCCTCCTCGATGAAGACGTAGGCGCCCAAGACCCGCTGTTCGTGCGGTTTCAGGCTGTGGTTCTCGATCAGGATCGTCGGCACATGCGCCGCCGCGCCCCAGCCGTTGGAGAACCGCTCGCCCAGGCCGCCGTCCGACAGGCCCTTCTTCGGCTCGTCGTCGTCGATGCCGAACACCAGTTCGCCGGGGATATGGCCTTCGCGTTCCAGCGCGGCGTTCATCGCCGGCTTGAACACCGAATCCAGCCAGGCCGAGCCGTTCGGCGAACGGCTGAAGCTCCCGTCCTCGCCGTTGAAGCCGTAGGTGACGTCGTACTGGTAATCCATGCCGTCGGTGACGTGGACATCCACATACAGGTCCGGCCGGTATTTCAGGATCAGGCCGCGCACGGCCCGCATCTCGGGCTGGTCCAGCTTCAGATAGTCGCGGTTCAGGTTCTGGTTGGTCGCCGTATTGCGCCAGCCCTGGATGCGCGGCCCCCGCTGGTTAGGCCGGGAATAGGGGCCGGAACGCTCGTGGCCGTCCACGCTCAGGATGGGGATCAGGATCAGATTGACCCGGTCCAGCAGGGCGTCCTTCCCATAGAAGGCGATGTCGCGCAGCAGCATCATGCCCGCATCCTTGCCGTCGATCTCGCCAGGGTGGATGCCGGCCTGGATCATCAGCACCGGCTTGGCGGGATCGAAGGCGGCCCCATCCTTGGAGGCGATCACCGCATAGATGGGCCGACCCTCGGGCGAGACGCCGAACTGCTCGATGCGGATCAGATCGCTGGCCTGATCCAGACGATCGAACCAGGCGCGGGTGTCGACATAGTTGGGGCTGAAGTCGTGGTCCGGATCGGCCTCAAACGCCGTGGCCCAAGGATCAGACACATCGCGCAGCAGCGCCTTGGACGCACCGTCCCAGGCGGGGGCGGGCGGCAGGAAGGCCTGATCCCAAGGTGCGGTGTTGGGAAGCGTTTGGGACATGGCGGGGCTCACGCTACAGGCAAGGGCGGCGACCAGCGCCGAAACCAGAAGAGGGGACTGCATGGCCTTTCGTGAGCCGATTGCGTCGCCCTGACAAGGTTTCAACCGCCGCCGCCCAGGACGGGCGCCCAGCCGCCGGCCTTGAGCAGCAGGGCCGCCGAGTTCCCCATCTGCCAAAGACTGTAGAGCAGAACGACGACCAGGGCGCCGACCGCAACCCGGCGCGATGGCGCAAACGCCGCCGTCGCGGTGCCGATCACGAAGATGGAGACCCCGACCCACAACCGCACCGAGCCGGCGATCTTGGCGAAGCCGGGATTGAGCTGGGCCAGGATAATCACGACCACCGCCACGATCAGATTGGCCGCCAGGATGCAGCCGAACACCAGTCGCCGATGCGACCAGAAGTGGTCGTCCAGATCGATCCGCTCGTCGCCGCCCTCGGCCGAAACGCGGGGGAACGTCACGCTGGCGGCGACGTAGAAGGTCGCGGCGATGGCCAGTGAAATCAGCAGCACGAAGGTGTTGAACGGCGCGCCGCGGAAGATGACCCAGGCCTGGTTCCAGAAGGTGGCGATGTCGATCGCCACGAACAGGGCCAACATCGGCGTCAGCCAGCCGAAGCGGATCCGCTGCTTCTCATGCAGCACCCGCGCGAACCCGCCGACCAGTTCGGCCACGGACAGGCCCAAGAGCAGGCCGTAGAAGCTGAAGAAGAACTCGAATGCGCTCACATCGCCCCCCGGCGTAACCAAAAGCCAAGCTTATTTCCAGATCGGCGTTCCGTCACCCGGCAGGCCGAGACGGCCCCATAGGTCGTTGACCCGTTCGACGACCGCCTCGTCCATGCGAATTTCCTCGCCCCATTCGCGCTTGGTCTCGGGCGGCCATTTGTCGGTGGCGTCCAGCCCGATCTTGGAGCCCAGGCCGCTCTCGGGGCTGGCGAAGTCCAGATAGTCGATGGGCGTCGACTCGATCACGGTGATGTCGCGCGCCGGGTCCATCTTGGTCGAGATGGCCCACATGACGTCCTTCCAGTCGCGAGCGTTGATGTCGTCGTCCACGACGATGACCCATTTGGTGTACATGAACTGGCGCAGATAGCTCCAGACGCCCAGCATCACCCGTTTGGCGTGGCCCGGATAGGCCTTCTTCATCGACACCACCGCGATCCGGTAGCTGCAGCCCTCGGGCGGCAGCCAGAAGTCCGTGATCTCGGGAAACTGCTGGCGCAGCAGGGGAATGAACACCTCGTTCAGCGCCTCGCCCAGCACGCTCGGCTCGTCCGGCGGCCGGCCGGTGAAGGTGGTCAGATAGATGGGGTCGCGGCGCATGGTGATGGCGCTGACCTTGAAGACAGGGAACTTCTCGACCGAGTTGTAATAGCCGGTGTGGTCGCCGTATGGGCCCTCGTCCTCGAACTCGTCCAGCAGGACATGGCCCTCCAGCACGATTTCGGCCTGGGCCGGGACCATCAGCGGCACGGTCTTGCACGGGACCAACTCGGCCTTGGCGCCCCGCATCAGGCCGGCGAACTGATATTCCGACAGGGTGTCCGGCACCGGCGTCACCGCCGCCAGGATCGTGCCGGGATCGGCGCCCAGCACCACGGCGCAGGGCAGCGGCTCCTTGGGCCGCGCCTTCTTGTGCCGGGCATAGTGTTGCGCCCCGCCGCGGTGGGCGAGCCAACGCATGATGGCCTTGTCCTTGCCCAGTACCTGCATCCGGTAGATGCCCAGGTTGAAGTCGTCCTCGCGGTCGTCGCTCGGCCCCTTGGTCACGACCAAGCCCCAGGTGATCAAGGGCGCCGGCTCGCCGGGCCAGCATGATTGGACGGGCAGGGCGGTCAGGTCGATCTGATCGCCTTTCAGCACCACCTCCTGCACCGGCGCCTTCTTCACCGTCTTGGGCCGCATCGACAGGACGGTCTGCATCAGCGGCAGCATCTCCATCGCGTCGCCCAGACCGCGCGGCGGCGTCGGATTGCGCAGGAAGGCCAGCAGTTCGCCGACCTCGCGCAGTTCGCCCGCCGTGGTTCGGTCCTTGCCCTCCAGCGTAACCCCCATGGCGACCCGTTTCACCGTGCCGAACAGATTGGCCAGACAGGGGATGGGACTGATCGTGCCGTCCGGCATGACCGGCTTTTCGAACAGCACCGCCGGACCGCCATTCCTCAGCAGCCGGGTCTGGATCTCGGTCATCTCCAAGACGGTGGAGACGGGTTCGGACACCCGCACCAGCTCGCCCTGAGCTTCCAGCTGGTCGATGAAGTCACGCAGGGATTTGTAGGCCATGCCGCGACGCTTAGGCGGGAGTGGCCCCTGTGTCACGCGTCGCGCGACCGAACAGCCGGTCCAGCCCGACGAGGCCGAGCCCGACGATCAGGAAAAACACCAGCAGCATGCCGAAGATCACCACGACCCGGACCAGTCCCAGCTGATCCACATTGACGAAGCCATAGGGCCACCAGCGCGTCGCCAGCCCATGAACGAGCGTCCAGCCGCCGTAGACAAGTGGAAACGCCAGCCATTTCGCCGGATCGATCCAGCGCAGCCGGCCCTTGGGGCTGAACCACAGCCAGTCCAGCACGAAGACGGCCGGCATGACGTAGTGCAGCACCAGATTGACCACCAGCGACCAGCCGGTCGGGTTCCAATAGGGGTGCAGCAGGAAGTGGTACACCACCCCGACCACCAAGATATACATGGCGACGGCCGCCCTGACGCCTTCGCTGGCGGACCAGCGGGCCAGCCGGGATCCTTCACCCAGCAGCGGCCCGGTAAAGGCCAGGGCGACCAGGATGTTGGTCAGGATGGTGAAGAAGCTGAAGTAGTTGATCGTCCGTTCCAGCACGGTCCAGCCTTGGGCCGGCGCGATCATCAGCAGATATTGAAGCGCCAGCGCGGTCCACCCCACGACGGCGAACGTCGCACGCCACAGCCTGGGCTGGTCCCGCTTGCGAAACACCGGCGCCTCCCTTGTCGGTCAGGCGGCAGTCTTGTCCCATTCGAACGCCGGGTCCAGCCAGTCGCCCAGTCGTTCGCCGCGATCCAGCGCGTCCATCCGCTGCATCTCCTCGTCCGTCAGGGCGAAGTCGAAGATGTCGAAGTTTTCGCGCGCGCGGCTTTCCTTGGTCGTGCGCGGGATGGCGATAATCCCGTGCTGGATCAGCCAGCGCAGGGTGATCTGGCCGTTCGTCTTGCCGTGCGCGCCGGCGATCTCGCTGATCGTGGCGTCGTCGGCGATCTTGCCTTGCGCCAGCGGCGACCAGGCGGTGATCGACGACCCCAACTCGGCCGCCGTCGCCACCAGCTGATCGACGCCCAGATAGGGGTGATGCTCGACCTGATCGGTCAGCAGCCGCGCCTTGGACAGGCTCTGCGCCTGGCGGAATTCCTTGGAGGGGAAGTTGGACAGGCCGATCGACTTGGTCAGGCCTTGGTCCTTGGCCTCGTTCAGGGCGCCCAGCGTCTCTTCGAACGTCGGCGTCGTCTTGGGCCAGTGCAGCAGCAGCAGGTCCGGCGTCGTGCCTAGGCTGTCGGCCGATTCCCTGGCCTGTTTCAGCAGGGCGTCGTGGGTGAAATGTTCGACCCAGATCTTGGTGGTCAGGAAGATATCCTCGCGCGCCACGCCGGAATCCCGGATGCCTTCGCCGACAGCCTTCTCGTTCTTGTAGATCCAGGCCGTATCGATGTGGCGGTATCCGATCCGCAGGGCCTCGGCGACCATGCGCCGCGCATCGTCCGGCTCCAGCTGCCAGGTGCCGAAACCGAGCAGGGGGATTTCGATACCGTCAACGGTGATCGTGGGTTGGTCGCCATAGGCCATGGGGCGCTCCTTGGGCTGGGTCCGCTTGAGGGGCGTAGTTAGGCGCCCGACCCCGCTCCGATAAGGTCTGGATGCGCCTTGGACAGCCTTTTCGGCGCGATCCGACGCCATCGCTTCTCAAGCGCCGCCCTCAGCCAGACGGGATCGACGCTGGCGATGCGCGCCAGGACCATGGGATAGTCGCGATAGTGGTCGGTGAAGTGAAAGGTCGCCGGGTCCATCTCGATCAGCAGTTCGCGCTCATCCAGATTGTCCAGATGCACCACGATGCTGTCGTCCAGCGCCGGGCGCATCCAGGTGAAGAACTTGCCCGCGACCTTGAACGACGGCTCGCCATAAGACACGCCATCCTCCACGCCGGGAAACGACAGCAGAAGCGCGCGGACCTCGTCGTGGGTCATCGGGCGGCCAATCTCCGTAGACCAATCTCAATAAGCCAGGGCGATCCCGTCCTTGCGCATCTCGGTCGCCGCGCCATAGGTCCAGCGTCCGCCGGGGTTCATCTGTTTCATGACGTTCTGATAGCCGCCGAAACCGCCGTCGGGTTCACCCAGCGTCCAGCCCATCGCGCGCAGCTGGGCCTTGGTCGCCTCGGGCACGCCGCTTTCCAGATGCAGCACGCCGGTTCCTTCCTGCGGCTGGCCCGTCGGTTCGGACGAGCCATAGTGTTGCCAGCGCGGGGCGTCGCCCGCCGCCTGGGGCTCCAGCCCGTAATCGACCATGTTGATGATGATCTGGGCCTGGCCCTGGGGCTGCATGGCGCCGCCCATGACGCCGAACGCCATCCACGGCTCGCCGTCCTTGACCGCAAAGCCGGGAATGATCGTCTGGAACGGACGCTTGCCGGGCGCATAGATGTTGGGGTGGCCGTCGCTCAGGGCGAACAGCTCGCCCCGGTCCTGGAACATGAAGCCCAGCGGTTCGGAGCCGTTGTCGGGCGCCAAGCCCGAGCCCATGCCGCGATAGTTGGACTGAATCCAGCTGACCATCATCCCGTCCGCGTCGGCGACGCTGAAATAGGTGGTGTCGCCGTGGTGCGGCGCATCGCCCGGCATGACGCGGTCCATGACCCGATCGGGCCGGATCAGTTTGGCCCGCTCGGCCGCGTAGGCCTTTGAGTTCAGCCATTCGACCGGCGTTTTGGAGAATCGGTCGTCGGCGAACCAGCGCGCCCGGTCCTCGAACGCCAGCCGCTTGGCCTCGGCCTGAACGTGCAGCGAGGCGGCGGACTGGAAGCCCATGGATTTCAGGTCGAACTGTTCGCAGATGTTCAGGATCTGGTTGGTGCTAAGCCCCTGGGTGTTCGGACCCAGGCCGAACACGTCCACGCCGCGATAGTTGGTTCGGATCGGCTCGACCCATTCGGTATGATGGGCGGCCAGATCGGCGCGGGTCATCCAGCCGCCGATCCGCTTGAAATAGGCCTCGATCTGATCGGCGATGGGGCCGTTGTAGAAGGCGTCGCGCCCACCCTCTGCGATCATCCGCAGGGTCTTGCCCAGATAGGGATTGGCGAAGACCTCGCCCACCTTCGGCGTCGCGCCGCTCGCGGCCCAGATGCGCTTCCGGTTCTCGTTTTCCTCGATCGGGATCTGGCCCCGATCAAACGACGCCATGTTGCGTTCCAGATAGTAGGCGATGACCTGGGGCACGGGCACGCCCTGTTCGCAAAGTTCGGCGACGGGCAGCAGCACCTCTTTCCACGGCAGTTTCCCGTACCGCTGGTGCGCGCTCCACCAGGCGTCCACCGTGCCCGGCACATTGACCGTCACCGCGCCATAGCGGGGCAGATAGCCGTCGATGGCCTTGGATCGCGCGATCTCCAGGCTGAGTCCCCGGGGACTGGCGCCCGAGCCGTTCAGGCCGACGACCTTCTTCTGTTTGGGGTCCCACAGCATGCAATAGGCGTCGCCGCCGATGCCGTTGGCGACCGGCTCCAGAAAGCCCAGGGCCGCATTGATTGCGATGGCCGCATCGATGGCCGATCCGCCGCGCCGCAGGGTGTCGATGCCGATCAGACTGGCCGCGGGATGTGCCGTCGCCGCCGCCCCGTTCGCACCCCAGACGGTCGAGCGCCCCATGAACTTCGGTCCCGAAATCCGGTCGCCGATGCCGACGCCGGCATAGGGGTCGGCCGGGCGAGCCGGCGCAGGGGCCGCCTCGGTCGGCCGGGCGGCGGGAGAGGCCTGCTGGGCCTGGGCTGCGGTCGCCGCCAGCGCACCGGCGGGCAGGGCGGACAGGAAGGTGCGACGACGCATGGGCGGGCTCCTCGAACAATCGATGCGGCATCAAGGGTGCAGTCGATCGATCCGGCAAGTCTTTCGGCAAAGAAAAAGGCCGCGTCCCTTTCGGAACGCGGCCCCAATCCTGGAAAGGACCAAGGTCCTATTCGATGTCTTCGTTCAGCAGGCCGACCTTGAAGAAACCGTTCTCCTGCATCTTGTTCATGACTTCCATGAATTGCGAGTACTTCACTTCCGGCTGGGCGCGGACGAAGACGCGCTCTTCCTGGCAGGCGCCGCCGCCCAAGGCGGTGCAGACGTCAGTGGCAAGGTTGTCGATCGAGGTTTGCTTGTCCGAAAGGAACAGCTGACCGTTTTCCTGGATGGTGATGTACACCGGCTCCTTCTCTTCGGTCGGATTGGTGGGCGGCTGTGCGGGCGGCAGGTCCAGACGGATCGAGACGGTCGCCATCGGCGCGGCGACCATGAAGATGATCATGAGCACCAGCAGAATGTCGATGAACGGCGTGATGTTGATATCCGCCGTCTGTTCGATCGTGTGCTTGTCCCCACCGGAACCGCCGATCTTCGCAGCCATGCTCGTCTCCGTTACTCGCCGGCTGCGTTCCGCGCCGACATTTCCCTATGGATCGCCCGAAGGCTTGATCGGTTCTTGGCGTCCCGATGCGGGCTTGTAAAGCGGTTCTAAACGATCTGCCGTTCCCGAACGTCAATTATACACGACAGAGGCACGACGGTTCGGCCTTCAGGCCTTGGCCAGCTTCAAAAAGCGGTCCGCCAGGGCAGGATCGTCCTTGAAGGCGCCGGTGAAGCGGGTCGTGATGGTCGAAACGTGCCGATGATGCACGCCGCGCGTGGTCATGCACTGATGCTCGGCGTCCACTAGCACCGCCACGCCGCGCGGCTGCAGGTGCGATTCGATGGCCTCGATGATGTCGTTGGTCAGGGTTTCCTGGTTCTGCAGGCGCCGCGCATAAATCTCGACAACCCGCGCCAGCTTGGAGATGCCGACCACCTTCTCACCGGGCAGATAGGCGACATAGGCCTTGCCCAGGAACGGGGCCAGGTGGTGTTCGCAGTGGCTCTCGACCTCGATGTCGCGCAGGATGACCATGTCGTCATAGCCGGTCACGTCCTCGAAGGTGCGGCTCAGCTCCTTGCCCGCATCGGCGTCATAGCCGTCGAACCATTCGCCATAGGCGTCGACCACCCGCTTGGGCGTGTCGATCAGGCCGGGACGGTCGGGATTGTCGCCGGCCCAGGCGATCAGGGTGCGCACGGCCTCCAGCGCCTGCTCGCGCGACGGGCGTTGAACACTGTCGTCGCTGACGAGGACGGGCTTGGCGGGGGTGACGCTCATGAACTCGATTTCCGGCCGGAGCGGGCGGGTCGCCCGGTTTACCTTCTACAATCCGTCGGGACTGTATATCAGGCCGCTATATGGGACAGACCGTCCGTCCCGCAAGAAAACCCGCTAAAGACTGATCCATGCCGCTGCACATCCACGACACCCTGCGCCGTGAAAAGCGCCTGTTCGAGCCCCGGAACAAGGATCGTGTGACCCTCTATGTCTGCGGCCCCACGGTCTATGACTACGCCCATATCGGCAATGCGCGCCCGCCGGTGGTGTTCGACGTCCTGGTGCGGCTGCTGCGCCGGACCTATGGCGCGGACCATGTGATCTACGCCCGCAACGTCACCGACGTGGACGACAAGATCAATCAGAAGGCTGCGCGCGAGGGCGTGCCGATCCGAGAGGTCACGGCCCGCTATGAAGCCGCCTATCTCGCCGATATGGGCCTGCTGAACGTCTCGCCGCCCGATATCGCGCCCCACGTCACCGACTACATCCCAGCCATCGTCGATCAGATCCAGGCCATCGTCGACGCGGGCTGCGCCTATGCGGCCGAAGGGCACGTGCTGTTCGATGTCTCGTCCTACAAGGCCTACGGCGCCCTGTCGGGTCGGAACCTGGACGACATGATCGCCGGCGCCCGCGTCGAGGTCGCGCCCTACAAGAAGAACCCCCACGATTTCGTTCTGTGGAAGCCGTCCAAGGCAGACGAGCCGTCCTGGCCGTCGCCATGGGGCGAGGGGCGTCCTGGCTGGCACATCGAATGCTCGGCCATGATTGAAAAGACCCTGGGCCTGCCCATCGACATTCACGGCGGCGGCATCGACCTGGTCTTCCCCCACCATGAGAACGAGATCGCCCAAGGCGTCTGCGCCCACGGCCATGCGCATGGCGATCAGGCCCACGACGAATACGCACGCTACTGGATGCACAACGGCTTTCTGACCGTGGACGCCGAGAAGATGTCCAAGTCGATTGGCAACGTCCTGCTGCTCCACGATCTGGTGCAGGCCATGCCGGGCGAGGTCGTCCGCTGGGCGCTTCTGTCGGCCCACTATCGCCAGCCGCTGGACTGGAACCAGGGGCTGCTGGAGCAGAGCCGCAAGAACCTGGACCGGCTGTATGGCGTCCTGCGTGACGCCGATGCGGCTCTGGGCGACTTCGATGAGGCCACGCTGGACGAGGCCGAGATGGAGCTGGCCGAGAACGCTCTGGATCCGGTGCTGGACGCGCTTGAGGACGATCTCAACACGCCGGGCGCGATCGCCCAGCTGTTCGGGCTGGGCAACGCCCTGCGCGAGCTGCTGAACGACGCCGAGGCCGATATCAACGATGTCGCCATGGCGCGCTGGAGCCTGAAGGAAGCGGCCGGGCTGCTCGGCGTCCTGTCGCTGACGCCGGACGCCTGGTTCGAGGGCGGCGATCCCGCGCTGAAGACCGAGGTCGAGGCCCTGCTGGACCAACGCGCCAAGGCCCGCGCCGCAAAGGACTGGCCCGAGGCCGACCGCATCCGCGACCGCCTGAACGCCCTGAACGTCGTCGTCATGGACGGCCCCGACGGCCCCACCTGGCGCGTGAAGGGCTGAGATCAATCGTCTCCTCCCCACCTGTGGGGAGGGGGACCGCGAAGCAGTGGAGGGGTTCTTTCAGTCCCACAGAGGTCAGGGATGCGCTGAAGAGCCCCTCCGTCTCTCCGCTGCGCGTCAAGCCACCTCCCCATGACATGGGGAGGAGACGATGCTCAGCCATCGCAATGACGCTGGTCCATCCGCTGCGATTTCAACCACTTGCCGATTTATGTCCCCCGTCTCCCATCCAAGGGGTCAAACGGGCCCATAATACATCCGTCTCGTCGCATGGAGGGCTCGCCTGGCCTGCGACCTTGCGGCGGCGAGAGCGGAGGGAACGGGAGCGATAGTGAGAT
>NZ_BCWM01000016.1 GCF_001592205.1 Brevundimonas vesicularis NBRC 12165 | reverse complement strand
TCACGTCACGTGAACACGACATTGCTCGTGTGAACCAAAGCTACGCTCTCGGGTGCGCTACCTACGTCTCAATCCGAGCCGCTGGAGACCTTCGGACATTCCTCTCTGCACAAGGGGCGCGGTGTCGAGACCGACGGATGAAGTTGAAAAGTCACAGCCGCCTCCCTCTTGATGCTTAGATCGCACCTCCACAGGAGGATGTCATGCCGATACCGGCCGCCCAGGTGGGATATATTCACTGATGCTCTACCTGCTCTAGCTGTCTGCTGGTCGAGGCTTTTTGGTCAGCCACCGGCGGCCGCCCCGGTGTCCTGTTCGCGCCGCCAGGTGTCGAAAGTCTCCCGGATGCCTTTCGTCACCATGCCGGAGAACAGGTCGGGGTCGCCTGCGTAGAGGCACAGACGTATCGTCGTATAAGCGTTGAACCCCTTGCTGGCGTCGTCCGCCATCAGAGACGCTCGGTACCTGCGAACAAGTGCAATGTTCTCGCGCAGGTAAAAGTTGAACTTGCCGCGAGTGATGGATGGCTCGTGTAGGATGATCTCCGCGGTGAAGCCGTCCGCCTTGTGAGCTTCGAATTCGAAATCCAGGAAAAAGTGCTGCGCAATCCGCAGGAATTGAAACGTGTTAAGTGTCGCGTGTCGAGGCTCGACGACGGCCGGCAAGGCCGCGCCCTGTGGTGCCGGCATCGCCGCGGCGGCCTCCTCCTGTTCCCCCTCGACGCGCGCTTTTTCGATCTCCGCCAGGGTGGCGTCCCGGACGTGTCGGAACTCCCGGTCGGCAAGCTCGAAGAGCGCTGCAAGGGTGTTGATCCGCCTCTTGAGGGGCGCAGGTATCGACTTCTTATATTTGATCTTGTGATCTAGGGCGCTCCAGGAGTCCTGGATGATCGTGCGGATCTGGAGCTCGAATCTGAACGGCGCGAACAGGCGGTATTCCGGCATGCCCGCGCGAACCGCATCGAGTCTCAGATCAAGGTGTAGACCCTTATATCCAAAAGCGTCCTCGGTGCTTTCGATCTGTGCGATCTTGTCGGTCACGCCGAGGGTCTTGAACTGAGCCCGGATGAGTTCGCCGATCGGCTCGATCTCATCCTCGTAGAGACAGACAAGCCGCAGGCCGATCAGGTCGGTGATGTGGTCCCTGATCTCGTAGGGCGTCTGGGCGTCCTCCAGCTCCGTCTGGTATTTACGTTGAAACTTCTTGATCGACTCTTCGCGATCCTTCACCCGGCCCGTCGCCACGGCGAACCCGTATTCTCCGTCAGCGAGTAGTGAACGGATTAGGGTCAGAAATGACTCGACCGCCCCGTCAAGCGTGTGAGCGTAGTCGTCGTAGAAAACGCGAAAAGCGGCTTTCTCAGCGTCGAAATCCAGCGATGGCATGGCGTGGCGACTTTCCGTCAATCATCCAAACTAGACGCTGATGGTCGTATCCAGACGCTTGGATCTCGAAGTATGTCTTGGCCCACACCGGTCGCCTGAATCGCTAGACTATCGCCTCGCCCTCGACAACCTAGAGTGACTCTCGATTCGTTCAGGTTCTGCAGGGGGGCGAGAAACCGTGCGGCTCTCCGCTTCAAGTCTCGGAAAACAGAATGCATATCGCCAAGCTGAAACTGTGGAACTTCCGAAGCTTCGCATCGACGCAGCCAGACCTGGAAGACCTACTCGGTCCATGCCCGGTCGAGTTCGACCTCGAGGCGGCTACGAACGTTTTCATCGGCCGGAATGGCGCCGGCAAAAGTTCCCTCATCCAGGCTCTCTTGCGACTGTTCGGCGAGACCCGCGACGAGCGCAGCGTGCAGCCTGCTGATTTCTTTGTGCCACCAGGCCAGCGCCTGGAGAGTGCGGCGGAGAGACGTCTGTTCATTGAGGCGACGTTCCACTTCCCGGAACTCGCTGATGCGAGCGTCGACGCCGAAAAGACGGTGCCGCCGACCTTCCGGCATATGATCGTCGACCATGCCGGCGATCCGCCGACTGCGCACGTCCGACTCGAAGCGACCTGGCAAATGGCCGGAACCCTCGACGGAGTCGTCGAAGAAAACCTCTACTGGATTCTCAGTCCGGACCCAGTTGCATTCGGCGACGTGGACCCGCTCCGCAAGAAGAAGGTCTCCGCAAGCGACCGGGGCCAAGTTCTGGTTCGCTACATCCCGGCGTCGCGCGATGTGACCGCTCTGACCCAACTGACCGTTCGGAGCTTGGGCCGAAGTCTGATGAAGGCCGTGAAGTGGGAAAAGAAGGACCAGATCAACGCCTTGATCTCAGAGGCGGCGAAAGAGCTCGACCAAGAGGCCGCGCTGGGTCAGGTCAACGCCGCCATCAACGCATGCTGGTCAAATCTGAATACTGCGGAGACCGGCACGACTGCCTCCCTGTCGGTCCTGGCCCCAGATCTACAGCAGATCGTGAGGGCAGCCACCATGATGCTGACGCCGTCATCCACGGGACGAGTTATGGGTGTGGAAGATCTCAGCGATGGTCAGCGATCGCTCTTCCACTTCGCTTTGGTCAAAGCGCTTCTGGACCTAAAGCTCGACCTCGAGAAGTCGGCTGCAGCAGGTGACGAAATCGCCTTTCAAGCGGAATTCGCTCGCGCGCCTGCCTTGACGGTGTTCGCGTTCGAGGAGCCGGAAAACCACCTAGCGCCTTACTTCTTGTCGCGGCTCCTGACCCAACTGGAAGCGCTGACCGCTACCGGGCGGGTCCAAGGCGTCGTCACTAGCCACGCGCCAGCCATCGTGGGTCGGATCGAGCCGACCGCGATCCGCCACGTCCGACGCATCCAGGCGACTGGTGCGTCGACGATCTCGCGGCTCGTCCTACCTGCAAGCGATACCGAGGCGGCGAAATTCGTGCGCGAGGCGGTGCGCGCACATCCCGAGATTTACTTCGCCCGCCACGCAATCTTCGGCGAAGGCCCCTCCGAGGAGATTGTTATCCCGCGCTTGGCCGAGGCTCTGGGTGTTCCCATCGACCGATCCTTCGTGGCGATCGTCCCAATTGGCGGGCGCCACATCCAGCATTTCTGGCGGCTGGTCGAGCAGTTGGGCATACCGAGCACCACCTTGCTCGACCTCGACCTAGGCCGTAGCAGTGGCGACTTTCAGCAGTTCAAGGCGGCAGCGACGGCCCTGGAGAAGTCTAGCCGCTCACTGACGTCCGTCGAGCAGAACAACGTTGAGACAGCCCTGACGAACTCGCGACCCGACCCATCGCTGGGCGGCGTGATCGATCTCGCGGTGATCAAGACATGGTCCGAGGCTTTCGAGTCCCAAGGCATTTTCATGTCGTCCTTACTCGACCTCGATATGCTGATGCTCCAGGCGTTTCCGACCGCTTATAAAACGCTTCCCCCGGGGGGAACGGGGCCGCGCACGCCCGAAGATCCAACGCGCCAACTCAAAGCCGCGGAGCGCGTGCTTGGCGATGAAGGTCTTGGGCCGGTCGCGTACGCCGGCGTGCCGGAAATGGCGCTGTTCCCTTGGTACGCTTACCTGTTCCTGGGTGACCGAGGAAAACCCGCCGTCCACCTGGCCGCCTTGGGCGAACTCGAAGATCTCGACATTGAGTTTTATTGCCCGCCCGTTCTTCAACGGCTGGTCGCGCACGTTCGCACGTCGCTTGAAGCACCGCTTGCATGATCGAGCGGCGAGACTGGAAGCCGATCGGCGTCGCCGGCCTGGAGAGTGGCGCATTGAACGCCGTGAAGGTCCGCGGCAGCGCTCTGGTCGTCGCTGGGCCTGGGACGGGTAAAACTGAACTGCTCGGGCAAAGGGCAGCCTATCTGTTGCAAACTGGAAGCTCTCAGTTTCCTCGGCGTATCCTCGCCATCAGTTTCAAGCGGGACGCTGCCAGTAATCTGCGGGACCGGGTCGAGCGTCGTTGTGGCCTGGATCTCGCTCGCCGTCTTGACTCGATGACATTCGACGCCTTCGCGAAGCAGATCTTGGATCGGTTCTGGCGAGCCTTGCCCGCCCATCTTTGTTTGAACGGCGCCTATGGCATCGCGCCCTTCGTCGGAAAAGACGCGCTTCTGGACCTTCAGCGCTTCGCCGCCTCCGGATTGTCGTTTGACGGCCATCCAGCACAGTGGGCCAAAGCCTTGATCGGGAAGAATCCGACCGAGAGCGGGATCCATGGCGTGAGTCTCGACGGGTTCAATACGGCTATCCAGGCATTGAGACTGGAGCCGTTGACCATTGCCGACCACGCCCAGTTCCTGCAGCTGGTACAGCTGCGGGCAGCCCTGACCAGTCCCGATCCGCTGCTGGGATTCCCGATGATTGGACGTCTGGCCCAGGCGATCGTCACCACCAATCCGCAAATCCGCAGGGCTCTCTGCGCCACCTACGGACACGTCTTTCTCGACGAGTTTCAGGACACGACGTCGGTTCAGTACGACCTGATCGCGACAATCTTCAAGGACAGCTCTGCCTCGTTAGTGGCGGTCGGGGACGACAAGCAGCGGATCATGGGTTGGGCAGGCGCCAGAGATGACGTCTTCGACGCCTTCTCGGCCGATTTCCTGGGACGTCCCGAGGATCTGGCGCGGGTAGTCCTGTCCCAGAACTTCCGCAGCAACGAGCGGATCGTGAAAATTCTCAACGGGCTCAAACAACGTCTGGCGCCGACCGAACCCGATTTCATCGCGGTCAGGCCGGCACCGGCCATCCCGGACGAAGAAATTTGCGCGATTCTGGTCGCAAGGGACGAGGGGGGTGAAGCGGCCGCTGCCGCCGATCAGGTGGCGAAGGCGATCGCTGCAGGGGTCGACCCACGCCAAGTCGGCCTCTTGGTGCGTCAGAAGGCCGTCGATTGGGAGCGACGCTTGGGGCCAGCTTTCGCGGCTGCAGGCGTGGCCTTCAGGAACGAAGATCGGGATGTCGGCGGCGCGGCCATACAGGATCTCATGACGGAAGCCTATTCCCGCGTCGTGGTCGATTTGCTCGAGCTCCTGACCCGCCGCCATGGCGGTACGCTTTGGACCGTAGCCTTGACGCACCTAGCGACGGTCTCGGGCTCGATCCAGGACGATGACCCCGAAACCGAGCGCACTCAGGCGCTGTCTCTCGCCGCGTTCCACGATGCTAACAGGGTCAAGGGGTTGGCTACCGCGGCGGCCATCGAGAAGAAACTTGAAAAAATCGAAGCCTTCCTGCAGCTTGATCGGCTCAAATCCATTTCGCCCCAGTACGCGTCCGGCGACTTCTTCGACCGAATCCGTAAGGCCACCAAGACCTTCCTACTTGAATGTGCAGCGACCCCGGGTACATGGGTCGAGGTCGCCGAACGGTTCCGCGGCGCAGGTCAGACGCCGCTTCTCACCATCACCAAAAGCAAGGGCCTTGAGTACAGCCTAGTGATCCTGCTGGGGCTGAACGACGATCAATGGTGGAGCTTTTCAAAGAACCCCTCGGAAGGCCGTTCAGTGTTCTTCGTCGCAGCGTCGCGAGCACGCGACCGCTTGATGATGACCCGCTGCGGATATGACCGCAACACCAAGATCGGCGAAATCTTCGAGGCGCTCAAAGAGGCAGGCGTAAAGGAGCAAGCGGTCTAGGTCTGAGCAGAACGGCTGTTACTCCCCGAACGATCAGCGCGCCCGACAAGTCCGTCGCATCCTTGTTGATGTTCAGAGCGTCTTCGTCGGGGTCGAGACGGGCGGAGCGCTTAGTGAGTATATGCGCCAAGAAGCCGTACAGCATCTGCTGGGCGTCCCTTAGAATGATTGAGCAACGCCACGCGTCCGTGGGGGCATTCCTGCGCCGCGGCTTGGTGGCGCGCAACCGGTTCATTTTCACTAGACTGGGTCCGCTGCGACGCCCGATTCTTGGGCGGCGAACCGTCGCTCATTGAGGCCTCATGCCTGTTTCGACCGGACTAGATTTCCAACGCATACGGGCCCACCGAGGCGATCAGAAGCTGGGATTCGAAGAGCTGATGCGCCAAATCTTGGTCGCGAGCCCTCCGAAGGACTGCATTCGCCTGGAGCATAAAGGCCCAGGCGCTGACGGTGGCGTCGAGACCTTGGCGCACCTTCATGGCGGCGTTCAGTGGGGCTACCAGAGCAAGTACTTCCCCACGACATTTGAGGCTGGTCAGATCAGCCAAATCCGTTCCTCGTTCCGGTCGGCTCTCGTGACCTACCCCGACATGATCGGCTACACGGTGGCGATCCCGCGAAATCTGTCTGATGCGGGCAAGCCTGGTGTCAGCACGCAACGCGCCAAATGGGATGCATTCGTCGCGGAGGCCAAGGCGGACGCAGAAGCCGTCGGCCGCGACATTGAGTTCGAGCTTTGGGACGAAACGGGCCTGATCCATTCGTTGTCGACGCCAGGTGCCATTTTCGACGGCATGCGCGCCTACTGGTTCGATGAAGCGGCTCTGACGAAAGCCTGGTTCAAGGACCGCTTTGAAGTCGTGCGCGCCGATCTTGGCGATCGCTACCATTCCGACGAGCACGTCGATGTGACTGCTCAGCGTTCCCTCGAGACCCTCGCGCGTGAGCCGGGCTATATTGCTCTGTTCGCGGAGCACCTCTCGACGTTCGGCCGGCTCAGGTCCGCGTTAGGCAGGTTCGAACCCTTCGTCGAACGCACGGATGGGGCCGATGGCGAACTGGCGGACCTTCGGCGCAAGCTCGATGCCTGTGAACTCGTTGCGTTCGCGCTGCCCTATGCGTCGCCGAGCAGCTTTGATCTCGACCCTCATATCAAAGCCATCGAGGCTGTCCGGGCGCTGCCCGCCTTCACCCGGCTAAAGGACGCCGGTTACCCTCCCGAGGATGAAACGCGGGACGCCAGAGACAGCAGACTTCAAGCCAGTTACGACTTCAGAGAGGCTTTGGAAGACTTCGACGAGGCTCGACGCGCTCTACCGAGCCGAGTGCTCGCGGACCACCGTCTGCTCCTCGTCGGTGAAGCAGGCGCTGGGAAATCCCACTCACTCGCCCATCTGGTGGAGCAACATATCCAGCAGGGCTTCCCGGCCGTCATGCTTCTGGGGCAGATGTTCGCTTCGGGAGATCCTCGCGGACCGATCCTGTCACATCTGAGCCTGCGACTCGACTTCAGCGCCCTCCTCGGCGCCTTGCAGGCTGCGGCGGGCGCGGCCGGCCGCCCCGCCCTCATCGTCATCGACGCCCTGAACGAGAGCCGCGACAAGACGCTGTGGTCGAGTGCCTTGGCCGGACTTGCGGCCGAGATCGGCCAATACAGCCAGCTTGCCCTCATCGTCTCCTGTCGCGACGTCTACGAACAATCCTGCGTCCCGACCGCACTGAAGATTCCGAGGCATGTGCACAAGGGCTTCGAAGGCGACGGTGCCGCCGCCGCGAAAGCCTATCTCGATCGCAATGGCATCGACCGCCCGGGGACGCCGTTCCTCGACGCCGAGTTCACGAACCCGCTGTTTCTGACCACCTGCGTGCGCCGCCTGCGCGCCGAGGGCAAGTCAGCGTTCCCTATGGGCCTGGACGGCATCACCCGGCTGTTCGAATTCTGGCTCGAAGGGGTCGAGCACAGTATCCTTGCCAGCGGCTACTCAAGGATCGGCGCGGGCGACGGCCGCATCCGTCGAGCCCTAGACAAATTCGCCGACCAACTCGCCCTTGAACGTATGGACGCCCTTCCATTTTCGCAGGCAAGGGCGCTCTTCGAGGAAGAGGTCGCGGGCTTCTCGTCGAGCGGACCCGACGATGATCTGGTCCAGCGGCTGATCGCCGAAGGGGTTCTCCGGCGCGTACCGTCCGAAGCCGGAAGCGATGAGGACGTCAGCTTCACGTTCCAGCGCTTCTCCGATTATTTCACTGCGGACGCGCTGCTTCGGCTATTCGATACGCCGTCCAGTCTGGCCGCGGCGCTCAAGCCCGGAGGCGACTTGGAGCATCTGCTTCCGGGGTGGGAGTACGAGGGCATCGTCGAGGCCCTCTGGGTGCAGGCGCCAGAGCAATTGGGCATCGAGCTGGCCGATCTCGAGCCCGGCTTCAGCAAGGCCGTCAAGCTGGGGCTACCCGGGTTCCTGGAGAGTCTTCGCTGGAGGGCTCCAACGGCCGTGACGGCCCGAACCGTGGAGCTGTTCGAGCGGGTGTGGGAACGCCCCGAGGTACGGCGTTCGCCGCTCCTCGAAGTCCTCCTCCAGGTGAGCTCCCAAGCAGGTCATGCGCTCAACGCCGATTATCTGCACAAGCGAATGACGGCGCTGCCGTTGCCGGATCGAGACGCGCTCCTCACCGTAAATCTGCAGATGCACGACGACGGCGGTCCGGTCGACACATTGATCGCCTGGGCCAGCGAGGCCCGTCTCGAACTGGCGGATCGCGAACATGTAAGGCTGGCCGCCACCGCGTTGAGCTGGCTCCTGTCGTCCCCGAAACGGTTCCTCCGGGACCGCGCATCCCGCGCCTTGGCCAGTGTATTCCGTGCCTGGCCGGATTTGGCGTCGGTCCTCATCGCGTCATTCGCCGACGTCGACGATCCCTATGTCCGGGAGCGGGTTCTGGCAGCCGCACACGCCGCCCTGCTGTTCGTGGACCGGGACAATGCTGCACTACCTGCCGCGGCGCTCGCCGCCTGGCATGCGGTTTTCGCGCGCAGTCCCGTCGAGCGCCACGCCTTCATCCGCCACTACGCCCGAGGCATCGTGGAGCTCGCAGCCGCGCACGACCGACTGCCGACTGAAATCGCCCTCGGTTCCGCGCGCCCGCCGTACGCTTCGGCCCCCATAACGCACTGGCCCTCGATCGAAGACATCGCGCGCCTGAAGGAGGACGCCTCCGAAATCGTATCGTCGGTTGTCGGCTATTATCGAGAGGACGAGAAACAGTTCTCCATGCCGGGTGACTTCGGCAACTACACCATGGGGCAACTGGGTTTGGAGTTTACCGCCTCGCTTCAGCGCAACGGGACGCCACAGACTATGGGCGAATGTCGCAAGGCGTTTTGGGACGGCCTGTTGGCGCGCGCCGAACCAGTACAGAGCCTCGCCCGGGCCGCTCTTGATGCGCGACGGGCATATGATGTCGCGGACCATGCCAGAGGTTTCCGGTATTTCGATCTGGATCGTGATTCCAGAGGCGATGAAGAGACCGATGTCGAAGCCCTTGAGGCCGTGTTTCGCGAAGCCGACAATGCGCTGAAGGCCGTATTGCCGGAAGCCGACATGCCGGAAGGCTACCTCTCATACCCGGGACATACCGACAGCAACTTTGTCCCGTTTGGTAAGGGGAAAGCACGGCGTTGGGTGGCCGCCCGCGCTGTCGAACTCGGGTGGAGCAGGGAGAAGCATACCGAGATCGAGCAAGAGCATCTGGGCGGAAGCGGGAGAAGCGAACATGCCGTCGAGCGGATCGGCAAAAAGTACCAGTGGATCGCCTACCATGAGCTGATTGGTTATCTGGCCGACTATCACTGGTTCCTCAGCTCGCGTGAGGAGTCCATGATCTTGGACGATGTGCTCCTGGTCGAGGACCTGGATATCGATCTGTCCTTCGCCGGTCTGGACAGGTCTCTGCTGCCGGTCGGCCTTCCATCATTGGGGCTGCGGCCGACGGATTTCGAGCCTCTGCCTTCTGTTGAGGCGTCCATCGCATGGGCGCAAAGCCTCGACGACCTGCCTGAGGTCCAGAGCGCCGTCGAAGGGCTGGACGACGCCCGTAGGCGTTGGTGGGTCGTGTCGTCTTGGCGGCAGGATGACCACTACATGGACAAGCAGCAGGCAGACGGCCCCATGAGGTCCAGCCAAGCTCAGATCCAGTTGATCGTCATGCGGCGCCCGGATCTCGAAATGCTCTACGATCAAGCCGTAACGGGTCGGACAGATCTCAATGAACTCTCGGAGGACGAGCACGCCAGAGCCAGGCTTTTTGGCGAGTACCGCCCCGAAACCGCCCTTGCTGAGCCTCTACTCAATCAACGCTTCATGGGCTTCGAAGTCGGGCGACTGAGCCACGCGTTCAGCCCGGATCGCGGCGAATACGATCTGGGCGGTGTCAAAGGGGGTAGTTTCGCCGTGGCGCGTGGACCGGTTTTGACGGGCCTCGGCCTGGGTCCCGCAGGCCCTTCGCAGCCGTGGTTCGTCAATGCATCGGGAGAACTGGTTCTCATCGATCAAGACGTTTCTTCGAAGGAGCACCTTCCCGACCTGGTGAACGCTGACCGACTGGAGCCGTGGCTGGCCGCCCAGGGCCTTGTGGTGGCATGGCGATACTGGGGAGAGAAGGACGGCGGCATGGGGTCCGGGGCCGGCTTCTCGAGGCGGGACGGCCCGTTCGCCCGCGAGACCTTTTGTGGGCTCTGGTGGAAGGACGGGGAGACGTGGAAAGGGTCGAACTGGCACGCGACAGGGACAAAGCCCCGATTGGCTGAACGCCTTTAATCGGCTGGAAAGTGTCCGGTGTTCCGCGCCGTCAAGCGCGGGCGGGATCGGCAACGCTCCGGAGCTGGACCTCGCGGAAGGTTTCGCTCAGTTGCATGGCGGCGCTTCGGCGGTCGCCCATATCGACGAGGAAATCGAGGATCCGCAACATGGCCTGCGCCAGGGGCGGCGGCATCGGGGTTTCGCGGTCGGCGAACTGCTGGACCAGACCGGCGGTCCGGGCAGCCAGGAAGGTCCCGTGCCAGTTCTTCAGGGGCTCATCGCGGCCCAGTTCGAGCACGCCGAGGACGGCCTCCGCATACAGCGTCGCTGGATAGGTCGCGCGCGCGCGCTCGCATAGCGTCAGGAAGTGACGCATCACGTTCGGCGCCCAGGCGGCCGCGCGCGCGAATTTATCCACGAGCGGGACGATCAGGGCGACCTCGGTCCAGTCGCCGTTGGCGAACCGCGCTGCGCCGGAAGCATGGGCCACCTGGACGAACATGAAGGCTTCAGCGAGCCGTGGCTGATCGAATCCCGAAAGCTCGCCGGCTCGGTAAGCGCCGCGATCCAGGGCGCGGTCTGATAGGAAGCGATCGAGACAGACATCCAGAACCGGGATCGCGTGAGCGGGCACCACCGCGCTGTCGAAGACGTATCGACAAATAAAGCCGTCCACGAAGGGCGACAGCAGTTGGTAGGCGTTCTCACCCTCCAGCCGGAGCATTGGCTGAAGCAGGGGTGCATCGAAGTCCACGAGATCGACCAAGCCGCACAGACGCGCGAGATCTCCGCCGAGCGCGTGCGTCCATTCATAGATGCGGGAGGACCGGTCGCGCCCGCGCTGCTGGCTCCACGGCGGCGAAAGCTTGTTGATCGTCCAATCGAGCAGGCTGGTCATGAAGGCCAGAAGTTCAGCCTTGCCGGGCGAGGCTAGGATCGGTTCGAACGGTATGCGTCGGATCAGTTCGGCGGCGTACTGATGTTGCCATTGGATCGAATTAGGGCCCCACTGCGCCCCGTCCTCCGGCCCCTCTTCATCGTCGATATCCTCATTGAAGGCGCGTTGGCGTCGAACCGCGTCCGCGATCGGAACCCAGGGCTCGGGCGGCGGCTTGATCGGTCCCCAAACCGCGCCCGCCCGATAGGCCTTGAAGGCGGTCTTGACCGCTTGCCGGACCCGCGCCGGCGTATGGATCGCATCTTGTTGAGGGCCCGGTCGCCGCGGCCGGGGCTGGATGTCGCACAGGTCGAAGGCCAGCCCGAAGGCCGCCCAGGCGAGCGGAGGATCCGACACGAGCAGGCTCATGGCCTCCTCGAAGGCCGCGAGAGACACTGTCTGAAGAGGGTGCGCCACAAGCTCGAGCAAGGGCTTCGCCAAACCTGCGCTCGGTCCCTCCGCACGAATATCCGCCGCAAGCCCGCGAGCGGCGAATACAGCCTGGTGCCAGGGGACCACCATGCGGGACGACCAGAACACCCCTGTCGTCTCGGACGTGCGCGTGGCGCGCTGAATGGTCCGGCGGGCCCATTTGACGTCCTTCGCCGACACCCCTTCGCGATGGATCAACGCCACCGCCGCCGTGGCCGCGACTGCACCGCGGCGCATGCTGCGGGTCTCGTCCTCGTCGTCGGGCTCTTCGAACAGCCCGGAATGATCCAGCCTTCGGGCGGCTTCGATGGCGCCGGCCACGGCGAAGGCCGCGTCAAGAGAACCGGCTTCCACGGTCTTGGAGGCCCAAGACCAGAGATTCAGCTCGAGCAGAACCGCGGCGGCCCTGGCCTGCTTGTTCTGCGCCTCCGCCGTGGCGGCGGATGGCGGCGTATGGACGATGGCCAGCTGGTTCGGATCGTCTGTCCGATAGGCCGTGTAATTGCCCGGGTCGGCCGCCTCGGCGTATTGTTGCGCGCGTTCGTACAGCGCCGCGATCATCTCCGGCGAAGTTCGCTGTTCCTCGTACAGGAACGGCAGGTCTTCCGGAAAGCGACGGATCGTCTGTTTGGTGGGTTCGCTGAGCGCTTCGGCCGTCCAAACATAGCGCTGCGCCAGGCGTTGCAGGTCCGTCCGCCGGATGGCTCGGGCGTTGGCGTGCTCGATCGCCTCGATATGGGCCTGATCCTTGTGCCATTCGAAGCCGATCAGATTGGCGCGAGAATCGACGAAATCCTTTTCAACGCGGGTGCGATCGGCCGCCCAGAGTCGCTGCGAGGTGACGAGCGGAAAGACGGTCCCGGAAATCGTTTCCGACTGGAGCGCGATAGCGACCGCGGCACCGAGCACGGCGACGGACTCATTGCCGTTGACGATCCTCTGGATCAGCCCGTCGGGATCGGCACCTTGGTCCAACTGGGCCATACACCAGTCTTCCAACGCCATGTAGCCGCATGCGATGGCCTTGGGCGCCCACATGCCCCGAGACCAGAGGTACTGGTGCTCACCGCCCCAGAAAATCTGCTGGCCCCACGGAAAGTCGAGCGACAGCGGCAAAGGCGTGCCGGGCCCCTCGTAGTCGAGATCGTGCAGTTGTCTCCAGGCAGTCGTCGCATGGTTCGAGAGGTCCGCGAGCAGGCGAAGCGCTTCGTCCGGCGCGTGCTCGAACAGGGCCTTGAACGGTTCATGAAGCGGCGAGGCCGGGAAGAGGTTTTTCAGATCCCGGTCTACGGCGAGGCTGTCCCAGTCATGGCGGGAAACGGAATGACCCAAGGACATGAACATGCCTTGGGCGGCGAACTGTTCCTCGCGCGTGCGCTCGGCCTCCGGCTTGGCGAGCGCCCGGCACCGCGTTTCGCTGGCGCGCAGATTCTTTTCACGCTCGCGCGCGTCCTTGTCCGCCGGCAGCTCCTCCTTCAGGTGCCTGAGCGTGACATCGACCAACCCGGCCGGATGGGTTTGCGCCAGCAACCAGGAGAAGGCCGCCACCTGCCCGAAGTCGGCGTCGCCGATCTCGGATCGCTGCGTCAAGCGCTGGAGATAGGCCTGCGTATGGTCCGGATAGGATCGCGCCGCCCGGAGCAGAACACGAACCAGCGACGCCCGCAGATCTCCGCCCTCACGGGCGCGACGCCATCGAACGACCGAATCTCCCTCGTCGGCATCCATCTCGGCTAGCCAGCCTGCCACCTCGCCGAGGAGCGCCTCAGAGACTGGATTCCGCATGTCGGCCAGCATGTTCTGCCAGACCTCGAAGACGGCCACGATGTCTGGCCGCAGACGCGCGGGAATCTGGCCGAGCCGGCGGATTAGAAACCAGATCAGGCGGCTCCACGTCATCACATCGGAGGGCCACCCGAGCATGTCGGCGAACCGGACCCGTTCGTCAGCCGGCAGGTCTCCAGCGAGCACATTGGCGTTCGGCGTGGTGCGTTCAGCCTGGAACCAAACCAGCGCCTTCCTCAGGAAGGCGAAATCATCGGCAAACAGGACATCCGCATAGGCCTGGGCTTGCTGATGGAAATTCGGCTTCGAAATAGGTCCCAGCAACCAGGCCCTGGTCCACTGGCTCCTCAGCGACGATCCGTGCAGCCGATCCAGGGTCTTTCGCCATGCGCCGTCTCCAAATTGGGCTTGAGAGAGCAGCTCGACGACTCGAGCCACCGCGGGCGGCTGGCCCGCGGCCGCGATCTCGTCCGGCCAGGTCTCGGCGCTGTCGGCCAGCACATGGAAGAAGGCCCATTCAAAGAAGATGTCGTGCGAGAAGCGAAGCGTCAGGCCCGGTTTCACAGGTTGCAGGACGCCGTCGCTCACCAGGGCGTCGATCACCCGCAAGGTCTCGGGTGACAGCGCCCCGATGGCGATCGGCCGGCTCAGCGCGCGCGCATGCTGGCGCCCCAGGTCGATGATGGCGCGTTGCCGGGTCAGGGCGTCCTGTCCTGCGGCGCTGTAGCCGCCATGCGCCCACCAGTTAGTGAGCAAATCGACTTCCGAGCGGGCTTCGAACACGCCCGCGCCGCCGGTTGTGGCCCGCTGAAGAATCTTCGCGAAAAACGGCCGGCGGACGATTTCCTGGACGGGGCCGCCCGCGAACAGCAACGGTCGCAGATGCGGGTGAGCGGCGGCCAGCGACTCCGCTTCATCATCGTCGAGCTCCCCGACATCGAGGGTGGCGACGCCGAGCGCGGTGAGCGCGTCGTCCAGCCAGTTTCTCAGCGGCCCGATCCCGCTGTCCCGGAGTGACAACACCACGCGCCAGTCGGCCAGGGCGGGCGACGTCATAATCGTCCTGACGAGGTCGAGAACAATGCCCTGATGCTCCTTCTCGATGCGATCGACGCCATCAATGAACAGCAGGGGTGATCCAACCGCGCCGATCTCGACGAGGAGATCGGCGATGGCGACGGCCGAAAGGCCGCAAGCCTTGGCGAAGGTAGCCCAACTGCCTCCTTCGAGCCGATCATGCTTGAGGAACAGGACCGGGCCGTTCGCCAGCTCTGCCTCGACCTCGGAGCGCATGAGTACGGACTTGCCGCTGCCGGGAAGGCCCCGAATCTGGATCAGGCGCGCCTCGGCGAGGCTGGTCCGAAGCCGATGACGCAGCGCTGGCCGCTGCAGGTGCGCGCCGCTGACGTGGTTCTCGATGTCCGCGATCCACAAGGTGGTGAGCTCGGACACCTTCTGCAGATCCGGGGCGAGCGATCGCGCCGCCCTCAGGCGTGTGCTGGCCTTGAGATCCTGGACCAGGCGCCGACGGTCGAAAACGCCCGCGCTGCGCGAGGCTTCGCCGACCAGTTGACAGATTTTGGACCAGAGGAGAGGCGCGTCGGCGGCGCTTTCGAGGGCGATCGCTTCCCGAAGACGGTTCAAGTCTTCAGGCCGGGCGGTCGTCGCCGGCTTCTGGAAGTCAAACTCGATCAGCGTGAAATGGGCCAGAAAGCGGTGAATGTCCGCACTCGAGCGCCGCCCGCCGCTGAACTCCGCCACCAGAGTCTCAATGTCCACCAAGACCGCCCGCACCGCTTGGCTGGCATTGCCGCCCGGCGCGAAACGCGCATCGAAATGCGAGGTCTCCACACTGTTCCGGGCCATGTCGACGAGCCGGCCAATCGCCTTGGCCTTGTCCTTAGCGACCACGCCGACGACGGCGCCGTAACGGTCCACTCCCTGTTTGAAGCCGACCTTGTTCAGGGTCGCCAGACTGTCCCGGACAATGCTGCGGAAATCTGTGTTGCTGGTGGCGCTGCTGATGGTCAGCGAGCTTTTCACCTGCAGGCTGAGGCGTGCGGCTTCCCCGTCCAGTCCGACCGCATCAACAATGAGATCGTCGAGCGGCTCGCCAAAGTCGCGTTGCTGGAACGCGACCTGGGTGACCTGGCGATCGCCTGTGCCCGCGGCATAGCTCTCTGTCAGCAAGGCGGTCAGGTAATGGCCGCCTACCTGGTCTTCAAACCTGAAGCCGGCCCCACTGGCCAGTTCGGATGATTGCGCCACGGAGTTCGCCGCCCAGATTTCAGGATGAGGGCTGACTATGCCGCTCTAGACCTGCCAGTGTCAGCCGATTCTCCGGCATTTGCAGGAGTCATAAGCGACCCAGTCCACCCGCCCCTGCGTCCGCATGAAGCTCTGAAAGCGGACCTTTTGGACGTCCGTTTTTGAGTCAGGAGCCGACGCACTGACGCCGCTGAGTTACCCACAGAAGCGATTGGGACCTTAAATCGGACGAACAACCACCTCCGTGGCGACTGCCTCTGCAACACTAATGGGGTCAGAGATCGCAACGGCCGCCTAGGCAAGGAGCGGAGAAAATCCTATTCGCTACAGCATGTTATTCATGCAACAGATGCCGAACTCGTGCCATCTGCGAAATATAGTGATGAGGACCGGTAGGACGAGCTAGGTCGCCGAAGCCTTCCATTGCTCCAACAACGCCTTCGGCAAAACATCGTAGAGGTCATCCGAGGTCAGTCCAGGACCGAAGCGTTCTGCGGCATCGGAATGGAGCCAGACGGCGGCACAGGCGGCGTCGAAGCTGTCCATGCGCTGCGCCGCCAATCCGCCGATCATGCCGGCCAGCACGTCGCCGGTTCCGGCCGTGGCCAGCCACGGGGAACCGTTTTCATTTCGGCGGATGCGACCATCAGGCGATGCGATCAGCGTCTGGGCGCCCTTCAAAACGATCGTCGCCTGGGCCGCTCGCGCCGCATCTTTAACGGCCGTTTCTCGCCCCTTCGCGAGCAAGCCTGGGAAAAGTCGATCAAACTCACCTTCATGCGGCGTCAGGATATCGTCGCGATCCAACACGGCGAACAGTTCAGCAGTCCGACCTTTGAAGACCGACAGACCATCCGCGTCGATCACCAAAACGGCGCCGGTCGAGCCCAGCGCCTGAATGTTTGCGATCGTCGCGTCGTCTAGGCCTGCGGCCGGCCCGATCACCACGGCGTCGCTACCGGCGGCTTCTCGACTTAAGTTCTCGGGTGAGGAAAAGGGCGTCAACATCACCGCCTGCACAGCCGGCGCGATCACCGACGCTGCATCTGGCGGACAAAGGATTCGCACGATCCCGGCCCCCATCCTGAGACCCGCATGGGCTGCAAGCCGCGCGGCGCCCGTATGATGCGCCTTTCCTGAAACGACCGCCAAACGTCCACGCGCATGCTTGTGCGTTTCGGCGCTCGGCCAAGGCAGAAAATTGCGCCAGATCGCCGGGTCGTTGGTTTCTATCATCCGCGTTCCGATTATCCTTCGCCAGCCTGCGAAAATCGCTTGCTTTGAGCGGCCCTGCTGTGTCCCATTCGCGCCCGAGCGCCGCTGCATTCCGTGCGCCGCTCCGGGGTCGCCATGAAGAAAATCGAAGCCATCATCAAGCCCTTCAAGCTGGATGACGTGAAAGAGGCGCTCCAGGACGTGGGCGTGCAAGGCATGACTGTGCTGGAGGCCAAGGGATATGGTCGCCAGAAAGGTCATTCCGAACTGTATCGCGGCGCGGAATACGTCATCGACTTCCTGCCCAAGATCAAGATCGAGGTGGTCGTCGCTGATGACCTCGCGCCCGCAGTTGTCGAGGCCATTCAGACCTCTGCCCGCACAGGCAAGATCGGCGACGGCAAGATCTTCGTGTCCGACGTCGCCGAGGTGATCCGCATCCGCACCGGCGAAACCGGAGCCCAAGCCGTCTGATTGATCACCCTCCCCGGCCCTCGGCCCTCGGGTCGTTGTCCGGTCTCCTCCCCAAACGACAAGAACAGGACTTTCCGAGAATGAGCGCCAGCAAGATCCTCAAAGAGATCAAGGATGAGGAGGTCCAATATGTGGACGTCCGCTTCACCGACACGCGCGGCCGTCTGCAGCACGTCACCTTCGACGTCGATCTGGTCGACGAGGACTTCCTGAACGAAGGCACGATGTTCGACGGCTCGTCGATCGCCGGCTGGAAAGCCATCAACGAGTCCGACATGCTGCTGAAGCCGGACCTGACCACGGCCTATATCGATCCCTTCTATCAGCAGAAGACGATGTTCCTGTTCTGCGACGTGCTGAACCCGGACACCGGCGAGCCCTACAACCGCGACAGCCGCTCGATGGCCAAGAAGGCGCTGTCCTACGTCCAGTCGTCGGGCGTGGGCGACCAGGTCTTCTTCGGACCGGAAGCCGAGTTCTTCATCTTCGACGACGTGCGTTGGTCCACCCAGCCGCACGACACCGGCTACAGCTACGATTCGACCGAGCTGCCCGCCAACACCGGCGCCGAGTATTCCGAAGGCAATATGGGTCATCGCCCTGGGCCCAAGGGCGGCTACTTCCCCGTCAATCCGGTCGATTCCGGCCAGGACCTGCGCGGCGAAATGCTGGGCGTCATGCGCGATCTGGGCCTTCAGCCCGAGAAGCATCACCACGAGGTGGCTCCGGCTCAGCACGAACTGGGCCTGAAGTTCTCGGACCTGCTGACCATGGCCGACCGCCTGCAGCTCTATAAGTACGTGATCCATAATGTGGCCCACGCCTACGGCAAGTCGGCGACCTTCATGGCCAAGCCGATGTTTGCGGACAACGGTTCGGGCATGCACGTTCACATGTCGATCTGGAAGGACGGCAAGCCCCAGTTCGCCGGCGACCAGTACGCTGGTCTGTCGCAGGAATGTCTGTGGTACATCGGCGGCATCATTAAGCACGCCAAGGCCATCAACGCCTTCGCCAACTCGACCACCAACAGCTACAAGCGTCTGGTCCCCGGCTATGAAGCCCCGGTGAAGCTGGCCTATTCGGCCCGCAACCGTTCGGCCTCGATCCGCATCCCGCACGTCTCCTCGCCCAAGGCCAAGCGTCTGGAAGCGCGCTTCCCCGATCCGATGGGCAACCCCTATCTGACCTTCGTCGCCCTGCTGATGGCCGGTCTGGACGGGATCGAGAACCGTATCGATCCGGGCGCGCCCGCCGACAAGAACCTCTACGACCTGCCGCCGGAAGAGCGCGGCTCGATCCCCGAGGTCTGCGGCTCGCTGCGTGAAGCGCTGGAGAACCTGGACAAGGACCGCGCCTTCCTCAAGAAGGGCGGCGTCATGGATGACGACTTCATCGACAGCTACATCGAGCTGAAGATGGAAGAGGTGATGCGTCTGCAACTGCACCCGCACCCGGTCGAGTTCGACATGTACTACAGCTGCTGATCACCTGATCGCAGCCAAGACAAAGGGCCGGGGATCGCTCCCCGGCCCTTTTTGCGTGGCTTGACTGCTTCGAGCAGCGATCGACACGCCGAGATGGCGCTAAGCGATCTCGGCTTCCAGATCGTCCGACTTCTTGCGGCGCAGCTCGATCAGTCGCACGCACCAGATTGAAATCTCGTAGAGAATGACCAGCGGCACGGCCAGCATCAGTTGGCTGATCGGATCGGGCGGCGTGACGACCGCCGCGACCACGACCACGGCGACGATGGCGTAGCGCCGACCGGCCGCCATGACCTTGGAGCTGATCAGGCCTGCGAGGCCCAGAAGAGTCGTCACCACAGGAAGCTGGAAGCAAAGCCCGAAGGCGAGAAGCAGCGAGGTCACCAGGCTGAGATAGTCGGAAATCTTGGTCGTCTGCGCCACGGATATGCCGTCGGTGGCCACCTGCTGGCTCAGCGAGAACAGCATCACGAACGGCAGCATGACATAATAGACCAGCGCCCCGCCGAGGCAGAACATCACAGGCGCGGCGATCAGGAACGGCAGAAACGCCCCGCGCTCGTTGCGATAAAGACCCGGCGCCACGAACCGGTACATCTGCCACGCCATGACCGGGAAGGTCAGGACCGCCGCACCAAAGGCCGCGATCTTCATCTTGGTGAAGAGCTGTTCCAGCGGCGCCGTGGCGATCAGTTGAACAACGGCGGCGCTCCCTGGCGGATAGGGTTTGATCCCCGTCATCACCGCGATCAGTTCGATCGGATTGGCGTGACCGCCGGTCGACAGGGCGGCGGCATGGATCGCCACGGCGGCCTGATACGGCTTGATCAGCGCAATCTGGATCTGATTGGCGAAGGCGAAGCAGAGGATGAAGGCCAGGAAGAAAGCCACCACACAGATGAGCAGCCGCCCGCGCAGCTCGATCAGGTGATCCATCAGGGGCGCGCGCGACGCCTCGATCTCGGCCTCGTCACGATCGGAAGGCGTCACAGGTCAACGGCTTTCTTGCGCGAGGTCTTGGACTTGGTGGCCGCAGGCTTAGTCTTGGCGGTCTTCGGTTTGGCGGCTGAGCGAGGTTTAGCCGTCGCCGATCCGGAGACACCTGTCCCCGCCTTGGCCTTTGGGGGCGTTCGCTTGGGTTTCGTCGTCGTGACCGGCTCAACCGCCGCCGGCGTATCCGGCCATTCGTCGGGCGCAGGCGTCATGACCGGCGCCTCCGGCTCGGGCGCAGGCAGGGCAGCCGCCGCAGTCGGCCCGGTCAGTCCTGCGTTTATGTCCTTGAATGCGGCGTCCGCCTCGGCGCCCAGGGGATACATGGCCCCCTGCCCCGTCCGCAGCGCCTCGACCTCTTTGCGCAGGTCGTCCAGTTCGGACTGACGCGCCATCTCGTCGAAACTGGATCGGAACTCATTGGCCATGGCGCGCGCCTTGGCCACCATCTGACCGACGCGACGCATCAGGACAGGCAGGTCCTTTGGCCCCACGACGAGCAGGGCCACCAGACCGATCACCACTAATTCGAAACCCCCGATACCGGGGCCGAGCCCGCCCATGCGTCAGCCCTTACAGACGACGACTAGCGCTTCAGCTCTTCCTTTTCCGCCTCGGTGCGCGGCAGCGAACTGACGCCCTCGTGCGGGCCGTCCTTCTTGTCTTCGTCCTTCAGGCCGTCCTTGAAGGCGCGAATGCCCTTGGCGGCGTCGCCCATGATGCCCGACAGCTTGCCCCGGCCACCGAACAGCAGCGCGATGACGACGATGACGATGGCCCAGTGCCAGATGCTCATGGAGCCCATGGCTAATCTCCTCGTGGGGATCGGTCATCCGATCCCATCCACTCTTATTCGACCCGCATATAGGCGCAGTGATGGCCCCGCGCCAAGGGAGGCTGTAGGTCTGCGCGACCATGAGTCCCTCCGATCACGTCATCATCCACACCGACGGCGCCTGCAAGGGCAATCCGGGCCCCGGAGGCTGGGGCGCCGTGCTTCAAGCCGGCGGCGGTCACGAAAAGGAGTTGTGGGGCGGCGAGCCCAACACGACCAACAACCGGATGGAGCTGATGGCCGCCATCATGGCGCTTGAAGCCCTGAAACGGCCCTGCAAGGTCGAACTGCATACCGACAGCAAATACGTCATGCAGGGGATCACCGAATGGATGCGCGGCTGGAAGGCGCGCGGTTGGCTGACCGCGGATAAGAAGCCGGTCAAGAACGCCGACCTGTGGCAGCGGCTGGACGCCGCGCGCCTGCGTCACGACGTGAAATGGCGATGGGTGAAGGGTCACGCTGGCCATGAACTGAACGAACGCGCCGACCAACTGGCGAATCGCGGTGTCGCGGAACTCCCCCGGCGCTAGACCGCCTCGACCTCCTTGTCCGGCTCGGCTGGACGTCGGCGGACCCGCGATCCGCTCATCACCGCGCCAAACAGGGCCGTGACGGCCGCGATCTGGAACCCGTGACCGACGCCGTTAATCGGCGCGGCCGACAGCAGGAAAGCCACCACCACGGCGCCCAGGGATTGCCCGACGACTCGCGCCATGCCCAGGGTGCCGCCCGCTGCGCCGGCGCGATCTTTCGGGGCCTCCGACAACATGGCGCGATTGTTGGGCGACTGGAAAAATCCGAAGCCCGCGCCGCAAAGGGCCATGCGCCAGATGATGTCGAAATGGCTTGAATCGGCATTGAGAAAACTGAGCGCCATCAGGCCGCAAGCAAACAGGCTAAGGCCGATGGCGCCCAGCACGCCCGCCGAATAGCGATCAGACAGATGGCCGGCCAGCGGCGCTGCGATCATGGTCGCCAGTGGCCAAGGCGTCATAAGCAAGCCGGTCTGGACCGCCGTAAGCCCCAATGCTCCTTGGAGAAAGAACGGCAAAGCGACGAACGCCATCATCTGAGCGGTGAAGGATATGACCGATGTTGCGACCGACAGGGTAAACATCGGTCGCGCCAGCAAGTCGAGGGGGATCAGCGGCGACGTCCGTGAGCGCTCGTGGCGAATCAGCAAGATCCCGGCTGCCAGCCCTGCCCCTGTCAGACCGAAACCCAAAACGGCCGCTTCGCCATGCGCCAGCGATTGAAGGCCGGTGATCAGCAGGCCAAACGCGGCGGCGTTCAGCGCAGCCCCGACCCAATTCAGCTTTCGCGGCTGAAGTCGGTTGTGCGGCAGGGTGAAACCCGCCAGCGACACCGCCAGCATGCCGATCGGCACATTCAGTGCAAACAGCCAACGCCAGTGTCCGACAGCCAATATGGCGCTGGCGATGGTCGGCCCCGCCGCCGCCGCCAGCGAAACGATCACCGCATTGATTCCGACTGCACGACCCAGCAGTCGCTGCGGATAGGTGTAACGGACCAAGGCTCCATTGACGCTCATGATGCCCGCTGCACCGAACCCCTGAACAACGCGGGCGAGGCTTAGTGTCTCGATCGAGTTGGCGAACACACAGGCGATGGAGGCCAGGGTGAACACGGCCAGACCCGCCTGTGACACACGCCGATAGCCGACGATCTCGCCCAGCGACGCCAGTGGCAAAAGAGCGACCACGATGGCGATCTGATAAGCGTTGACGATCCAGATCGAGGCGGCCGATGACGCCTGTAAATCCTGCGCGATCGACGGCAGGGCGACATTAGCGATCGCGCCATCCAGAACGGCAAGCGTGATGCCCAAGCCGATGGACACAATGGCCCAATAGCGCCTGGGTGTCGGCAAGCCGTCAGTGACGGCGTTCTGGGGTTCTGTCATGCCTGACGAACGCCGATGCGACCGTTGCGTTCAGACGGGTGATTGCACCGTCAGCAAAGAGCCGTTCACGCGAATCACGACGACATCCTGTCCTTCGACCGGCGCCTCGCCCACGATCTCCGCCGGCCATTCGGCGCCGGAGATAAAGACGCGACCGCGGCCCGAGACGAACGTTTCGACCACCCGCGCCCGCTGGCCGACCAGACGGCTGTCGCGGTCGTTGATGTCGGGACCGTCGGGATTGGCTTTGGAAATCAGACGGCGGGACAGCAGGGTGGCGATGACGGTCAGAACCGCGAAGACGGCGACCTCGCCCGGTAGGCCAAGGCGTACGCCCGCCGCCGTCATGACCGCGACCACGCCGGCTGAAACAGCGGGCCACAGCAGCCATTCGGTCGAGAACATCGCCTCGACCGCCAGCAGCAGAACCCCGATCGCCAACCAAATCCAGAACGGCTGGGCGACATAGAGATCAGCAAGCGACATCATCGGTCAGCCTCCTTCGATCAGGCCGAGGGTGGAACGGAGCCCCCGGCGGGGCGGCGGGGCGGCGCGGGTCGCACGGGCGGCGTCGCAGCCGAGTTCTGATCCTTGGCCAGGCTGACCATCTCGCCGATGCCAGCGATCGTGCCGACCAGGGCGCCCATTTCGGCGGGCACTATGACGGTGCGCTGCTGCGGACTGCGCGCCAGTTCCGCGAAGGCCTCGACGTATTTCTGAGCCACGAAATAGTTGATGGCGTTGACGTCCCCGCGGGCGATGGCTTCCGACACCATGGCCGTGGCGCGGGCCTCGGCTTCGGCCTCGCGCTCGCGCGCCTCGGCGTCGCGGAAGGCGGCTTCCTTGCGACCCTCGGCCTGAAGGATGGCGGCCTGTTTGGCGCCCTCGGCGCGGGCGATGGCGGCGGATTTCTCGCCGTCGGCCTCGGTGATGACGGCGCGACGTTCCCGCTCGGCCTTCATCTGACGGGCCATGGCGTTGGTGATGTCGGTCGGCGGGGTCAGGTCCTTGATCTCGATCCGATTGACCTTGACTCCCCACGGCTCGGTCGCTGCGTCGATGACATGCAGCAGTCGCGTGTTGATGCTGTCGCGCTGGCTCAGCACCTCATCCAGTTCCATTGAACCGACGACGGTCCGCAGATTGGTCATGCACAGCTGCGAAATCGCATAGGGCAGATCGTCGACGCGATAGGCGGCACGGGCGGAATCCATCACCTGGATGAAGACGATGCCATCGACCTTCACCATGGCGTTGTCCTTGGTGATGACCTCCTGGGTCGGCACGTCCAGCACCTGTTCCATCATGTTCATGCGGCGGCCGACGCGTTCCACGAACGGCGTCAGGAAGCCGATGCCAGGGCTCAGCGTCTTGGTGTACTTGCCGAAGCGTTCGACCGTAAATTCACGGCCTTGCGGCACGATCTTGATCACGCTGATCAACAGCACAATGGCCAGCAGCAGCACGACGCCGGCGAAGATGGTGGTCACGTCCATTCAGATCCCTCCCTGACGCGGCAAGCCTACCCGCTGCGCGCGAGCGGCGCCAGACAAACCGAGAGGACGACCGCTTTAAAGGCCGTGCTTGGCCCGCCAGGCCGCGAGACGCACGCTGACGTCACGCTCGATGTCGCCGTAGAAAAGATTGTAGGGGACGATCTTGCGCCGATCCGCCCAACTGCCGCCAGCCGTCAAGAAATCGGCGTCCGGCGCGCTATGCCACAACAGACCGCCACGGCATTCGGTGGAGATCAGCCGGCCAGTCAGGGCCGGTCGGGCTCCCCATTCCAAGCCGGTCGCATTGGTGGCGCCGCTGTGCTGACGTGCTGCGGCACGCGGCTGGCTCGCAGCACCCGTTACCGGATTCACGCAGATGGGGTCAGTGGACAGGTTCACCAGATCGCCGCGATCGTCCCATTCCAGAGCGCGTCTCAGCTTGCGCCGCGCGCCCGTTTCGTCGCCGTCCTGCACCGACGCCCAGGCCACGATACATCCCGTTTGATCGGCGGCGTCGCAGGGCGAGATCGCCTGCCGGAACATCTCGCGCCCGACCAAGGTCTCGATCAGATAAGCGGCGACAAGCCTGTCCTTCAGCGCCGGATTGGCGCGGAGTTGGTCGCGAACCAGACGCGCTGTCAGCTCTCCGCCCTGTTCGACGCCGGCGATAACGATGGGGCCGGCGGGATGCCGTTGCAGCCACAGTTCGAAGGCGGCCTTTACGTCCTCATAAGCGAAGGCACGCGCCTCGCGCGCGTCATCGCGTAAGGTCAGCCGGGTGTAAAGGCTGGCCTGGCGGTACAGCGGCGCGCTGACCCGGCCTTCTCGGGCGAAGGGCGACGCATAATTCGGCAGCACGACGCGCCGCATATAGGCGTTGGCCCGCGCATCGTCGATCGGCCCATTCCACTCGGCCCCGCCGTCAAAGGTGGTCGGCATGACGAAGAAGACCGCCGCCTGGTTGAGTGTGCCCTGATCAACCAGCGCCCAGGAGGATGTCTTTCGATAGTCGGGGGCGGGCGGCGGCTTGTAGGTCTGGAAGGGCACCTGCGGGTCCAACCCTGCCCTCAGAATGTCGCCGCTCCACACCGCAACGGCGGCCGTCAGCACGAAGACGGCGGCGAAGCCTGCATATCCGACCCATTGCCTGAAGGTCAGCCGACGCATCAGCGGTACGGATCAGCCGTGGCGAGGAAGTCCTGTACATAGCGCCGCACGCCCTCTTCCAGCGGCGTGGATTGACCCTCGAAGCCTGCGGCGCGGATACGATCCATGCGGGCTTCAGTGAAATATTGGTAGCGGTCGCGGATCGACAACGGCGTATCGACATAGTCGATGGAGGGCGTCTTGCCGGCGGCGTCGAAGGTGGCGCGCGCAAGATCGGCGAACGACCGCGCCTGGCCCGAGCCGGCGTTGAAGATGCCCGAGACCTGCGGTGACTGGAGCAAAAACTCGATGATATCGACCACATCGTCGACATAGACGAAGTCGCGCATCTGCCCGCCATCCGCGTAGTTCGGATTGTGCGACCGAAACAGGGTCACAGCCTCACCTGCTGCGACCTTGGGCCAGATTTGAGCCACGACCGACTTCATTCCGCCCTTGTGACCTTCGTTCGGGCCATAGACATTGAAGAATTTCAGCCCGGCCCACTGGGGCGGCGCCTGACCCCGATCCGCCTGCCGGATCGCATACTGATCGAACAGCATTTTCGAATAGCCATAAGCATTTAGCGGGCGAAGCTGCGACAATGAGTCTGCATCGTCATCGTCGTTGAAGCCCGTTTCGCCGTCGCCATAGGTGGCAGCGGAAGACGCGTAGATCATCCGCGAGCCTCGAATTGCGCACCAGTCCCACAGGTCGCGCGACAGGGTGAAGTTGGTCCGCAGGATCAGGTCAGCATCCGGCTCGGTCGTCGAAGAAATCGCGCCCATATGAACCACGGCCTCGATCCGCTCGGCGTGGCGCTCCAGCTGTTCGAACAATTCTTCGGGCGACCAGAAGTCAGCGATCGCGTGTTTGGCCAGGTTCTTCCACTTGGCCAGGTCGGCCGTCTCCAACCGATCGCAGACGACGACATCATAGGCGGTCTCGGCTGTCAGCCGCGCAACGATGTTTGAACCGATGAAACCGGCGCCTCCGGTCACGACGATCATTCTCGGCGTCACTGCGCGCTCCCTGTCATTTTCTCGATCGTTCGTGTGGTCGAATAGCCGTCCTTGAAATCCGCCAGCTTGACCTCCCCACCCCAGCTTTCGACCAGATCGCCGCCCACGACGCCCTCTCGCGTATAGTCCGAGCCTTTGATCAGAATATCAGGACGCAGCCGTTCGATCAGGGCGATCGGCGTCGGATCATCGAAGCTGGTGACGCGGTCGACGCTGGCCAGCCCGCCGATGACGACGGCGCGACTATCCAGATCATTCACCGGACGCCCATCGCCCTTCAGTCGTTTGACTGAGGCGTCGGTATTCAGCGCCACGACCAGACGATCGCACCAGCTGCGCGCCTGCGCCAGATAGGCGACGTGACCGCGGTGCAGAATGTCGAAACAGCCGTTGGTGAATCCGACCTTCAGTCCCTGACGTCGCCACCCTTCGACCTCGGTCGCCAGCTCGTCGAGCGGGGTGACTTTGGACACCGCAGCGGTGGCATGCTGACTCAGCTCGGCTTCGATCAGCTCGGCGGGTGTAACCACTGCCGTGCCAGCCTTCCCAACGACCACGCCCGAGGCCAGGATGGCGAACTCGACCGCCATCTCCAGCGACGCGCCGGCGCCCAGCGCCAACCCGATCGCGGCCAGGCCTGTATCCCCCGCGCCAGACACGTCGAAGACCTCGCGCGCCCGGCCGGGGAAGTGCTTCACTGGTTCGCCGCGCCGCGCCAGGCTCATTCCCTTACCCGCACGGGTGACGATGATCGCCTTGGCGGTCGTGGCGGCCAGCAAGGCGGCCAGCGCCGTCTCGACCTCGGCGTCCGTCCCGACCGGCAAGCCGGTGGCGCCGGCCAGTTCCGAAGCATTGGGCTTTATGACATCGACCGCGCCGTAGCGAGCGAAATCCCTTCCCTTTGGATCGACGACAACCGGCGCACCGGATGTCTGCGCCGCGTTCAGCGCCGAAGCCAAAAGCGAATCGCTGACGACGCCCTTGGCGTAATCTGAGAGCAAGTAGACCGAAGCATCTGCAAAAGCGTTCGAATCTTGGATCGCGGTCGGCGCGGCCTCGTCATCTAGCCGCAGCAACTGTTGCCCTCCCGAAACGAAGCGCGTCTTCACGATGGTGGACGCGCCTGCCGGCCTCGCCACGACGTCCTCGATGTGCGGCTCCGCGGCGATCAGTGCGGTCAGTTCGGCCCCGGCCGCGTCGTCGCCGATCACGGCGCCCAGCCGCGCCACCCCGCCCAGGGCCGCGATATTGCGCGCGACATTGCCGACGCCGCCCGGCATGGCGACGGTGCGGCTGGTGCGAAGCACAGGGATCGGCGCCTCGGGCGAGATGCGGCTGACCTCGCCATAAACGTAGCGATCCAGCATCAGGTCGCCGACGCAGGCGATCTTCAGGCCGCGCACGCGCTCCAACAGGCTTTGAAGGGCGCCCAAGTCCAGGGTGTCAGACATGGGCCCGACCTAGAGGATTCAGGCGGCCTGCGCCACCGGCGCCTTGGCCCCGATCTTGATGGCCAGGTCGTCGAAGGCGATCAGTTCGGCGGCCAGGGCTTCGAATTGGCTCAGCGGCACCATGTTGGGGCCATCCGACGGCGCATTATCCGGGTCCTGGTGCGTTTCCATGAAGACTGCATCGACGCCGACGGCCACCGCCGCGCGCCCCAGCACCGGCACGAACTCGCGCTGACCGCCCGACGACGCGCCCTGCCCGCCCGGCTGCTGAACGCTGTGGGTCGCATCGAACACGACGGGGCAGCCGATCTCGCGCAGCACCGGAAGCGCCCGCATATCGCTCACCAGAGTATTGTAGCCAAAGCTGGCGCCGCGTTCACAGGCCATGACGTTGGGATTGCCGGCGCCGACCACCTTGGCGATGACGTTCTTCATGTCCCAGGGAGCCAGGAACTGACCCTTTTTGATGTTGATCGCCTTGCCAGTAGCCGCGGCGGCCAACAGCAGGTCGGTCTGGCGGCTGAGGAAGGCCGGGATTTGCAGTACATCGACGACCTCGCCGACCGGGCCACACTGAACCTCGGAGTGAACATCTGTCAGGGTCGGCAGGCCGGTCACCTCGCGAATCTCGGCGAAGATCGGCATGGCGTCTTTCAGACCGATGCCCCGCGCGGCGCTGGCGCTGGTCCGGTTCGCCTTGTCGAAACTGGTTTTGTAGATGATGCCGACATTCAACCGCTCGCCGATCTCCTTCAGGGCATGGGCCGTCTCCAGCGCGTGCTGGCGGCTCTCCATCTGGCAAGGACCGGCGATGAAAGCGATTCTTGCGCCGCCGCCGATGACGACAGGCGTCCGAAGACCTTCGGACAACGTAATGACAGCGTTGGGTCGGCTCACGAGGCGGCTCTTTCGACGTTCGGTGTTGTGGAGGCGGCTTTTGCCGCAGCTATTGGGCCATCAGGTGGCGCTCTGAAGGGATGAGCGCAAGTTATCACGGAGTTCGCCCGCGTGGCCACCAAACCTGTCATCCTGTGGTTTCGCCGCGATCTGCGACTGCATGACAATCCCGCCCTGAACCACGCGGCGGAGACGGGGCGACCGATCCTGCCCGTCTATATTCTGGACGAGCATTTCGAGCGGCCGATGGGCGCCGCGTCGCGCTGGTGGCTCGACAAGTCGTTGAGGGCGCTGGATGCCGCGCTTCAAGATCGCGGTTCGCGCCTGATTTTGCGCAAGGGCAATGCTCTGACCCAGCTTCAGGCGCTGATCGCCGAAACCGGCGCCGACGTCGTCTTCATGAACCGCCTGTTCGAACCTGAGGCGTTTGAGCACGACGCCGAAATCGCCCACACGCTCAAGGCGGATGGTGTCGAATGCCATGGCTTCAATGGCGCCCTGCTCTGCCGCCCCGGTGACGTCCTGAACGGTTCGGGCCAACCGTACAAAGTCTTCACCCCGTTCTTGAGAGCTCTGCTGGCCACGGCCGAGGCGCCGGCTCACACAACGGGACCTCGCCAGATACAGACGCCCAAAACGGTTCAATCCGACGACCTCGACGGCTGGAAGCTGCACCCCCAGCGTCCGGATTGGTCCAACGGCTTCGACTGGACGCCGGGGGAAGATGGGGCCTCGCAGGCCTTATCCAGGTTCATACCATCCGGCCTGAAGACCTATGCGAAGGATCGCGACTTTCCCGACCGGCAAGGCGCCAACAGCCGCCTGTCGCCGCATCTTCACTGGGGCGAGATCAGCCCTTGGCGGGCGATAGACCGAGCCCAACAGGCAGCCAAAGATGGCAAGGTGTCGTCGGCGGAGTCCGACAAATTTGTTGCTGAGATCGGCTGGCGCGAGTTCTCCGCGCACCTGCTGCACCATTTTCCCTACATCGCCGAGCGCGCGTTCCGTCCCGAATATGACGCCATGCCCTGGCGTAAGGACGACGCCAGCCTTAAAGCGTGGCGACAGGGGCGGACCGGATACCCGTTGGTGGACGCCGGGATGCGTCAGCTCTGGACGACGGGGTGGATGCACAATCGGGTGCGAATGGTCGTCGCCTCCTTCCTGATCAAACATCTGCTGATCGACTGGCGCGAAGGCGAAGCCTGGTTCTGGGACACGCTGGTGGACGCCGACCGGGCCAGCAATGTGCAGAACTGGCAGTGGGTCGCAGGGTCGGGCGCAGACGCCTCCCCCTTCTTCCGCATTTTCAATCCCATCACGCAGGGCGAAAAGTTCGATCCCGACGGCGGCTATGTCCGTCGGTGGGTGCCGGAACTTCGCCGCCTGCCCGACCGCTGCCTACAGTCGCCCTGGACCGCACCCGCTGAAGTGCTGCGTGACGCCGGAATCGTTCTAGGGCGCGATTACCCCAAGCCGATCGTCGAACACGAGAAGGGTCGCGCCCGGGCGCTTGCTGCCCTGAAGACCGTTTCCGGCCGTGGCGACGACCACAGCGACCGTGATTGACCCCCATTGTATTCCGCGTTGAAAGTCAAAAAATGAGCGTCGCACACGCCGATATCGAAGCCGTCGCCAGCCGAACACCGCGCGTGTTCGCCATGTTGCTGCGGCTTCTGGCCGCCAATTGGACCTTCGGGCGCTTGACGGTGCAGCTGCCCAATGGCGAGACCCATGTGCTGCAAGGCAAACAGCCTGGCCCCAGCGGTATGATGACCGTGCGCGACTACCGGTTCGCACGCCGCGTCCTAGCGGCCGGCGATATCGGATTCGCTGAAGGCTATATCGCGGGCGAGTGGGACAGTCCGCACCTGGCAGGTCTGCTCGAGACCCTGGTGGACAACTACGATCACATCCGGCGTCTGTTCGACGGCAATGTGATCATGTGGGTGGTCAACTGGCTGAGCCACCGCACCAATCGCAACAGCAAGACGGGGTCGAAGAAGAACATCCACGCCCACTACGATCTGGGCAACGCCTTCTATTCCCAGTGGCTGGACGGGACGATGACCTATTCATCGGCTCGCTTCAGCCGCGATGCCGAGGCTCTGGAGACAGCGCAGTGTGAGAAATACGCCGCCTTGGCCCGAATGATGGATCTTCGGGCGGGCATGTCAGTGCTGGAAATCGGCTGCGGCTGGGGCGGCTTCGCCGAGTTCGCGGTGCGCGAGATCGGCGCCAAGGTCACCGGGATCACGATTTCCAAAGAGCAGCATGATTTCGCTCGCCAGCGCATGTTCAACGCGGGTCTGAGCGACCGCGCCGATATTCAGCTGATCGACTACCGCGATGTGCAGGGTCGATTTGATCGGGTGGCGTCCATCGAGATGTTCGAGGCTGTGGGCATGGAGTACTGGCCCGCCTACTTCGGCAAGGTCCACGACGTGCTTCAACCTGGCGGCAAAGCCGGACTGCAGATCATCACGATCCAAGATGACCTGTTCGACGAATACAATGCCCGGACGGATTTCATCCAGAAGTACGTCTTCCCCGGCGGAATGCTGCCCTCCGAAGACCGGCTGGCGCCGGTCGTGTCGAAAGCCGGACTGTCATGGCAGTCGGTGGAACGGTTCGGCCTCGACTACGCTGCGACGCTCAAGCTTTGGGATGAGCGTTTCCAAGCGTCCTGGGGCGAGATCAGCAAGCTTTCCGGCTTTGACGAACGATTCCGGCGGCTCTGGCGCTTCTATCTGGCCTATTGCGAGGCCGGATTCCGCTCTCGCCGCACCGACGTCATCCAACTGAGCCTGTCGCGCCTATGAGCCCGCTGATTTCGACAACGGAACTTGCCGCGCGATTGGGCGCGCCGGATTTGCGGATTGTCGATGGCAGTTGGCATCTGGACGGCCGCGAGGCGCGCGCCGATTTCGAACAGGCCCATATCCCTGGCGCAGCCTTCTTCGATCTGGACGCGATATCGGATCGCGACAGCGCTTTGCCCCACATGATGCCGACGCCAGAGGCCTTTGGGGCGGCGGTCGGGACGCTGGGCCTCTCCGTCGATGACCAGATCGTCGTTTATGATACAGCCGGATTGTTCTCGGCGGCGCGCGTCTGGTGGATGCTGAAGACTATGGGCGCGACGAGGGTTCAGGTGCTCGACGGCGGCCTGCCGCGCTGGCGTGACGACGGCCTACCAACCGTCTCCGGGCCTTCAGTCGCAGATGCAAAAGACTTCCATGCCAAGATGGCGCCCGATGCTGTCGCCTCGTTGGATGATGTGCGCGCGGCCTTGGCCCAGGATGCCCAGGTCGTGGATGCGCGCGGCGCACCGCGTTTCAAAGGTGCGGCGCCCGAACCTCGCGCCGGTGTTCGCAGCGGCCATATGCCCGGCGCGCGCAATCTCCCCTATGGTCGCTTGCTAAACGACAATGGCACGATGAAGCGTGGCGCGGCCTTGGCGCATGCCTTTGCGGACGCTGGCGTGGATATCAGCCGACCCGTGATCACGACCTGCGGATCCGGAGTGACCGCCGCAATACTGACGCTGAGCATGACCGAACTCGGTCGTCCGTCGCGGCTTTATGACGGTTCCTGGGCTGAATGGGGCGCCCGAACGGACACCCCCGTCGAAACCGGCTGAGATCAGGCCGGCGGCGCCACGGGGACGACATCGTCGGCGTCGATCGGCTCGTCTTCCTCGCCGCGCGAAACGACAGTCGCCAGTACCAGGTCGCCCGTGACGTTCAGCGTCGTGCGGCACATGTCCAGGAAGCGGTCGACGCCCAGGATCAGGCCGATGCCCTCCGGCGGCACCTTCACCATCACCAGGATCATCGCCACGACCGGCAGCGAACCGGCCGGCACGCCCGCCGTACCGATGCCGCCAAGGATGCAGACCAGCATGACGATGATCTGCTGCGTGATCGTCAGGTCGATGCCAAAGAATTGGGCCAGAAACAGCACGGTCACGCCTTCAAACAGGGCCGTGCCGTTCTGATTGGCGGTGGCGCCGACCGTAAGGACAAAGCGAGCGATCTTGCGCGGCAGCTTCAGCTCCTGCTCGGCCGCCTTCAGCGATACCGGCAGAGACGCGTTGGATGAAGCGGTCGAGAAGGCCACCACCATCGGCTCGCGCACGCCCTTGAAGAAGGCGATCGGCGACCGGCCGCCAAGGATCCAGATCACCAGCGGATAGACGACGAACATGTGGATCGCCATCGCGCCCACCGCGACGCCCACATAGGCCGCGAGGCGCACCAGAAGGTCCCAGCCGAACAGGGCCGCCAGGTTGAACATCAAGCAGGCGATGGCGATGGGGGCCAGTTTGATGAAGAGGTTGATCAGCTTCATCGTGACTTCGAACATGCCCTCGATGACCTGCTGCAAGCGGTCGGTCGCAGGCGACTTGGCCATCACCAGGCCGATGCCGAAGAACAGAGCGAACACCATCACCGGCAGGATCTGGTTCTCGGAGGCCGCGGTGAAGACGTTCGACGGAATCAGATCCAAGAAGAAATCACCCAACTGGATGGTTTCGGGCGCGCCGCTGACGATGCCGGCCGCGCCGTCACGTCCCTGGTCCAGCAGTTGCTGCGCGAGGACCGGGTCCACGCCCCTTCCCGGCTGGAACACATTGACCATCACCAGGCCGATAACCACCGCGATGCTGGACACCAGAATGGTCAACAACAGGGTCTTGATTCCCGCCCGTCCAAGCGAGCTCAGATCGCCCATCTCGGCCACGCCGACCACCAGGGCCGAGAACAGCAGCGGGATCACCATCATGAACAGCAGGCGTAGGAAGATCTGGCCCAGCGGTCCGGTGACGTTGTCTGTCAGCCAGACCACCCAGGCCGTATCCGCTCCCAGCGTCAGATTGACCAGCAATCCCCCGATCAGACCGACCGCGAAACCGATCAACATCAGCCAGTGCAGCGCAAGGCCGCCGCGTTTTGTCTCGGTCATCTGTCCCCCAGGAAGCGATGCAAGCGTCGGCGCTTATCGGATCGGCAGGCCATAGATCAAGCCGGCCGGGCGCGCGTTCCATTGTGCGTTCAAACCGCGCGCCAGGTCGAGCGCCGATTGCGATCCCAGATTTCGTTCGAATATCTCGCCATAATTCCCGACGGCTTCGACCGCGTCCTTCGCCCAATCGTCGGATAGACCCAGCATGGGGCCGAACTCGCCCTCGGCGCCCAAAAGACGCCGCACGCGCGGGTCCTTCGTGGTCTTGAACTGATCTTCGGCATTGGCCTTGGTGACCCCAAGTTCTTCGGCCAGCATCAGGGCGTTCAGGGTCCAGCGGACGGTAGAGGCCCAGCGTTCGTCGCCCGCCTTGATAGCCGGCCCCAGCGGCTCCTTGGACGCCACATCGGACAGGATCACATGCTCGTTGGGATTGGTCAGCACGGTCCGCGCGGCGGCTAACGCAGAGATGTCGGCGCTGAATGCGTCGCAATCTTCACGGCCATAGGCGTCGCGCGCCGCTTCCTCCGTCTCGAACACGACAGGTCGATATTCGATGCCGCGAGACCGGAAATAATCGGCAGCGTTGGCCTGGGACGTCGAACCCGATTGAACGCAAACCCGCGCGCCCATCAGTTCGGTCGCGCTGTTCAGGTTCAGCGAACGCCGGACCAGAAAGCCCTGGCCGTCGTAATAGTTGACGCCGGCGAAGACGAACCCCTCGCCCGCGTCACGGCTCATGGTCCAGGACGAGTTGCGCCAAAGCACATCTATGCGGCCGTCGTTCAGCGCCGTAAAACGATCCGAGGCCGACAGAGGCACGAACCGCACTGCATCGGCATCGCCCAACACCGCGGCCGCCGTCGCGCGACAGAAGTCCACGTCGAAGCCGCGCCACTGGCCGCGATTGTCGGTGTAGGCAAAGCCGACCAACCCCTGATGCACGCCGCAATTCAGGCGACCGCGGCGTTTGATGGCGGCCAGCGTCGGGCTTTTTCCAACCGCAGTCGAAGACGCTTGCGCGGGCGTGGCGGGGCTGGTTTCCGGCGCAGGGCTGGCGTCCTTGCGCCCGCAAGCCGTCGTCATCAGCACAACGGCCATGGCTCCGATCGTCCAGTACCGCATCGCGTTCCTATCCCTCGCCGCTTGCGCCCCGCTGGCTTTAGAGGCCTTTAGGGGCCGATCCGCAACCCATCGGAGGGGCCATGTCGCCGCTTTCGGACCGTACCCGCCTGATCGCCGCCGCCACGCGACGCGGCCAGGGCCGCCGCGGCGTCAATCCGCCGATCGAACGCGCCTCGACGATGTTGAGCGATAGCGCGGCCGTCATGCGCGACGAGACCGACGGGCCGACCTATGGCCTTAGCGGAACCAGCGCCGCCCGCGATCTTCGCCGCGCCCTGGCCGACCTGGAGGGGGCGAAGGAGGCCTTTCTGGTTCCGTCGGGTCTTGCGGCCGTCACGGTTCCGCTACTGGCGCTTTTAAGACCGGGCGACGAGGTGATCACAACTGACGCCGTCTATGGTCCGACGCGCCGGTTCCTGAGTCGGTATCAATCGGCCCGCGGCGTCACGACCCGCTTTTTGTCCGCAGACGCAGACGCGCAGACTGTTCTGGCCGCCATCGGCGAACGCACCCGTTTGGTGCTGATGGAGTCGCCAGCCTCCCTCACATTCGAGATGGTCGATGTCGCCGCCGTGGCCCAGGCCTGCCGCGCGCGAGGTGTGTTGACGGTGGTCGATAATACCTGGGCCGCTGGCATGGCCTATCGCCCGCTCACCCATGACGTGGACGTCAGCGTTCAGGCCGTCACCAAATATGTCGGCGGTCATTCGGACGTGCTGATGGGCAGTATCGCTTCGAGCAATCCCGCCTGCCTGCGCGCCATCGGCGACACGATCGAGGATCTCGGCTGGCATGTGTCGCCCGATGACGCCTGGCTTGCGCTGCGCGGCCTGCGGACCCTGCCGCTGCGCTATGCCGAACAGGCGCGGTCGGCTTTGATCGTCGCGGAGTGGCTGCACGCTCGACCCGAGGTGTCCCGCGTCCTTTATCCACCCCTGCCCGGCTCGATCGGCCATGACGTGTGGCGGCGAGATTTCACCGGCGCGGCGTCCCTGATGGGCGTGGTCATGAAGGGCGGCGACAAGGCGGCGGGCGAGGCCTTCCTGAACGCCCTGACCCTGTTTGGCCTCGGCTATTCCTGGGGCGGGTTCGAAAGCCTGATCACGCACGAGACGCATCAGATGGCCTATCGCGACCATCCGCCCGTGCTGGAGGGCGAACTGATCCGCCTCCACGTCGGGCTGGAAGACCCCGCCGACCTGATCGCCGATCTTGCACAAGGTCTCGCCGCCTTCACCGCCGCGCTCACGGTTCCTTAAGCGCCAAAGGACACTTTGCATCCGTGCGCGAACCGCCCGCTCAAACCCCGGATGATTCGCCGCCGCTGTGGGAGCAGTGGGCGGCCGGTTTTGTCGTCTTCATGCTGACCGGCGCCCTGATCGCACCCGTCATCGCTCCGACCCAGGTCGAGACCCCCATCCTGCGATTCATCTGGTTGCCGGTCTACGCCGTCATCGCGGGCCTGATCGTCTTTCGCTTCGACAAGGTCATCCGCGCCTGGCCCGCCTGGTTGATGATGTTCGCCCTGGTCGCCCTGTGCTTCGTCTCGAAATACTGGTCCATCGACCCCGAAGTCACCGAGCGCCGCGTCATCGCCATGGCCATCAACAGCGCCTTCGCCATCTATCTGGGCGCCCGCTTCCGTGACGACGCCCTGCCGCGCGTCCTGATGTACACCTGTCTGGTGATGGCGATCGGCAGCCTGATCGTGGTGTTCGGCTATCCGAAGGTCGGGGTGCACCAGTTCGACAACGCCGGCCTGTGGCGCGGCCTCTGGTACGAGAAGAACCAGATGGGGCTGGTCATGGTGGTGGGCGCCGTCTCCGCCGCAGCGACCCTGGCCGCCGATCATATCGCGGGACGCAGCCATCGGTTCTGGATATGCCTGCTGACATTAGGTTTGACCACGCTCCTGGTCCTCGCCACCCAATCCAAGACATCTCTTCTATGCTGGGGCCTGGGCCTGGGCATGATCGGTGGGTGGTGGGCGTTGAAACAGGGCGGCGGCGTCATCACCGTCATCGGCATCTGGCTTGCCGTCATCATTGCGGCGGGCGCGACCTGGCTGTGGAACTCCGACTCCGCCGCAATCCTGGAAGCGCTGGGCAAGGACCCGTCGCTGACAGGCCGCACACTGATCTGGGAAGCCCTTATGCGAAAGGTCGCCGAGCGCCCTTGGACGGGATACGGCTTCAGCGCCTTCTGGGGCGTGGACTCGATCCCCGCGCGCGAAATCCGCATCGAGACCCAATGGCCCGTCCCCTCCGCCCACAACGGCTGGATCGATCTGCTCGTGCAACTGGGCTGGCCCGGTGCGGTGGCGGTAGGGGCCATCATGGCGCTCTCTGCGATCTTCGTCATCGCGCGCACGAACGGGCTCGGTGCGCGCGAAGGCTATTGGAGCATCGCCTATCTATCCGCCTTTACCGCTTTGAGCCTGTCAGAGAGCGTCCTGCTGACCCACGCTAACCTGCCGTGGATACTGATGTTGGCGATTATGGCCCGCGCCGTGACCTTCGATCCGGCCCCGGTTCGTGCGCCGCTTGCTCGACCGGCCTCACGGGCCTACCAGACCCGGTCCCGAATCGCCTCAGACTATGTGAATGGCCGCCGACCTCTTCGCTTTTGACGACGAACCCGAAGCTCGCAAACCCGAGCCGCCCAAGCCTGTTGCGGTGACCCCGCCTGCGGCTGCGCCCACTGCTGTCTCAACGCCTGCGCCGCCTCCTGTTCAGGCCACGGCCATGACGGCGGCCGCCACCGGCTATTCCGCCTCCTCCATCGAGGTGCTGGAAGGCCTGGAGCCCGTTCGCAAACGCCCCGGCATGTATATCGGCGGCACCGATGAGCGCGCCCTGCACCACCTGTTCGCCGAAGTCCTGGACAACGCCATGGACGAGGCGGTGGCCAAACACGCCAAGCTGATCACCGTCGATCTGGACGCCGACGGCTATCTGTCGGTGCGCGATGACGGTCGCGGCATCCCGGTCGATCCTCACCCCAAACATCCCGGCAAGTCTGCGCTGGAAGTCGTCATGACCGTTCTCCACTCCGGCGGCAAGTTTTCCGGCAAAGCCTATGAAACCTCTGGCGGTTTGCACGGCGTCGGCGTCTCGGTCGTCAACGCCCTGAGCGAAAGCGTCGAGGTCACGGTCTGGCGCGACGGTTTCGAATGGAAACAAGCCTTCAGTCGCGGCCACGTCCTGGCCCCGATCCAGCAGATCGGCCCGTCTAAGAAGCGCGGCACCCTGATCCGCTTCAAGCCCGACGACGAGATCTTCGGCATGGGCGCGGCCTTCAAGCCCGCTCGTCTATTCCGCGTGGCGCGATCAAAGGCCTATCTGTTCCGCGGCGTTGAGATTCGCTGGACTTGCGCGCCAGAGCGGATCACCGACGCCACACCGGCGCAGGCCAGTCTGCACTTCCCCGGCGGCCTCGCCGACGCCCTGATCGACCGTATCGGTCAGTTGGAAACCGTCACCCCGACCTTCGCCGGCCGCGCCGAGCGCCAAGGCGAAGCGGGCGCCTTCGAATGGGCCGTCACCTGGTCGCCGATTGGCTTTGGTGAATCGGACGGCTTTATCCAGTCCTACTGCAACACCGTCTCCACGCCCGATGGCGGCACGCACGAGGCCGGCTTCCGCGCCGCCCTGGTCAAGGGGCTGAAATCCTACGGTGAACTGACCAACGAGAAGCGCGCCGCGATCATCACGGCCGAGGACGTCATCGCCAATGCCGGCGCCCTGATCAGCGTCTTCATCCGCAATCCCGAATTCCAAGGCCAAACCAAGGACCGTTTGTCCTCGCCTGAGGGTGCGCGCATCGTGGAGCAGCTGCTGCGCGACCCGCTGGACCACTGGCTGACCGAGAGCCCCAAACAGGCCAACGCCCTGCTCGGCTTCGTTGTCGATCGCGCCGAGGATCGGCTACGTCGCCGTAAAGACAAGGAGGTTCAGCGCGCCGCCGCTACCCGCAAGCTGCGCCTGCCCGGCAAGCTGTCGGACTGCAGCCGCCAGTCGGCCCAGGGCACCGAACTCTTCATCGTCGAAGGCGATTCGGCCGGCGGCTCGGCCAAACAGGCGCGAGACCGCACGACCCAAGCCATCCTGCCCCTGCGCGGCAAGATCCTGAACGTCGCGTCCGCCACGGCCGACAAGCTGCGCGCCAATGTCGAACTGTCCGACCTAGCCCTGGCCTTGGGCGTCCAGCCCGGCAACCGGTTCAATATCGACGATCTGCGCTACGAGCGGATCGTCATCATGACCGACGCCGACGTGGACGGCGCCCACATCGCGGCCCTGCTGATCACCTTCTTCTATCGCGTCATGCCCGAGACAATTCGCCAGGGCCGGGTCTTCATGGCCCTGCCTCCGCTCTATCGCATCAGCGCCGGCCCCTTGAGCGAATATGCTCGCGACGACGCTCACCGCGACGAGCTGCTGGCGACCGTGTTCAAAGGCAAAAAGACCGAGATCGGCCGGTTCAAGGGCCTCGGCGAAATGATGGCCTCCCAGCTCAAGGAGACCACCATGGATCCCAAGAAGCGCACACTCGCGCGGATCACGGTGCCCGACGCCGAGACCAGCATCGAAGACCTGGTCGAACGCCTGATGGGCAAGCGCGCCGACGCGCGCTTTCAGTTCATTCAGGAAAACGCTCAGTTCGTGAAAGAAGAACTCGACGTCTAAGGGCCTCGCGGCCCTTCCAACGCACGGCGACGCCTGACAAAAGGGGGCATGCAGACGCCCGCCCCCTCCGCCGCCGTGCTTGACGAACTGAAGGCCGTGCTCGGACCGGGCGGCTGGACCCAGGATCCCGAGGTCATCGCGCCGTCGCTGACCGAATGGCGCAATCGCTGGACCGGCAACACGCCTATGCTGCTGACCCCGCGTTCGGTCGAGGATACGGCGAAGGCCGTGACCATCTGCGCCCGCGAAGGCGTCGCCATCACGCCTCACGGCGGCGGCACTGGCTTGGTCGGCGGCCAGATCCCCTTCGGCGAGGTCCTGCTGTCGACCCGCAAGATGCGCGCCGTCCGCGATGTCACCCCGCTTGACGACGCCATGACGATCGAAGCCGGCCTGACACTGCTGGAAGCGCAGCAGGCGGCGACAGCGGCCGGCCGCTATTTCCCGCTCAGCCTAGCGGCCGAAGGCTCTGCCACCATCGGCGGCGTCATCTCCACCAATGCAGGCGGCACCCAGGTGCTGCGTTACGGCATGATGCGCGACCTGGTGCTGGGTCTTGAGGCGGTCATGCCCAACGGCGAAATCTTCCGGGGCCTGAAGCGGCTGCGCAAGGACAACACCGGCTACGACCTGAAACAGCTGCTGATCGGCGCCGAGGGCACGTTGGGCGTTGTCACCGCCGCCACCCTGAAACTCTTCCCCATCATGCGCTCACGCGCCGTCGCCGTGGTCGGGCTGGAAACCGCCGCCGCCTCCGTCGAACTGCTCGCACGCGCCAAGGCCGAGACGGGCGGCGGGGTGGAGGCCTTCGAACTGATGAAGCGCCTCGGCATGCAACTGGTGCTGAAGAACATTCCCGACACCCGCGAGCCGCTGGACTCGGCGCCCGATTGGTACGTGCTGATCGAGATCGCGTCCGGCACGCCGGGCGGCGCTGAATCCCAGATGCAGGCCCTGCTGGAAGTCGCCTTCGAGCAAGGCCTGATTACCGACGCCGCCATCGCCCAGAACGACGCCCAGCGCACCGCTTTTTGGCGTCTGCGCGAAGAACATTCGGCGGCGCTCAAGCCCGAGGGCGGCGGCTGGAAACACGACGTCTCCGTGCCCATCAGCCGCATCGCCGAATTCATCGACGAAGCCTCGGCCGCCGTGGAACGCTTCCACCCCGGCGCCCGTATCTCGGTCTTCGGCCATGTCGGCGACGGCAATCTGCACTACGACATCCTGCCGGGCGTCGGTCAGGACATCCCCGCCTTCATCGCCCGCTGGAAGGAAGGCTCGCAAGTGGTTCACGACGTTGTCGGAACCTACGACGGCTCCATCTCCGCCGAACACGGGTTGGGACGGCTGAAGACCGAAGAGGTCAAGCGCTACAAGTCCCCGCTCGAGATCGAAACCATGGCCGCCATCCGCCGCGCCATTGATCCCAAACGGGTCATGAACCCGTCGGTCCTGTTCTAGAACCGACGGGCGGGCCGCTTATCTGAACTTCCGCAGGCCTCTGGGGCCTTGGCGACCGGCGCCGGCGCGTTTGCCCAGCCAGTCTTTCCAGTCGGGCCAGTTGCGACGACGTCCGCCGCCGTCGGCCCATTCCGGTCCCGTCTCTGCGTTGAAGACGGTGATGTCGGCGAGGCCGCCCTGTTTGAAGCTTTGCAGCTTTACACCCTTGCCACGTCCCATTTCGGGCAGTTCGGCGAGAGGGAAGATCAGCGTCTTGATGTTCTCCCCGATCGTCGCGACGTGATCGCCGGTCACTCGCAGCACCGCCAGCATTTCGCCGTTCAGCACCTGTTTGCCGCCACGCTTCTGCGCTAGGGTGTCGTCTTCCGGTGCGATGAAGCCGTATCCGGCCTTTGATGCGATCAGCAGCTTGCCGCCCGGCTGGTGCGCCAGGACATTGATGATCTCGGCCTTTTCGTCCAGATCGATCATCAGGCGCAGCGGCTCGCCATGGCCGCGTCCGGACGCCAGCTTGTCCGCGCCTATGGTGAAGATGCGCCCGTCCGACGCCGCCACCAGCAGCTTGTCGGTCGTATAGGCCGGGACGAGGTAGGCGAGTTGGTCGCCTTCCTTGAACTTCAGCTCCGACGGATCCTCGACCTTGCCCTTGGCGGCGCGGATCCAGCCGCGTTCCGACAGGATGACGGTGATCGCCTCGCGCGGAATAAAGGCCTCGGGCGCGACGAAGGCGGACGTATCCACCGCCTCGGCGATCGTGGTGCGGCGCGGCGAGATTAGCGCCTTGCGCACGGCCTCCAGTTCCTTGGAGATCGCCTTCCACTGCTTGCCTTCTGATGACGTCAGCGCCTTCAGGTTGGCAAGTTCTTCGGACAGAGCGTTGAATTCCTTCTCGATCGTCATCTCTTCCAGACGCGCCAACTGACGCAGTCGGGTGTCGAGGATGAAGTCGGCCTGAACCTCCGTAAGGCGGAACCGTGCGATCAGGACGGCCTTAGGCTGCTCCTCCTCGCGCACGATACGGATCACCTCATCGAGGTTAAGGAAGACGATGCGCAGGCCTTCCAGCAGATGCAGACGCTTTTCAACACGCTCGATTCGCCATTGCGAACGGCGGTTCAGCACCTCGCGTCGGTGATCCAGGAAGGCGCGCAGGCAGTCTTTCAGCCCCATGACGCGCGGCGTGCCGCTGGCGTCCAGCACGTTCATGTTGATCGGGAAGCGGACCTCCAGATCGGACAGCTTGAACAGGCTTTCCATAAGCATTTCAGGCTCGATGGTGCGGTTCTTGGGCTCCAGAATCAGGCGGATGTCCTCGGCCGATTCGTCACGCACATCGCCCAGCAGAGGCGCCTTCTTGTGCTCGATCAGGTCCGCCAGCGCCTCGATCAATCGCGACTTCTGCACCTGATAGGGCATTTCGGTGACAATGATACGCCACACGCCGCGCCCCAGATCCTCGGTCTCCCAGCGCGCGCGCAGGCGCACCCCGCCTCTGCCCGTCTCATAGGCGTCCAGGATGGAGGCATGACCTTCAACCGCAACGCCCCCGGTCGGGAAGTCGGGGCCTGGCACATGCTGAACCAGGTCCTCGGTCGTCGCGTCGGGACGCTCCAGCAGTAGTTGGCAGGCGTCGATCAGTTCGCCGACATTGTGCGGCGGGATCGAGGTGGCCATGCCGACCGCGATACCCGACGAGCCATTGGCCAGAAGATTCGGGAAGCCCGCGGGCAGGACGATCGGCTCCTCGTCCTGATCGTCATAGGTGGGCCGGAAATCGACGGCGTCTTGATCGATGCCATCCAACAGCAGGACGGCGGCGGGCGTCAGTTTGCACTCGGTGTAGCGCATGGCCGCGGCGCTATCGCCGTCGATATTGCCGAAGTTCCCCTGACCGTCGACCAACGGATAACGTTGGGCGAAATCCTGAGCCAGGCGCACCAGGGCCTCATAGATCGAGGCGTCGCCGTGCGGGTGATATCCGCCCATCACCTCGCCGACGACCTTTGCGCATTTGCGCGCCGCCGCCTGCGGGTTCAGCCGCATCTGATGCATGGCGTAGAGGATGCGCCGGTGAACCGGCTTGAACCCGTCACGCACATCCGGCAGCGCGCGGTTCGTAATGGTCGATAGCGCGTAGGCCAGATAGCGGCGGCTGAGCGCCGTCTCCATCGGCTCGTCGATGATACGGCCGCCTTCCGGCGGCGGGGCGTGGATCGTCATGGCTCTGCGAATCGGGGATCGGAAGCGGGAAGTCTAGCCCGTGCCGCCGCAGATTGGGGGATAAGCGTGTTGCGGAGTCACCAAACCGCTCTGCCGTGCGTATGTGAGAGACACATCTTCGTCAGGCCGCGCCATGATCCTGTTCCTGCTGTCCTATCTCGCCGGCGTTCTGACTATCGTCAGTCCCTGCATCCTGCCGGTTCTGCCCTTCGTCTTCGCGCGGGCGGATCGACCGTTCATCCGCAACGGTCTGCCGTTGTTGGTCGGGATGGCCGTGACCTTCGCGGGCGTGGCGACGCTGGCGGCGCTGGGCGGCGGCTGGGCGGTTCGAGCCAATGAGGTCGGGCGCTGGATCGCCCTGGCTGTGATGGCGGTGCTGGGCGTCAGCCTGCTGTTTCCGGCCGTGGGCGATCGCCTGATGCGGCCTTTCGTGGCGGCGGGGTCCTGGCTGACCGATCGCGCCGAGCGCCAGGGCGGCGATCAGGGCGACGTGCGCTCGTCCCTGCTGCTCGGCGTCGCAACAGGGCTGCTCTGGGCGCCGTGCGCCGGACCCATTCTGGGTGTGATCCTGACGGGCGCAGCGCTTCAGGGCGCCGGAGTCGGAACGACGGTTCTGCTGCTGGCCTATGCAGCAGGCGCGGCGACATCCCTGGGTCTGGCCCTGTTGGTCGGCGGTCGCGTGTTCAAGGCCATGAAGGGCGCGCTAGGCGTCGGCGAATGGGTAAGGCGCGGCCTGGGCGTTCTGGTGCTGATCGGCGTGGTCATCATCGGCCTGGGGGCGGATACAGGACTGCTGACCCGGATTTCGGCCGCCAGCACGGGCCGGATCGAACAGGCGCTGCTGGGCGGGATCGGGCGCGGCATGCCGACGAACCAGGCCCCGGCCGATCTGGCCAATCTGCCCGTCGAAGGGGTGATGCCGCCGCTGACCGGGGCGACGACCTGGATCAACACCCCGCCGCTCACGACCGAACAACTAAGGGGCAAGGTGGTTGTCGTCGATTTCTGGACCTACTCCTGCATCAACTGCATTCGCTCCATCCCCTACGTCCGCGCCTGGGCCGAGAAGTATAAGGATCAGGGTCTGGTGGTGATCGGCGTGCACACGCCCGAGTTCGCCTTCGAGAAATCCGAGGCCAACGTCCGCCAGAACATCCAGCGCCTTGGCATCACCTATCCGGTCGCCATGGACAATGAGTTCGCCATCTGGCGGGCGTTCAAGAACCAGTACTGGCCCGCCCACTACTTCATCGACGCCAAAGGACAGATCCGTCATCACCACTTCGGCGAAGGCGACTATGCGGGCTCCGAACGCGTGATCCAGCAACTTCTGAAGGAAGCGGGCGCCGCGAACGTCGCCAGCAACGTCGTCACAGTCCAGGCTGAGGGCGCAGAGGCCGCCGCCGACATGGCCCGGGTCGAATCGCCGGAGACGTACGTCGGCTATGGCCGCGCCGAGAACTTCCGCTCTCCCGGCGGCCTGGCCAACGACGTGATCAAGGACTATGTCGCCGCGCCGCTGGAACTGAACGGATGGAGCCTATCGGGCCGGTGGCGCGTGACGCGTGAGTATGCCGACCTGCAGACGGCCGAGGGCCGCATCGCCTTCCGCTTCAAGGCGCGTGATCTCCATCTGGTCATGGGGCCCAGCAAGCCGGGCGCACCAGTCCGCTTCCGTGTCCGGATCGATGGCGCGGCGCCGGGCGCGAACGCCGGCAGCGACATCAACGCCCAGGGCCTCGGCCGGGTCGACGGCGAGCGACTGTACCAACTGGTCCGGCAGACGGGCGCGGTGCGCGAACGGACGTTCGAGATCGAGTTCCTGGATCCCGGCGTTCAGGTCTTCGCCTTCACCTTCGGCTAGATGCGGCCGGCGTCGCCCAGCTTGTCCAGCATCCACACGCGCGCGGGTGGCAGGGGCTTGTTCTGCGGGTGGAAGACGAACTGCTCCAGGAAATGACCCGTCAGGTCGAACCCGGCCCGGACGTCGCCCTCGATCAGACCGGATTGGGCGCCCAGCATGAAGGGCGGCAGGGTCAGCATCTTGTCAGCATAGGGTGCGCCGGCGTCGCGGCTGACCGCCCGGCCGGTGCGAGGACTGACGTAGATCAAGTCGTCGACCGTGCCGGTCGCGGCGCATTTCGACAGGTCCAAGCCGAAGCCCAGGTCTTCCAGCAGCCCTGCCTCGAACCGCACGAAGATCGCAGGCCAGACCGCCGGCATCTCGAACGCCGCCATCAGCGCCTCGAACGCAAGAAAGACGCCGGGATGCGGCTCACGCTCGGGCAACGCCCCTTGTGTCACGCCTGCCGCCGCCGCCAGTCCGGTCAGGGCCAGGGCGTCGTCGAAGAGGGCGCTGGGCCCCTCGCCTACCGGCTCCAGCCGCACGGCGCCGAGGTGATCCGAGGTGCGGGCGCGGTAATCGGCCATGACCCGCGCGCCCGCCTGCAGGAACGGCTTCATCTTGCGTGACGCGCCGCCCGCCACATAGGCAGAGCGCCTGCCGTGGTTCTCGGTCAGCAGATCGACCACGGCGCCCGTATCGCCGTGGCTGCGCGCCGACAGGACGAACGCCTCTTCGTGGAAGTCCATCAGTCCGCCGGATCCTGAGCGATCAGCCCGACCACGCTCTTGGCCTTGTCGTTCGGCACGGTGAAACTGAGCACATATTGCTCGATCTTCCAGCCGTCGTGGGTCAGGCGCAGCACGCCAGAGCCTCGCGTCAAGCCGTAGGCGTCGTTGTCCAGCAACTCATCGAACCAGACGATGCAGCGGCAATCGCCCGGCGCCAGGGTCGCCACCCGGTCATGCGGGCGATAGGTCCAGCCTTTCCCTTGCGAGAAATAGGGCGTGGCGTAGGCGCGAAACTCAGCCAGAGACCAGCGCTCGCTCGCATCCGTGCCGATGAACCGGGCGTCGGGCGTGAATAGATCGAAATAGGCGTCGCCGTCCGCACGCGACGCCGCCGCGTGCATTCGGTCGAGAACGGCGCCGGCCTCGACGACGGGATCGCCCGCAGCCTGCGTTGACGAAGCGGAAAGGACGAGAGCGGCAAGAAGAGCGATCATGGTCCTGTTCTACTCCTGTTCTCCTCGCCGGGAAACAGTCGGATGTCTCAGCGCGCCAGCGTCGTCGGAAACTCGTGGCCCAGGGCCTCGGCCATGGCCTGCTGGCTGATCAAGAAGACCTGGTCACGCAGGTGATAGTTGTTGGACAGGACGATCACCGTCACGTCGGCGTCCGGCTGATAGAGCATCAGGTTGCGGAATCCGCCCCAGCTGCCGGTGTGGTAGATCTGGCGGTCCTGGAAGCTGGGCCGCACTTGATCGCCAAGACGGTTGGCGAAGATGCCGAAACCCCAGTCCCGACGCGGATGGCTGCGTTCGTTCGGTTTTGTGTCGGCCGGCGCGTGATCGGCCAGCATCTGTTGATAGCTGGCGGGGGTCAGCAGGCCGCCGCGGTGCAGCGCCCTTTGCCAGACCAGCAGATCGTCCAGCGTTGAATAGACCGCGCCGGCGCCCGCCACGATAGAGGTGTTGGCGTTCGGCTGGGCCGCCAGACCGCCGGGGAAGTTGGCGTAGCCCATGATGACGCGGTGATCGCCGCCATCGAGATCAAGCCCGCTATCCTTCATGCCGAGAGGCTTGAAGAAGGTCTCGCGCATATAGGTCTGGAAGGGCTTGCCGCTGGCCTTTTCGACGATGGCGGCGGCCAGATTGAAACCGGCGTTGTCGTACTGAACCTTGGCGCCCGGCTCAAACTGAAGACCGAACCGTTTCGAATCCTCAGTCAGTTCGTCCAGCGTCGCCGGCGTCGTGCGGCGCATGCCCCAACCGGGCCGCGCCATCAGATCAGGAATGCCCGAAGTATGCGACAACAGATGGCTGATGCGGATCGCCGCCCAAGCCTCCGGACAGGGCTGGATCCATTTGCAGACCGGATCGGAGACGTTCAGCTTGCCCTCGTCCTGAAGCTTCAGGATCGCCGTCGCCGTGAACTGTTTGGAGATCGAGGCCAGGCGGAAGCGCGAGCCCAGCGCCAGCGGCTGATTCTGCTCGTAGTTCGCCTTGCCATAGACCTGGCGGAACAACACCCGGTCGCCCTTGGCCACCAGAACCGCGCCCATGAAGCGTCCTGAAGCAGCTTCGCGATCCAGGCGCGCCGCCAGTTGCGGCAGGTCCTGAACCACGACCATGGGTGGTCGCGGCGGCGCATCGGCGCGCTCGGTGGCCAGTTCCACATCGGACTTGGGCGCCACGGCCGTGGCGATGCCGCCCCAGACCGCGCCGCCAAGGATCAGCGCCCCAAGGACGCCCAGAACGAGCCGAGGATGCCCTCCGGCGGTACGCGGCACATCAAACACAGGAACTCAGACGTCAAAATCCAGACCGAACTGGGCATAGAGGGCGCGGCTGTCCTGCCACTTCGGATCGACCTTGACGGTCAGGAAGAGGTGGACCTGACGGCCGAGGATTTCGTTCAGCTCCTCGCGCGCCTTCTGGCCGATCCATTTCAGGGTCTGGCCGCCCTTGCCCAGCACGATGGGCCGCTGGCTCTCGCGCTCGACATAGATGGTCTGTTCGATCCGGGCCGAACCGTCGGCGCGGTCCTCGAAACTCGTGGTCTCGACCGCCGCCGAATAAGGCAGCTCCTCATGGACGCGCAGATAGACCTTCTCGCGCGTGATCTCCGCCGCCAGAACACGCACCGGCACGTCGGCGGCCTGATCCTCGGGATACAGCCACGGCCCTTTGGGCATGGACAGGGCCAGACGCTGCTTCAGGTCCTCGACGCCGTCGCCATTGGCCGCCGAGATCATATAGACCTCGGAATAGACGCCGCTCTCGAACAGCTTCTGCGACAGCGCCAGCAGGGTGTCGCGGCGCATGCCGTCGATCTTGTTCAGCGCCAGAACAACCTTCGTCCCAGTGGCCTGCAGGTTGGCGATGATGGTCTCGGTGTCCTCGGCCGAGCGACGATCAGCCGCCGTGCCCTCCCGGCCTTCGGCGTTGATGTGCGACTGGGCGTCGATCAGGTGAACGACGATGTCCGCATCCTGCGCGCCGCCCCAGGCTGAGGCGACCATGGCCCGGTCCAGGCGACGACGCGGCGTGAAGATGCCAGGGGTGTCCACCAGCACGATCTGAGCGTCGCCTTCCATGGCGATGCCGCGCACCGGGAAGCGCGTCGTCTGCACCTTTTGCGTAACGATCGAGACCTTGGACCCGGTCAGCCGGTTCACCAGCGTGGACTTGCCGGCGTTGGGTGCGCCGATGATGGCGGCAAAGCCTGCGCGCTGGTTTTCGATATCGGTCAAATGACGCCTTCACGTTTGAGGAGAGCCGTTGCGGCCGCCTTCTCCGCCTCCTGACGCGAACGCCCTTGCGCGGTCAAGGGCTGCACGTCCTGCACGGACACTTCGACGGTGAATGTGGGCGCATGATCCGAACCTGTCCGATCGGCGACACGATAGGTCGGCAGCGGCCTGCCCTGCCCCTGTGCCCATTCCTGAAGCGCCGATTTGGGATTGGTCAAGGTGCGGGACGGCGGCGCCGACAGTTCGTCGGACCAGGCCCGTTCGAACACGGCCTTGGCGGCATCCAGCCCTCCGTCCAGATAGACGGCCGCCAATATGGCCTCGACCGCATCGGCGATGACGCCGGCCTTGCGGCGTCCGCCGGTCTTGGTTTCGCCGGGCGAGAGCCGCAGCGCAGGCCCCACGCCAAGCGCCTCACCGACGCGGGCGCAGGCGCCCTTGTCGACCAGGGCGTGCAGGCTGGACGACAGTTGGCCCTCGTCCGCCGTCGGAAACTGAGTCGACAGGCGCTCGGCGACCAGCAGACCTAGCACCCGGTCGCCCAGGAACTCCAGCCGCTCGTTGTCGCGTGGACCGTGGATGCCGACCGGCGCGCCCTCGCCCACGCTGGCGTGTGTCAGGGCTCGCTCGAGCAGGGCCTTGTCCTTGAACCTGTGTCCCAGGCGCGTTTCCAGCGCCGCGACCGCTTCGGCTCTGAGATTGGCCATCAGTGAAGGACGTTGAAGAACCGGTCGAGCCGCACGTTCAACCAAGTCCAAGGCTTCACGAACGACGAACCGGGCTTCCACGAGAACAGGATGATCTGCGCCTTGCCGACCAGGTTTTCGGCCGGGACCATGCCCACGCCGCTGGACTGTTCGACGCGGCTGTCGATCGAGTTGTCGCGGTTGTCGCCCATCATGAAGTAGTGGCCGGCCGGCACTTCATAGACCGGGGTGTCGTCCAGATCGTTTCCGGGTCCGAAGTCCTGGGTCATGAAGCTCTTGCCTTCCGGCAGGGTCTCGCGGACCTCCTTCACCGGGCGCGGGCCGAAGATGTCGTTGATCTCCTGCTCGCTGACCACGACGTCCTGGACGGGCTTGTCGTTGATATACAGCTTGTTGGCGATCATCTGGATGCGGTCGCCGGGCAGGCCGATCACGCGCTTGATGAAGTCGGTCTTGTTGTCACGCGGCAGTTTGAACACGACGATGTCGCCGCGCTTGGGCGCCGAGCCCATGATCCGCCCATCGAACAGCGGCGGGCTGAACGGGATCGAGTGTTTGGAGAAGCCGTACGACCACTTGGAGACGACGATATAGTCGCCTTCGTACAGGTTCGGCTCCATTGAGGCCGACGGGATGGTGAAGGGCTGGAACAGGAAGATCCGCAGCACCATCGCGATCAGCAGGGCGAAGACGATGGTCTTGAAGATTTCGCCGGTTTCGCTGGCCGCCGAGGTGGCCTTGTCACCGCCCTTGGGCGTCTTGGCATAGACCTTCTGGGTCGCCGTCGTCGGCTCCTGCACCGACTTGACCGGAGCGTCCGCCTCCGAGGCCGCAAATCGTTCTTCGGGGGTGGCGTCGCGATTGGCGTCGTCGGGCTTTTGGTCTTCGCTCATGCGATCAGGCATCCTCGCCGCGTCCGCGCGGTCATCGCGCACGCCTATAACCTGATTACGACTGCGGCAAGGCTTCGATCACCACGAAGGCGAGCGCATAGGGATGTTCGTCGCTCAGCGTCAGGTGGATTTTCGCCTCGTGTCCGGGCGGCGTCAGACGCGACAGATGCTCACCCGCGTGGCCGGTTAGCGCCATCGTCGGCTGACCCGTACGCAGGTTCACCACCCCCATGTCGCGCCAATAGACATCGGCCCGCATGCCTGTGCCCAAGGCCTTGGCGCAGGCCTCCTTGGCGGCGAACCGTTTGGCGTAGCTCCAGGCCGGGTCCGGCTTCCGATCCGAGCGGGTGCGTTCCAGTTCGGTGAAGCAGCGGGTCTTGAAGCGATCGCCGAACCGATCCAGCGACGCCTGAATGCGACGGATGTCCGACAGATCCGCGCCTACGCCAATGATCATTTGGCCGCATCCATCGCGGCCCGCATCCGGCGGATCGCCCCGTCCAACCCGATGAAGATCGAGTCGCCGATCAGGAAATGGCCGATGTTCAGCTCGCGGATTTCCGGGATCGCCAGCATGCGCGGAGCCGTGTCGTAGTCCAGCCCATGGCCTGCATGGACCTCGAGCCCCAGGATGTCGGCCTGGGCAGCAGCGGCGGCGAGACGTTCGAACTCAACCTCCCGTTCTGCCGGATCGGTCAAGTGGCAGTAGCGGCCGGTGTGGAACTCGACCACATGGGCGCCGACGGCGGCGGCGGCCTCGACTTGCGCTTCAGACGGTTCGATGAAGAGCGAGACCCGGATGCCGGCGTCCGCCAGCGCCTTGACCACAGGCGCGATCCGGCCTTCGTGACCGGCGACCGCCAGACCGCCTTCGGTCGTGACCTCCTCGCGCCGCTCGGGCACCAGACAGGCGGCGTGCGGCCGGTGGCGCAGGGCGATGGCTAGCATCTCCTCTGTCACCGCCATTTCCAGGTTCAGCGGCTTGCCGGCGCGGGCGCATAGGGCGCTGAGCACGTCGATATCGGCGTCGGTGATGTGGCGGCGGTCTTCGCGCAGGTGCGCGGTGATCCCGTCTGCTCCGGCCGCCAGCGCCGCCTCGGCCGCGCGGGCCGGATCGGGGTGCGTCCCTCCCCGCGCATTTCGCACTGTGGCGACATGGTCGATGTTGACGCCCAGCCTGACCCGTTCTCGCATGGCTCTACTTCGACAATCTGCGGCTGCCGGGATCTTCCACCGGAAGCGCGGCCAGTTCAGGCGGAAGAGCGTCGGCTGGGTAGGCAGGCACGTCCAGCGACGCCAGGGCGACCAGCGGCACGCCCACATCCGCCTTGCCGCCCGAGCGATCGACGATACAGGCGGCGGCGATCACCTCGCCCCCGGCGGCTTGGATGGCGGCGATGCATTCGCGCGACGACAGCCCGGTCGTTACGATATCCTCGACCATGACGACCTTTTCGCCCGGCTCGACCGAGAAGCCGCGACGCAGTTTGAAACCCCCGCCCTCGCGCTCGACATACATCGAACGGACCTTCAGGTGTTTGGCCGTCTCGTAACCGGGGATGATGCCGCCTACAGCCGGCGAGATGGCGACATCGACCGGGCCGACCGTGGCGACGATCTTTTCGGCCAAGGCCTTGCACAGCCGCTCGCATCGCGCGCCATCCATGAAGACCAAGTTCTTCTGCAGGAAGACCGGGCTGTGCAGACCCGACGACAGGACGAAATGGCCTTCGCGCAGGGCGCCGGCGTCGCGAAACTCGTTGAGGACGTCTTCAGTGTTCATGACAGGGTTCTAGACCCGGATCGCGCGCGGATGAACCCTGCGGCGACGCTTCATTCGATGTTTTCGTTCGGCCGCAGCCCGCGCGAGAGCAGTTCAGCCCAGACGCCCTCCGCGTCCTCGGCGAAACCGATCAGGTCCAGGTCGGAGGCCGCGATCATTCCATGTTCGACCAGAGCGTCGAAACCGATCACCGAGGTCCAGTAGGCCTTGTCCACCAGAACGACCGGAACCGGCGGCGCCTTCTTCGTCTGGCGCAACGTCAACATCTCGAACATCTCGTCGAAGGTGCCGAAGCCGCCGGGAAACACCACCAACGCATTGGCGCGCATCGCCAGATGCATCTTCCGCATCGCGAAATAGTGGAAGCGGAACGTCAACTCCGGCGTCGAATAGGCATTCGGTTCCTGCTCGTGCGGCAGGGTGATGTTGAACCCGACGGACGGCGCGCCCGCGTCCATGGCCCCGCGGTTGGCCGCTTCCATGATGCCCGGGCCGCCGCCGGTGGCGATGACATTGTCACGAGGTTCTCCGACGCGACCTCGCAAGGCTCCGCCCCGCTCGGACGCCAGTCGACCAAAGGCGCGCGCCTCGTCATACCAACGGTGCCCTTCACGGACGCGCGCGCTGCCGAAGACGACGAGGGTCGAGCGCACGCCCCAGGCCCTCAACGCCTCCTCAGGCTTGGCGTATTCCATCAGGAACCGCACGCCGCGCATCGAATCGCCCAGCAGGAAGTCCTGATCCATCGCCGCCATGCGATAGGACGGCGAGGCCATCTGCGCCGCGTTCGGCTTTATCGGGTCGCTCATTCGCCCCGCGCGCGCTCGACGGAATCGACCGACGGATTGGCCCTCAGCGCCGCCATGATCATTGTCGCATGCTTGGCGTCTTCGACCTCGACATCCACGTCCACGTCGAAGAAGTCCTGCTGACGGTGCGCCATCGACAGATTGATGATGTTGCCGCCAGCCTCGCCGATCAGGGTCGTGACCTGACCCAGAACGCCCGGCGCATTGCGGATCGTCGCGCGAATCCGGGCGGCGGCGACCGCGTCCGTTTCGGCCTGAGGCGTCCATTGCAGGTCATGCCAGACCGAATCGTCATCGGCGAAGGCGGCCAGGGTCTGGCAATCGATGGTGTGGACGGTCAGGCCGGATTCCGGCTCCAGAATGCCGACGATCCGGTCGCCCGGAACGGGCGTGCAGCACTGACCGAAATGAACCGACACGCCGGGCGTCAGCCCGCCGCCGCGCACGAACAGCCGCGCCTTCTCGCCCTCGATGCGCTGCTTCTCGGGCCCGGCCTTCAGCCGCCCCTTCAGCGCGGGGAACAGGATTTCGGCCGCCGTCGTCGGCGATAACCGCCCGCGACCCAACCCTTCGAACAGATCGTCGTCACTCGCGACCGCCAGCAGTTCCAGAACCGGCTTCAGCGACACGTCGGTCAGGGTCTTGTCGACCCGGCCCAGGGTTTGATCCAGCGCGACGCGGCCCAGCTTGATGAACTCTTCGCGCTCGGAGGTGCGGATATGGCGGCGAATGGCGGAGCGCGCGCGGCCCGTGACCGTCAGACTGCGCCAGTCGGCAGGCACTTCCCGCTTGGAGCCCCGAATGATCTCGACCACGTCGCCGTTTTGGAGCGGCGTGCGCATGGGCTTCAACTCGCCATTGACCTTGACGCCGACGGCGGTGTCGCCGACCTCGGTGTGGACGGCATAGGCGAAGTCCAGAGGCATTCCCCCGCGCGGCAGGGTGACCAGTTGCCCCTTCGGCGTGAAGACGAAAACCTGGTCCAGATACATTTCCAGCTTGGCGTGCTCGACCCAGTCCTCGCCGCCCTCGCCGTGCTCGATCACCTGAACCAAGTGTCGCAGGTTCTGAAGCGGGTCACGCCCGCCGCCCTGTTCCATCGCCTCGCGGTCGAAGCCGTAGGAATGGTTCTTGTAACGCCAGTGGGCGGCGACCCCGTCCTCGGCGATCCGGTCCATGTCCTCGGTGCGGATCTGCATCTCGATGCGCAGACCCCGGGGGCCGACGACGGTCGTGTGCAACGAGCGATAGTTGTTCGACTTAGGCGTTGAGATGAAATCCTTGAACCGCTCGGGCACCATCGGCCATTCGCGGTGGATCACACCCAGCGCGCGATAGCAGTCGTCCTCCGCCTCGACGATGACGCGGAAGCCGTAAATGTCCGACAGGGACGAAAAGCCGACCGACTTGCGCTGAAGTTTGCGCCAGATCGAATAGGGCGTCTTCTGCCGGCCATAGACATTGGCCTTCAGGCCCGCCTCGGACAGGACGCGCTCGACCTCGCTCGCCACCCCGTCGATGGCGCGACCGTGCTCCAGCTTCAACGCCTCCAGCCGCCGCTCGATGGCGGTCTTGGCCGTTGGATTCAGATGGGTGAAAGCCAGCTCTTCCAGCTCGGACGCGATCGAGTGGATGCCGATCGACCGGCCCAGGGGCGCATAGACTTCCAGCGTCTCGCGGCTGATCCGCTCGCGCTTCTCCGGCTTCACGAACTGGAGCGTGCGCATGTTGTGCAAGCGGTCGGCCAGCTTGACCAGCAGCACCCGCACGTCCCGGCTGATGGCCAGGATGAACTTGCGCAGGTTCTCGGCCTGGCGCGTGTGTTCAGCCTGAAGCTCCAGCCGCGACAGCTTGGTCACGCCCTCGACCAGGACCGCGACCTCTTCACCGAACATGCCGGCGATGTCGTCACGCGTCGCGGAAGTGTCCTCGACTACGTCATGCAACAGGGCGGTGACGATGGTGGCGGTGTCGAGCTTATAGTCGGTCAGGATCCCCGCGACCTGGATCGGGTGGGCGAAATAGGGATCACCAGAGGCTCGCAACTGCGACCCGTGCATTTTCATCGCATAGACGTAGGCGCGGTTCAGAAGCGCTTCGTCGGCGGTAGGGTCGTAGGCCTTGACGGCCTCGATCAGCTCGAACTGGCGCAGGATCGGCGCGCGCTTGGGCTGCGGCGCCGGATCGACGAGCGCCGTCTGAGGGTCATTTTTGTTTGCAGCTTGGGGCGCCGGCGGAACCGTCTCGGTCCGCGCCGGCAGGATAGTGACGCCAGGGGCTCCCTCGGGCGTCAGTACCGCTCCTCCTGACCGCCGTCGCGGTCGCTTTGCAGGGCGCGGATCAGTTCCGCCTCGGCCATGTTCATGTGCTGCGGCGAGGCCAGCAGGGCGACCGTTTCCGCCTCGTCCTCGGCTTCCGTCCGCTCGTCGACGCGTTGCAGCGTGGTGATGATGGTTTCGCGCAGTTCGTCCGGCACGACGGTGTCGTCGGCGATTTCGCGCAAGGCGACGTCAGGGTTCTTGTCGTTGTCGCGGTCGATCGTCAGGGCGGCGCCATTGGCGATGCTGCGGGCGCGGTGGCCAGCCATCAGCACCAGACCAAAGCGGTTCGGAACCTTCTCGATGCAGTCTTCGACGGTGACGCGGGCCATGAAATTCCTCGAACGCGGGGGAGAACCGCGTCAAATACAGATGAGGACGGCTTTTTGCAACGCCACAGGGGCGGAAGTTGGGCGTCAGGTCGGGCGGGCGTCGGCGCCAACGGTGGCGGAAGCGGCCAGATCGCTCGCGGCGCCGCCATGCGGATGCACCCAACTCGGCGCGATCTCGGCGATGGGCCCCATGACAAACCGCCGCTCGGCCGCGCGAGGATGGGGCAGGATCAGCCCTTCCATGTCACCGCTCAGTCGTCCGTAGGCGATCAGGTCCAGATCCAGCGTCCGCGGCGCATTGCGAACCGACCGCTCGCGGCCGAACGCGTCCTCGATCCGGCCAAGCGCCGCCATCAGCGAATGCGGATCATGGTCGGTGCGGACGATGACCACGCCATTCACAAAGGCTGGATCGTGCGGATCGGGCCACGCCATTGACGACCACCACGACGAGCGTGCGACGACATCAATCCCTTCGCTGCGAAAACGCGCGAGCGCCGCCTCCAGCGCTTCGGTGCAGGACGACCATGCCCCCTTGTCATTGCAGCCCAGGGCCACGATGACTGCATCATTCAGGTCGAACCCGTCATCGATTCCGACGGCGACCGCGCGATCCGATTTTTCATCTTTTTCGACGGCTTCGACCATGTTTCATCCCAACGACCGGCTGGCGATCTTTATCGATGGCTCCAACCTCTACTCCGCAGCCCGAGCCTTGCAGCACGACATGGATTTCCGGCGGATGCTGGACTGGTTCCGCGAGAGGTCCATCCTGACGCGTGCATACTACTATACGGCCGTGGTCGAGGGCGAAGAATTCTCGCCGGTGAAGCCGCTGGTGGACTGGCTCGACTACAACGGCTTTTCGGTCGTCACCAAGCCGGTGAAGCGGTTCACGGACAATAGCGGCCACAGCCGGATCAAGGGCAATATGGACATCGAGATCGCGGTGGACATGCTGGAGCTGGCTCCGCACATCGACCATGCGGTGCTGTTCTCCGGCGATGGCGACTTCCGGCGGGTGGTTCAGGCGATCCAGGCCAGGGGCGTGCGGGTCACGGTCATCTCGACCCAGAAGACCCAGCCGCCGCATATCGCCGACGAGCTGCGTCGTCAGGCCGACGCCTTCCTGGACTTGAACGATCTGATGGCCGACTTCGGCCGCCCGAAGGCCGCCCAATGACAGTTACGCCCGAACCGCCCCGCGACTGCCCCCTATGTCCTCGCCTCGTCGCCTATCGTCAGGAGAATGCGCGCCAGAATCCAGACTGGTGGAACGGGCCGGCCGCCTCGTTCGGCGATCCGAACGCGCGTCTGCTGATCGCCGGCCTTGCGCCCGGCCGGACCGGCGCGAACCGGACGGGACGTCCCTTCACCGGCGATCACGCCGGCTGGCTGCTGTACGACACCCTGAAGAAGGCCGGCTTTGCGCAAGGCCATTACGATCCCAACGGCGACGATGACCTGACGCTGACGGACTGCATGATCACCAATGCGGTCCGATGCGCCCCGCCCGGGAACAAGCCTCTGCCGATCGAGGAAACGACCTGCCGTCCCTTCCTGATCGACCGGCTCAAACTGCTGCCCAACCTGAAGGTGATCGTGACCCTGGGCGACGTCTCGCGCCGCAATATCCTGAAAGCCTTCGGGCGGCCTGCGTCAGCGATGCCGGCGGGCCACGGGGCGCAGGGCGAAGCCGGCGGCTACGTCATTCTGAACAGCTATCACTGCTCCCGGTTGAACACGAACACCGGTCGCCTGACGCCGCAGATGTTCGAGGACATCTTCGCGCGCGCCCGAACCCTGATCGAGGCCTGAACCTCAGCCCTTGTCACGCATCAGGCGGGCCTTGTCGCGCTGCCAGTTGCGTTCGGCCGAAGCCTCGCGCTTGTCGTGCAGCTTCTTGCCCTTGGCCAGCGCGATCTCCAGCTTCGCCTTGCCTGCATCGTTCAGGTAGAGCTTCAGCGGAATGATGGTCTGACCGTCGCGCTGGACCGCCCCCATCAGCTTGTCGATCTGCTTTCTGTGCAGCAGCAGCTTACGCGGTCGGCGCGGCTCGTGGTTGAAGCGGTTTGCCTGTTTGTACGGCGGGATATCGGCGTTGATCAGCACGATCTCGCGCCCCTCCACCGCCGCATAGCTTTCGGCGATATTGGCCCGGCCGTCGCGCAGCGCCTTGATCTCGGTGCCCAGCAGCTGGATCCCGGCCTCGATATTGTCTTCCAGGAAATAGTCGAACCGCGCGCGGCGATTTTCGGCTATGACCTTGGATTTCGATTGCGGCTTGGGCGCCATCAGATGACGCCCGCCGCCGCCATGGCGCGGTCGATGAAAGGTTTGACCGCATCGGAGGTCGGCGACAGCGGCAGGCGCGCCTCCTCGTTGCACAAGCCAAGCTTGGCCAGGGCGTATTTCGTCGGCGCGGGCGAGTTGTCCAGGAACAGCGCCTTGCAAAGACTGATCAGTCGGTCCTGCCAATCCCGTGCTGTGGCATAATCTCCGGCAGTCATCGCATTGTGCAAGGCGACCATGGCCTCGGGCGCGACATTGGACGCCACCGAGATCAGGCCGACGCCGCCATGGGCGTGGTAGCCGAGATAGCTGGGGTCGTCCCCCGAGATCAGGTCGAACTGGCCATCAATGTTCGCGCGCATCCAGCTGACGCGGCTCATGTCGCCCGTGGCGTCCTTGATGCCGACGATGTTGGGGTGGGCCGCCAGCCGCGCCACTGTCTCATTGGACAGATCGGCTCCCGTCCGGCCCGGCACATTGTAAAGCAGGATCGGAAGCTGCACGGCGTCGGCCACCGCTTCGAAATGGGCCGCCATGCCCGCTTGCGACGGGCGAATATAATAGGGCGTCACGATCAGCGCCCCATCCGCGCCCACCGTCTTGGCGTGGCGGGTCAGGTCGATGGCTTCCTTGGTATAGGGCGATCCGGTGCCGGCGATGACGGCGACGCGCCCGGCCGTCAGACGCACGCACAGCTCGATGACGTGCTTGTGCTCATCCAGGTCCATGCTGGCGCCCTCGCCCGTCGTGCCCATCGGGACGACGCCGTGAACCCCTGCGGCGATCTGACGCTCAAGCAGTTTGGCGAATGCGGCTTCGTCCACGTTTCCGTCACGAAGTGGTGTGATCAGGGCGGTGATCACGCCCTTGAACAAGGGGGCGTTCATGAGACTAAGCTGGCCTGCGTGGGGAGTGACGATGGACGGATGTTCATCGCCTTTGCAATGAGCGCGGGACGTTAGGTCGCCAGCGGCTCCGCCGCAACCGGGATTGAATGGGAACAGGACAGATCATGATCGCGACCAGTCTGGCGGCGGCCCTCGCCGTCCTTGCGCCGAACCCGCAGGACGTCCTACCCACCCAGCCTGTGCCCTATGCCTCGGCGTCCTCGTCCGTGCCCGGCTATTCGGCGACCTATCAGGGCCGCGTGCTGAACGATCAGGACACGGCGCTGTTTCGTCAGGGGCTGGCGGCGGCTCGTGCGCGCGATGTGTTCGGCGCCCAGTCCGCCATGTCGCAGATCAGGGACGCCTCGGCTCGCAAACTGGTCGAATGGGCACTGATCGACACCTCGGGCGAGCAGCTGTCCTACTCGGACCTCGCGCGCGGTCAGTCCGATCTGGCGGGATGGCCGCGCGGCGAATCGCGACGCTCCGCCGCCGAAAAGGTGCTGGACCGCTCCGGCATGGGCGCGGACGCCGCCTTGGCCCTAATGTCTGACGGAAAGCCGACGACCGTCGAGGGGGCCATCGCCTACGCCTCCGCGCTGCAGCAGCGCGGCCGCCAGGATGAGGCCCGCGCCCTCGTCCGCGACTGGTGGCGCACCCGCTCGTTCGACGACGCGCCGCAGTCGCGTATCCTCGGCCAATGGGGTTCCTGGCTGACGCCCGCCGATCACGAGGCCCGGCTGAATATGCTTCTGCTCGGTCCGCACGGGCCGGCGACGCGCAGCATGATCAATCTGGTCTCGCCCGATCGCGCCGCCATAGCCAACACGGTGATGACCCTTCGTTCGGCCTACAGCCCCGACGCCGTCATCGCCAATCTGACGCCGGCCCAGGCCGCCGATCCGGCGGTCGTGCTGGAGCGCGTTCGCCTGCTGCGATCGCAAAACCGGCAATCCGAAGGCTTTGCGCTGCTGGCCAATCTTCCGCCGGCGCCGGGCCACACGACCGGCGACAACACCCTGTGGAGCGAGCGCCGCAACTACTTCCTCGACGCCCTGCAACAGGGCAACTGGCGCGCGGCCTATGACGCCATGAACGGCCACGGCTTCACCTCGGGCGACCGGATGGTGGACGCCGAGTTCTTCGCCGGTTGGGTCGCCTTGACCAAGCTGAACCAGCCCGAAGTCGCTGCCCGCCATTTCGAAGCCCTGCGCACCGCCTCGTCCACGCCGATCACTCAAGGCCGCGCCTTCTACTGGTTGGGTCGCGCCGCCGAGGCGCGCGGCGAACGCGACGCCGCCCTTGCCTACTATCGCAACGGCGCCCAGCATTGGCAGACCTTCTACGGTCAGCTGGCGGCCGAGAAGGCGGGGATGACCACGCTTCAGCTGCCGGTCGAGCCTGTGCCGTCCCAAGCGGACATCGCCCGCTTCGAAGGCAATGAGATCGTCCGCGCCACGCGCATTTTGGGCGAGACCGGTGAGATGAGCCTGCTGCGCGTCTTCGCCTATCAGCTGGACAACGACCTGCCGACCATCAACGACCTGGCCCTGCTGATGGACCTGTCGCGCGGCTATGGCGAGGGCTTCACCGCCATGATGGTGGGGCGCGCCGCCAGCCAGCGGGGCTTCGTCATGCCCGAGCGGATGTATCCTGTCCGCGTCCCGCCCCAGGTCGCCGGCGCCGCGCCGCTTGAGTTCACCCAGGCGATCACGCGCCAGGAATCCAGCTTCGATCCCCGCGCCCGCTCCGGCGCCGACGCGCGCGGCATGATGCAGTTCCTGCCGTCCACCGCCTCCGGCGTCGCCCGCCGTCTGGGCATGAGCTATTCCGCCGAGCAGTTGTGGGATCCCGACTACAACATGACCCTGGGCAGCTATCACCTGGGCGAGCTGATGGCCGCGAACAACGGCTCCATGCTGCTGGCGACGGTCGGCTACAACGCCGGACCGGCACGCCCCAGCCAGTGGATCGCCCGTTGCGGCGACCCGCGCGGCGATGCGATCAAGACCATCGACTTCATCGAGTGCGCGCCCTTCACCGAGACGCGCAACTATATGATGCGGGTGATGGAAAACATGGCGGTCTACAAGGCGCGCCTGAACGGCGGCACGGCGCCGCTGACGCCTTCGGCCGACATCTCGCGCGGTTCGGCGGCCGGCGCGCGGCCCTATATCGCCTACTGAGCCCGGCGGGCCGCCAGCAGCGGCCCGTTCGGCCCCTCGATCCACTCGCCGTCCAGCCCGAACACCTCGCGCAGGACGGCGGGCGACAGGGCCTGGATCGGTGGGGCGTCGGCGACGACTCGCCCCCGATCCAGCACGACGATGCGATCCGCCACGGCTGCAGCCAGGGTCAGGTCGTGAAGACTGACCAGCACGCCTGCTCCGCCGTCAGCGCGCGCCCTTAGGCGCTCCAGCACCAGACGCTGCGCATCCGGGTCCAGCCCCGCGATCGGCTCGTCAGCCAGCAGCAGCGGCGCATCGACGACAAGGGCGCGCGCCAGCAGAACCCGCGCACGCTCGCCGCCTGACATCTCTGCAACGCCGCGGTCCGCCAGATGACCAGCGCCGACTTCTTCCAGAACGGCGCGCGCTCGCGCCAGCGCATCCGCGCCTGACAGAAACGGGGCGCCGAGCGCCGCCACCTCTGCCGCCGGCAGATTCCAGGCGATGCGCCGTTCCTGCGGCAAATAGGCGACGCGTTCCGCCCGCTGGCGATGGGACAGATCGACGATGTCCGCGCCGCCCAGCCTGATTTGTCCGCCGGTCGTGGCCAAGAGGCCCGCAGCGGCGCGGATGGCGCTGCTCTTGCCCGCTCCGTTTGGTCCGCACAGGGCCACGACCTCGCCCGCCGCGACCGACAGGCTCACCCCATCCAGCACGACGGCCTTGCCCAACCGCGCCTGAACCTTTGCTAGCGACAACAGGCTCACAGCCGCCACTCCCGCGCCGCGCGCCAAGCAATCAGGGCGAACAGAGGTGCGCCGATCAGGGCTGTGAACACGCCCAGCTTCAGCTCCTGATCCGCCGGCGTCAGTCGCGCCAACAGGTCCGCCACGATCAGCATCAGCCCGCCCGCCAGCGCCGAGGGCGCCAGGATTCGCTTCGCATCACCCCGCACCGCCGCCCGCACCAGATGCGGCGCGGCCAGGCCCACGAACCCGATCACGCCCGCCACCGCCACCGCCGCCCCTGTGGCCAAGGCCGCGGCGATCAGGGCGAAGACCCTCGACCGCCCCATATTCAAGCCCGAGGCCGCCGCACCCTCGTCGCCCAGGGTCAGCATCCGCAGACCGGCGCCCGACCAGGCAGCGAAGACGCCCGAGACGATCAGGGCCTGCGTCACCCAGGCCACATCGACCCAACTTCGGTTCTGCACCGATCCCAGCAGCCAGGACATGACCTCGGCCGAGGCGATCGGCGACGGCGACAGGTTGAAGATCAAGGCCGTCGCCGCGCCTGCGAAACTGGACAGCGCCACCCCGAACAGGATCAGGGCCTCGGGCGCCCGCATGGCCCTGGACGCCACGATCAAGAGTCCGCCCGCCAACGCCGCGCCTGCCAATGCCGAAAGCTCGATCAGTCCCGGCACAGCCGCAGCGCCAAGGACGATCGCCAGCGCCGCGCCCAGCGCCCCCGTCGCCGACACGCCCAGCACGCCGGGATCAGCCAGCGGGTTACGCAACAGCCCCTGCATCACTGCGCCCGCCAAACCCAGGGCCGCGCCGACAATCAGGGCGCACACCGCGCGCGGCGCCCGCACCTGCCACAGCACCTCGGCCGGGCCGGATGTCGGATCGCTGAATGCAGCCGCGTACTGATCGACGCTGAACGCCGTCTCGCCGGCCAGCACAGCCAGGGCCAGCGCCGCGACGATCAAGCCGATCAGAACCAGGCACAGCCGAACCGTTCTGTTCACGGCCGCCCCTTGGCCATCATCTCGACCGCGTCGGCGGCGAACCACGCGGGGCAGGTCAAGGTCGCGGCGGGCAGGCGCGCCGCCGTTCGACCCTCGGCCGCTCGCGCGACAACCGGATGCCGCCCCGGTCCGCGCAGGTCGGCGCGCAGCTGATCGAAGAAGCCGAGCACGAATCGCACCGGAGGATTCATCGCGATCCGCTCGACGCTGAGTGCGCCAAAACCGGGCGCGGCCGACAGATTTGAAAATCCGGCCGCCCGCATCATTGCATCGATCAGCGTGCCTGGCCCCGCGGTGAAGCCCCCCGATGTCAGATAGACTGCCCCCGGCGCCTCAGCCGCGCGCTTCACCGGCGCCGCTTTGGCCAACTTCCCGTCCATCTGTCGCTCTAACGCCTGTCCGCGCTCAGCCTGTCGCAGATCCCGCGCCACAGTCCGTATATTCCGTCGTACGCCCTCCAGATCAATCGCATCATCTATTGTGACCACCTTGACGCCGCGCTGCGTCAGCGCGGACAGCAGGCGCGGCTCGCCGCCCCAGTAGCGCACCACGACATCAGGCTGAAAGCCCACGGCGGCCTCAAGTGTCGGACGCAAACGCTTGTGACCGACCGCCTGCTGACGCAGCCAGGCGTCCGGATCGTCGGCGCGGGGCGACAGCGCGAGGTCCGCGTCCGGCGCCAAGGCCAGCACATATTGATCCGCGCATTGATCCAGCGCCATGATCCGCAAGGGCCTGGCCTGAGCCGTGCTGCTGCTGAACGCCAGAGCCGCTAAGGCGACGCAGATACGCTTCATCCTTCGATCAGACCGGCGAATAGGGCGTCCAAAGTCGTGCGAACCAGCGCCTGCCGATCGGACCACGGGAAGTAGGGCTTTGTGATCATGAGCGACACGATCCCGTGGGCCGCAGCCCAGATCGCCTGCGCGATCGTGGCGGGATCGCCCTTCATACGTCCGGCCGTCACGGCGTCGCCGACGGTCGCTTCCAATGTCGTGAACAGGCTGGCGCCCAGCTCGCGCGCCGCGTCCTGGGCGCCCTCTCGCGCCTCGACAGGTCTTGTCAGATAGATCAGGCGATAGGCATTGGGATGAGCGAAACCGAAGTCGATATAGCCCTCGATCATCCGCCGCAGGCGCTGTTCGGGCGGCGCGGCCTCATCGGCGACGGCGGCGTTCGACGCGATCAACCGGGCGAAGGCGTCACGGCAGATTTCCTGCAGGATCGCGCCCTTGTCCGGGAAATGCATATAGAGCGCCGTCGACGACAGCCCGACCTCGTCCGCGATCTTGCGAATCGTCGCGCCTTCATAGCCGTGCTCGACGAAGATGCGCTCGGCCGCCGCCAGGATTTCGCCCCTACGCGAATGGCCTTCGCCCTTGGGCTTTCGGGTCGTGCGCGAGGCGTTCGAGGGTTCAGACAAGCCGCTGCTCCGGGTGAGGCGCCATGAATAGCGACAATCCGTCCCGGACGCCAACCGACTTGCAGAACACGGTTGTTTCAATTAGCGATTGGGGGTTGTGGTGCTTTGGGGGCGCTTGCGGTGAAGGATTGGGCGCATCCGGGGATCAGGCCCCGCCGAAACGGCGCCTCACGACGCACGCCGAGCGGTTTCCAGGTCACGACCTTGATCCTGCTTACGCTGACATCCGCCGTGGCGCTAATCCGCTGGCCCGCCGTCGCGATCGACTTGGGGCTGATTCTGTTTCAGGCCGCATTCGTGATCTGCGCTTTGTGGAAGGCCGTCATCGGCATCGCCAGCCTGCGACGCCCTGCGCCCGCTGCTCGTCCGGTCGAATGGCCGCGCTACACCATTCTGGCGGCGCTTTATGACGAGGCGGCCGTGGCGCCGCAGTTGATCGCCAACCTCAGCCGGATCGACTATCCGGCGCACAGGTTGGAGGCCTTTATCGTGCTGGAGGCGCATGATGAGGCCACGCTGGCTGCAGCCCAGGCGACGCCCAAACCGCCGTGGCTGAAAATCCTGATCGCCCCTCCGGGCAGTCCTCAAACCAAGCCGCGCGCTTTGAACTACGCCCTGGGTCACGCGCGGGGCGATCTGGTCACCATCTATGACGCGGAGGATCGACCGCATTCGCAACAACTCCGTCAGGCGGCGGCGCGCTTCGTGGCCCAGCCCCGGTTGGGTTGTCTTCAGGCGCCGCTGCGCATCCGAGCATCCGGCAAGCCTGGCTCCTGGTTTCTGGATCGGCAGTTCGCCTTTGAATATGCGGCCCTGTTCGAAGTGACTTTGCCGGGCATGGCGCGGCTGGGCCTGCCCTTCCCGCTGGGCGGCACCAGCAACCATATCCGCATGACGGCTCTGCGTGGCGCAGGCGGCTGGGATGCGCACAATGTCACCGAGGACGCCGACCTGGGCTTTCGCCTGTGGTCGCTCGGCTGGAAGCTCGACGTCATCGACAGTCCCACCTGGGAGACGCCGCCGGGCGCGATGGACCGATGGCTGCCGCAGCGCACCCGGTGGCTGAAAGGTTATATGCAGACCTGGGGCGTGCATACGCGGCGTGCCAACGCCTTGGGCCGGCGCGGGAGCTTGTCGCTGGTCATGACCTTGGGCGCGGCGATCCTGTCGGCGGCCGCCCATGCCCCGACGCTGGCCTGGCTGGTTCTGGCCATCGCCGTCTGGGCGCTGTCGGGCGTCCTGCCGTCCCTGCCCGGCGGCTCGCTGGGCGTGCTGGCCCTGGGCGTCATCGCCGCCTGGATGAGCTGCGCGGTCGGAGCACGACGCGCCGGGCTCGATTATCGGCTGGGCGATGTGCTGGCTGCGCCGGCCTACTGGGCGTTGCTCAGCCTCGCCTTTGTCCATGCAGCCTGGCGGCTGGCGGTCGAACCGCATGTCTGGGACAAGACCCCGCACGATTGCGACGATCAGATGCCGGAATTGACCGTCGTGGCGCTGGACGCTGGACGCGAGGCGGCCTGAGCGCCTATCAGCCCGACGATGGCGCCCGTCCTTTCCAAAACTCCCGAAACGCTCGTGACCTCCGGCTGGTCCGACTATGCCCTGCTGGACAGCGGCGACGGCAAGAAGCTGGAGCGGTACGGCCGCTACACCGTCGTTCGGCCCGAGCCGCAGTGTTTCTGGTCGGCCCGCGATCCGAAAGCCTTCGAAAACGCGACAGCGACGTTCGATCCGCAGCAGGAAGAGGAAGACAGCGGTCGCTGGCGGTTCGACGAGCACGGCCCCATCGACGCCTTCCCGTTGAAGTGGCGCGACGTCAAGTTCACCGGCCGCTTCACCCCCTTCCGCCACCTCGCCTTCTTCCCTGAACAGGCGGCCAACTGGGAATGGCTGGACGGACGGGTGCGTGACTTCACACGTTCAGCCGGCCGCGCGCCGAAGATCCTGAACCTGTTCGGCTATACCGGCGTCGCCAGTCTGGCCGCGGCCGCCGCAGGCGCAGAGGTCACCCATGTCGACGCCTCCAAGAAGTCGGTCGCCTACGCCCGCGAGAACGCCGAACAGTCGGGCCTAGCCCAGCATCCGATCCGGTGGATTGTCGAGGACGCGCGCAAATATGTGGCGCGCGAAGTTCGTCGCGGCTCGAAGTATGACGGCATAATCCTGGACCCGCCGAAATACGGGCGCGGCCCTACGGGTGAAGTCTGGCGCCTGTTTGAGGACATGCCGGGCTTGCTCAAGGACTGCGCCGCCCTTTTGTCGGACGATGCCGACTTCCTGCTGCTGAACGCCTATGCGGCGCGCGTGTCCGGCCTGTCCCTGGCGCATCTGATGGTCGAGGCGACCCAAGATCGCGGCGGCCGGATCGACTGGGGTGAGCTGGCCCTGTCCGAAGACGGCCCTGACGCCCGCGCCATCGGCCTGTCCTTCTTCGCGCGGTGGAGCCAATGACCGAACGCGTCATCACCTCCTTGACCAACGACACGGTCAAGGGCGTCCGCGCCCTGCATATGCGCAAGGAACGCGACCTGACCGGCACCTTCCTGGCCGAAGGTCTGAAATTCATCGGCGAGGCGCTGGATCAGGGGCGCGCGCCCCGGATGCTGCTGGTCGGCGAGGACGCCCGGCCTCATCCGTTGCTTGACCGCGCCAAGGCCGCCACGCTCAAGGCCGGCGGCGATATCATCGTCGTCACCCACGCCATCCTTGAAAAGATCAGCCGCCGCGACAATCCGCAGACCGTGCTCGGCGTGTTCGAACAGGCCTATTCGGCTCTCGACAGCCTGAACCCCGCCTCGGCGCCCTGCTGGGTCGCGCTGGAGCAGGTGCGCGATCCCGGCAATCTGGGCACCATCATCCGCACTGCGGACGCGGCCGGTTGCGGCGGAGTCATTCTGCTCGGCGATTGCGTCGATCCCTATTCGGTCGAGGCCGTGCGCGCGACCATGGGCTCGGTCTTCGCCGTCTCGATCACCAGGACGACGCCCGAAGCTTTTCTGACCTGGCGCAAGACCTGGCCAGGCAGCGTCGTCGGCACACGACTGGACGCCAAGGTCAGTCACCGCTCAGCCGTCATGCAACGACCGTCGCTGATCCTGATGGGCAATGAACAGGCCGGCCTGACCGACGCCCTGGCCGCCGCCTGCGACGTCAACGTCAAGATTCCGATGCGCGGCCGCGCCGACAGCCTAAACCTGGCCATCGCCACCGGCATCATGGTCTATGCCGCGACGGACGAAGCCTAGCGCTTCTCCTCCGGGGCCACCCGCCCCATGCCCCACAGAGCGGCGATGGTGACCAGGGCTGAAATCGCCAGATAGCCGCCGACGGCCCCCGGCCCGAACCGCTCGGCCAGCTTCAGCGCGATATAGGGTGCCAGCGATGCGCCCAGGATGCCCGCCAGATTGAAGGCCATGGACGCGCCGGTGTAGCGCACCGCCGTCGGGAACGGCCGCGCCATGGCCGCGCCGATGGGGCCATAGGTGCAGCCCATCAGGGCGAACCCCAGCGCAAAGAAGATCAGCAGGCCGCTGAGGCCGCCCCCGAACAGCGGCGCGAACAGAAAGCCGAACAGGCCGATCCCCACGGACGAGGCGATCAGCACCCTGACCTGCCCGTATCGATCCGCCAGCAACGCCGTCACAGGGATGAAGGCGGCGAAGAACAGCACGCCGATCAACTGGATGGGCAGCACATCGGCCCGGGCCAATCCCATCCCTGTCGTCGCCCACCCCAACGCGAACACCGTCATCAGATAGAACAGGGTGAAGGTCGTCACCCCGCTGAACGTCCCCAGAACCAGCGCCGCCTTGTGATGGGCGAACAGGGTCACGGCCGGCGCCTTGACCCGCTCGTCGCGGTCCACCGCCTTCTGGAACTCGGGCGTCTCGGTGATCTTCAGTCGCACCCAAAGGCCGACGAACACCAGGATGGCGCTCGCCAAGAACGGGATGCGCCAACCCCAGCCCTCGAACGCGGTCTCGCTCATCGTCGACGTCAGAACGATGAAAGATGTGGTGGACAGAATGAAGCCGATGGGCGCGCCCAGTTGGGGGAACATGCCGAACCAGGCCTTCTTTCCGGGCGGCGCGTTCTCTGTCGCCAGCAACACCGCCCCGCCCCATTCGCCGCCCAGACCCAAGCCTTGCCCGAACCGACACAGGGCCAGCAGCAAGGGCGCCAGCAGGCCGACCTGCTGGTGCGTCGGCAACAGGCCGATCGCCACGGTCGACAGACCCATCGTCATCAGCGCCGCGACCAGCGTCGCCTTGCGTCCCACCCGGTCCCCGAAATGTCCGAAGGCCAGGGCGCCGATGGGCCGCGCGAAGAAAGCGATGGAAAAGGTCGCGAACGACGACAACAGCGCCGTTCCCGGATCTTCGCCGGGGAAGAACAGCGTCGGGAACACCAGCACGGCCGCCGTGGCGTAGATATAGAAGTCGAAGAACTCGATCGTCGTGCCGATCAGGCTCGCGAACAGCACGCGGCCGGTGGAGTTCTTCGGCAGGACGTCGGACATCTTCTTCTCCCGGTTGTCCCAGCGATGCCCGTTTCCCAGCCGCCGCGTCAAGGCGATCAAGTCCCGCGCGGCTTGGCCCTGTTCGTCGCTTGCGCTTCGGCCGGGTTTTCTGGCCACGGATGACGGGGATAGCGGCCGCGCATCTCCGCACGCACCGCCGCCCACGACCCCGACCAGAAGCGCGGCAGGTCCTTGGTGACCTGCACCGGCCGTCGCGCCGGCGACAACAGGGCGAGGGTCAACGGCACGCCACCGACAGTCGGATGCGTCGTGACGCCGAACAGTTCCTGCACCCGAATATCCACGCGCGGCCCGCCCTCGGCGGCATAGTCGATGTTCGCTGAGCCCAACGGCGTGACCAGACGCGGGGGCGCCAGCTCGTCCAGCCGCCGATGTAGGTCCCAAGGGATCAGTCCGCGCAGGGCCTCGGCCAGACGACCGTCAGCTATCCCATCAAGCGATTTTGCCCCCTCCAGGAGAGGCCACAGCCAGTCCTCACGCGCCGCCAGCAGGGCGTTATCCGACACATCAGGCCAAGCCGGGTCGCGCGCGTGCAGGAAGGCCAGCCGTGCGCGTAAACCCGACGCCTGCTCGCCCCATTTCAGCGCGCCCAGCCCATCCGCCTCGATCTCGGCCCGAAGGGCGGCAGTCAGGGTCTTCGCATCCGGCGCGCCGACAATCTTTTCGTCCAGCACGATTGCCCCGATGCGCCGCGAGCGCCGGATCACCGACCGCCCCGACGGTTCGCGCGCCAGCCGGTCCTCCGTCGAGATCAGGCCCGCCAAATCGCTGTCGATCCGGTCCGCCGCCAGCGCCGCCGCCAGTCGCACCCGGTCGCGCGTATCGCCGCCGCCAAGATCGGCGATCGCCAACCAAGGCTCACGCGCCAAATGGTCGGTCGCCTCCAGCACGGCCCCTCGCCCGCTGGCGAGAAGGTATTCACCCGTCTTGCCCCGCGCCCTTGCGATCCGCTCGGGAAAGGCCTCGGCCAGCAGCAGTCCTGGATCGATCGTCCATCCCGATCCGCCGCCCGCCGCGCGCGCCCAGCGCTCCGCCAGCTTCATCGAATCGCGCGCTCTCTGCGTCCGATCGCGCTCCAGCCCGATCAGGCGATCCGCCAGATCGATGCTCGATCCGCCCAGACCCGGCTCGCTCAACACCGCCGCGATCCGTGCGCCTGTCATCGCGTCGCCGGCGTCGGACGCCACGGCTACCATATGGGCCAGCCGCGGCGACAGCGGGATCTTCGTCAGGCGCAGCCCATGTTTCGATAGTCCGCCATCGGCATCTAGCGCCCCCAACCGCGTCAGCACCTTGCGCGCCTCCGCCATCGCCCCGGCCGGCGGCGGATCCAACAAGGCCAGCCCATCGACCGAGCGGGCGCCCCATCGGGCCAGGTCCAGCGCTAGGCCTGTCAGATCCGCCTCCTGGATTTCCGGCCGCTGATGTGGAACCAGCCCGCGCGTCTGTTCCTCATCCCACAGGCGGTAGCAAACGCCCGGCTCGGTGCGCCCGGCCCGGCCGCGCCTCTGTTCCGCGGAGGATCGGCTGACCTTGACCGTCGCCAGCCGGGTCAAACCGCTGGAGGGTTCGAATCGCGGCACGCGCGACAGGCCGCCGTCTATCACGACCCGCACGCCTTCGATGGTCAGACTGGTTTCCGCGACCGAGGTCGCCAGCACCAGCTTGCGCCGCCCCACAGCCGCCGGTTCGATAGCCCGGTCCTGTTCGGCCCGGTCCAGTCCGCCGTACAGGGGCACGACATCGATGTTCGGTAGCCGCAGCCGCTCGTTCACAAGCCGAGCGACCCGATGGATTTCGCCCTGTCCCGGCAGGAAGATCAACACCGACCCCGTCTCCTCGCCCAGCGCTGTCAGGCAGGCGCGCGCCACAGCCTCTTCGAACCGTTCGGACGGATTGCGGCCCATATACCGGGTCTCAACCGGCCAGGCCCGTCCCTCGGCCTCGATCACCGGCGCGCCGTCGAGCAGGCGCGAGACCCCGACCACATCCAGCGTCGCGGACATGACCAGCAGCCGCAGGTCCTCGCGCAGCAGCTTTTGCGTGTCTCTCGCCAACGCCAGCCCGAGGTCGGCGTCCAGGCTGCGTTCATGGAACTCGTCGAACAAGACTGCGCCCACGCCGTCCAGCCCCGGATCGTCCAGAATCATTCGCGTGAAGACGCCCTCGGTGATCACCTCGATGCGTGTGTTCGGGCCGATCCTGCTCTGCAGTCGGGTGCGATAGCCTACCGTCCCGCCCGGCTGCTCGCCCAGAGTCGTCGCCATCCGGTCTGCCGCCGCCCGTGCGGCCAGGCGTCGCGGTTCCAGCACCAGCACCTTGCCGTCCAGCCAGGGCTGATCCACCAGGGCCAGTGGCACGACCGTCGTCTTGCCCGCCCCCGGCGGCGCCGCCAGCACGGCCGTATTGCCCGCGCTCAGGGCGACTTTCAGCGGTTCCAGAACGGCGTGGATGGGCAGCATGCGTCGCCTCTAGCCTGCCGACGTGTGATCACGAAAGCGTCGTCGCGCCTTAACCACCCCGTCATGCGCGTTGCGCGCCGCCTCATCCGTCGCTAGCGTCCGCCCCAAGCAGCCGAGGGGCTGCATCAAAACGTGGGGGTATTTTATGTGGCGCGTTAAGTCGCTCGACGCGATCCTTGCCACGGCCGAGAAGAAGTCGCTTCACCGGTCGCTTGGTCCTATTCAACTAACGCTTCTGGGGATCGGGGCCATCATCGGCACCGGAATTTTCGTCCTGACCGCTTCGGCCGCCCAAAAGGCCGGACCGGGCATGATGATCAGCTTCGTCATCGCCGGCGCCGTCTGCGCGGTCGCAGCGCTCTGCTACTCCGAACTGGCGTCGATGGCCCCGGTTTCGGGCTCGGCCTACACCTACACCTACGCCGTCATGGGCGAACTGCTGGCCTGGACGGTCGGTTGGGCGCTGATTCTGGAATACGCCGTGGCCGCCTCGGCTGTGTCGGTCGGTTGGTCGGGGTATGTGCTGGGGCTGATAGAACAGGGGCTCGGATTTGATTTCCCCGACCTCCTATCCGCCGGGCCGACCTGGTCGATGAACGGCTTCATCCCCACGCCTGACTTCTCGGCCGGGATCGTCAACATCCCCGCCATCGTCGTGGCCCTGCTGGTGACGGCTCTGCTGATGGTTGGCACCACGGAATCGGCCCGGGTCAATGCAATCCTGGTCGCTATCAAGGTCGTCGCCCTGACGGTCTTCATCATCATCACCCTGCCTGTCATCAAGTCGGCTAACCTGTCGCCGTTCGCTCCCAATGGCCTCTTCGGCCAATACTCGGGGATGGGCATCGTCGGCGCCGCGGCCTCGATCTTCTTCGCCTATGTCGGCTTCGACGCCGTTTCTACGGCGGCCGAAGAGACCAAGAACCCACAGCGCAACGTGCCCATCGGCCTGATCGGCTCTTTGGCCATCTGTACGGTCTTCTATCTGCTGGTCGCGCTCGGCGCCGCCGGCGCCATCGGCGCTCAGCCGGTTCTGGGCGCCGCCGGTGAAGCTGTTCAGCCGGGCTCGCCCGCCTTCGTCGCCGCCTGCGCCCTGCCTTCCAACGCCGAAATGCTGGTCTGCTCCAACGAGGCCCTGGCCCACGTTCTGCGCGTCGTTGGTCACCCCCAGATCGGCAACGCCCTTGGCACCGCCGCCCTGCTGGCCCTGCCGTCGGTCATCCTGATGATGATCTTCGGTCAGACCCGCATCTTCTTCGTGATGGCGCGCGACGGTCTGCTGCCGGAGGGCCTGACCAAGATCCACCCCAAGTGGAAGACGCCCTATATCGTGACCGCCGCCACCGGCATCGCGGTCGCCATCGCCGGCGCTCTGTTCCCGGTGGGTCAGCTGGCCGACATCTCGAACTCGGGCACCCTGTTCGCCTTCTTCATGGTGTCGATCGCGGTGCTGGTGCTGCGGGTCAAGGATCCGCACCGCAAGCGTCCGTTCCGCACGCCGCTGATCTGGGTGTTCGCGCCCCTGTCGGCGTTCGGTTGCGCCTTCCTGTTCTGGAACCTGCCGCACGACGCCAAGATGGTGCTGCCGATCTGGGGCGGCATCGGCCTGCTGATCTACTTCGCCTACGGCTATCGCAAGAGCCACCTGGGTCGCGGTCTGGTCGAGGTTCACGAAACCGACGGCGACGTTCCGCCGCCGCCCGTGCCGCCGATCCGCTAAGACGAAATGCGAGGCCTGTCGCACCGATCGCGGCAGGCCCATCTATCGGCCTCAAGTAGCCCCAAGGGCGATAGGCCAGGAATAAAGAAAGGCCCCGGAGCAATCCGGGGCCTTTTTTGTCTTGGTGCGGATGAGAGGACTCGAACCTCCACGCCTCTCGGCGCTGGAACCTAAATCCAGTGCGTCTACCAGTTCCGCCACATCCGCATCGGGTAGGCGGTCGCCTCTAGAGGGTGACGCCGCTCAGGGCAAGACCTCAGCGACGCCCGGCGACCAGTTCGTTGCGAATGGAGCGTCCCAAGGGATCGCGGGCGCGCCAAGTGTCGCCGACATCGGCCTCCACCATTCGGCTACAGAAGCGCGGTAGGATTTGGCGCGGGCTGAACCCGCTCAAGCAAATCTTGTCGCCCTCGGCCGACCAGCGGGCCGCCACCCGTCGCCCGTCCGAGAACTGCGAGGTGTAGCGTCCATCCGGCTCGAAATAGTGCCTGACCCACTGTCCGTTCGGATAATGGGACACGATCGTATTGCCGAACGCCTTGGACATATCGGCTGAGGCGGGCGAGGCCGCCAGCACACCCACAATAGCCAAGCCGCAGATCACCGCACCCTGCTTCACACGCCCCTCCTGCGCCGTCCATAATCGACTATCGACGATACATAAGACGGCGCAAGCGCTGCGGTTCCTCAGCCGTTACCGCGACGACCCGATTCGAACAGGAACCAGACGCGCTTCTCGCTCTCGTCGATCCAGTTCTCCAGCAAGCTGGCGGTCGCGACGTCGTTATGCTCGTCGCACAAGTCATGCACCTCGCGCATCCGGCCGATCAGTTCACCGTTGTCGTCGCGAAGCTCGGCAAGCATATCCAGCGGGTCGACATAGTCGGCGTCATTGTCGGCGATGCGTGATTCCTTGGCGATCTGACCGATAGAGCGCAGCGTGGTCCCGCCGATCTTGCGCGCCCGCTCGGCCATCGGATCGGTCATGGCCAGGATTTCCGCCGACTGCTCGTCCAGCATCAGATGATAGTCCCGGAAATGCGGGCCTGAGACGTGCCAATGGAAATTCTTGGTCTTGATGTAGAGAGCGAACGTATCGGCCAGCAGCCCGGTCAGAGCGGCGGAAATGCTCTGGGTCGCCTCCTCCGACAGGCTCGTCGGCGTCCTCAGGGGCGCCAGGCGCTTTTCTTTGGCGGTAACCATCTTCGTTCTCCTCAGCAGTAGTCTGCGGTCAAGCTAGGTAGCCGGGCATCCGAACGGAAGCCCTGGCGCAGATGATAATGCTGAAGCTGTGAAGTGGTTCGGCGGCGCCGACCTTTGTCGGCGGATGGCTGGGGAACTAGGACTCGAACCTAGAATGACGGTACCAAAATCTGAAATCTCTGAAGAAGAAACAGACACTTAGGCTGTAAAACCCCGGCTATCCGAACCTAGTGAAATCAATGACTTAGCAAGACGATGTAAAACGCCATGAGCGGTCAGATTTTACGATTTGGCGGCGCGGAGAGGACTCGGTGGTCCTCTCAATCGCGAAACTGGCGCGGGCCCGTAGAGATCAGATCACCGTCCGACCGCTTCCTGAAGGAGCGGTTTGCCCGTGGAAGCCAGCCACTCCCGGAATGTCTTCAGCGACCCGAACTCGGCGTTCAGCGCCGCTATATCGGCCGCTGTCCCTATACGACCTTCGTCAAACAGTTCGGCAGTCCGACCGAAAAAGACATCTGAGGCGAGGATCTCCGGCGCAAAACGCTCGTAGACGATAAGGCGCCCTGCCGCCGCGGTTAAGGCTGCGATGTCAGCCCTTGGGCAACCAGTGCAGCACAGCGGCCTGGGTCGCCAGGGCGACGGCCAGCGCCCAGCCGAAGCTCAGGAAGGTGCCGATGATGATGTACTCCGCCTGGTGGCGATCGTTCTGATCCTGGACGTCCCTGAACCTCAGGATGGATTTGGCGGCGAGCAGAAAGCCGACCCCCTCAGGATGGCCGATGAGGATAAAGGTCAGCGTCAACCCGCGCTCCAACCAGCCGATATATTTGCCGGCGTTGGGCATGCCGACGATCGGGCCTGAGGCGACGCCGGTCGTCAGAAGGGTGTTGGCGGCGCGCCCGGCCGGTGAAAGCGGCTCGACGAGCTTTTTGATGACGACGCCACCCACCCAGACGGCGACCACGCCCCCGCACAGCACAGCGAGCGCGGCGTAGATCTGGACCTGCACCGGCGAGGGCTGGAGCCCCCACAGGCTTTGCGAGGCCATGGCCGGCCAAGCGACGGCGAGACCGACCAGCACGGCGATATGGACGGCCTGATCCAGGCCGAACGCCCACAGCCGGTCGCCCAGCCGGTGGACCTTTAGCCAGTCCATGGCGAAATGGCTGGCGGCCATGATGGCCACCGGGCCGAGTATGGACAGCCGGGTCGGCGCCAGCATCAGCAAGGTCAGGACCGTGACGATGGCCACATGGTCCGCCAAGCCCCGCAAGGTCTGTTTGCGGGCAATCAGGGCGTCCGACTGGAAGACGAAGTCGCCAAGCAGATGACCGGCCAGCAACAGCAGGAAGGTTTCGATCACCGTGCTACGCTCCCGCGCTTTGTAACAACCCATTTGGGTTGTAGGCGACGATCACAACCGAATTGGGTTGTCATATCAGTCTCACCCGGTTCCAGGTCAACGCCTCGCTATAGTCGACGGCGCGCAGCAAGGCGGTGATCTTGGCGGCGGAAAGCGCCTTGCTCACAGCCTGCTGCGAGACCCCAAGCATCTCCGCCATGCGCGCCTGGGTCGGCGCCTCCGGCGCCAGAGCCAGCCTGGCCGCCTGCGCCTGCTTCTGGCTCCAGTCATCCATCAGCACGCTGCAGAGGTGAGAGAGCGGACCCAAGGCGCCCCACTTCAGACCCGTTTGAGGACCTCGAACCGTGATGTCGACCGTGTCGCCAAGATCATCCAGGGCGCGACCGGACAGGAGAAAGGCTTCGCCTGAGGACAGGGAGGTCCGCTGTTTGTCGATGCGATCAACCTCGCCGTAGCCTATGGCGATGCGCGTATCCCACTCGGGGTCCCCGGCCTTCAGGCTGGCGCGAATATAGAGCGCCGCGCGCAGAGCGAACCCGGGCTGCGTCAGCAGCATCTGCCAGCTGTCGCCGCGAAAGAAGTCGGCCGGCGCTCCGACCAGCTTGGCCCGCCAGGTTTCGATCTCCGTGGCTGCGGTCGCGAAAGCGTCCCGGGCCCCCTCAAGAGAAGCGGGGGTGAGCCGGCTGGAGCCGACGAGGTCTCCGGTCAGAACCGCGCGCGTGGTCATGAAAGGCTCTCCGGCGTGATCACAGGCGCGGCCCCGTCTCGTCTTTCACACAGCGCCCCGTCTGGCGCACCGCCGTCGCGCCGTCCCCGATTGTCCGCAGGATCGTGGCGTCGTAGCGGTTCACACGCGCATGGACTGGGGGCGCGTCTTCCAGAGCCGGAAACTCAATCCGGTACTGATGAGACGAAACCGACGCGCTCCCCTCTCTCGGAGCCGGCAGATTCATCCACCGGGCGGTCCGCAGGCCGGTGTCGATGACCATGGTCATCGGGGCGGCCGGCTCGAAGCTGCACGTGAACTGGACCAGGGTCGGCGGCGCGACATCGGCTTGGCGACTACAAGCGCTCAAGCTCGCCGCCACGACGACCGCGCCTCCTATCATCTCGACGGCGCCAAACTTCATTGACCCTGACCCTACGCTTTGACGATGACCATACAACTGATTTTGGTTGTATCAACAGTTAACAACCAAAATCAGTTGTAGATACCCCCTTTATGAGGACACGACAGCGCGCCCTCTAGCGCCCCCGATCCACGCCGTCCCGTTCGCGAAGCTCCGCGTTTCGCCGTTGGAGCGCCTCCTCACGTGTCTGCGGATCCGCTCGCGATCGGACAAATCGTTCGACGAGCGCCCCCAAAAGGCGCTCCTCCGATGTGGTCGAGCTTTTGAGCCTCAAACTCTCGGCGACCAGCAATTTACGGATTTTCGCCTCCCTGTTCCCCCGTTCGGCATCTCGTCTTCAACAAGTGCTGAAGGAAGCCGGCATCGAGAAACGGGCTGACAACGGTCAGGGCGTCCACCATTTCGGGCAAGATCGGAAGGCTCCATTCGCTCTGACCCCGGCTGATCCGGAGGCGATCTACACGCACCCCGTCGGGCGCCCGCCACTTCAGCGCAGAAACCTCCGTCGCCAAGCGGCTTGGCGACAAACCGCCCAGACCGGCCCTCTCGGCCAGGCGCCGCGCGATATCGTCCGCCCCTGGCACGAGGCGGCCCTTGGCTTGCTGGCCGCTGACGAGAACCAGACCAAGGTCCCGGTTTTCCGGCGCGGTGAGATTGCGGCTTCCGACCCACAATCGCCACTCGAAGGCCTTTTCCGACCGCATCCGAACAAGGGCCGCCTTGGGATGCCAGCTCTGGTGACGCTCATCGAAGGGCACGTCCCTCACGAACTGATCCAGAAGCCCCGTCAGTCTGGGAACCCTGGCCATCTTCGCCAGACGCCCGCGCTGAATAATGACCCGGGTCTTGCCGCGTAGCGCTTCAATGGCGTCCGCGAGGTCGCGACGGGACGCCGGACGGTCTTCATCGTCTCGCCCGATAAGCGCCAAGAGCGCGGCGACGATCGAGATCGGATCAGCGGAATAGGCGGCCAGAAGCGCCAGTTCGGTCTTCCACCCGGGAGGCGGGCGAAGCGCATCGAGATAGCCTGTGATCGGCCACCCGGTCCGACCTAGTCACCATCTGGGCCGACTATAGCGGCATCGTCCAGAAATCCGCGCCGGCCACTTTGCTGGTGATCACGCGCCAAGGTCTGTCTACGGACGCCCAGGCCTATGTCGATGAGCAGGCAGGCCTGCGTCATCAGACCATTTGGGAACTTGAGAACGAGATCCTGGGGCTGACCGACTACGTCCGCTCCCTGACCGGCCTCTTCCACCAGGATGGCCTGAGCGATTATTACATTCCCGGCCGCGCGCGCCTGGCCAGATACGAAAGTGATCACCGCACCCTGTCCGAGACGGACACCCTGCTGTTCGAAGCCGTCACGACCTGGATCGACGGCGAGGACTATCAACCGATCGCGATCTTGGGCGGCTACGGTGCCGGCAAATCCAGCTTCATCAAGCGCCTAGTCGCCAACCAGGCCGAACGGGCCTTGTCCGATCCCTACGCACGCCGCCCGATCCTAATCGGTCTCGGTGAGTACGCGCGATATTCCAGTTTAGAAGGCCTGTTGGGTGGCAAGTTCACCCACGACTTCCCGGTGGACGGCTTCAACGTCCATCACTTCCTGGAACTCAGCGACAAGGGCCGGTTGTTGGTGGCCCTCGACGGGTTCGATGAGATGAAGCATGCCATGACGTGGGGCGACTTTCGGGCCCAGATCGCGAGCTTGAACCGGCTCACGCACGGCAAGGCCAAGGTCGTCCTATCGGGGCGGCCGAGCGCCTTCACCTCGACGGAGGAGCACGTTCATGTCCTGCGCGGCCTGAAGCGTTACCAGGAGGGCTATCGGCGCCTTGGCGCCTGGGCCGCCAGCCGATTGGCGGACAGCCGCCCGCAGGCATAGGCCCTGCCCTGCGCATCGTCGCAGACCTGCCGGCCCTCGGGCGCATCCACACCCCACAGCCGGATGCGGACGCCGTGGACTTCCAGGGTGTCGCCATCGATGACCGACGCCCGCCCTTCGACAGTAGGCGGCTCCGGCGCGCAGCCGACGAGAAGTACCAATGCGGGAATCAGAACGCGCATGACCCTCATAGCCCAAAGCCTGAGCCCGGACCGACCTCCCAGCGGCTATATCAATCTCGCAGAGCCGAACCCCGGGACATCACGCCGGACGAGGGAAAGGACATACGGACTTAGCCCTGTTCGTCCGATCGCGGGCTTCGACATCGCGCCCGCCGATATGGAGTTTCTGCATATCGGCGCCCATCTGCCAGGGATGCCTCTGCTTAACGAGCTTCTCGCGCTGCGCCGCGTCGACACCCGCCATTTCGACCCGGAAGTCTGGGCCTTCACCGATCAGATCGATCTGTCGAAGTCGGGGGTGAGTCGGTTGGTCAATGTGGACGACGCCGCGCTGCAGAAGCGGTTGGATTCGATCGAGACCAACATCCAGTATCTCGACACCGGCCAGCCCGTCTCCGCCGGCCACACGGCGTTCAGCGGATGGAAGAGCCCGTGGTGGTGGTGGCGGGCGCGTCACCTGACGCTCCTGGAGTTCGAGCGTCGCGGTTTGACGCCCGTGCCGGCCCCAGTCATCCCGCCGCCCATCGTGCTCGCCCCGGCCCTGCGCGGCGTCAACACCGGCGGCGGGGAACTGCTCGTGCGCCTGAGCCAGAAACGATACCTGATGCAGATGCTTCAGGCGGGACAGCTTCGCTTTGCGCCGGCGGCCTCCTATGACGACTCCCGCCTGGACGCCGCCCGCGCCGACGACGAGATGGCCAAGGCCTACCAGAGACCCGGACAGGTCCTGCGGATCACCACCGAAGACGGTCGCGCGATCGAGGCGATCGGAGACGTGAGTTTCGCGCGACAACGCCGGTCCGAAGACGCCGGCGCGCTGGTCGATCATCCCTACTGGATGATGTCCTTCAGCTCCGATCTCGACCCGCGATTGCTCGACGCCTTCGCCAGCGCGGACCCTGACGAGGACGCCTTTCTGGTCGTCTTCGATGTTCGGGCCTTTTTCGAACGCGTGGCGCCCGTCCTGGCTGATGCTGCGCCCGGCGGGACGTACAGTCTCGTCCAGAACGACTACTTCGACCCCTACTATCCGCCCGGGGACGGCCTGCAGGCGATCCGGTCCAAGCTGATGGCCTATGCCTACCAACGGGAGGTCCGGTTCGCGGTGGACCCTTTGGGATATCTGAAGACCGCAGCGGACGGCTGTCTCTATGTCGAGATCGGATCGATCGAAGACATCGCCGGCGTCTATGGCCGCGATGGGTCGAAGATCGCCGGCATCGGCCCCGCCACCTGGTCAGATTGAGGCCGGATCGCATTTGGGCGGCAATCCGCTCATAGGCGGCAAAGACTGGGCATCACCCATTTTCTCCTGCCGGGGGCGAGGTGACGCGCTGACCCTAGCCCCCCCCGCCCGACGAAATTCTTTCCGCCCGCCTTACCGTGACGACCGGCGCCCGCGATTGGATGGTCGAAAGGCGGGATCCGGCGCGGGACGCCTTGTAAAGGTCGCGCTCAGACACCGGATGATCGTCACGGGCTTTTTCGCTGGTTTGATCGAGCACCGCGCGCAACCGGGAACCTTCAAACAACAAGGCCTGCACGGCGTCAGGTCGACAGCGGATCCACCGCAGGCCTTCACGACGGGCGGCCTCGAAAGACCGGCCGGACAGCCAGCGCGGATGGAGGCGTCCGTCCGCCTCCAGCACGATCAGATAGACCATTCCCACTCGATTACACAAATTACCCCAAGCCGCTGATCGGCTTGGGGTTTTTCTCGCTTATCGGCCGCCGGACCGATTGAACAACCGACAGACGGGAAGTATTCTGAAAACATTCAGAAAATTCTAAGCAATAACATTTGCGTGAATTCGTCATCTTTTGCGGTCTATCGGACTTTCTGAGCACTGAGCTGCAATGCAACGAGTTCGATTCGCCTTGCCACCCGGCACCATCACTTGGACGTACACTGTATCTCATCTGCACGTTCGTCGTCGAGCTTACGGGCTCGATCGTGTGCCGATACCGACTAGCGTCGTCGACGCCTGTCATGCCGCGCTCGACGACCGGAATGCAAACGCCGCACTGACTTTGCGGCCGACGGCGTCCTGATATTCGACGAGGGCGGGACTGGCCGATCGGTCTTTCGCCACGAGGACAACAGATAGCGGATTACGCACATCTGTTGGTTCTCGGACTCGGTTCGCTGATCTCGCGATCAGGCGGGGGGTGTCGCCGACGCTCCCTTCTGGGCGAGCCAGGCGTCGATCAGGGTGATTTCGCGCTCCTGCGCCGTGATCACCTCCTGGGCCAGGTTCCGCGCTTGGGCGTCCTTGCCTTGCGCGAGCTCCACACGGGCCATCGAGACGGCTGCGACGTGGTGACCTCGCATCTGCTTCATGAAGTCGATGTCCGCGTCCCCGGTGAAGGCGGGCATCGCCTCCATCATCGTGTTCATCGAGGCCTTGTAGCCTTGGGTGGCGACGGAGTCGCCGGGCGCAGGCGCAGCCATGCCGCCCTCCATTCCGCCATGGACGTCCGCCGCTGCGGCGGCCTCAGGCGCGGCTACGGCGGGCTCTTCGGCTTGCGGGGAACAGGCCGTAGCCAAGGCGCAGGCGGCGAGGACGAGGCTGATGCGTTTCATGACGGCTCCTTGGGATCCCGACGTTAGCGACCAGGAGGGCCCATTCGTTCCGCCAACTCTACCGTCCGGCCCGCGCCAAGAGCTCGATCAGCTCGCCGGCCTTGGCCTTGCGATCCTCAGGATCGTCGCCGGTCATGGCGCCCATGACGCAGTGGTCGAGGTGATCCCGTAGCACTTCGGTCTCCACGCGATGGAGCGCGGCTCGAACGGCCTGAAGTTGGGTCAGCAAGTCGACGCAATACCGGTCATCTTCAACCATGCGGGAGATTCCCCGCACCTGGCCTTCGATCCGGCTGAGCCTGTTGAGGACTTTGGGTTTCGTGTCGGTTTGCATGCGGCCTGTCCTCCTGAGCACCCCCATATACCCCAGACGGGTATCTTGCGATATACCCCTCATGGGTATATGTGAGCCCTTCGGTCAGCCGGAGAGAGCGACATGTCCACGCATCCTCACAATCATGCTTCGGGTCACGCCTGCTGCGGGGCGAAGGCCTCGGATGGCGCGGCAACGGTCAAGGATCCCGTCTGCGGCATGTCGGTCGATCCGACGACTACCGCTCACCGAGCCAGTCATGGCGGTCAGGACTATTTCTTCTGCTCGGCGGGGTGCCGGACCAAATTTATCGGCGATCCGATGCGTTACCTGAACCCTCGCGTGGAGGCCGAGCCGGCCATTCCCGGCGCGATCTACACCTGCCCGATGCACCCCGAGATCCGGCAGGAAGGCCCAGGCTCCTGCCCGATCTGCGGCATGGCGCTTGAGCCGGAGACGGTCACGGCGGAAGCCCCGCCCAACCACGAGCTGATCGACTTCACCAGACGCTTTTGGGTCGGGCTGGTCCTGACCCTGCCGGTCTTCGCCCTGGAAATGGGCGGACACCTGACCAACCTCCACATGTTCATCCCAGGCCAGATGTCGAACTGGATCCAGTTCGCTCTGGCGACCCCCGTGGTTCTCTGGTGCGGCTGGCCCTTCTTCGAGCGCGGCTGGACATCGCTGCGCACCCGTCGGCTGAATATGTTCACCCTGATCGCCATGGGGGTCGGCGTGGCATGGCTTTACAGCGTCGTGGCCGTCGTCGCGCCGACCCTGTTCCCGCCCGCCTTCCTGAAGGCCGACGGCAGCGCGCCGGTGTATTTCGAGGCGGCGGCGGTCATCACCGTGCTGGTCCTCGTCGGGCAGATTTTGGAACTGCGCGCCCGCGAACAGACGTCGGGCGCGATCCGCGCCCTGCTGGACCTCACGCCCAAGACCGCGCGCCGAATCCGGGCGGACGGCGTCGATGAAGATGTCTCGCTTGACCAGATCGCCGTCGGCGACCGTCTGCGGGTAAGGCCCGGAGAGAAGATCCCGGTCGATGGCGAACTCCTGGAGGGTCGGGTCGCTGTCGACGAATCCATGGTGACCGGCGAGTCCATGCCGGTGACCAAGGACGTCGGCGACCGCGTCGTGGCCGGCGCGCTCAACAAGACCGGATCCTTCATAATGCGCGCCGACAAGGTGGGCGCCGACACCCTTCTGGCGCAGATCGTCCAGATGGTGGCCCAGGCCCAGCGCAGTCGCGCCCCGATCCAGCGGCTGGCCGATACGGTCTCCGGATGGTTCGTTCCCACAGTGATCGCGATCGCCCTGCTCGCCGCCGTCGTCTGGGGCCTGGTCGGTCCCGAACCCCGCCTGTCCTACGCCCTGGTCGCCGCCGTTTCGGTGCTCATCATCGCCTGTCCCTGTGCGTTGGGTCTGGCCACGCCGATCTCGATCATGGTCGGGGTGGGACGTGGCGCCCACGCCGGCGTCCTGATCAAGAACGCCGAGGCGCTCGAACGCTTCGAGAAGGTCGACACTCTCGTTCTGGACAAGACCGGCACCCTGACGGAGGGCCGTCCGTCGGTGACGGCAATCCTGCCCGCCCAAGGCTTTGTCGAAGCCGACATCCTGCGTCTTTCGGCCAGCCTCGAGCGAGGCAGCGAACATCCGTTGGCCGACGCGATTGTCCGGGCAGCCAAGGACCGGGACATCCCCCTTACCGAGGCCGTGGACTTCGACAGCCCGGTCGGTCGCGGCGTCCGCGGGACGATTGAGGGCCGCCAGGTCGCCTCGGGCAACACCCGTTTTCTCGGCGAGCTTTCGATCGACGTCTCCGCGCTGGAGCCGAAGGCGGAGGCCCTTCGCCACGACGGCGCCACCGCCATATTCGTGGCGATCGACGGAAAGGCGGCCGGGGTCATCGGCATCGCCGATCCCATCAAGGCCACCACGCCGGCTGCGATCCTCGCGCTGAAAGCGGCCGGTCTGCGGCTGGTGATGATGACCGGGGACAACCGGACGACGGCCGAAGCGGTCGCGCGGCGCCTCGGCATCGACGAAGTCCAGGCGGAGGTTCTGCCGCAGGACAAGGCGTCTGTGGTTCAACAGCTTCGTTCGCAGGGTCGGATCGTCGCCATGGCGGGGGATGGCGTCAACGATGCCCCTGCCCTCGCCGCAGCCGATGTCGGCGTCGCCATGGGGGCGGGTTCGGACGTCGCCATCGAGAGCGCCGGTGTCACGCTGCTGGGCGGTGATCTGCACGGCATCGTGCGCGCACGGCATCTGTCCCGTGCGGTGATGGGCAACATCCGCCAGAACCTCGTTTTCGCCTTCGGCTACAACGCCCTTGGCATCCCCGTGGCGGCCGGCCTGCTTTATCCCGTCTTCGGCTGGCTTCTCTCGCCTGCCCTTGCAGCGCTCGCAATGGCGCTCTCCTCGGTCAGCGTCATCGGCAATGCGCTGAGACTGCGGGCGGTGAAGCTTTAGCCAGGATAGCCAATCAACAGTCCGCCCACCCACCGAAGGGAGGAACCGGCTGTGACGGGCCGGATTGATTCAGACGGTGACCGCAGTCTCCAGGCATTCGCAGCGGCAGGCGATGACGAACTGAAATTTCTGAAGAGGATACGGACGATGTCTCATCAACAGATGGACCACGGCGGGCAAGGCAACGCTCGTGGACTCGGCCCTTATCGGAGCCTGTACCTCGAGTTGGCGATCGATTTCGTCATCATGTACCTGGTCATGTACACGATGATCGCCACGCTCGGTCACTTCTATCTCAACCTGAACAACGTCTACATGACCCTGATGATGGTCGCGCCGATGGCGGTGCTCATGCTCGTCTTCATGCGGTCCATGTACCCGTCGCGCAAAACGAACCTGGCCATTGGCGCGGTCGCGGCCGTAATCTTCGTCGGCAGCTTCATCGGCATGCGCACCCAGGCGTTCGTTGGCGACGACGAATTCCTGCGATCGATGATCCCGCACCATTCCGGGGCCGTGTTGATGTGCGAGCAAGCCTCCCTGACCGATCCGGAGATCATCGCCCTGTGCGACGGCATCGTGCGTGGTCAACAGGAGGAGATCGCCCAGATGCAGGCGCTCCTCGAGAAGCGTCGCCGCTGACCCCGGCGTGCGGGGGAAGGCCTCACCCGCCGCCCGCTTCTTCTTCATGAGGGACGCGGTCGTTTGGCGCGTAGAGAAGCAGAAGGCCGGGACCGGCCAAACGTCTGGAGACTGAGTATGCGTTACTTCCACCCCGCGCCCTTCATCGCCGTCGCGGCGGTCGTGGCCTTCGCCGCCGGACCGGCGGCGGCCCACGCTCGCCTGGTCAGCGCCACCCCGGCGCCCGACTCGACCGTGGCCGCGACCCGGACGCTGACCCTGACCTTCAGCGAACGCAGCGTTCCCGCGTTTTCCGGCTTCGACGTCGTCAATGCGGCGGGGGAGAAGATCGCGATCCGCACCTCGGTCGCCGAGGACGGCAGGACCCTCACGGGCGCGCTGGCTCGCCCGCTGGCCGCCGGCGCCTACCGTGTCGACTGGCGTATCGCCTCGAGCGACGGCCACCGCATGACGGGATCCTACACCTTCACAGTGCGCTGACGCCGTGCTGGAAGTCGCGGTCATCGCGCTTCGTTGGCTTCAATACGGCGGCGGCGTCGTCCTTCTCGGCGCGCCGCTGTTCCTTCTCTACAGCTTCAAGGACGCCGACGCGCCGAACTTGGAATGGTCGCGACCGACATTGCGCCTCGCCGCGATCATCGTCGCGCTCGGCTCGCTCGCCGCCCTGGTGGCCCAGACTGCCGTCATGGCGGGGTCGCTGAGCGAAGCCGTGAAACCCGCGTCCCTGTCCTTCATGATCACCGGCACGGCCCTGGGCATGGCGATGGTCGTGCGGGCCGCCGCCGCCTTGCTTGGGCTTGTCGCCTTGGTCGCCCTGAAACCCGGTCGCGCGCTCTGGAGCGTGACGGCCGCCTTGGGTCTGATCGTGGCCGCAAGCTTCGCGTGGACGGGTCATGGCGCGGCCACCGAGGGCCCTGGCGGGCCCATACATCTCGTCGCCAACATCATTCACGCGGTGGCAGCAGCCTTGTGGCTGGGCGCCCTGGCGGCGTTGACGGCCCTGCTTCTGCGCCGAGCCGGTCCGGACGATCTTGCAATCCATCGCGCCCTGCATGGCTTCGCCGGTCTGGGAACGCTGGCGGTCCTGTTGCTGGTGCTGACCGGTCTCGTGAACAGCTGGTTCCTGATCGGTCCCGAGCGCGTGGCGTTGATCGCGGGCAACCTCTACGGCCAGCTTCTGGTCGCCAAGCTCGTCCTCTTCGGTTTGATGCTGGCGCTGGCGGCGAGCAACCGGTTCCGGCTGACGCCGACACTGGGCTCTGCGCTGGAGACGGGCCAACCCTCCCTCGCCGCCATGAGCGCGCTCCGGCGCAGCCTGTTGGTCGAAACGGGTCTGGGACTCGCCCTGATCGGCGTCGTGGCGGTCATGGGAACCCTGCCGCCCCCGGCGTCTCTGTAGCCGCGATCGCGATGATCTGAATGAGGTCGTCGCTCCGCCGGCCATTGAAGTATGATCAGACGATGCCGTTCCTGCGTCATGACCTCGTCCGACTGACGACCGCGCTGCTGGCGGCGTTTGCCGTGCTGTTCGTGTCCACCGCTTCGATCGCCTGCGAAGCTCCGGTCGATCAGGATATGGCGTCCATGTCGATGAGCGGCGACGGCGTCCCGTGCGAGCCGAAGACCGTCAGGATCTCGTGCCATAAGGCGTGTCTGGCCATCTGCCAGGGCCTAATCCCTCAGGGCGGTGAACCCACCCCCGCACGGGTCTATGCGTCTGTCCTCTATCCATCCCTTGATGCGCGGCATGCCGATTTCACCGTGGAGGCGGACGACCCGCCCCCACGACGCTGATCCTGTTGAAGATGACCGGACTCATTCAATCAAACAGAGATCAAAACCATGAAACGCACTCTCACCCTCGCAGCCCTGGTGCTGCTGGCTTCCGGTTCAGCCGCCTTCGCGGCCGCGCCGGACGCCGTGGCGCAGGCCGTATGCGCTTGCTGCGACGCTATCGCAGCCTGCGCGGAAGCCTGCACCTGCTGCTGATCGTATTATCGGGGACGCCCGCCCGCGAGGGCGGGCGTCTTCCCGATGTTCCTCACCGACGTCGCAGGGCCGGCGACCCGCTGGCGCGGGCCTGAGCGTCAGCCGGGCGCGCGCGACGACCAGTGAATGTGGTGGATGCGCCAGCCGTCGGCATGGCGTTCGAGGACCATGGTTTCGGTCGTCAGGCGGTCTACGGCGCGGCCGTTGAATTGGCCCGTGGTGCGGCCTTCGCTGGTGATCCAGGCGATGTCCCCGTCGGCCCATCCCGATCTGCGCGTCACCGTCGCTTCAGAGGCGGCGGCGAAGGCGGCGTCCGAGCCCAGGTGATGGGACGCATACTCGTCGCGCGATCGCTCCGCGCCACCCTCCTCGAAGATCATCACATCCGGCGCCATAATTGCCAGGGCGACGTTCGTGTCGCCGGCCTTCAGGGCGACGTGAAAGGCGTCGACGGCCGCCGCCGCGTCCGCAGCTTCCGCGGCGACCGAGCCGGCGGCTTGGGCATGCCCGTGGGCGTGGTCCTGGGCGAAGGCGGGTGTCGCCGAAAGAACGGCGAGCGACAGGTCGAGGGCGAGAGAGGTGCGGGACATGGCGAACTCCGGATTGTGGGTGATCTGAACGGGCTGAGCGCGATCTGCGTCAGGCCGGCGGGTTGTGGCGGGCGAACACGCGGGTCGCGCCCGAGCGAAGCACCAGCAGGGTGTCGTAGGGCTCCTTGCGCCCCTGCGGCGTCTCCATGCCGGGCGAACCGAGCGGCATGCCCGGGACCGCGACGCCCACCGCCGCCGGTCTCTCGGTCAGCAGTCGAATGACGTCCGGAGCCGGCACATGACCCTCGACCAGATAGCCATCGATCAGACCGGTATGACAGGAGGCGAGCGCGTCCGGCATGCCCCGGCTGCTCCGGACCGATTGAAGGCTTGGAAGGACGGTGATGGTGGTGGTGAAGCCCGCCTGGCGCATGTGCGCGATCCAGGCGTCGCAACAGGCGCAGGTCGGCGTCTTGAAGACCGTGAGGTTTCTGGACGGACGGGTCTGGGCGCAGGCGGATCCGCCCATGCCGATGAAGACGGCCGCGCCCATTAGCAGACGACGGTTCAGATTGGCGGGATTCAAAAGGGTTCTCCCTGATCGCTGTGGACGGATCGCTGCGCCTCGACAGGGTCTGCGCGCTCCGGCGCCAGCCGCGCCCGCGACCACCGTCGGCCAGGCTGCTCGACGAAGACATGGATGGCGGCCGCGGCGGCGAGCGTCAACACAAGCATGGCGGCCAGTTCAACCAAGCCCATTCGATAGTCGGAACCCCAGCCGGCGAACGCCTGCGCCGCGTTGCGCCACACCATCAGGATGGGAATGTGGACGAGATAGAGGGCGAACGAAGCCTCGCCGGCGAACAGAAGGACGGGGTGAGACAGGAAGGTCTGGACCGGAGCCTTGGCCAACAGGGCAAGCGACAGGATGAAGGGACCGGCCGCCGCCACGATGACCCGGTCGTCGGCGCCGATCTGCATGAGCGTCAGCAGCAGGGTCGTGGCGACCAGGGCGCCCATCAGGGACATTCGCGGCGAAGGCGTCCAGCGCCGACCGAGATAGTAGAGGCCAATGCCGTAAAGGAATTCGGGAATGATGCGCAGGATCCCGAGGCTGTCCTCGGCCCGAGGCAGCATCCGGCCGAACCAGGTGCGGTAGAAGGCGTCGAGGGCGACGAACAACAGCATGGCGAGGGCTATAAGGACCCACGGCCTGGCCCGCAGCCGGAGCGCGAGGGCGGCATAGGCGGGAAAGGCCAGATAGGCGAACCACTCCGCCGACAGCGACCAGGCCGGTCCGTTCCAGAGCGCCATGCTCTCGCGCGGGAACCACGCCTGGATCAGCAGAAGGGTTCCCGCGAAGTCGACGAGATTGAACCGGCCAGGCTCGAGCCCGACGCCGAACACACGCGCGATCAGCACCAGCCCAAGCATGGCCAGGAGGATGAACAGGTGAGCCGGATAGATCCGGGCGAGGCGCGCCGCCAGGAATCGACCGTAGTTCGGGGCCCGGTCTCCCTGCAGGTAGACGTGGGTCAGGATGAAGCCCGACAGGATGAAGAAGACATCCACGCCCAAGCGCGCGCGGTTCAACAAGCCCGCGCTCTCCGCCGGGAGCGTCCAGTAGAGCTGGAAGTGGAACAGCACGACGCCGAGGGCGAGAAAGAACCTCACGCCCGTGAGCGGATCGAGCACGTCGGGGAATGGAACCCGCGTGGGCCCTGCTCTGTCGCTCACGTCTTTTCCCCGGACGACAGGGCGCGTCCCGGTCGTTCTCTGGTATCTACGCGGGCGATGGGCCGTCCCCTCGTGAGGGGATGGGAAGGCTGGCGCGTATGGCAGATGGGGTGTGACGCAGGTGCGCAATGACTGACGACATGAACGAACTGATCGCAACGGTCGCGCCGGGCGACTCCGCCCGACTGGCCGGCGTCGAAGACGCGGTCTGGGCGCGGATCGGCGAGCGCCGGGACCGCGCTCGCATGGGACAGGTCCGGGTCGCCGCCGTCGCGCTGGCCCTGGTGATCGGCGTCGCGAACGGAGGCCTGATGCTCATGGCCCCCCGGCCGGAACCTTCCGAGATGGGGATCTTCACCGTCTCGGCGGGCTTGTCGCCTCTCTCCGGCCTGAACGTTCGGGGATGAGGGCCGCCTGGAAGTCGATCGTCATCACGGCCGTCCTGGCCGCGCTGGCCAGCGGCGCGGCGACCTGGGCGAGCGCGACCTGGGTCATGCGGGAGCGGCAGCCGCCAAGCCTGCACAGCGTGGTCCATGAGAAGCTCGACCTGACCCCGGAGCAGGATCGACGACTCGACGTGGTCGAAGCCCGGTTCGCCGCCCAGCGGCCGGCGCTCGAAGCGGAAGTCCGCGCGGCCAATCGCGAACTGGCGGCCGCCATCGCCGCCAGTGACGGCGACACGCCCCAGGTCCAGGCCGCGGTCGATCATTTCCACGCGGCCATGGGCGATCTGCAGAAGGCGACGATCACCCACGTGTTCGAGATGCGATCCGTCCTGACTCCGGCGCAGGCCGAGGTGTTCGACGGCGCGGTCGTCGAGGCCCTGCACGACGACGCCGGCTAAGCGTCGCGCGTGGGTGCCGAGCAGAGCATCGAGGCCCGTGCGGCGACCGGAGACCGGGCCGCCTTCACCGCCTTGATGGCCGCCACAAAGGCCGATCTCTACCGGTTCGTGCGCCGCTATGTCGGCGACGAGTCCGAAGCGCATGACGTGCTTCAGGAAAGCTATGCGTCCGCCTGGCTCGCCCTGCGGCGGTATGATCCGGCGCGGCCGTTCGACGTCTGGCTTCGCTCTATCGCCCTCAACAAATGTCGAGACTGGGGCCGGCGGCGCGCGGTGCGCAGGGTCGTGCGCGGCGTCATGGGCCTGGAGGCGCCCGAGGCGGCGGCGGTGGGCGACGATGCGCCCTCACCCGAGACCCGGCTGGACGATCAGCGCAGGGCCGAAGCTCTGCAACGCGCCTTGCGGGACCTTCCCGACGCCCTGAAGGGGCCGCTTCTGCTCGCCACGCTCGAGGGACGGTCTCACGCCGAGATCGCCTCGATCCTCGGCATTACGCCCAAGGCGGTCGAGACCCGCGTCGCCCGCGCTCGCAAGACCTTGACGGCGGCTCTGGGCCAGGCTTCCGGCGGAGACGCTTGACCTTGCCATGATGGGAAGGTGCACAAGCTGCGATCCCGACGTCTGTGGCGTCCTGACGCAAGGGGTACGCCGCCCGGCTGCGTATCTGAACGAAGGGCTGAATAGCCCGACCAAGGAATTTCTCGCCTATGTCCACGCCCCGCCTCGATCGCCGAACGCTTCTCCGTGGCGCAGCCGCCGGCGGCGGGCTGCTGGGCCTGCAGGGTCTGCTCCCCGCCTGGGCGCAAACAGGATCGGCGGGACTGCGGGCGGATCTTCCGACGCTGACGGGACCGAACATCGACCTGACCGTCGGACACACGCCCTTCACCGTGGGCGGCCGCACCGGCCATGCGGTGACCATCAACGGCGTTCTGCCGGCGCCGCTGCTACGCCTTAGAGAAGGTCAGAACGTCCGGCTATCAGTCGCCAACACCCTGGACGAGGACACCTCGATCCACTGGCACGGCCTGCTCGTCCCGTTCCAGATGGACGGCGTGCCCGGCATCAGCTTCCCCGGCATCCGGGCGCGTGAAACCTTCGTCTACGAATTCCCGATCAAGCAGTCG
>NZ_BCWM01000015.1 GCF_001592205.1 Brevundimonas vesicularis NBRC 12165 | reverse complement strand
CGACCGGCCCGAGTGCGATCGAGTATCCCCCTCGACCCTCCGACACCGCTCCATGAGTCGCTGTCGGCGCGAGTCGTTTCAGACCCGCTCCCGTTCAATCCGCTCTCGCCGCGGCAAGGTCGCAGGCCTTACGAGCCCTCCATGCGACGAGACGGGTGCATTATGGCGCTGTTTGACCCCGTGGACGGGAAAAGGCGCACATAAATCGGCAAGCGTTTGAAGTCGCAGAAAATGGACCAGCGGCATTGCGATGGCTGAGTATCGTCTCCTCCCCATCCGTGGGGAGGTGGCTCGAAGCGCAGCGAAGAGACGGAGGGGCTCTCCTTCGCATCCCCGGCGCCCGTGGGACTTGAAGAACCCCTCCACCGCTTCGCGGTCCCCCTCCCCACGCGTGGGGAGGAGACGAGATACCTCGTCGGTCCCCTGCGGCATTGGTGCGCCTTCACGCAATGTTGCGAGCGGCGAAACCCCGTGCTATCAGGCGCCCGGCTTGAAGGGGGCGTATTTACGGATACGGCCTCCGTCGTGCTTTCCGTAAGCATTTCAAGCTTTTGACCGTTGCGAGCCTCGCAGTCGGTTGCGACCCTGACACAACGACCTCGGACCCTAATCAGTGGCTGATGATTTCAGAACGACGGAAGTCGGCGATCGCTACGCACAGGCGCTGTTCGACCTGGCGCTGGAAACCGGCCGTCTGGACGCCGTCCGCGCCGACCTGAAGTCGCTGAAGGCGGCCTGGACCGAAAGCGCCGACCTGCGTCGTCTGGCCACCTCGCCCGTCATCGCCGCGCCCGACCAGGCCAAGGGTCTGGTGGCCATCGCCGTCAAGGCCAAGTTCGAGCAGACCACGACCAACTTCCTGGGTCTGCTGGGTCAAAACCATCGCGCCAAGGATCTGCCTGCCGTGATCGCCGGGTTCGAGGCGCGCTACGCCAAACACGCCGGCGTCGTCGCCGCCGAGGTCGTCTCGGCCCAGCCGCTGGACGCCAAACAGGTCGCCGCCATTACCGCCGCCCTGTCCAAGAGCCTGGGCAAGGCGCCGGAGCTGACCGCGCGCGTCGATCCGTCGATCCTGGGCGGCCTGAAAGTCAAGGTGGGCTCGAAACTGTTCGACGCCTCGCTGAAGACCAAGCTCGACCAGATGAAGTTCGCCCTCAAGCGCGCCTAAACGCGCTCCCGCCACAACGAATGCGCGCCTGAACGGCGCACCCGCAGAAGACTGAAGAACAGAGAGCCCGTCATGGACATCCGCGCCGCTGAAATCTCGGCCATCCTCAAGTCGCAGATCGCCAACTTCGGCGTCGAAGCCGATGTCTCCGACGTCGGCAGCGTGCTGTCGGTCGGCGACGGCATCGCCCGCATCCACGGTCTGGACAATGTCCAGGCCGGTGAAATGGTCGAGTTCACCAAGGCCGGCGTGAAGGGCATGGCCCTGAACCTCGAGCGCGACAACGTGGGCGCCGTGATCTTCGGCGCCGACGCCGCCATCGCCGAGGGCGACGACGTGCGCCGCCTGGGCGAGATCGTGGACGTTCCGGTCGGCAAGGGTCTGCTGGGCCGCGTCGTCAACCCGCTGGGCGAGCCGATCGACGGCAAGGGTCCGATCCAGTTCACCGAGCGCCGCCGCGTGGACGTCAAGGCGCCCGGCATCATCCCGCGCAAGTCGGTTCACGAGCCGATGCAAACCGGCCTGAAGGCCATCGACACCCTGATCCCCGTCGGCCGCGGCCAGCGCGAGCTGATCATCGGCGACCGTCAGGTTGGCAAGACCGCCGTCGCCGTCGACACCATCCTGAACCAGAAGAACGTCAACAAGACCGACGACGAGAGCGCCAAGCTCTACTGCATCTACGTCGCCATCGGTCAGAAGCGTTCGACCGTCGCCCAGATCGTCAAGACCCTCGAAGAGTCGGGCGCGCTGGAATACACGATCGTCGTCGCCGCGACGGCGTCGGAACCGGCCCCGCTGCAATTCCTGGCCCCGTTCGCCGGCACCGCCATGGGCGAGTTCTTCCGCGACAACGGCATGCACGCCCTGATCGTCTATGACGATCTGTCGAAACAGGCTGTGGCCTATCGCCAGATGTCGCTGCTGCTGCGCCGTCCGCCCGGCCGTGAAGCCTATCCGGGCGACGTCTTCTACCTGCACAGCCGCCTGCTGGAGCGTTCGGCCAAGCTGAACGAGGATTACGGTTCGGGCTCGATGACCGCCCTGCCGATCATCGAAACCCAGGCCAACGACGTCTCGGCGTACATCCCCACCAACGTGATCTCGATCACCGACGGTCAGATCTTCCTGGAATCGGACCTGTTCTATCAGGGCATCCGTCCGGCCGTGAACGTCGGCATCTCGGTGTCGCGCGTCGGCTCGTCGGCCCAGACCAAGGCGATGAAGAAGGTCGCCGGTTCGATCAAGGGCGAGCTGGCCCAGTATCGCGAGATGGCCGCCTTCGCCAAGTTCGGCTCGGACCTGGACGCCTCGACCCAGAAGCTGCTGGCGCGCGGCGCCCGTCTGACGGAACTGCTGAAGCAGCCGCAGTATTCGCCGCTGGCGATGGAAGAGCAGGTCGTCTCGGTCTACGCCGGCACGCGCGGTTACATCGATGGCATCGCCGTCGGCGACGTGGGCCGTTTCGAGAAGGAGCTGCTGGCGCGCATCCATGCGAACCACGCCAGCCTGCTTGAAGGCATTCGCACCAAGAAGGACCTGACCTCGGACCTCGAAGCCGAGCTGAAGGACATCCTGGCCGCCTTCGTCAAGACCTTCGCCTGAACCCGTCTGGTAAGCTGAGAGAGTAAGCGCCGGATGGCCAGCCTCAAGGAAATGCGCAATCGGATCGGAAGCGTGAAAGCCACGCAGAAGATCACGAAAGCCATGCAGATGGTCGCCGCGGCCAAGCTGAAGCGCGCCCAGGACCAGGCCGAAAGCGCCCGGCCCTATGCGCAGAAGATGGCCTCGGTCATCGCCAATCTGGCCGCCGGCGTCTCGGGCGCCGACGCGCCCAAGATGCTGTCGGGCACCGGTCAGGACCAGCGTCACCTGATCGTGGTGGCGACAGCGGACAAGGGTCTGGCGGGCGGCTTCTCGACCAACGTCATCCGCGCCGCGCGCGAGCGGATCAACAGCCTGATCAACGCCGGCAAGGACGTGAAGATCATCGCCGTCGGCAAGAAGTCGCGCGATCAGCTGGCGCGTCTGTACGGCGACAAGGTGGTCCACACCTTCGAACTGTCGGACCACAAGACGATCGGCCTGCCGTCGGCCCAGCCGGTCGCCGAGATGATCGCCACGGCGTTCGAAGAGGGTCAGGCCGATGTGGTCACCCTGTTCTACAGCCAGTTCAAGTCGGTGATCCAACAGGTCCCGACGGCCAAGCAGCTGATCCCGGCCGTGGTCGAGGGCGACGCCCAGCCGATCGACCTGAACGGCGCGGTCTATGAGTACGAGCCCTCGGAAGAGGAAATCCTGGAAACCCTGCTGCCGCGCGCGCTGACGACCCAGATTCTGGCCGCGCTGTATGAGAACCAGGCCGGCTTCTTCGGCTCGCAAATGGCGGCGATGGACAACGCCACGCGCAATGCGGGCGACCTCATCAACGCCCTGACGCTGCAATACAACCGCAAGCGCCAAGCCCAGATCACCACCGAGCTGATCGAGATCATCGCCGGCGCCGAAGCCCTCTGATCCCGACCGAACAGACATTCCGATACGGACCCTGACCATGACCGACACCGTCGCCCCCAAGAAACCCGCCGCCAAAAAGCCCGCCGTCAAGAAGGCGCCTGTCGCCGCGATCGCGCCCGGCGCGGCCGTCGCCACGGGCAAGATCGCCCAGGTCATCGGCGCCGTCGTCGACGTCGAGTTCGACGGCCATCTGCCGGCGATCCTGAACGCCCTGCACACCCAGAACATCGACCAGAAGACGGGCGAGCCCTTCACCCTGGTTCTGGAAGTCGCCCAGCACCTGGGTGAGAACATGGTCCGCGCCATCTCGATGGACACGACCGAAGGCCTGACGCGCGGCCAGCCCGTGACCGACACCGGATCGTCGATCCAGGCGCCGGTCGGCCCCGGCACCCTGGGCCGCATCATGAACGTCGTCGGCCAGCCGATCGACGAAGCCGGCCCGATCGCCACCACCGAATACCGCCCGATCCACAAGGAAGCGCCGAGCTTCGAAGAGCAGTCGACCTCGTCTGAAATCCTGGTCACGGGCATCAAGGTCATCGACCTGATGTGCCCCTACACCAAGGGCGGCAAGATCGGCCTGTTCGGCGGCGCTGGCGTGGGCAAGACCGTGACCATGCAGGAGCTGATCAACAACATCGCCAAGGCGTACGGCGGTTATTCGGTTCTGGCCGGCGTGGGCGAGCGCACCCGCGAAGGCAACGACCTGTATCACGAGATGATCGAGTCCAACGTGAACGTGGACCCGTCCAAGAACGGCGGCTCGACCGAGGGGTCCAAGTGCGCCCTGGTGTACGGCCAGATGAACGAGCCCCCCGGCGCCCGCGCTCGCGTCGCCCTGACCGGCCTGTCGATCGCGGAATACTTCCGTGACGAAGAAGGCAAGGACGTGCTGCTGTTCGTCGACAACATCTTCCGCTTCACGCAAGCCGGTTCGGAAGTGTCGGCTCTGCTGGGTCGCATCCCCTCGGCCGTGGGCTATCAGCCGACGCTGGCCACCGAGATGGGCAACCTGCAGGAGCGCATCACCTCGACCAAGAAGGGTTCGATCACCTCGGTCCAGGCCATCTACGTGCCCGCCGACGACCTGACCGACCCGGCGCCCGCCGCCTCGTTCGCCCACTTGGACGCGACGACGGTTTTGAGCCGCGACATCGCCGCCCAGGCCATCTTCCCGGCCGTTGACCCGCTGGACTCGACCTCGCGGATCATGGACCCGCTGGTCATCGGCGACGAACACTACAACGTCGCCCGTTCGGTTCAGGAAGTCCTGCAGCAGTACAAGGGCCTGAAGGACATCATCGCCATCCTGGGCATGGACGAGCTGTCGGAAGAGGACAAGCTGGTCGTCTCGCGCGCCCGCAAGATCCAGCGCTTCCTGTCGCAGCCCTTCTTTGTGGCCGAACAGTTCACCAACTCGCCCGGCAAGTTCGTCGAGCTGGCCGATACGATCCGCTCGTTCAAGGGCATCGTCGCCGGTGAATACGACCACCTGCCGGAAGCCGCCTTCTACATGGTCGGCTCCATCGAAGAGGCCGTCGCCAAGGCCGAGAAGATGGCGTCGGAAGCCTGATCATGGCCGGCAAGCTGAACTTCTCCCTCGTCTCGCCGGAACGCGAGGTCTTCTCGGGCCTCGTGGACCAGGTCGATGCACCCGGCGTCGAGGGCGACTTCGGCGTTCTGCCGGATCATGCGCCCTTCATGACCGCCCTGCGCGAAGGTCTGGTGACCGTCTATAACAATGGCTCAAAGACCCAGTACGACGTTCACGGCGGTTTCGCCGACGTGAACGGCGAAGGCCTGACCATCCTGGCCGAACAGGCCACCGAGGTCGTCGCGGCCTGATCCGTCGAAGGATCGAACGATTTGAGGCCTCCCGTTTCGGCGGGAGGCCTTTTTCGTGGGCGGCGGGCGCGCTAGGACCGGCCCATGACCGATCTCATCGACATCCACGGCGTTTGCGCACCCGGCTATGAGGCCGTGCGCGAGGCGTTCGCCGCCAACTTCACCGAGGCTCCTGAGGGGCTGAATGAGCAGGCGGCGCGGTTCAGCGTGCTGGTCGAGGGCGAGGCGGTCGTCGATCTGTGGGCGGGTCATGCGGATACGGCCAGGACGACGCCCTTCACCGACACCACCCTGACCTCTGTGTTTTCGACCGGCAAGGCGGTGATGGCCATCCTGATGGCGAGCGCGGTCGCGGCGGGTCAGATCGACTATGACCAGACCGTCGCCTCGCTGTGGCCCGAGTTCGGCGCGGCGGGCAAGTCGGAGGTCACCGTCGCCCAGTTGATGAGCCACCAGTCGGGCCTGCCGGGCTTTTCCGAGGCCGTCGATCCAACGATCTGGTTCGATGTGTCCGCGGTGCTGGCGCGTCTGGCGGCCCAGGCGCCGATGTGGGCGCCGGGTTCAGCGTCGGGCTACCACCCGATCACAGTCGGCTATCTGGCCAATGAAGTCTATCGCCGCGCGACCGGACGGACGATGGGCCAGGCGCTGCGCCAGGACTTCCCGGAGCTGGACCTGTGGATCGGCCTGCCCGAAAGCGAGCATGGACGGGTGGCGCAGATGCGCAAACCCACGGCGGCGCCGAGCCTGGGGGCCATCGATCCGATCAAACAGGCGGCCTTCCTGGATCGCGGCTCGGCGCCGGGCGGGCGCGGCTCGGCGGCCTGGCGCGAGATGGAGATTCCGTCGGCCAATCTGCACGGCACGGCCTTGGGGCTGGCGAAGATGCTGGGCGTGGTCGCCAATGGCGGCGTGCTGGACGGCCGGTCGGTGCTGTCGGCGGGAACGCTGGATCAGCTGACGCGCGAGCGCATCCACGGGCCGGACAAGGTTCTGCCCTATACGATCAGCTGGGCGGCCGGTCTGATGCGCAACGACGGATTGAAGGTGTTCGGGCCCAACGAAGCCTTCGGCCATTATGGCTGGGGCGGGTCGATGGCCATGGCCGATCCCTCGCGGAAACTGTCGGCGGCCTATGTCATGACGCGCCAGTCGCCGCACCTGATCGGCGACCCCCGGCCCAAGCGGTTGCTGGACGCGCTTTACGCCGCCTTCTGAACCGGGCCGGGCGCGGTGAGCAGGCCGATCAGACCGGCCAAGCCCGCGCAGCCGGCGCAGGTCAGGATCACGGCCCGAAACGCCGCGTGGAAGGCGTCGCGGACGACGGGCGTGATCTCGGCGCCCGACATGACCTGGGCCAGCTGGGCGCGGGCATCGGGCAGGTTGGCGACTCCGGCGAAGACCGTAGACAGCACGAGGCCCAACAGGGCGACGGCCAGAAGGCTGGCCACGCGCGCCACCGCATTGTTGACGCCCGAGGCCACGCCGGTGTGGCCCGCCTTGACCGCCCCCATCACCGTCGCCGTCAGAGGGCCGACCGCCAGGGTCATGCCGATCGCCAGCACCGTCATCCCCGCCAGCGGTCCGTCGACATAGCCCGCGCCCGGCGCAGGCACAGCCAGAAGCGCCAGTCCGATCCCCGCCAGGGCCGGCCCGACGCTGAGCGACAGACGCGCGCCGAACCGATCGGCGACCCGTCCAGCGAGGCCAGAAAACAGGCCCATGACGGCGGCGAAGGGCAGCATGGCGGCGCCGGCCTCGGTCGCGCTCCAGCCGTGAACCCGGATCAGATCGAAGGGCAGGAAGAACATCGCCCCGCCCAAGGCGAAATAGAGCAGCAGGGTCAGCAGATTGATCCCCCTGAACACCGAAGACGAAAACAGGCCCAGCGGCATCATCGGGTGGCTCTGGCGCGCCTCGGCCCAGACAAAGGCGGCCAGCAGCGCCGCGCCCACGACAAGTCCGGCCAGGATGACGGGCGATGCGAACCCCAGATCGGGCGCGGCGGTCAGGGCCCAGGTCAGGGCGCCCAGTCCGGCGACCGCCAGAACTGCGCCCAGACCGTCCAGACCGCGCGCGTCGGGATCGCGGCTCTCGGGCGTCGCGGCCAGGGTCACAACGGCGGTCAGGATCGCCAGCGGGACATTGATCCAGAAGATGGCGCGCCAGTCGGCGGCGTCGGCCAGCCATCCCCCGATCAGCGGTCCGACCATGCCGGTCAGGGCGCCGAAGTCGGCCCAGGTTCCAAAGGCCTTGCCCCGCTCCTCGGGCGGTAAGGTCGCGCCGATCACCGCCAGGGCGCCGGGCGTCAGCAGGGCCGCGCCGATCCCCTGGATCGCCCGGCCGGCGACAAGGGCCTGGACGGTGGGGGCGAGGGCGCAACCGATGGAGGCCAGGGCGAAGATCGCGACCCCGATCAGAAAGACCCGCCGCCGGCCGAACCGATCGCCGGCCGCGCCGCCGATCAGAACGAGGGCGCCCAGCGTCAGCAGATAGGCGTTCGAAACCCACTGGACCGCCGCCGTGCCGGCCGCGAGATCCCGCTGCACGGCGGGCAGGGCGACGCCCAGGGCCGAGCCGTCGATGAAGGTCAGGCTGGAGCCCAGCACCGTCGCGGCCAGCACCCAGCGTTTGCGCGACGCTGACAGCGGATGGGCCGGTTCGGCGGCGGCGTGGACCTGTCCGCCTTCGCAGGGCCCCGGTTGGGCGGTCGTCATGGCCTCGCCTCCGTGTGGGCGAAGGCTACGCCGGTTCCGCCGTGGTCTTCAACGCCTCGCGTGCGGCGCGGCTGCGATTGAAGGCGGCCAGGGCGAAGACGCCGGCGCCGGCCCAGATGAAGACGAAGGAGACGATCCGCAGCAGGGTCAGCGGCTCGCCGGTCGCGACGCCGCAGGCGAACTGCAGCGTCGGGGCGAGGAACTGGATGAAGCCGACCGTGGACAGGGGCAGACGCCGCGCTGACCAGGCGAACAGCGCCAGCGGGATCACGGTCGCCGGCCCGTTCACCAGCGCCCAAATCAGGCCGGACGGCGAGGCGAACCCAACCGCCTGACCGTGGGTGGTCAGCCAGGCCAGAAAGACCGCGCCGATGGGCAGCAGCACCAGACATTCGACGAACAGACCGGTCTGGGCCGAGGCAGGCACGCGCTTTCGGATCACCGCATAGGCGCAGAAGGTGACGGCCAGGGTCAGGCCGATGATCGGCACATGCCCGAGGGCGATCGTCTGGATCACGACCCCGATGGCGGCCAGACCGATAGCCAGCGCGCTCCAGCGGTCGATCTTCTCGCGGAACAGCACGGCGCCGGCCGCCATGTTGAGCAGGGGATTGATATAGTAGCCGAGGCTGGCCTCCAGCGTCGCGTGATGCGTGGTGGCGAAGACGTAGAGGCTCCAGTTCGTGCCGATCAGCAGCGCGGACAGGGCCAGCCAAGCCAGGGTGCGCGGCGTGGCCAGCACCCGGCGCGCCTCGCCCCATTGCCCGGCCAGCAGCAGGACCAGGCCGGCAACGAAGACCGACCAGACCGCCCGGTGCGCCAGGATTTCGGGCGCGCCGAAGCCGTGCGCCGCCATCGCCATGAACAGCAGCGGCAGAAGCCCCCACAGGGTGTAGCAGGCGATGGCCGTGCCGACGGCGCGGCCGTCGGCAGGGGGTGCGTGGGCGTTCATGACGGTTGAGACCGCCTAGACCGTGATCGAACGATATCCCGACGACGACTTGATCACGCCGGTCTCGTCCAGCAGCTGGGCGATCTGGACCGCGTTGAGGGCGGCGCCCTTGCGCAGGTTGTCGGACACGACCCACAGGTTCAGGCCGTTCTCGACGGTCGTGTCCTTGCGGATGCGGCTGACATAGACGGCGTGTTCGCTGGCCGCGTCGACGGGGGTGATATAGCCGTCGTGCTCCTGTTTATCGATGACCAGCACGCCCGGCGCCTCGCGCAGGATGGCGCGGGCCTCGTCGGGTTCGATGGGGCGGTCGAACTCCACATTCACGGCCTCGGAGTGACCCACGAAGACGGGCACGCGCACGCAGGTGACGGTGACCTTGATGTCGGGGTCCAGCATCTTGTGCGTCTCGTCCGACATCTTCTTCTCCTCGTCGGTGGAGCCGTCCTCGAGGAAGGAGCCGATGTAGGGGATGACGTTGAAGGCGATCTGTTTGGGGAACTTCTTGGGCGTGGCGTCGCCCAGGCCGTAGATGGCCTTGGTCTGGTTCCACAGCTCGTCCATGCCTTCCTTACCGGCGCCAGACACCGACTGATAGGTCGAGACCACGACCCGCTTGATCTTGGCCGCATCGTGCAGCGGCTTCAGCGCCGTCACCAGCTGGATGGTCGAGCAATTGGGGTTGGCAATGATGTTCTTCTTGGTCGCGTCCTTGATGGCGTCCGGGTTCACCTCGGGCACGATCAGCGGCACGTCGGGGTCCTTGCGGAAGGCCGAGGAGTTGTCGATCACGATAGGACCGGCCTTGCCGATCTTCTCGGACCATTCCTTGGACACCGTACCGCCGGCGGACATCAGGACGATATCGACCTTGGAGAAGTCGAACTGCTCGATGTCCTGGCATTTGATGGTCTTGTCGCCGAAGGAGACCTCGACGCCCTTGGACTTGCGCGAGGCGATGGCGTGGATTTCATCGACGGGGAATTCCAGCTCCTCGAGGATGTTCAGCATTTCGCGGCCCACATTGCCCGTGGCTCCGACGATGGCGACGCGATAACCCATGATGCTTGGTCCTTCGGACGCGCTACCTCTCGGCTCAGCGGAGCCTTGCTGCTTGAGCGCGGTTTGGTGTGTGCTGTGCATTTAGGCGTTCGCAGCCGCGAAGCAATCGCTTTTCACTGTGCCGGGCTTTAAGCAGTCCTCCCATGACCTCCCGTATTCGCAACGCCTACGACATCCGCGTGGAAGAGGGCGTGCTGACGCCCGATCCAGCGCAGGAGAGCGTGATCACGGCGCTGGAGCGGCTGGAGGTCGATCTGGCCAAACGCGGCCTGTTCGGCAACGCACCGGAGGTGCGGGGCGTCTATCTCTACGGCCCGCCCGGACGCGGAAAGTCGATGCTGATGGACCTGTTCTATTCGGCGACGCCCGAGCCGCGAAAGACGCGCGCGCACTTTCACGCCTTCATGGCCCGCATCCACGATCTGGTGAAACAGTGGCGCGAGGGGGATGCGAAGACGAGGAAGGCCGTGTTCGGAACCCATAAGGGCGACGACCCCATCCCGCCGATCGCGAAGCTGATCGCGTCTGAAGCCCGGCTGCTGTGTTTCGACGAATTGCAGGTCACCGACATCGCTGACGCCATGATCCTGGGCCGGTTGTTCGAAGCCCTGTTCGAGGATCGGGTGGTGCTGGCCATCACCTCGAACCGCGCGCCGGAGGAGCTCTACAAGAACGGCATCAACCGCCAGCTCTTCCTGCCCTTCATCGACATCATCCGCGAGCGCTGCGTGGTCGTGGAGACGGCCGGGGCGCGGGACTGGCGGTTGGACCGGATGACCTCAGCCCAGGTCTGGCACACGCCGGACGACCGCGCGGCGTTCGAGGCGTTATGGCGCGAGCTGAAGGGGGGCGAACCGGAAGAACCGGCGCACCTGACCGTGCTGGGCCGCGATGTGGCGGTGGAGCGCACCGTGGGGTCGATGGCGCGGGCGACGTTTGCGGAGCTGTGCGGCAGGCCGCTGGGGCCGCAGGACTATCTGGCCATCGCCCAGCGGTTCCACACCCTGTTCCTGGAGGACGTGCCGATCCTGAGCTCGGCCAACCACCATGAGGCGCGGCGTCTGGTGACCCTGGTGGACGCCCTCTATGAGGCCAAGACCAAGCTGATCGTGCTGGCGGCGGCCAAGCCCGAGGCGCTCTATACCGAAGGGGTGGGGGCGTTCGAGTTTGAGCGCACCGTGTCGCGCTTCAACGAAATGCAGAGCAAGGACTGGCTGGCGCACGTCCGCGACTGACGGCTAGGGTGGGGGCTGACCCTCGGAGTGTTTCCATGCGCCGTCTTGCCCTCGCCGCCGTCCCACTTGCCGCTCTGGCCTTAGCCGTTTCGCCGCTGACGGCGGGAGGAGCGTTCGCACAGACGGCGCCGGCGACGACCAGTCGCGGTCTGACGCCGGGCGAGGTCGGGACGTGGATCACCGGGCTGGGCGGGCGGGTCGGGCCGGTGCAGACCGAGAACGGCCTGACCTTCTTCACCGTGACCAATGCGGGCCTGACCTGGGCGGTCTTCTTCTATGGCTGTGAAGCGTCTGGCTGCGGCGAGGTTCAGTTCAGCGCCATTGTGCCCGGGGCCGGGGCGACGCCGGACAAGGTGAACGCCTGGAACCGCGACAACCGCTATCTGAAAGCCTTCCATACTGCGGCCCAAACGCCGACGGCGACGGTGCAGTACGACGTCGTCGTGCTGTCGGGCGAAGGCGTGACGCAACTGGCGGACCCGCTGACGGTCTGGCTGCAACTGCTGCCCAAGTTTGCGGGCCAGATGGGATACGTCGCGCCCCGATGAGCTCCCTCTCCCAACGGAAGAAGGGAAAAGAAAAAGGGCCTGCGGATCGCTCCGCAGGCCCTTCGTCATGCGATCGTCGCGCGGCTTACGCCAGCGAGGCGTCGATGTCTTTACAGGCCTGCAGCAGGCCCTGGACCGAGGCGACGGACTTTTCGAACATCGCCTTTTCTTCGTCGTTGGTGGTGAACTCGACGATCTTCTCGACGCCGCCGGCGCCGATCAGGGCGGGGACGCCGACGTAGAGGTCCGACAGGCCGTATTCGCCCGACAGCCAGACGGCGCAAGGCAGGACGCGCTTCTGGTCCAGCAGGTAGGACTTGGCCATGGCGATGGCGGATTCAGCCGGGGCGTAGAAGGCCGAGCCGGTCTTCAGCAGAGCCACGATCTCGCCGCCGCCCTTGCGGGTGCGCTCGACGATGGCGTCCAGTTCGTCCTGCGACAGGAAGCCGGCGGCGACGGCGTCCGGCAGCGGCAGGCCGCCGACGGTCGAGTGGCGCACCATCGGCACCATGTCGTCGCCGTGACCGCCCAGGGTCCAGGCGTGGATGTCCTGCACCGACACGCCAGTCTTTTCAGCCAGGAAGTAGGCGAAGCGGGCCGAGTCCAGCACGCCGGCCATGCCGACGACCTTCTCCTTCGGGAGCCCTGAGAACTTCTGCAGGGCCCAGACCATGGCGTCGAGCGGGTTGGTGATGCAGATGACGAAGGCGTCGGGGGCGTGGGCCTTGATGCCTTCGCCGACGGCCTTCATGACCTTCAGGTTGATGCCGATCAGGTCATCGCGGCTCATGCCCGGCTTGCGCGGCACGCCGGCGGTGACGATGCAGACGTCGGCGCCCGCGATGTCGGCATAGTCGTTGGCGCCCTTCAGGGCCACGTCCTGGCCGAAGACGGCCGAGGCCTCGGCGATGTCCAGCGCCTTGCCCTGCGGGGTGCCTTCGGCGATGTCGAACAGGATCACGTCGCCCAGGGCTTCGCGCGCGGCCACGTGGGCCAGGGTTCCGCCGATCATGCCGGCGCCGATAAGGGCGATCTTCGCGCGAGCCATGGATGTCTCCGTTTATTGCGTGTGCGAAAGGGGATTAATCGTGCGGGCGGTCTAGACCCCTCGCGCGGCTGTCGCAAGAACCTCGCTTTACGGCCTTGGTCAGGCTTGCGAAGGTCCGGCGACAACCGGAGGATTTCGATGCGCCGTTCATTCGCTTTCGCCCTGCTGCTGGCGTCGGTCGCCACGCCTGTGCTGGCTCAGACGCCGCCCGCGACGATCGGCGACCGCTATATCCCCGCGCCCTGGTGGATGCGCGATCCGGTGATTGCGTCGCTCGGCCAGGTCCGGGTGGAGATCCAGGCCAATCGCGCCTTCGTTTCGGCCAGCTTCCAGTCGGTGGACCGCAGCGTAACGGAGGCCTCGCGCGCCGCCGCCGATCAGGTGCGGGCGCTGAGCCAGGCCCTGTCGGCCTATGGCGCGGACAAGGTGCGGGTCGAGACCAGCGTCACCACCCGGCCGCTCTATGACCAGTACCGCGACGAAAACGGGGTGATGCGCGACAACACCCGCGCCGACCGTGTGGCCCGCTATCAGGCCGACGCTTCGGTCAGTGTGACGGTGCGCGACGTGGCCCTGATCGAGCGGGTCTATGCGACCATCGTGGCCTCGCGTCCGACGTCGATCGGACAGGTGAACTTCAACCTGGAGCCGGAGAACAGCTGGAAGGCCAATCTGCAGGCCGAGGCGATGAAGGATGCGCGCCGCCGAGCCGAGGCGGCGGCGACCAATGCGGGCGCGACCCTCGGGCGGGTCAAGATCATCGATCCGTCGGGGCGGGTCTGTCAGACGGATGTGCTGGCGGGCTGGCCTTCGTACGCCGCGGGGAGCGGGCACGAGACGACGGTGGACGACATCGTGGTGACGGGTTCGCGCATGGCCTATGCACCTCCGCCGCCGCCCCCGCCTCCTCCTCCTCCTCCGCCGCCCGGAGGTGGAGCGCCGAGCGAGGCCCAGATCGAGGCGGCGCGGCTGGCGCTGCAACCGCCTTTGCAGACCCTGACCGACAGCGCCTGCGTCATCTATGGGCTGAACTGATGGGGTTTGAGGTCGCGCCGGCCTTCGAGGCCGGGTCGGTCGCCGCCGCCGAATGGCCGCTGTGCCAGGTGCGGCTGCAGGACGATGCGCGGTTTCCCTGGCTGATCCTGATCCCGCGCGTCGAGGGGGCGGTGGAGCTGGAGGATCTGAGCGTCGAGCAGCGGGCGATGCTGATGGAGGAGACAGTGCGGGCCGGGGCGCTGGTGCGACGGCTGGGTGTGGTGGAGAAGCTGAACGTCGGCGCCATCGGCAATGTGACGGCGCAGCTTCATGTCCATGTGGTCGGGCGGAGGCGCGACGACGGCCTCTGGCCTGATCCGGTGTGGGGGCGAGGGCCGGTCGTTCCGTATACGGATGATGAGCGGGCACGGCTGCTGTCCGTACTCCGTTCGTCATCCTAGGCCTTGTGCCTAGGATCCACACTCCCGGTTTCGCCGATGGCGCACTCTGCGGACGCACAGGGAGTCTGGATCCTCGCCACAAGGGCGAGGATGACGGGGTTAAGGGCCGGGTCGCGCCATGACCCTTAGATAATATCCAACGGCACCGCGTGGTTCGGAGCCTGGAACGCCTCGTCCAGGCGTTCCAGGTCTTCCAGGTCGAACTGGATTTCCAGGGCGTCGGCATTGGCCTCGACGTGTTCGACGGAGCTGGCCTTTGGGATGGCGATGACGCCGTCGTGGCGCAGCACGGCGGCGAGGGCGACCTGGGCGGGGCTGGCGGAATGGCGATTGGCGATGTCGCGGATCAGGGGCTGTTCCAGCAGTTCGCCCCGCCCAAGCGGCGAATAGGCCATCATCGGCATGTCGCGCGCCTGCATCCACGGGAAGAGGTCGAACTCCACCCCGCGCGAGGCGAGATTATAGAGCAGCTGGTTGGCGGCGCAGTCCTCGCCCCCCTCGATCTCCATCAACTGCTCCATGGCGCGCAGATCCAGGTTCGACACGCCCCAGCGGGCGATCATCCCCTCATCGACCAGGTCGCGGAAGGCCTCGACGGTCTCCTCAAGCGGGACGTTGCCTTCCCAGTGCAGCAGATAGAGATCCAGCCGTTCGACGCCGAGCCGTTCCAGCGACTTCTCGCAGGCCAGCATCATCTTCATCTCGGATGCGTTCTCGGGTCGGACCTTGGAGACCAGGAAGACCTCGTCGCGCCGCCCGGCGATGACCTCTCCCACCAGCCGCTCCGACCGGCCGTCGCCATAGAGTTCGGCCGTGTCGATCAGGGTCATGCCCAAGTCGATGCCGCGCGCCAGAGCCTGCTGCTCTTCATCGCGCCAGGCCGGGTCGTCGCCCAGCTCCCAGGTGCCTTGGCCGAGGGCGGGAACGGTCGTACCGTCCGCAAAGGTGACGAGGCGGGTCATGTCCGTCCTGACGATAATGAGCGGCGAGAACGCCGTCGGAGGAAGCGATGCGAACCCGGCATATCAAGACCGACGGTCTGGTCCAACAGGTTCTGGAGGCCGGGTTCGAGGATGATAACGCGCCGCTGGTCCTGCTGATCCACGGCTTCCCCGAACTGGGGATCAGCTGGCGCGCACAGGTCGAGGCGATGTCGCAGGCGGGCTATCATGTCGTCGCCCCGGATATGCGGGGCTATGGCGGAACAGAGAAGCCGGAGGGGGTAGAGGCCTACTCGATCCTGCATCTGGTCGGTGACATGGTCGATCTGGTCCGCGCGCTGGGCAAGGGGCCTTGCGTCGTCGTCGGGCATGACTGGGGCGCCCCGGTGGCCTGGCATTGCGCCCTGTTGCGGCCCGATCTGTTTAAGGCGGTCGCGGGCGTGTCGGTGCCGTTCCAGCCGCGCCGACCCAAGGGACCGCCCACCGCCGCCATGGCCGCCATCTCGAAACGGGCCGGGCTGGGCGACCTCTATATCAGCCGATTTCAGGCGCCGGACGCGCACCGCCCGCTGGACGCCGAACCTGCGATAGCGCTGCGGAAACTGTTCTACGCCTACGACGGCGCGACCCTCGCCGATCGCAGATCGACCGGCTTTCTGCCCGAAGGCGTGGCCCTGCTCGACACCATCACCGACGACGCGACCCTGCCGCCATGGATGAGCGAGGCGCATTTCGATGAATATGTGCACGCCTTTTCGGCGGGCGGGTTCGAAGGACCCCTGAACTGGTATCGGGCGATGGACCTGAACTGGTCGCTGACGGCCTTCGTTCAGGACCAAAAGATCGCCCCGCCCGCCCTGTTCATCGTGGGCGAGGACGACCCGGTGCGCCACTACGCTGGCGGGCATGAGGCGAGCCTGAAGGACTGGGCGCCGAACCTGATCCGCTCGGTCGTCGTGCCGGGCGCGGGTCATTGGATCCAGCAGGAACGGGCGGATGAGATCAACCGCCTGCTGCTGGCTTTCCTGAAGGGCCTTTAGGCGGCCTGCTTCGTCGCCATCTGATCACGCACCTCGGCCACGATCTCCAGGCTGCGGATGCGGGCGGCGTTGTCGAACATCATGCCGGTGACCATCAGCTCGTCCACGCCGGTCAAGGCAATGAAGTCGGTCAGTTGGCGCTTGACGGTCTCCGGACCGCCGATAGCGGAATAGAGCAGGCGGCCCTTGGCGCCCGCGATCTGCTGCGGCGTCAGGATCGTGGTGATGTCGTCGACGGGCGGCGGCAGCTTGCCCGGCTTGCCGGTCGAGAGGCGGGCGAAGCTCTGCTGCATCGAGGTGGACAGGCGCACGCCCTCGGCGTCCGTGTCGGCGGCGAAGACATTGATCGCGGCCATGGCGCGGGGCTTGGCCAGGCGGTCCGAGGGGACGAACTCGCGGCGATACAGGGCCAGGGCCTCCAGCAGTAGTTCTGGCGCGAAATGGCTGGCGAAGGCGTAGGGCAGGCCAAGCTGGCCGGCGAGCTGGGCGCTAAATAGGCTGGAGCCCAGAAGCCAGATCGGTACGCGCAGGCCGGCGCCCGGGACGGCGCGGACGGGCTGGTTCTCAGACGCCGGTTCGAACCACTGGATCAGCTCGACCACGTCGCGCGGGAACTGGTCGGCGCCTTCGAAATAGCGCCGCAGCGCACGGGCGGTGGCGCCGTCCGTGCCGGGCGCGCGGCCCAGGCCGAGATCGATCCGGCCGGGGAACAGAGTCTCCAGTGTGCCGAACTGTTCGGCGACGACCAGGGGCGCATGGTTGGGCAGCATGACGCCGCCGGAGCCGATGCGAATGCGCTCGGTCCCTGCCGCGACATGGCCGATGACTATGGCGGTCGCGGCGCTGGCGATGCCGGGCATATTGTGATGTTCGGCCAGCCAGAACCGCTCATAGCCGAGCCGGTCGGCGGCCTGGGCCAAGGCCAGGGTTTCATCCAGGCCGCGTCGGGCGTCGCCGCCTTCGACGATGGGGGAGAGGTCGAGAACTGAAAACGGGATCATGACGCCTAGATCGGGTCTGTCCCTCGGGGTTCAAGGGCGAGGGTCTGGAACCGCAACCGGATCAGGCGCTTTAAACTCATCTCGACGAACGGAGACTGCGTCATGACCGACACCGATCCCACCAAGCCCGAAGCGGATTGCGACGACGCCCGCGAAGCCGCCGACATGGGCGAGAAGCCGGATCTGGGTCACAAGGCGGATACGCTGATCGACGCGCTGGACGGCAGCGATTCGGGATCGGACACGCGGGCAGGCTCGCTGCGCGGCGGGTCGGCAGCAGGCACGGATGACGACCCGGATTCGGCCAAGATCAATGCACGTCTGGCCCAAGAAGGGTCGGCCGGTAAAGGCGCGGCGGATCAGGACGACGCCGCCGACTGAGCGGGCGCCTTGTCGCCGCCGCAACCATGCGCCACGGTGGCGCTCTGACCCTCTCGGTCCAAGGACGATCTCTCGATGACGCTTCGCTTGGCGGTCTCCGCCGTCGTGGTTCTGTTTTGCCTCGCAGGATGTGATCGCTCGGCTCAACCGGTCGAGGCCAAGGCTGCGCCCGAAGCGTCGGCGCCGACCGTCGCCGATGCGACGCCTCCAGCAGCCGAAGCGCCCGCCGTCGTAGGGGGGGCTGCGCCCGCCGCCGCCGACGGCGCGCCGTCCTTTGCGGTCCTTTATCCCGGCGCACAGGTGGACGGGCAGCCGCTGGCCGCTGGCGGCGAGGCCGGGCCGGGCGGCCTGATCACCTTCACCACCACCGCCTCGCCGGACGATGTCGTCGCCTTTTATCGCGAGCGCGCCGAGAAGGCGGGCCTGCGCTCCGTCGCCGGAATGAACCAGGGTGACACGCGCGCCTATGGCGCGGCGGCGGACGCTGTGAACGGCGCCTCGTTGCAGGTCGTCGCCACGCCGACCGAGTCCGGCGAGACCTCGGTCCAGCTTGGCTGGAGCGCTGGTCAGTGAAACGGGTCGCCGCCCTGGGTGCGGCGACGGCGATCCTGCTGGCCGCGGGGTGCGCCAGCGCACCCAAGCCAGGCGGCAAGATACCGACGGCGGGCTTCCTGGGCGATGAAGCAATCGCCCAACTGACGGATGCGGTTCCGGCAGCTCCGGCCCCGGGGTCCATCGCGGACCTGGCGGACAAGGCGGCCTCGGCCCGTCTTGTGGCTCTGGAAGACGGCGACCGATGGCTGCTGGCGACCGCCCATGCCGAGCTGCGTCCGCCCCTGGCCTTACAACATTTCGACTGCGCCTTGGGGGTGCGGCTGGGGTCGGCCGAGACGCCGGCGCTGGACCGGGTGATGGCGAAAATCTTCCATGACGCGAACAGTGCGGCCGAACGCGTCAAGGCGCGCCAGGCGCGGCTGCGGCCGGTCGGCGACGATCCCAATCGCCGCGCCTGTCAGACCCTGACACCGGCGGCGAGACGCAGCGCCTCCTATCCGTCCGGCAGCGCAGCGGTCGCGACGGCCTATGGCGAGGCCTTCGCGGCTCTTGAGCCGGACCGGGCCGAGGCCGTGCGCCGGATCGGCCATGAGATCGGGGTCAGCCGCCTGATTTGCGCCATGCACTATCCGACCGATGTCGCGGTCGGCGAACAGATCGGGCAGGCTGTTGCGGCCAAGGCCGTCGCCACCCCGGCCTTCGAGGCGGACATGGCGGCGGCGCGGGCCGAGTTGGCGGCCGCGCGCCGCAGCGGCCTGACCAACCCGGGCTGCGCGGCCGAGCGCGCGGCCTTGACGATCCCTCTGCCCTGATATGACGGCGGCGCTGGCCTTGGCCTTGCTGACCTTTCAGGCGCCGGCCGACCGTCCGTGCACGCCGCAAGAGGTGGCGGCGCTGACGGCGCCGTCGACGCAGCCGTATCGCCTGACGTGCCAGGCCGAACTGTCGGGCGTCGATATCCGCCGCCGCGTACTGATCGAGGGCGCGGAAGGCTCAGGGGCCTCACTGGATTGCGGAGGCGGGTCCATCCGCGCGCCGGGCCCGGCGACGACCGCCGCCCCGACCCTCGCCGTCTGGTCTCGCCGCGAGGGCGATCGGTGGTCGCGGCCGGTCGATGTGACGATCCGAAACTGCACCGTCGTCGGCAATGTGCGGATCTGGGGCATGGGGGCGGGCGGGTCGATGCGCGACCTGCTGGCCTCGTCACGCACCGCCGAACACACGCAAGCGGCCCAGTCCGCCGCGCCGATCCGCGTCACCCTGGACCGGGTCCGGTTCGAGGGCGTGGGGACCATTCCCCTGTATGTCGGACCCGGGGTGACGCGCACCACGGTGACGCGATCCCGCTTTACGGGGCGTTCGACCTCGACCGCCATCTATCTGGACGCCGAGAGCGCTGGCGCGCTGATCCAGGACAACGATTTCGATATTCGCACCGGGCGCGAACAGATCGCGGTGGACGGGGCGGGCGCCAACCGCATCGTCGGCAACCGGCTGGCGCTGCACGGCAAGGGCGGGGTGTTTCTATACCGCAACTGCGGCGAGGACGGCGTAATACGCCACCAGACGCCGTCCTATAATCAAATTACGGACAATCTGTTCACCGGCGCGGGGTGGCTGAGGCCGCGCGCGGTGGTGATCGGGTCGCGCGAGGGCGGACGACGCTACTGCGGCGACGATCGCGGTTGGCCGTTCGGGTCCAGCGCGGACGACGGCGACGGGGCTACGGGCAATCTGACGGCTCGGAACATCGTGCGGCGCTGATCGGACGCCTTGCGCAGAGCGGTGGTTCGGGGCTGATTGCGGGACAGAGCGATCGGGGGATTGGATATGCGGTGGGTGTTGTTTCTGGCGTCCCTTGTGGCGGCCCTCGGCTTGGCGGTGCTGACCGCGCAGACGCCCAAACCCCTGCCCGCTTCGACGCCTGCGGTTCAGTTCTCGGCCGCGCGCGCCATGATGGACGTGAACCGGATCGCACGAGCGCCGCATCCCGTCGGCTCTGCTGAACATCGGCAGGTTCAGACCTATCTCGGCCAAAGGCTGACGGCGCTGGGGCTTCAGCCCAGCTTGCAGACCGGCTCCCTGTCGCCCGCCGCCGTCGCGCGAATCGAGCGGGAGGGCGGAAACGCGGGCGGCGTTCAGGCGGTCAATATCGTCGGGGTCCTGCCGGGGCGTGACCCCGGCCTGCCCGCTGTCGCCCTGATGGCCCACTACGACAGCGTGCCGAACTCGCCCGGCGCCGCCGACGATGCGACCGGCGTCGCCGCCATTCTGGAAGCCGTGCGCGCGATCAAGGCGAGGGGCGGGGCCGAGCGGACGCTGGTTGTCCTGTTCACCGACGCCGAGGAGCTGAATCTGGACGGGGCGCGGGCCTTTTTCAGCGAACATCCGCTGCGCGACGACATCGGGGCGGTGATCAATCTGGAGGCGCGGGGCGGCGGCGGGCGCGCCATGATGTTCGAGACCGGACCGGACAACGCCCAGACCATCGCCCGCTATGCTCAGGCGACCCAGAGGGCGACGAGTGGGCCGTCTAGCAACGCCCTGGCCATCTTCGTCTATCGCCTGATGCCCAATGGGACGGACTTCACGGTGGCGGCGGATCGGAGGCTGGCGGGGATCAATCTGGCCTTCATCGGCCGCCCGGCGCAGTATCATTCACCATCCTCGACCCCCCAGTCGCTGGATCAGGGTAGCGTGCAGCATATCGGCTCCCAGGCGCTCGAGATGGCCGATGACCTGCTGGGGGCGCCGACCCTGCCGCAGGCGACGCAGAACGCGGTCTATGCTGATGTGTTTGGCTTGTTTGTCGTCCAGCATTCGCCGGCGATCGGCTGGGTCCTGCTGACTGTGGGGGTTCTCGCGACGGCCTTCGCCGCATGGGGCGCACGCCACGCCACGGGCTTGCGGGCGACGTCGGTCGTGCGGGGCGCGGCGGATGGCCTGTGGCTGTTGGCCAGCGCGGTGGTGGTGGGACAGGCGGTGCGCGTCCTGGCCGGGCCGATCGGCCGTCGCGTGGATTCGGCCGACCTCTATTACACCTTGCTGCGCCGCCTGCCGGTTCTGGAAATCGCCGTGGCCCTGGCCATGCTGGCCCTGGTTTTGATGCTGACCGCAGGGCGGCGCCTGATGGGCCGGTGGGGCGCAGCTGGAGTGATACTGGCCGCATTCGCGATTGCAGCGGCGCTGGGCGGCTTCAGCCTGCCGGTCCTGGGGGCGACGGTGATTGCCCTGGCGCTGAGCCTGGCGCGGCCGAAACCGCAGGACGCAGACGCCGTCTGGGGCGGCTGGCTGGGGCTGATCATCCTGGTTCTGATCCTGGGCGGCGGGGTGCAGGCGGTGGCGCCGGAAGCCGCCTTCCTGCTGCTGTGGCCTGGTCTGATCGCCGCCCTGGCCGCCGCGTTGACGGCCGTGATCGGCGCCCGCCTCGGCTCGTGGGCGTCCTTCGCACCCGCCGTCGTGACCACGTCGCTGGTCGGCGGGTGGTTGCTGGTTCAGGGGCACGGCGTCTTCCTGGGGGTCGGCATGGACATGCCTGGCGCGGTGGGGCCGATTGCCCTGATGATCGCGATGCTGGTCCGCCCGCTGGCGCCTCGCTCGGGCCGGGCCTTGCCAATCTTCGCCGCCGCCAGTCTGACGCTGGCCGTCGCGGTCGCCGTGGGGGCAAGGTTGGTCGCTTGATCCGGATGCGTTTCGCAGTCGTCCGAGCGATGAAACCCGGCTAAGGCTATCGCTGCTGTTTCTCGGGGCTTCGGCGCGCTTGCACCACCTTCACGTCAATGCGTTCACAGTCCTGTCGCTGGCGATCGCGATTTTGGGCGCGTGGACGGCTCTGGATCTGTTCAATCGAACCCGAAGCCAGATCGGCGCGACGCGTTTGCGCTGGTTGGGCGTTTCGGCCCTGGCGCTGGGCGTCAGCATCTGGTCGATGCATTTCATCGCCATACTGGGGTTCGAGGGCGACGGCGCAGTCGTCTATGATCCTGGCCTGACGCTGGTCTCCTTCCTGCTGGCGACGGCCGGCACGGCGGCGGCCTTCCTGACGGCGGGCACGGCGCAGGCCAGCCCCCTGCGACTGGCGCCGGCGGCCCTGCTGATGGGCGGATCCATCGTCGCCATGCACTATGTCGGGATGGCGGCGATGCGGATGAACGCTGTCCTGAGCTATCAGCCCGTGCTGGTCGCCCTGTCGGTGGTCGTCGCGGTCGCCGCCGCCTACGCCGCCCTGATCGCGGCCCGTCAGGAGCGGGGTCTGGCCTGGCGCGCGGTCGCCGCCGTGATCCTGGGTCTGGCCATCGTCTCTATGCACCATATCGGCATGGCGGCCGTGATCCTGACCCCGATCGCCGACGCGGGGCCGTTGCAGGGCGGGGCGTCGCCGGTCGTCTTGGCGGTCGCGGTGACGACCGGGGCGGTCACGCTGCTGTTTCTCGCGCTCGGCGCCTCGATCGTCGATCAGCGGGCCAATGTTCTGGCGGCCGTGGACGCCGGCGGCGTCGGCTTCTGGGAAGCGACCCTGCCGATGAAGACGACGATGATGTCAGGCCGCGCGCGCGAAATCCTGTCCATCGATCCGTCCTGCCGCCTTGGCCCGAGCGAGGTCGGCGACCGTCTGTCGCCCGAGGATCTGCCGTTGCATCGTCAGGCGCTGGAGCGCGCCCTGGCGGGGGAGGGCGAATACGATCAGGAATGGCGTCTGCCGGCCTCTGGCCGGTGGATCCATCTGCGCGGACGCCTGATCCGCAGTCGTTCGGGCCGGCCGATCAAGATGTCGGGCGTCATCACCGACATCACCGATCGCCGCGAGGCCTTCGCCGCCTTGGCCGACAGCGAACGCTTGCAGCGATTGCTGATCAACGAACTGAATCACCGGGTGAAAAACACACTGGCCACGGTGCAGTCCATCGCCCACCAGACCGCGCGGCGCACGCCGGATGTCGCCACCTTCACCGCCCTTTTCGAAGAGCGGCTCGTGGCCCTGTCCAACACTCAGAATCTGCTGACGGCCGCGAACTGGGAGCATGTCGATCTGCGCGCCATGCTGGCCCAGGAACTGGCGCCCTATGCCGAGGAACAGGTTCGCCTGACCGGTCCGGCCGTCGATCTGAACGCGCAACAAACCCTGGGCATGGGGATGGTGTTTCACGAACTGGCGGTGAACGCGGCCAAATACGGCGCCCTATCGAACGCCTCAGGCTGCGTGCGGATCGACTGGTCGGTTGCTGACGGCTATCTGCTGCTGGATTGGGTCGAAAGCGGTGGCCCTGCTGTATTGCCGCCTCAGCGCAAGGGCTTCGGTTCGGTGCTGATCGACTCGACGATCAACCGCTCGCTGCACGGCTCGGCGGTCATGACTTACGACCCCGAGGGCGCCAGCTTCAGCCTACGCCTTCCGCTTTAGCCGGCGTCAAAAACGGTCGTAGGTTTTGGATGTTCTCGTTTTGATCGATGAGAACATCTTGTGAACCAGAACAAACCATGCACATAGTCCGCCTCACGAAACGGGGGCGGGTCCAGGCGGGTCTCTCCCAAGCTGAATGACGGGAATCATGGCAAGGGAGACGAAGGCAATGGCTTCACAGGCGGCACTCAAATTGGTGGGCAAGGACGACGGCGACAAGCAACGCGCCCTGGAGGCGGCCATCGCGCAGATCGATCGCGCCTTCGGCAAGGGCTCGGTGATGAAACTGGGCAAGGCGGGCGTGGTCGCCGAGATCGACAGCGTCTCGACCGGCTCGCTGGGCCTGGACATGGCGCTGGGCATCGGCGGTCTGCCGGTCGGGCGGGTGATCGAGGTGTTCGGTCCCGAATCTTCGGGCAAGACGACCCTGGCTCTGCACACCGTCGCGGAAGTGCAGAAGAAGGGCGGGGTCGCCGCCTTCGTCGACGCCGAACATGCGCTGGACCCGGTCTATGCCCAGAAGCTGGGCGTCAATCTGGATGATCTTCTGGTGTCGCAGCCGGATACCGGCGAGCAGGCGCTGGAGATCGTGGATACGCTGGTTCGGTCGGGCGCCGTGGACATCGTGGTCATCGACTCCGTCGCGGCGCTGACGCCGCGCGCCGAGATCGAGGGCGAGATGGGCGACAGCCTGCCGGGCCTTCAGGCGCGCCTGATGAGCCAGGCGCTGCGCAAGCTGACCGCCTCGATCTCCAAGTCGAAATGCATCGTCCTGTTCATCAACCAGATCCGTCACAAGATCGGCGTCATGTACGGCTCGCCCGAGACGACGACGGGCGGCAATGCGCTGAAGTTCTACGCCTCGGTGCGTCTGGACATCCGCCGCACCGGCGCGATCAAGAACCGCGACGAGGTGGTCGGCAACACCACCCGGGTCAAGGTGGTCAAGAACAAGGTCGCCCCGCCGTTCCGCGAGGTCATCTTCGACATCATGTATGGCGAGGGTATTTCCAAACTGGGCGAAGTCATCGACCTGGGCGTCAAGGCTGGCATCATCGAGAAGTCGGGCAGCTGGTTCAGCTATGACTCCACCCGGATCGGTCAGGGCCGCGAGAACGTGCGCGAGTTCCTGAAGCAGAATCCGGACATCGCGGCCTCGATCGAAAAGGCCGTGCGCGCCTCGACCAACAAGATCGCCGACGAACTGCTGGGCACGCCCGAGCCGGACGAGGGCCAGGATCTGGAAGGCTGACGCCAGCATCCGAGGCTGGGCGGACTGTCAAAGTTGGTCCAGCTCTCGATCCGGTCTTTTCACCGCTACTCCGTCGCCCTAGCGACCCGCCACCGACCCCGCGAAGGGCGGCGGAGCGACCCGCTCGACCTCGTGTCGGGCGGGTCTTTTCTTTTGTGAGCAGCGCTGATCTTTCTTTCGTCATTCCGGGCAAAGCGTAGCGCAGAACCGGAACCCAGCGGCGCGCGTGAGCGCGAAGCTGTCGCGGACTCGACGCCCCGAGATCCTGCGATGGAAAGATTGCCGCCGGCGCCGCTGGGTTCCCCGGTCGCGCTTCGCGCGCCGGAGGATGACGAAAGTCAAACGCCAAACGAAAAAGGGCGACCCGAAGGCCGCCCGTTCCGTCTGTGGATGTCCGCGACCGATCAGGCGGCGGCCTTCTCCGGGGCGAATTTGCCGTAGAAGGTCTCGTTCTTGGCGGCCATGTCGCGCAGCAGGTCCGGGACCTTGAACCGGTCGCCATAGGTGGCGGCCAGGCGGTCTGCGGTTTCGACGAACTTGGCCAGGCCGATGCCGTCGATCATGCTGATCGGGCCGCCGGTCCAGGGCGCGAAGCCCCAGCCCAGGATGGCGCCCAGATCGGCTTCGCGCGGGTCGTCGATGACGCCCTCTTCCCAGCAACGGGCCACTTCGACGGCCTGGCGATACAGCAGGCGCGTCTTCAGTTCGTCGATCTGAGCGAAGGCGGTCGCCTCTTCCGGCTGGTCGATGCCCTTGGTGGTGGGGGCCAGTTCGCCCAGACCCTTCCAGATCGTCTTGGGCTTGCTGTCATAGTCGTAGAAGCCCTTGCCGTTCTTGCGACCAAAGCGTCCGCCCTCAACCATCTTGGCGACGATGTCGGCGCCTTCCGACGGGACGTATTTGTCGCCTAGATCCAGCGCCGTCTGTTTGGCGATCTTGTAGGACAGGTCCAGGGCGACGTCGTCGTGCATCTCCAGCGGGCCGCGCGGCATGCCGGTCATGCGACCGACATTGTCGATCAGGGCCGGGCCGTAGCCCTCTTCCAGCATCGCCATGCCCTCCATCAGGAAGGTGGAGAAGCAACGCGAGGTATAGAAGCCGCGGCTGTCGTTAACGACGATCGGCGTCTTCTTGATCTTCAGCACATAGTCCAGCGCCTTGGCGATGGCGGCCTGACCCGTCTTTTCGCCCAGGATGATCTCGACCAGCATCATCTTGTCGACGGGCGAGAAGAAGTGGATGCCGATGAAGTCCTCGGGCCGCACCGAGGCCTCGGCCAGGCCGGTGATCGGCAGGGTCGAGGTGTTGGAGCCGAACACGGCGCCCTCGGCCAGTTGCGCCTCGGCGCGCTTGGTCACGTCGGCCTTGATCTCGCGGTTTTCGAACACGGCCTCGACGACCAGGTCCGAGCCCTTGATCAGATCATAGTCCGTCGTCGCCGTGACCGAACCCAGCAGGGCGTCGTACTTCTCCTGCGTCAACTGACCGCGCGACAGGCGCTTCTTCAGCAGTTCCTCGACGTGGGCCTTGCCCTTGTCGGCGGCTTCCTGCGTCTGGTCGATCAGGATGGTTTCGATGCCGGCCAGCGCCTGCACATAGGCGATGCCCGCGCCCATCATGCCGGCGCCGATGACCGTGACCTTCTTCGGATCGGACTTGGGCACGCCGGCCGGGCGAACGGCGCCCTTGTCCAGCTCCTGCTTGGACAGGAACAGCGAACGGATCATGGCTTGGGCCTGCGGCGTCATCAGGGTCTTGATGAAGTAGCGGGTCTCGATGCGCAGAGCCGCGTCCATCGGCACCTGGGCGCCTTCGTAAACAGCCTTCATCAGGTTCACCACGGCCGGATAGTTGCCGTACGACTGCTTGCGCAGCATGGCGTTGCCGACCATGAAGTTCTGAATGCCGGCCGGGTGATAGGGGCCGCCGCCGGGCAGTTTGAACGACTTTTCGTCCCAAGGCTGCACGGCCTTGCCGCCGTTCTTGATCCAGGCCTTGGCGGCCTCGACCGACTGGCCTTTCTCGACCACCTCGTGGACGATGCCGGCGCCCTTGGCGTCGTTCGGGCGGAAGGACTTGCCCTCGCTCATCGCCATCATGGCGTTCTGGACGCCGACCAGGCGCGTCAGGCGCTGGGTGCCGCCGCCGCCGGGGAACAGACCGACCTTGATCTCGGGCAGGCCCAGCTGGATCTTGTTGTCGTTCTCGACCACGCGGTAGTGGGCCGCCAGGGTGAACTCCAGCCCGCCGCCCAAGGCCAGGCCGTTGATCGCGGCCGCGATCGGCTTGCCCGAGGTTTCCAGCGCACGGAAGGCGCCGTTCAGCTTCCAGCCGGCGTCGAACGCCTTTTGCAGGTCGCCGCCGCCCGACAGCACGCCGCCGGCCATGTCGCCCAGATCCGCGCCGGCGCAAAAGCCCGAGGCCTTGCCCGAGGTGATGACGGCGCCCTTGATGGCGTCGTCGGTCTTGATGCGTTCGACCAGCTCGGGGATTTCCTTCATCACCGAGGACGTCAGGGTGTTCATCGAACGGCCCGGAACATCAAAGGTGATCAGGGCGATGCCGTCGGCGTCGACGTCGATCTTGAAGTTTTCCATATCCATTTGCTCCTGGATCAGACGCGTTCGATGACGGTGGCGGTGCCCATGCCGCCGCCGATGCACAGGGTGACCAGGGCGGTCGACTTGTTCGAGCGCTCCAGCTCGTCAAGCGCGATGCCAGTGATCATGGCGCCGGTGGCGCCGAGCGGGTGGCCCATCGAGATGCCGCCGCCGTTCACGTTCATCTTTGCGTGGTCGATGTCGAGCGCCTGCATGTAGCGCAGGACGACGGCGGCGAAGGCCTCGTTCAGCTCCCACAGGTCGATGTCGTCGGGCGTCATGCCCAGCTTATTTAGCAGTTTGCGGGTCACATATTCCGGGCCGGTCAGCATGATCGACGGCTCCGAACCGATCGAGGCGCCGCCCAGGATCTTGGCGCGGGGCTTCAGGCCCAGGGCCTGGCCGGCTTCCAGCGAACCGATCAGCACGCCGGCCGAACCATCGACGATGCCGGACGAGTTGCCCGGCGTGTGGACGTGATTGACGCGTTCGACCTCGGGATAGCGCTGGTTGATCACGCCGTCGAAGGCCATTTCGCCCATCATGGCGAAGGAGGGGTTCAGGCCGCCGAGCGCCTGCATGTCCGTGTTCGGACGGATCGTCTCGTCATGATCCAGGATGGTCAGGCCCAGTTGGTCCTTGACGCCGATCACCGAGTTCTTGAACCGGCCCTCGGCCCAGGCCTTGGCGGCGCGCTTGTGGCTCTCGACCGAATAGGCGTCCACGTCGTCGCGGCTGAAGCCGTATTTGGTGGCGATCATGTCCGCCGACACGCCTTGCGGCACGAAATAGGTCGGGAAGGCCGAAGAAGGGTCGGTCGGCCAGGCGCCCATATCCGAACCCATCGGCACGCGGCTCATGACCTCGACGCCGCCGCCGACGGCGAAGTCGGCCTCGCCGGACTTCACCTTGGCCGTCGCCATGTTCACGGCTTCCAGGCCCGAGGCGCAGAAGCGGTTGATCTGGACACCCGCCGTATATTGCGACCAACCGGCCGAGAGCACGGCGGTGCGCGCGATGTCGGCGCCGAGTTCGCCCACGGGCGTGACGCAGCCCAGGATGACGTCGTCGACCTTGGAGGTGTCCAGGTCGTTGCGATCACGCAGGGCTTCCAGCACCTGGGTCGCCAGGCTGAGGCCGGTGATCTCGTGCAGCGAGCCGTCCTTCTTGCCCTTGCCGCGCGGCGTGCGGACGGCGTCGTAGATATAGGCGTCAGCCATGGAAGTGCGTCTCCATCTTTGGGCCCATCCTCAACGTGCGGCAGGTCGCGGCACGACGGACAAGGCGGTTCCAAGCGTGGACGCCAAGAACCCTACGTTTACGTCAACGTCAAGTAATAAGCCGCGTAGTCGCGATCTCGGACGCCAGTATGTCAGGCTGCCAGACGATGGTGATGAAGCGAGAAGGACGGGTTGACCGCTGGTTGCCTCAATCAGCGTGGTGGAATGCGGCTCGCGCCACCGGTGATGGTGCAGGCGTATTCTGTTTCCGGCCGTCCAGTTTGCAGGCCTGTTGGGGTCAGTATGCCCTGGCGCTGGGTGCAGGTCTTTTCCAACGCGTCTAGGTCGCGCTGATACCGGCTCACGCCGCCTATGGTTCCGCAGCCCGAAAGCAGCGGCAGGACAATGGCGGCGGAAAGGATGAGGATACGCATGGTTCGGTGCTCCCTTTGGAGCGTCAACCGCTCCACATAGCCCCCCGGCCCTCGAAGACTACTGCGTCGCCGACAGCCTGACCAGCTTGCCGTTCTGCTCGTCGGTAATGGCCCAGACCGATCCGTCGGCGCCGACCGCCACATCGCGGATGCGTTCGCCCAGGTCCGTCAGCAGACGCTCTTCGCCCACTACGCGGTCATTCTGGATCACCAGACGCGCGATATGCTTTTCCTTCAGGCCCGCGACCAGCAGGTTTCCGTCCCAGCCGGGGAACATGGCGCCCTGATAGAAGATCGCGCCGCCGGGTGCGATCACCGGATCCCAGTAGTAGACGGGCTGTTCGGTGCCATCCTTTTGCGTCGCGCCGCTGTTGATCGCGCCGCCCGCATATTCAACGCCGTAGGCCGCATCCGGCCAGCCATAGTTGGCGCCGGCCTTGTCCAGATTGACCTCGTCGCCGCCGCGCGTGCCGTGTTCAATGGTCCAGATCGCGCCCGTTCCCGGCTGAACGGCGACGCCCTGAACGTTGCGGTGTCCCAGGCTCCAGATTTCCGGCAGGGCGCCGGCGCGGCCGACGAAGGGGTTGTCCTGCGGGACTGTGCCGTCGGCGTTGATGCGGATGGTCTTACCCATGTGCGAGCCCAGATCCTGCGCCTGAGGCCGCATCGGCTTGTCCGAGCGTTCGCCCAGGGTGATGAACAGCTTGCCATCCGGCGCGAAGGCCAGGGACGACCCGAAATGCTTGTCGCCGTCATAGGCGGGCAGAGCGCGGAAGATGATTTGGACGTTCTCGACGCGTGATCGATCGTCCGACAGGCGCCCGCGCGCGACTGAGGTCGCATTGCCGCCCTCGCGGGGTTCGGCATAGCTCCAATAGATCATGCGATCCTGCGCAAAGCTCGGTCCGACGATCACATCCAGCAGGCCGCCTTGACCGCGCGCATCTACGGCGGGCAGGCCCGCGACCGGTTCGCCGACCTGGCCTTGGGCGGTGATGATGCGCAGACGGCCCGGCTTTTCAGTCACCAGCCAGCGGCCGTCGGGCAGGGCCGCCAGACCCCAGGGGTGGACAAGGCCCGAGGCGACCACCGTGTGGGTCATGGCCTGTTCGGTCTTGACGCCCGGCGCGCGGGTCTGGCCGGCGAAGGCCGGTTGTTGATCAGGATTGTTCGCCGGACGCGTTTCCAGCGGGGCCCCGGCCTGAGGCGCAGCACCGGCGCTCTCGCTATTTGCGCCACAGGCGGCGGCGAGAACGAGCAGGGATGTCGAGGCGGCGGCGACGATCAGGCGCATGAAGGGCGAGCTCCGGCTGGGCTGTAGGCAGTCTTTACAAAACGGCGAGGCCAGCGTTACCGTTCCTGCCGCAGGGCGTCTTGCGCTCTATCGCCGCAGGTTCTGGTCCGAGACGACTTGAACCGCGCGCCTGACGGCGATATAGGCACGCCTCTTTCGCGCTGGCCCCGGCCTCGCGCAGGGCCCGGGACTGGGTAGCTCAGATGGTTAGAGCGGTGGATTCATAACCCACAGGTCGGCGGTTCGATCCCGCCTCCAGTCACCACCTCATTCCCGCTGCAACCTGCGCCGTTGTGCTGCGTTTTCCGGTCGAGCTTTCAACCTTGACCGGAGTTTCGTCGTGACGATCCGAACCAAAGCCCTGATGGCGGCCGTCGCCGCAATGACGCTGGGTGCTGCCGCCTGCACCCAGGCCGAGCAGGAAAAGACCGAGGCGCATGCCGAGGCTGCGGCCGACAAGACGGCCGATGTCGCGTCTCAGGCCGGAGAAGTGATCGAAGGCGGCGCGATGAAGGCGGCGCAGGCGGTCGAGAGCGGCGCCGGCAAGGTCGCCGACAAGCTCGAAACCGAACAGGCCGAAGCGGCGGCCGACGGAAAACCCGGCGCGATCAATCCCGCGACCGACCAGCGCGTTCCGGCGAACAGCAACTAAAGACGATCAGGCGTGGGGCGGCGCGCCGCCTTCCGCCAGGATCGCATCGATCAAAGCGCGGGCTTCTTGGCTGGACCAGTCCGCCTCACCCTTCATGACAGCCCGAATGCGGCCCTGACGATCCAACATAATGGTCTGCGGCATGGCGCCCTTGCCGGGAAACTCGAACGGCAGCTGGAATTTGGCGTCACTGTAGAACGGCAGGGGCGCGTGGTCGGCCAAGAAGCGTTTCGCCTCGGCTGCGGCTTCGGGTGTGGCGTCCACGTTGATCGGGAGGACGACCAGATCCTCGTTCGCCTCATAGGCTTTCGCCAGCGCCTGAAGCGTGGGCATTTCCGCCTTGCAGGGCGCGCACCACATCGCCCACAGGTTCACGACCACGACCTTGCCCTGGAAGGCCGAGAAGCGGACGGCTGTGCCCGTGCGATCGCGGAACGCGTATTCGGGCGCCTGTTTCGACTCGGCCGGGGTCGATATCGCGGCCAGGGATCCGACCGCGAAGCGCGCCAGATCGCTTTTCGGCGCCTCGGCGGCGGTTGTGGTCTGTTCGACTTGCGCCTTCTGCCGATGATTGGCGTATAGCGACATCGCCATGCCGCCGGCGCCGGCGATGGTGCTGACGACGACGACCGCGCCGACGACCGCCCAGATCGCCTTTCTTGAGCCGCTCATGACCGAAACACCTTCTTCCGACGCCAATCCATCCGGCGGTTCGACTGCGCCGGTGAAGCCCGCGGGTCAAGACATGTGGGGCGGACGCTTTTCGTCGCGCCCCGCCGAGATCATGCAGGCGATCAACGTCTCCATCGGCGTGGACCAGCGCCTGTGGCGTCAGGATCTGGCCGGATCGCGGGCCCACTGCCGCATGCTGGCCAAACAGGGCATCATCGCGCAGGCCGATGCGGACGCGATCCTGGGCGGGCTGGAGGTCATCCAGTCCGAGATCGAGGCCGGGACCTTCCCGTTCCGCGACCAGTTCGAGGACATCCACATGAATGTGGAGGCGCGCCTCAATGAACTGATCGGCGAGCCGTCGGGCCGGCTGCACACGGCGCGCAGCCGCAACGATCAGGTCGCGGTCGATTTCCGCCTGTGGGTGCGCGACGCCTGCGATCGCTCGGTCGCGCAGTTGAAGGCCTTGCAGGCTGCGCTTCTGACGCGCGCCGAACAGCATGCCGGCGACCTGATGCCCGGCTTCACCCATTTGCAGACCGCCCAGCCGGTGACCCTGGGTCACCATCTGATGGCCTATGTCGAGATGTTCGGCCGCGATGCGGGGCGGTTCGCCGACGCCCGCGCCCGGATGAATGAAAGCCCGCTGGGGGCGGCGGCCCTGGCCGGTTCGCCCTTCCCCATCGATCGTCAGGCGACGGCGGCGGATCTGGGTTTCGACAGGCCGATGGCTAATAGCCTGGACGCCGTGTCGGACCGCGACTTTGCGCTGGAAAGCCTGGCCGCCGCCTCGATCACGGCCGGGCATCTGTCGCGCTTGGCTGAGGAGATCGTGGTCTGGATGACGCCGATGTTCGGTTTCGCCAGCCTGCCCGACGACCTGACCACCGGCTCGTCGATCATGCCGCAGAAGCGCAATCCGGATGCCGCCGAACTGGTGCGGGCCAAGACCGGGCGGATCATGGGGTCTCTGGTCGCCCTGTCCACGGTGATGAAAGGCCTGCCGCTGGCCTATTCCAAGGATATGCAGGAGGACAAGCCGCCGGTGTTTGAGGCCTTCGACGCCCTGGATCTGGCCCTGGTCGCGATGACGGCGATGGTTTCGGCCCTGCAACCCAACACCGAACGAATGGCCCAGGCGGCGGGCGCGGGCTTTTCGACTGCGACGGACCTAGCCGACTGGCTGGTGCGCGAACTGAACCTGCCGTTCAGGAAGGCGCACCATGTGACGGGGGCGGCGGTCAAACGGGCGGAGGGGTTGGGCGTGGATCTGTCGCAACTGCCGCTGGAAGAAATGCAGAAACTGGAGCCGGGGATCACCGAAGCGGTTTACAAGGTGCTGACCGCCGAGGCTTCGTGCCAAAGCCGCCAAAGCTATGGGGGAACCGCGCCGGAACAGGTCCGTGCGCGCATCGCCGACTGGAGAGACCGCCTGTGAAGAAGACCCTCATCGTCGCGGGCGCGCTTGCCCTTCTGACCTCCGCCTGCGGCCGGATGGCCGATCTGGAATCGCCGGTGCGCGAGACCGAGCGTGCGCCGCGCAGCAGCCGAGCGCCGGGGCTGCCCGAGCCGGCGACCATGAACCGTCCGTCCAGCAGCGTGCCGATCGACGGCGGCCCGTCCAACCCGATCGGCGCCGGCGCCGCCCAGAACGACCCGCGGTAAGTTGCACCATTTCGACCTGAAGGACGGCGCCCTCCATGCTGAGGGCGTGCCGCTGGAGCTGATCGCGGACGAGGTCGGCACGCCGGCTTATGTCTATTCGACCGCGACGCTGAAGCGGCATTACGGCCTGCTGCGCGCTGCCGCCGATGCGCATCGGGACGCTTTGGGCGAGGCCCTGATCGCCTTTGCGGTTAAGGCCAACTCCAACCTTTCGGTGTTGGCGACCCTGGCGAAACTGGGGTCCGGCGCAGACACCGTCTCCGAGGGCGAAATCCGCCGCGCCTTGGCCGCCGGCGTGCCGCCCGACCGGATCATCTTCTCCGGCGTCGGCAAGACCGATGTGGAAATGGCCTTTGCCATCAGCGTCGGCGTGCGTCAGATCAACGTCGAATCCGGCGCCGAGCTGGATCGGCTGATCGCCGTTGCAGCCATGATGGATGCGTCGCCGGCCATCGCCGTCCGGGTCAATCCGAACGTGGGCGCGGGCGGCCACGCCAAGATCACCACGGGCGGCAAGGGCGACAAGTTCGGCGTGCCGGTCGAGGAGGCGATGGACCTCTATGCCCGCGCCTCGGCCTCGCCCCATGTCACGCCGGTGGGCTTGGCCTGCCATATCGGCAGCCAGATCACCGACCTTGAGCCGCTGAAGGCCGCCTTCGAGGTCTTGGCGGACATGACGCGCAAACTGCGGGCGCAGGGTCATGCCGTGACCCGCCTGGATCTGGGGGGCGGGCTAGGCGTGCCGTATTCCGGTGGGACCGAGCCGCCGTCGCCGGCCGAGTATGTCGCCATGGCCGCGCGGGTTCTGAACGGGCTGGACGTTGAGGCGGCGTTCGAGCCGGGTCGGCTGCTGGCCGCCAACGCCGGCGTGCTGCTCAGCCAGGTGATCCAGGTCAACGAACGCTCGGACGGACGGCGCTTTCTGGTGCTGGACGCGGCGATGAACGACCTGATGCGGCCGGCCCTGTACGACGCCTTCCACGACATCCAGCCGGTCAATCCGCGCGAGGGTGGGGCGACGGCCTATGACGTGGTCGGGCCGGTGTGCGAGACGGGCGACACCTTCGCGCGTGACCGCGCGCTGCCGCCGCTGGAGGCCGAGGACCTGATCGTCTTCACCGGCGCGGGGGCTTACGGCGCGGTGATGTCCAGCGAATACAACAGCCGGCCCCTGATTCCCGAGGTGCTGGTGGATGGCGATCAGTGGGCCGTGATCCGGCCACGTCCGACGTATGAAGAGATGCTGGACCGCGAGCCGTTCGCCGATTGGCTTTGATCGCCGATTCTTCTCGACCGTTATAAAGTAACACGCTATAGGGCCGGTCATGTCCCCCGGTCCCGAACAGTCCGTCATGCTTTCCCTGCTGGGCGGCGGCTTCGTTGCGGCCTTCCTGCATGCGGCCCTGCCGACCCACTGGCTGCCCTTCACGCTTGTGGGGCGGGCGCAAGGCTGGCGACCGTCGCGGATCCTGATGGCGGTGACGGCGGCGGGCCTGGCCCATATCGCCACGACGGCGGTGGTCGGTGGCCTGATCGTAGCGGCGGGTCTGGCGCTGGATCAGTGGATCGAGGGCGTGCTGCCTCACCTTGCGGCAGTGCTGCTGTTTCTGTTCGGCGCCTTCTATCTGGCGCGCGCGACCCTGAAGCGCCCGGCCATGGCCGGTGGTCCTGCGGTCGAGACGCCTGAGCCGGCCGTGTCGGACAAGGCCGCCTTCCTGGGTCTGGTCGCCATGATGGCGGTCTCGCCGGGCGAAGTGCTGCTGCCCATCTATCTGTCGTCGGCCTCGGCGGGCCTTGGGGCCCTGGCGCTGCTGACGGTGGTGTTCGCGACGGGGACCATCGCCGGCATGGCGGTCTTCACGGCATTGGCCAGCGCCGGCGCCTCGATCCTGCGGCTGGAACGCTGGGCGCGATATGAGGGGGCGGTGCTTGGCGTGGCCCTGATCGGTCTTGGCCTAGTCGTCGCCATGCACCAACACTGACGCGATATTACATGATAACATTCAATGCGTTATCATGTATCGGCTTGGCTGTTGCGCCAGAGGGCGTATAGGCGAGCCATGAACGCCGCGCACGAGCACAGCCCCAGCCACCGGCACGACCACGATCATGCGGATCACGGTCACGGGCATTCTCACAGCCACCACGGGCACAGTCACGGCCACGGCGGCCATAGCCACGGCCCGGTGGACACCGGCGACTGGCGCTATGCCGTCGGACTGGTGGTCAATCTGCTGTTCGTTGCGTGCGAGTTCGGCGCGGGGCTGATCGCGGATTCGACCGCCCTTCTGGCCGACGCCGGGCATAATCTGTCGGACGTGCTGGGCCTGGCCATGGCGGGTGGAGCGGCCTGGCTGGCGCGACGCGGCGCACATGGGGCGGCGGGCGGTCGGCGGACCTATGGGTTCGGCAAGGCGACGGTGCTGGCGGCGCTGGGCAATGCGCTGCTGCTGATCTTCGCCTGCGGGGCCATCGCGTTCGAGGCCGTGCGGCGATTCAACGAGCCTGCGCCGGTCGGCTCGGGCGTCATCATGGCGGTCGCCGGCATCGGCTTCGTCATCAACCTGGGCACCGCGCTGCTGTTCATGAAGTCGCAGCACGATCTGAATGCGCGCGGCGCCTATCTGCATATGATGGCGGACGCGGGCGTGTCGCTGGGCGTGGTGCTGGCCGGCGGGCTGATCATGATGACCGGCTGGTCGGTGGTCGATCCGCTGGTCAGCCTGGCGATCGTGGTCGTGATCCTGTGGTCGACCTGGGGCCTACTGAAGGACTCGGTCAATCTGGCCATGGACGGCGCCCCGACGGGCGTGGACGTGCCGGCTTTGGAACAGGCGCTTGTCGGCTTGCCGGGCGTACGAGCCGTGCATGATCTGCACGTCTGGGGACTATCGACGACCGAGACGGCCCTGACCGCCCACCTGGTCCACGACCGCGCCGACACGGCGGCCCTGATCTGCGAGGCCCAGGCGGTGGCGAAGCGCTACGCCATCGGCCATACGACCTTGCAGCTGGAGACCGAGCCGCTGCCGGATTGCCCGGGCTGCTGAGCCCTTAGGCCTGTTCGAACGTCACCGGCGCGCCCCAGAACTGGGACACCAGTTCCGACTGCGGCCCGGCCTGGCCGGTGGTCAGGAAGTCGCGGCGCCCGCTGTCGCCCAGATCGTATTCCGGGTGCGCCTTGAAATAGCGCTCCAGCGCATCCGCCACCGCCGTCGGCTGTTCGATCAGAACGGTCCCGGCCGGCAGGGCCTGGGCGAACAGTTCGGCGACGATCTCATAGTGGGTGCAGCCCAGGATGGCCTTGTCCGGGTGGCGGCCGATGCGGCGACGCAGCGCATCGACGTGGTCGTCGATCACCACCTTCAGCTCCTCCGGCGGCGCGCCCAGTTCGATCAGGCCCGCCAGGCCGGGGCAGGGTTCAGAGAAGACGGCGATGTCCTCGCGCCGCTTGTCGATCTCGATCTCATAGACGCGGCTGATGGCGGTGGCGGCGGTGCAGAAGACGCCGGTGATGTCGATGGAGGCGACCTTTTCGCCCTCCTGCGGGCGCTCGGCCTCGAAACTCCAAGGCTTGCCGGTCGCCGCCTCGATGGTCGGGACGATGATGCCCAGGATGTTGACCGGGCGGCCCAGACGCTCGCGCAGACCCGGCAGCCAGGTCTGTTGCAGGCGGCGAAGCGCAATGGCGCTGGCGGTGTTGCAGGCCAGGACGACGACGGAGGCGCCGGCCGCGAACAGACGCTCGCAACCGGTTTTCGTCAGTTCGACGATGTCTTCGCCGCCGCGCCCGCCATAAGGGGCGTGGGCCTGATCGGCCAGATAGACGAAGTCCCGCTGGGGGAAGCGTCGGGTCAGTTCGCGGTGGACGGTCAGGCCGCCCACGCCGGAGTCGAAAACGCCAATAGCCATGGCCCGGCTTTAGAACAGTGCGACGACGTATCCAACCGGATTGGCGACAAGTTTATCCCCGCGTCAGGTGACGGGGGCGATGCGTGCGCCTAAGTGTATCGCAACCATGATCTTGTTTCGGAGCATTCCATGCATAGACGCCAGCTTCTCATCGCGGGCGGCAGCCTGATGGCCCTGTCGGCCTGCGCTTCCACGGGCGCGACCTCGGGCGGGTCCGCTGCGGCGCCGTCCGCCGCCAGCGTCGCCGAGGAAGCGCGCATCGCCCGCGCCGTCCTGCCCAACCAGACGCCGCGCGCCGAGCTGCTGCAGGCCTGGACCGGGAAGTATGATGGCGTTCCGCCCTTCGACAAGGTGACGCCGGCCAAGCTGCGCGAAGCCATGCTGGAAGGCATCGAACTGCAACGCGCCGACATCGCCGCTGTCGCGAACAACCCCGAGGCCCCGACGTTCGCCAACACCATGGCGGCGCTGGAGCTGGCCGGCGAGCCGCTGGACCGGGCGTCCAACGTCTATGGCGTGATGACCTCCAACATCGGCGGCGAAGCCTATGACGCGGTCGACACCGAGCTGTCGCCGCTGCTGTCGGCTGCTTCGGACGAGATCACCTTCAACGAGAAGCTGTTCCAACGGGTCAAGACCGTCGCCGACACCGCGGATGCAGCAGGCCTCAGCGCTCAGCAGAAGCGTCTGGCCGAGCGTCGCCGAGACGCCTTCATCCGTTCGGGCGCCAATCTGGACGCGGCCGGCAAGGCCGAACTGGGCCGGATCAACACCGCCCTGTCCAACGCTTTCACCCGCTTCGGCCAGAAGGTCGTCGCCGATGAGAATTCCTGGACCCTGATCCCGAACGAAGCCGGTCTGGCGGGCCTGCCAGACTCCAACAAGGCCGCCGCCGCCGGCGCCGCGCGCAGCCGCAATCTGCAAGGCTGGGCGATCCTGAACACGCGTTCGGCGGTCGATCCCTTCCTGACCTTCGCTGACGACCGGGCCCTGCGCGAGCAGGTCTGGAAGAAGTTCGTCAATCGCGGCGACAACGGCGACGCCAACGACACCAACTCGACCATCGCCGAGATCGTGAAGCTGCGCGACCAGCGCGCCAAGCTGTTGGGCTATCGCAACCACGCCGAACTGCGCATGCAGGACACGATGGCCAAGACCCCGGCCAATGCTCAGGCCCTGATGGATCGCGTCTGGGCGCCGGCCAAGGCCCGCGTCGCCGAGGAAGTCGCCGACATGAAGGCGATCGCCGGCTTCGACATCGAGCCGTGGGACTACCTCTACTTCGCCGAGAAGGTGCGCAAGGCCAAGTACGATCTGGATCAGAACCAGCTGAAGCCCTACTTCGAGCTGAACGCGGTCCGCGCCGGCTCCTTCGCCATGGCCGAACGCCTGTACGGCTTCCAGTTCAAGAAGTTGCCCAAGGGATCGGTGCCGACCTTCGAGCCCGACGTCGAGGCCTACGAGGTCTATGACAAGAGCCGGGACGGCCGACTGATCGGTTTGTACTACACCGACGACTACGCCCGTCCGGGCAAGCGTTCGGGCGCCTGGATGACCACCTATCGGTCGTTCTCGCAGCTCGACGGCTCCAAGGTCATCCTGGCCTCGAACAACAACAACTTCACCAAGCCGGAGCCAGGCGAGCCCGTTCTGATCTCGCTGGACGACGCCGAGACCCTGTTCCACGAGTTCGGCCACGCCCTGCACTATCTGTCGTCGGTGGTGACCTATCCGTCGTACGGCAACACGCCGCGCGACTTCGTCGAATATCCGTCGCAGGTGCACGAGCACTGGGTGCTGAGCCGCCCGATCTTGGACGGCTATCTGAAGCACTATCAGACAGGCGCGGCCATGCCGGCCGAATTGGTCAACAAGATCGAGGCCGCCGCCACCTTCAACCAGGGCTATGCGACGGTCAGCTATCTGTCCTCGGCCATCGTGGACATGGACCTGCACACCCAAGCCGTACCGCCGACCGATATCGACGCGTTCGAAAAGGCCAGCCTGGCGCGGATCGGCATGCCCAAGGAGATCGTGATGCGGCACCGCCTGCCGCAGTTCAATCACCTGTTCACGTCGGACGCCTATTCGGCGGGCTACTACAGCTATCTGTGGTCCGAGACGATGGACGCCGACACCTGGGCCTATTTCGAAGAGTCGGGCGACGTGTTCAATCCGGACATCGCCGGCCGCTTCAAGTCGATCATGCTGGCCCCCGGCAACACCACCGATCGCGCCGAAGCCTATCGCGCCTTCCGCGGTCGCGACCCGAACGTGGCGGCCCTGCTGAAGGTCCGGGGCTTCCCGGTTTCCTGATCTTGGAGGTTATCGCCTTTCGGGCGACTTGAGCCTGATTGGTGACTGAATAAGCGAACGGCCGGTGGAGCGATCCGCCGGCCGTTTCGTTTGGCGAAAACCTGGCCTAGAGCAGGTCGAGACCCGCGCAGATCCCGGAACCCCGCATGACCGTCGTCGCCTCCTACGTTTATCGCGACGGTCAGCGCGTGCGAGAGGCGCCGCTGACGCCCGAGGGGCTGGCGCTGGAGCCGGGCGAGTTCGTGTGGATCGGCCTTTACGATCCGACGGACGCCGAGATCGAGATCCTGGTCGATCGATTCAAACTGCATCCGCTGGCGGTCGAGGACGCCCTGGCGGCGCACCAGATGCCCAAGGTCGAGGTCTATGGCCGTGAGCTGTTTGTCGTGGCGCGCACGGCGATGAAAATCGATGACCGGCTGGCCTATGGCGAAACGCACGTCTTCGTCGGCGACGACCATGTGGTCAGCATCCGTCACGGCTCGGCCCGCGCCCACAACCATTTGCGCACACAGCTGGAAGCCTCGCCCCTGCAGCTCAAGAAGGGTCCCGACTTCGTCCTGCACGGCATTCTGGATTTCATCGTCGACGCCTATGCCCCCATCGTCGACGATGTCGAGGACAGCGTTCTGGAGATGGAGCAGCGGACGCTGGACGCTTTTCTGTCACGCCTGGAAATCCGCCGGCTCTTCACCCTGCGTCGCGAGCTGCTGAAGTTCAGGCGCATCCTGGGGCCGATGGAGGAGGTGCTGGGACGGCTTCAGTCGCTGGACCTGCCCTGTATCGACCCGGACGTGCGGCCCTATTTCCGCGACGTGGGGGACCATGTGCGGCGGGTGAACAGCCGGCTGGGGGGCTTGAACGACATCCTGTCGTCGGTGTTCGAAGTCGCCAACCTGCTGGAGCAGCAGCGTCAGGGCCTGATCACCCGCAAGCTGGCCGCCTGGGCCGCCATTCTGGCCGTGCCGACCGCCATCGCCGGCATCTACGGCATGAATTTCGAGCACATGCCCGAGCTGCGCTGGGAATACGGATACTATGCGGTTCTGGGCGTGATCGCGGCCATCTGTGCGGCGCTGTATGTGACGTTCAAGCGGACGAAGTGGCTGTAGTCAGCCGCTGTTTCTTAATCCCGCCGCCACGCCGTTGATGGCCAGAAGGATGCCCTCGCGGACGCGGGGGTCGTCGTCGCCTGCGCGGCGGCGGCGGATCAGTTCGATCTGGACGTGGTTCAGCGGCTCGACATAGGGCATGCGCAACCGGATGAGCCGGTCCAGCTCGGGCTGGCCGCCCAGCAGGGCGTCATGGCCGGTGATGGCCAGGATGGCGTCGTGGGTCCGCTGCCATTCCTCCCGGATCTCGCCATAGATGCGGGCGGCCAGAGAGGCGTCGGGGACCAAGGTGGCGTAGCGACGGGCGATGGTCATGTCGGACTTGGCCATGACCATCTCCATGTTCTGGACCAGCGTCTTGAAGAAGGGCCAGGCCTCGGCCATCGCCTTCAGCTCGCCCATGTCCTTACCCTGCACCGCCGAACCGAAGCCGAACCAGCCGGGCAGCATGACCCGGCTCTGCGACCAACTGAACACCCAGGGAATGGCGCGCAGATCCTCGATCCGCGTCGAGGCGGTGCGCGACGACGGGCGCGAGCCGATCTTCAGATCGGCGATCTCGGCGATGGGGGTGGCGGCGCGGTAGTAATCGACGAAGCCGTCGGTCTCATAGACCAGCTTGCGATAGGCGGCCATCGAACGCGCCGACAGGTCCGACAGGGTCGCGCCGTGTTCGGCGGTGAAGGCGTGATCCGTGCCCTTGCCCAGAGAGGCCAGCATGGCGCCGCAGGTCAGGGCGTCCAGATTGCGAAGCGCGATTTCCGGCTCGCCGTATTTGTTGGCGATGACCTCGCCCTGCTCGGTGGTGCGGATGCGGCCCTGGACCGTGCCTTCGGGTTGGGCCAGGACGCCGGCGAAGGACGAGCCGCCGCCACGCCCGACCGTGCCGCCTCGTCCATGGAACAGTTGCAGTTTCAGCCCGTGCTTCTGCGTCACCTCGACCAGGGCGCGCGAGGCCTCGTGCAACTCCCAGCCCGAGGTCAGATAGGAGCCGTCCTTGTTCGAATCCGAATAGCCGATCATCACCTCCTGCACGCCTCGCGCCTTGGCGACGGCGAGGGCCGACGGCTCCTGCAACAGCCGCTCCAAGGTAGGGCGCGCGGCGCGAAGGTCTTCGATGGTCTCGAACAGAGGCGCGGCCTGAATCGGGCAGGCGGCGGGGTCTTCGGGTCGGTAGAGACCGACCTCCTTGAGCAGCAGATAAACTTCCAGCAGGTCGGAAGCCGCGTCGGTCTTGGACACGATATGAGTGCGGATGGCCTGCGGGCCGAAGGCGGCGAGCGCTGTCGCGGCGGCCTGAAGGATGGCGCGTTCCTTCAGCGTTTCCGGCTCATAGTCGGCATAGGGGCTGAACAGCAGGCGCGACGAGGCTAATTCGGCGGCCAGCACCTTCAGGCGACCTTCCTCGTCCAACGCCAGATAGTCGGACTGGACGCCCGCGACCTTGAGCAGGTCGGCGACGACGCGTTCATGGACGTCGGCGTTCTGGCGCATGTCCAGGGTCGCCATATGGAAGCCGAACACCTCGACCGCCGTGATCAGGTCGCTGAGCCGGTCGTCGGCGAAGACACCGCCGTGGTGTAATACCAGGCTGTCGTGAAGCGTCTTCAGATCGGCTTCGAAGGCGTCGGGGCCGGGATAGGGTTCGGCCTGGACCGCGGGGCGACGGGGCGGGGGGGCGTCGCCCAGCTTCTCGTGCGTGGCGGCCAGGCGAGCATAGACGCCGGTCAGGGCGCGGCGATAGGGCTCGTCCGCGCGGTGGGGCGAGGGGTCGTGGGCGGCGTCGGCCAGGGCCTGAAGCTCGGGCGACACCTGCGCCAGTTCGGCGGCGAGGCTGAGTTCGGCGCCCAAGGCGTGCACCTCGTCCAGATAGAAGGTCAGCACAGCCCGCGCCTGGGTGCGGAAGGCGGCGGCCATCACCGTGGCGTCCACGTTGGGATTGCCGTCGCGGTCGCCGCCGACCCAGGTGCCGACGCGCATGAAGGGCTTCAGCTCGGGCGCCTCCAGCAACCGCCGCCAGGCCGACAACTGCTTGGGCGCGACGTGCAGGAAGATGCGGTCCAGGAAGGAGACCACGGTGTCGATCTCGTCCTGCACCACCAGCCCCTGGGTGCGGACCAGGCGCGTGGCCCACAGGATGACAATCTGGCGGCGCAGCGGTTCGGCGATGGCGTCCAGGGTGCAGGCGTCGCCGGCCTTGTCGCAGGCGTCCAGCAGGTCGGTGATGGCGGCGATACGGTCGATGACGCTCTTGCGCCGGACCTCGGACGGGTGGGCGGTCAGGACGGGCGAGATCAGCGACTGATCCAGCAGGGCGCGCACGGCCTCGCGGTCCACGCCTTGATCGGCCAGACGCTTCAGCGCGCCTTCCGGAGTGTCGGGCCGGGCGCCGGCCTCGGCCTGGCTCTGGGCGCGGCGGCGGGTCGAGCGGTCTTCGGCGATATTGGCCAGCAGAGAGAATAGGGCAAAGCCGTGCGCCAAGCCGGCCGCCTGATCCACTGACATGGCGGTCAGCAGCTTCTCCAGCCGCTTGGCGGGGTGCGAGGCCGGGTCGCGGTGATAGGCGATCGAAGCCTGTCGCACCGCCTCGACATGGTCGAACAGGGCCTGACCGCCCTCGTCGCGGATGATGTCGCCCAGAATGCCGCCGAGCAGTCGGACCTCGTCACGCAGGGCGTCGTCGGCGGCGGGGCTCATCATCTCAAATATCCTAGGACCGCTCTGGGTCGGCGCGGGGAGGTCGGCATCTGGAAGGGCGAAGTCGCCCGCGTCAACGCACGATCCGTGACAGCCGCTCCCGGAAATCACCGCGTCGATCATGGTGAACCGCCCGTTAGGGTTTCTTAACCGACGGCGCCCGATGATGCGGGCGTAGGATTCCAGATCGGTTCCACTCTTGCCCATGTTCGCCAAACGCCAATCCGCACTCGCCGCCACCGCCGGGACCGCCCCGCGCGGCAAGGACGGCCCGAGCCTGAAACCTGTCGTCGACGCCCTGAAGAAGCCGCCGGTCGCGGCGGGTCTGGCAGGCTTGCTGCTGCTCAGCACTAGCGCCCTATTTTTGACGGTGCTGGGTGATCCCAAGGCGGGAACACCCTCGGCCCATGTCGCGCTGGAACGCGAGGCGGCCGCAGCGCCAGCGCCGGCGCCGACGGGCTTCGAAGCCTTCTCCATGGGCGCGATGGGGCTGTATCAAAATCTGGCGGGCGGCGCCGATCCGGCCGCAGGCGGCGACGCCGTCATCACCCTGCCGGACGGCGGCAGCGTCTCGGGTCAGGGCGCGCCCATCACGGCGCCGGTCCACGCCGCCTCGCCCCTGGCCAAGGCCCCCATCGCCGGCCTGTCGCAGCCCGGATCGAACGGTCCCCTGCCGATGATCGCGCCCGACGGCCGCGTGCCGGCCCAGGCCTATGCTCGCCCGTTCCGTCCCAACGGCAAGCCGCGCGTGTCGCTGATCGTCGGCGGGCTGGGCCTGAACGCCGTCACCACCCGCGCGGCCATCGAACGGCTGCCGCCGGAGGTCACGCTCAGCTTCGTGCCCTACGCCGACAATCTGCAGGGCTGGATCGACCAGGCGCGCGCGCAGGGCCATGAGGTCATGCTGGAAATGCCGATGGAGCCGACCGGCTATCCCGACAACGACCCCGGCCCCTATACGCTGCTGGCCGACGGCGGCGCCGACGACGTGACCGCCAAGATGGACTGGCTGCTGAGCCGCGCCACCGGCTATTTCGGCGTGACCAACTATCTGGGCGACCGGTTCGCCGGCTCGGACACGGGCATGAACGCCTTCCTGAGCGTCCTGCGCCAGCGTGGCGTCGCCTTCCTGGACGACGGCTCGTTCCAGCGTCGACCGGGCGCCTGGGCGCGGGCCAGCGCGGATCGCGTCATCGACCGGACCCAGTCGCCCGCCGCCATCGTCGCCGCCCTGAATGGTCTGGAAGCCCAGGCCAAGCTGCGCGGTTCGGCCCTGGGGGCCGGCTTCAGCTATCCGGTGACGGTCGAGGCCGCCGCCCGCTGGACCGCCGGCCTGGAACAGCGCGGCCTGCAACTGGCGCCGGCCTCGTCCATGTCGATGCGGCCGGGGCGCTAGTGTCCGATCTCGACGCCTATCGGCCCAATGTCGGGGTCGTGCTGTTCAACCGCGAGGGCCTGGTCTGGTACGGCCAGCGCCACGCCACGCCCGGCCCGCATAACTGGCAGTTCCCGCAAGGCGGCGTCGATGCGGGTGAGGATCTGGAAGCCGCCGCCCGCCGCGAACTGCATGAGGAGACCGGCGTCACCTCGATCGAACTGCTGGCGCGGACGGACGACTGGATCCTGTACGACTTCCCGCCCGAAGCCATGAACAACGCCAAGGCCTGGCGCGGTTTCAAGGGTCAGAAGCAGCAGTGGTTCGCCTTCCGCTTCACCGGCGACGAGGCGGAGATCGATCTGGCGGCCGACGACGAGGTCGAGTTCGACGCCTGGCGCTGGGGGCCGCTGTCGGACGCCTGCGACCTGATCGTGCCGTTCAAACGCCCGGCCTATGAAAAGGTCGTCGCCGCCTTCTCGCACTTGGCGGCATAGAAAAAGGGCGGCGCGAACGCCGCCCTTTCATAGTTCGCCTTGAAACGGCTTAGGCCGCTTCAGCCTTCTTCTCGGCCTGGCCTTCGATCAGCGGCTGGCCGGCTCCGATTTCGATGCGGCGGGGCTTCAGCGCCTCGGGCAGTTCGCGCTTCAGCGAGATCGACAGCAAACCGTTGACCAGATTGGCGTCGTTGACGACGACATAGTCGGCCAGTTGGAAGCGGCGCTCGAAATCGCGCTCGGCCAGACCGCGATGCAGATAGGTCTTCTGCGTCGCCGTATCGTCATTGGCGGTCTTGCGGCCGGTCACGGTGAGCAGATTTTCCTTCACCTCGATATTCAGCTCGTCGGGGCTGAAGCCGGCGACGGCGATCTCGATGCGATAGGCGTTCTCGCCCGTGGTCTCGATGTTGTAGGGGGGGTAACCCGTGTCCTGGCTGGTCGCGCGCGAGGCGTTTTCCAGCAGATTGGCCAGACGGTCGAAGCCGACGGCCGAACGGTATAGCGGGGTGAAATCATAGGTACGCATCAGCATCCTCCTGAGGATCAGCAAGGTTGAGCCGCCCGGCGTTTTGGCCCGGACGGTAGGAGATCAGATCGACGACCCGAAACCGGCGCCGTCAGTCTGGAGAACCCGAAATCGGCATCCTCGGAAGCAAAGATGGGAACCGGCGAAACGGCGTCAAGGGCGCCGCCGCGACGATTTTGCTTGCGTCAAATCCGCCTGTGTCTCGCGAAGTTCATTTGCGCGGGCGGCCCGCCTGCCTATGGAGAACGACCTGAACCTGGAGCCCTCGATCATGCGCCTTGCCGTCTACGGCCTCGCCGCCGTCCTGCTGTCCGCCGCCCCCGCCCTGGCCCAACAGTCGCCCCAGACCCAGGGCGCGTGGACGCCGCCGCGTTCGGCCCTGTCCAGCGCCATGCCGACGTTCTCCGACGACACGGCCTTGCAGACCGCCATCGCGGCCGAGACCCGGCCCGCCGCCGACCGGGGGCGCGACGTCTATCGTCATCCGTATGAATCCCTGACCTTCTGGGGGCTGACGCCGGGCATGACGGTGGTGGAGATCGAGCCGGGCGGCGCCAGCTGGTGGCGGCACATTCTTGAGCCCTATGCGGCGGCGACCGGCGGTCGTTATGTGCCGGTCAATCGCCCGCTGGAAAGCATGGGCGCGGCGGACGGAACCGCCGACTTCATCCTGGTGGCCCGCGCCTTCCATAATTGGTCGCGCGACGGCCGGACCCAGCCGTATCTGCAGGCCTTCTTCAAGGCCTTGAAGCCCGGCGGCGTGCTGGCCGTCGAGCAGCACCGCAGCGCGGAAGGGCTGAACGTGGCCGATGTCGCCTCCACCGGCTATGTGCCCGAAAGCTATGTGATCCATGAGGCGCGAAACGCTGGCTTCGTGCTGGAGGCGCGCAGCGAGCTGAACGCCAATCCCAAGGACGACCACGATCACCCATTCGGCGTCTGGACCTTGCCGCCGATCCGCCAGTCGGCCGCGCGCAACGATCCGTCCGGCCGCACCCTGACGCCCGAGGAACGCGCCGCCTTCGACGCCATCGGCGAGAGCGATCGGATGACCCTGCGTTTCCGCAAGCCCGAATAGGCCGTCTTGCGTTTTGACCGGACCTGCGAACCCGATTAAGCCCAAGGCGTCAGGGTGCGTCGGACGCGGGTCCCGGCGTCCTGCGGAGGTTTTGAATGGCTGATCGTCTGGCGAGCGCGAGCGGATTGTCGCGTCGGTTTCTGCTGAGCGGCGCTGCGGCGCTGGGGCTGACCGGCGTGGCGGCTTGCGGGCGCAAGGACGAGGCCGCAAAGGCGCCCGCCGCGCCGCCCACACCCGCGGGGCCGCCGGAAGGCTCGCTGGAATGGGCGGTTGAGGGATCTTGGCGCTCGGCCCAAGACAAGGCGCGCGACGCCTTCCGTCACCCGATGGAGACGCTGCGGTTCTTCGGCCTTCAACCCAAGATGACGGTGGTGGAGTTCTGGCCCGGCAGCGGCTGGTACACCGAAATCCTGGCGCCCTATCTGGCCAAGGGGGCGGGCACCTATGTCGCAGCCCTGTTCCCCGAGGGGCCGACCGCCGATCCGGCGCAGGCCGTGCTGAACACCGCCTTCCGCACCCGGTTCTCCAGCGACAAGAAGCTCTATGGAGAACCGCAGTTTTCGGTCTTCGGCGCGGGGTCCGGTCCGGTAATCGCGGCGGGTACGGCCGAGATGTGCCTGTTCATGCGGACCCTGCATGGCTGGATGGCGGCAGGCATTGCGGAAAAGGCCTTCGCCGACGCCTTCGCCGCCCTTCGCCCGGGTGGCATCCTGGGCATCGAACAGCACCGGCTGGCCCCTGCGCAGGATCAGGATCCGGTCGCGGCCAACGGCTATGTGCAGGAAGCCTTCGTGCGCCAGTTGGCTGCCGAGGCGGGCTTCGTTTTCGTCGAGGCGTCCGAGATCAACGCCAATCCGGAAGACACCAAGGATCACCCGTTCGGCGTCGACACCCTGGCGCCCACGCGCCTGACGGCGCCGCGCGGCGAACCGGCGGACCCCGCCTTCGACCGATCCAAATATGACGCGATCGGCGAGAGCGATCGCATGACCTTGAAGTTCAGGAAGCCCGAGTGAACCGCGCCCAAGCCTTCGCCGCCAACGCCCCGTTGATGGGGGTTCCCGGCGCCGCCCCGCCGCCCGGCGGAAAGGGCGACTGGTTTCGCGGCGCGGGCGGAATGCGCCTGCGCGCCGGGCTGTGGAAGCCGTCTCATCTCGCTGCGGACAAGGTGCGCGGCACCGTGGTGCTCAGCCCCGGCCGCACCGAGCCGATCGAAAAATACTATGAGGTGATCGGCAACTTCCTGGCGCGCGGCTGGTGCGTGCTGACCCACGACTGGCGCGGCCAGGGGCTGTCGGCGCGGCTCTTGCCGGATCGGCTGAAGGGGCACGCCCGTGCGGTCGAGGAGTTTCTGGACGACTACAACCGCCTGCTGAACGCCTATGAAGACCAGTGTCCCAAGCCCTGGATCATGGTCGGCCATTCGATGGGCGCCTGTCTGAACCTGCTGACGCTGGAAAGCGGCGAGAGCCGGTTCGCGGGCGCGGTCCTGTCCAGCCCCATGCTGCGGATCAAGACCGGCAAGCGGTCGATGTGGTCGGTCAAGCTGGTGGTGCGCTGGAACATTCGCCACGGCCAGGCCGGCGACTACATCCTGGGCGACCCCGACGATCCGTTCGACCACAACTTCGCCGAGGACGCCCTGACCTCGGACGAGAGCCGATACGAGATGTGGCGTCAGCAGCTTTACGCCTGTCCGCACCTGGCCATCGGCGGTCCCACCTATGGCTGGCTGGCCTTTGCGCTGGACGCGGGCGAGCGGGCCTTAAAGCCCAAGGCCTTGAAGGCGGTCAAGGCGCCGGTCGTGATCGTCCAGGCCAGCGCCGACGACGTGGTGTGGAAACAGACCAACCACTGGGCCGCCAAACGCATCCCGCGCGGCCGCTACGTCGAGGTCGCCGTCGCCAAGCACGAGGTCATCATGGAGGCCGACGACCTGCGCGCGGTCTTCCTGAACGAATTCGACGCCATGGCCGATCTGGTCGCCCCTGCGGCCGACGCGGTCACCGTTTCATCGGCGAGGACTGCGGACGTGACGGCGGAGACGTCGTCGGTCGGCTAGGCGGCTGTCGCGGCGGCCAGAACGCGACGGCCCGCCGCCAGAATGTCCTCGGCTTCGGGCACAGCCACGTCCGGCTGCATCAGCCAACGGGGCTGGCCTTTCACGTCATAGACGGGTTCGGCGGAATACTGGGCTTTGACGCCGGTACGGTCGAGGGTGATGGGAAAGACCGCCGCGCCCAGCCCCATCATGGGCGTGCCGACGACCGTGGCGCGACCCAGCCCCCGCATGCCCATGGGAAAACCCTCGGCCATGCTGCCGCTCCAATGGTTCGTCAGGACGACGACCGGGCGGGCGTAGGTAAACGGCCCGCGCGGCTCGACCGTCTCGGTCCAGAAGTCGCCGAGGCCTCGCCCCTGCCGCCGCCGCATCAGGGCGTAGGGCTTCGTCTCGCTGATGAACCGGCCCATGATCGGGCGCGCGATGGCGGTGTCGCCCCCACCATTGTCACGCACGTCGATGATGAGGCCTGGCGCGTCGCGGAACTCGGCCAAGGCTTGATCAAAGCTTTCCGTCACCGCATCGTCCGCAAAGCTGCGAATGGCGACATAGCCGACGCCGTCGTCCAGCCTGCGCCATTCGACATTCGGCTTGGGCGCAGATTGGCGGATCGGAAGAAGCAGGTCGCGCGGCGCGGCTGATCCGGTCGCCACCTGATAGCGACGCGGCTGACCGCGACGGCCGGCGACGGCACTGTTCAGGGCATAGGCCCGGGCCGCCTGATCCGGCCGGCTCAGGCATTTCGGCAGCAGATCGTGGGCCACAGCCGCGACCGGGCGGTCGTCCACGGTCAGGATCACGTCGCCGAGACGAAGGCCGACCTCAGACGCCACGCTGTCCTCATCAATGGCGGTCACCACGGCCTGACCGTTGCCCCAATCGGCGATCAGATCGGAAATCGGCAATCTTGGAGAGCCGGCGGGCGGATCCGCCAGCGAGGTATGGGGATCGTAGAGTTCGGCCAGGGTGCGACGCAGGACCTCGCCGAAAGCGTCGTCAGACTCCGCCGATCGCGCCAGGGGGCGATAGAGGGACCGGACTCGATTCCAGTCCGTGCGCTTGTCCGAAAAGAAGCAGTAACGATCCCGTAGAGTTTCCCACAACTCATCGAAATCGTTTAGGAAGGTGACGTCGTGATCGGGTTCGGCCGCCCACGCTGCGCTACTTATCGCCGGTGTCACCGCAGCCCCCAGCGCGGCCTTTAACATGAGGCGCCGATCCATCTTCGTCCCGCTCCGTAAGCGATTGTCTCGCCACCTTGTGGACCGCGCGGGCGGGATTGAACCAGTTAAACTCTTGTAAGACCCTCGGCGCGCCAGCGTCGGTCGATCGTCTGGGTGACGCCGCATAGCTGCAGGAAGGCGACAGCGACGCCGGGGCCGGTCTCCGCCTTGACCAGCAGCGGCAGAACGATCCACTCGCGCGGGAAGCGCATGACCATCACGTCGTCGCTGGCGCGCAGGTGCGGGCAGTATTTCATCGAGCGGTCGACGCAGCGGCGGTGCAGGGGCGCGATCGAGCCGGCGTCGATCATGACCCGGTCGTCGGCGATGTCGGCGCGAACCTGACCGCCGCGCGCCCTGAGCTGACCGGCGCACCGTCGCGCGGCGATCTGGGTCCAGCGATCGCTATCCTCAGTCGGCTCGCCGCACATCGGGCACAGCATGCGCGCGACTGTCAGGCGTTGTCGGACCAGATGGTTCTTCGAATATTGCGGCTTGCCACTGCCGAGCGCGCTGGCCTGCATCAGGGCGAGACGGCCGCCGACGGTTCGGCACGGCGCGGCGCTCGTGATCTCCTCGCCGCTCCAACTCGTGACCCAGGGCACATCGACGCCGACAACCAGTTTGGACAGCCCAGCCATCGAAATCCGTCCCCTCAACCGTCCGCACCCTGACGCCGTCTCGCGACCTGCGTCAATATGCGCCAGGTGTGAGCGTCAGGCGGCCGCGCGTTTCAGTGTCACCAGGGCCTGATCGATCAGTCGCGCGTCGCCGACGGCCAGGATCTGGCCCTTGTCGTCCGGCGCTGCGCCGCGCCAGTTGATGACCTTCCCGCCCGCCGCCTCGATGACGGGCACGAGGGCTGACCAGTCCCAGGGCTTCAGGCTGGTCTCGGCGACCAGATCCATCTTGCCCGCCGCCACCATGGCGTAGGCGTAGGCGTCGCAGCCCAGGCGCGCCAGGCGGGCGGTCGCTCGCACCTGGGTCCAGGCGCCCAGTTCCGCGCCGTTGAAGATGTCGGGGTCCGTGGTCGAGATGACGGCGTCGGTCAGCGTCTCGCAGGACCGCACGGCCAGCGGCGTCTCGACATCGCCGCGCAACAGGCGCGCGCCGGACGGGCCGCCGATAAAGATTTCGTCCAGATAGGGCTGGGCGATGACGCCGACGGTCGGCTTGCCGGCCGTGCGAAGGGCGATCAGCGTGGTCCACAGCGGCAGGCCCGAGATGAAGGCGCGCGTGCCGTCGATGGGATCCAGCACCCAGACGTGCTCGACGTCCGGCCGATCCTCGCCATACTCCTCGCCGATGACGCCGTGGTCGGGATAGCGGGCGGCGATCAGGCGGCGGATGGCGGCCTCAGCCTGCTTGTCGGCTTCTGTGACGGGATCGAAGCCAGCCGCGCCGCCCTTGTCCTCATGCCCAATGTCCGAGCGGAAGAAGGGCAGGGTCACGCGCGCGGCTTCGCGCGCCAGTTCGATGGCGAAGGCTTCGTATTCGGTCATGGGATTCCCTTACCGCGCTTTCGCCGGCATGGGCGCCCCTTGAGACGTGCAGATCGGGGAGACGCGCAGATCAGGCGGCGGCCGCGTCGCCCGCATGCAGGGACTTGGCCAGATCCAGCAAACGCCGGCGGGGCCGTTCGTCCAGCTGATAGTAGGCTTGGATCAGATCCAGCGTTTCCTTGCGCGAAAAGACTTCGCCGGCCTTGGGAGTCGGTGCGTCGGCCTCCATCGCCTCGGCCAGGCCATCGTAGAAATAGGCGACGGGCGTTTCCAGCGCCTCGGCCAACTGCCACAGGCGCGCGGCGGAGATGCGGTTGGCGCCGCATTCGTACTTCTGGATCTGCTGAAAGCGGATGCCGACCTGGACGGCCAACTGCTGCTGGGTCAGGCCCAGCAGGCGGCGACGGCGGCGCAGGCGGCGGCCCAGATGAAGGTCGATGTCGTCGGCCATGACGGTGATCCTCGTCTCAACGTCTGTCCCGATGCGGGACGACACACGTCGATCACGGCAATCGCCGTGCCGGATCGCGCCTGACGCGAATTCGGCCTTATTGCGGCGAGGTTGGAACGAGGACGCAACCGTATGGCCCGAGCCGCATTTACTGCAACAGCTTGGCTTTTAAAGGAAGGAACCACAGCATGGGTCTCGGAATCATTGGTTGGCTCGTCATCGGCATCGTCGCCGGCTGGCTGGCTGAAAAGGTCATGGGTCGTAATCACGGCCTGCTGACGAATCTGATCGTCGGCGTCATCGGCGCTCTGCTCGGCGGCTTCATCTCGAACAACATCTTCGGCACGCCGGTCGGCGGCTTCAACTTCGTCACTCTGATCGTGGCGTTCCTCGGCGCCTGCCTGCTGCTGTTCCTTCTGGGACTGGTCAAGCGTCGCGCTTGATCCGGCAGTCGGTCGATAAGGAAAAAGGGCGGCTCTTACGAGCCGCCCTTTTTGCTGTGCTACTGTCGCCGCTGGGTTGCGGACAGACGAAAGGGCGGCCGGGAAACCCGACCGCCCTTTTTCATTGCGCCTTGGAAGACTGGCTTACTGCGGCTCGGTCGGAGCCGGCGAGGCGCTGTCCGGAGCCGGGGTCGCCGGTTCTGTGGTCGCCGGATCGGTCGGTTCGGCCGCAGGTTCCGCGGTCGGCGCGGGAGCGGCGGCCGGATCAGCGGCGGGGGCCGCCGGGGCGCCGGCGATAGGAGCGGCGGCGTCAAACTCGGCCTTCGTGTAGGCCACCACGACGCCGGTTCCTTCCTGACGGATGCCGCTCAGCGGCACGGCGCGAAGTTGGCCGTCGGCGCCGCGGACGGTAAGCTCCTGCTTGCCTTCAGCATTGTTCTGAACGCCTTCCAGCTTGCCCAACTCGCCATCAGGACCGGAAACGCTCGATCCGGGGTTCAGCGACAGCGATTGCTGCGAGGACGCGGCGGCGGCAGGGGCGGCGGCAGGGGCGGCGGCGGGAGCGGGCGTGGTTTCTTGCGCCAGAGCCGGCGCGACGGTCATGAAGGCGGCTGCAGCGCCAGCCAGAAGAGCGGTCTTGATATTCATGGGTCATCCCCAGTTGCACGGGCCCGACGCCCGCACCCCTATATACTCGCTCTGTTACGGATTGTTTCGTATGCCCCGAAATGACCTTGGCAGCGCCCCGGTTGGACGATTCTTGGTCTATGTTCGGGCGATCCGCGATTCGAGAGGCCACGTTTGTCCAGCCGCCCCCGGCACACATCCGGTCTGATCCGCCGACTGGCGGGTCTGGCCTTCGAGCTGACGCCCCAGATCTTTGCGGTGGTGGCCTTTGGCGCAGGCGCGCTCATGCTGGCCTCTGCGGTGACGCCCGAGTTCGACAGTCGGCTGCGTCAGCTGACGGGCGTCGTGTCTCCCATCCTGATCGACCTGTCGCACTTCGTCGGCAGCATCGCCGGTTTCCTTCTTCTGCTCTTGTCGGCGGGTCTATGGCGGCGTCGACGCGGCGCCTATTGGGCCGCCCTGCTCGTCCTGGCGGCCGGGGCGGTGTTCTCGGTGCTGAAGGGTCTGGACTGGCAGCAGGCGACGGATTTGCTGGTCGTCGCCGCCCTTCTGGCGCCGTGCCGTACGGCCTTCAACCGGCGCTCGCGTCTCAGCGAGCCGCTGCGGCCGAGCTGGCTGTTGCTGCTGACGGCGGTAGTGGCGGCCATGCTGTGGCTGGGCTTCTTCGCCTATCGCGACGTGGCCTATAATGACGAGCTGTGGTGGCGCTTCCTGAGTGATCGCCAAGCGTCCGGCTTCCTGCGGGCCGGGCTGGTTCTGGCGATCCTGACGCTGGTGGTGGCCGGCCGCTCGCTGTTGAGCTCACCCGGCGCCCACAGTCACGGCCCGGCCAGCAAGGCCGACATCGATCGCGCGCTCCAGGCGCTGCAGACCGCCGATACGGCCACGCCCGAGGCCTGGCTGGCCATGCTGGGCGATAAGGCGCTGATGTTCAGCCCGTCGGGTTCCAGCTTCCTGGCCTATCACGTGCGGGGGCGGCGCTGGATCGCCATGGGCGAGCCGGCGGGGCTCAAGAGCGAACGGCTGGAGCTGCTTTGGTCCTTCGCCGAGATGGCCGACAGCTATGGCGGGGCGGCGGTCTTCTATTCGGTCAGCGAAGAGGTGCTGGGCGATCTGGCGACCATGGGACTGGCGGTGCGCAAGGTCGGCGAGACGGCCGTGATCGACGCCCACCGGTTCTCCATCGAGGGCAAGGGCAAGCAGAACCTTCGCACAGCCATCAATCGCGCCGAGCGTGAAGGCTCCTCGTTCGAGGTTCTTCCGCCCGGTTCGGCCGCAGCGATCGCGGACGAGCTGCGCGAGATTTCGGACGCCTGGCTGGCCATGCACGAGGGCTCGGAGAAATCCTTCTCCTTGGGGCGCTTCGACGTCGACTATCTGGACCTGACGCCGCTGGCGGTGGTCAAGGAGGGCGGCCGCATCGTCGCCTTCGCCAATCTGCTGACCTCGCCGGACGAAGCGGCGGTGGATCTGATGCGCCATCGGCCGGACGCGCCGCATGGGGTGATGGACTATCTGTTCATTCGCTGCGCCCAGTGGGCCAAGGCGGAAGGCTTGGCCAGCTTCGACCTGGGCATGGCGCCGCTGGCTGGGCTGGAGGATCGTCGCATCGCGCCGGTCTTCGCTCGCGTCGGCGCCCTGGTGTTCGAAGAGGGCGGGGCGCTCTACGGCTTCCAGGGTTTGCGCAGCTACAAGGCCAAGTTCGGCCCGGACTGGCGTTCGCGCTTCATCGCCGCGCCGGTTTCGACGCCCCTGCCGCTGGCCCTGCTGGATGTCGCTCTTCTGACGAGCGGCGGCTGGCTGGGGATGCTGGGGCTGAAGAAGGCCTAAGTCAGCAGCGCCTTCAGCACGCCGTCCAGCACCGGGCGGCCGCGCTCGGTGGCGATCAGTCGCTCGGCCTTCAGCATCAGGAACCCGTCGCCGATCAGGTCCGCGACCGGCGCGCGTTCTGCCGACAGGCCGAGCGGCGACAGCAGGGCGACAGGCGCGCCTTCGGTGGTGCGCAGGGCCAGCAGCAAACGTTCTTCTGCGGCGTCGACCGGCGTCTGGGCGTCGCGCTCGCACCAGGGCGTGAGGCCCGAGACGCCCGCCACATAATCGGCGATGCGGCGGTGGGCGACGGTCGCGGTCCTAACGCCGTCCAGCGTCAGCCGGCCATGGGCGCCGGGGCCAAGTCCCAGATAGTCGCCGCCGCTCCAGACATGCAGATTGTGCGACGACCGGGCGGCGGGACCGCGCGCGTGGTTGGACACCTCATAGGCTTCGAAGCCGGCGGCCGAGAGGACATCCTGGGTGGTTTCGTAGAGGGAGGCGGCCCGGTCCTCGTCAGGCGGGGTCAGGGTTCCCCGTGCGAAGGCCCGGCCAAAGGCGGTCGTCGGCTCTATGGTCAGCTGATAGGGCGAGACGTGTTCGAACCCGAGCGCCAGCGCCGCGGTCAGTTCGGCGGCCCAATCTTCAGGCGTCTGGTCCGGGCGGGCGTAGATCAGGTCGATGGACAGACGGTCGAAGGCGCGGCGGGCTAGATCGACCGCGCGCAGGGCCTCGGCCGCCGAATGGTCGCGACCCAGAAAACGCAGGGCGGCGTCGTCCAGCGCCTGGACGCCCATCGACAGGCGGTTGATCCCGGCGTCGGCCAGGGCGGCGAAACGGCCGGCCTCGGCGTCCGTGGGATTGGCCTCCAGCGTGATCTCGATGTCGCCGGCGGGCGGGAACAGGTCGCGCGCCGCCGCCACGATGCGCGCGACGGCGTCGGGCGCCATCAGCGACGGCGTGCCGCCGCCGAAGAAGATCGAGGCCAGGCGACGCGGACCTGTCAAATCTCTCTGGGCGCGCAGATCGGTCAGGATTGCCTCGACCAGCCCGGCCTGTTCCTCGGTGCGCCCGCGATCGCGCACGACGTTGAAGTCGCAGTAGGGGCAGATGCGCGCGCAATAGGGCCAGTGGACGTAGAGGCCGACGTCCGATCCCGGATCAAGAGGATCAGTCAATCAGGGCCGCTCTCAGCTTGGCGAAGGCGACGGTGCGGTGGCTGATGGCGTCCTTGGCCGCCGGCTCCATCTCGCCAAAGGTCCGGTCGCCGCCAGTCGGAATGAAAAGCGGGTCGTAACCAAACCCCCGATCCCCGCGTGGGGGGAAGGTTAGCTGGCCGTGAACCTCGCCCTGCACCACCACACAGGGGCCGTCCGGCCAGGCGACCGCCAGAGCCGAGGTGAACCAGGCGGTGCGGTCCGTCGCGCCGATCTCTTCCAGCCGCTCCTCGACCTTCTTCATGGCGACGGCGAAATCCTTGCCCGGCCCGGCCCAGCGCGCAGAGAAGATGCCCGGCGCGCCATCCAGCGCCGCGACCGACAGGCCGGAATCGTCGGCCAGCGAAACCTCTCCCGACAGCTCAGCCGCGTGACGCGCCTTCAGCATGGCGTTGCCGGTGAAGGTGCTCTCCGTTTCGTCGGGTTCGGGCAGGTTCAGCTGGCCGGCCGTGACGAGTTCGTAATTTCCGCCGAGCAGCGCCGAGATTTCGGGAACCTTGCCGGCGTTATGCGTCGCCACGATGATCCGCATCCCTTTGATAAGCTTGAGATTCATCGTCGATCACGCTCCTGAAACAGTCTATTGCCAAAGTTTAATATCGTTAAACGATATGTAACGTGCCTTTTTCGCCCGCACGGCCTATCTATTGATCGTCAGGAACGAGGTCGCAGCGTTCAGGACTTCCGGAAAAACGGGAACGATCATGCGGCTAACAAATCCAAACGGCGATAATCGCCCAAACACGAAAGACGGAGAACCACAATGCATACGATGAACACCTCGATGTGGCTCGACAAGGTCGGCGCTGCTTTTGTCAGCACCGTTCTGATCGCCGCCCTGCCCACCGCCCTGGTCGTCACCCTGTTCCAAGCTCTTTGATCCCTCTCTTTTCGATCACTGGAGCTTTGACGACCTGCATGAAGACCGCGATGTATAGAGCCGCGCGCGGGTTCGCCGGACCCCGCGTGGCCATCGCCCCGCCTTCCCCGGCTTGAGATCAAAAAGACCATGCGCCTGCCCCTGCCGCCAAATCCGCTGAAGCGAGGCGAGGCAAGCGTTCCGAACTGGCTGGCCGCGCCGATCAAAGCGCTCGGCCCGGGTTCGGTGTCCAGCGTGTTGAAGGTGGTTCTGGACGTCGCCTATATCCTTCTCTGGTTGATCACCGGCATTCTGCTGTTGCTGGTTATCGCCGCGATCTTCATTCCCCTAGACAATGTGAACATCACCGTCAGCGGGGATTCCGGCGGCAAGCAACTGCCGCTGACGCGCACCCTGCTGCTGTTCGGTTTGGGCGCCGCGACCGCCTATTTCGGCGGGTTCATGCTGATCTTGCGCAGCCTGCGCCGCATCATCCGCACCCTGACCATGGGCGACCCGTTCCAGCCCGATAACGTCCGTCGCCTGCGCCAGATCGGCCTGACCCTGGCGGTCGTGACCGGCGGCGTCTGGGTGGCTCAAGGCTTCGTCGCCAAGCGGCTGGCGCCCGGCGTCATGGATCCGCAGGGCTTTGGCGAACTGCTGACCCCCATCTTTTCCGTGCTTATCGTCTTCGTGCTGGCGGAGGTGTTCCGCGAGGGCGCGCGCCTGCGTCGCGAATCCGAACTGACGATCTGAGCCGTTTCGAAGTAGGATTTGCGCATGGCCATCCGCGTCCAGCTCGACCGCGTCCTCGTGGAACGCCGCATGTCGTTGACCGAACTCGCCGACCGGGTCGGGGTCACGGTGGCGAACCTGTCGATCCTGAAGACGGGCAAGGCGCGCGCGGTTCGGTTCTCGACCCTGGACGCCCTGTGCCGCGAGTTGGACTGCCAGCCCGGTGACTTGCTGGCGCACGAGCCTGGTCCCGGCGACACGATCGAGGACGACGGCGAGGCATGAGGCGAAAGGGCTCGAGCCGTGATGAGAACGGACTGACGCCCGAAGACCGTCGCATCTGGACCCGTGTGGCCGGATCAGTCGTGACGCCGAGGACGCGCAAGGCCGCCCGCGTCACGCCCGGCGCCGAAACGCCGCCCGAGATCGTGGTGACGCCGATCGAGCGGCCGCGCCCCCTGATCAAGGCGTCTCCCAAACGCGCCGCTCTCGCGCCGCCGGCGGAAAAGCGACCCTCGCCGAACAAGCCCAAGCCCGCGCCCGAGGATCTGGAGCCGCGCCGCAAGCAGCGGCTGTCGCGCGAACGCGATCCCATCGAGGCGCGCATCGACCTGCATGGCTTTGGCCGATTCGAGGCTGAGGATCAGCTTCGAGGCTTCCTGACATCCTGCCAGGCGCGCGGAATGCGTGCGGTGCTGGTCATCACCGGACAGGGTCGGATGGGCGGCGGGGTGATCCGCTCGGCCTTTGCGGAATGGATGCATTCGCCCGCACTGCGCGGCGTCGTGTCGGGCTTCACCATCGCCCACCAGAAGCACGGCGGAAACGGCGCCTTCTACGTCACCCTGAAACGCCGGGCCTGACGCTCACGAAAAAGGCCGGGCCCGCGCTGGCGGACCCGGCCTTTCGAAAAGCGGCTTTGCTCTGGCTTATTTGGCGGCGATGGCGCCGGCCAGGATCACGTCGATCTGCTTGCCCATATGGTCCGACAGGGCCTGCGCGTCCCACTCGTCATAGGCGGCGCGGCGGTAGTTCGACAGATAGGCGTCCCAGATCAGCTCGACCAGCAGACGGCTGTCGGCGTCCTTGGACAGCTCGCCCTTGGCCACTGCATCCTGAAGGATGTTGCTGATGGCGAGCAGCAGGTTCTTGGTCGCGGCGCGGGCGCGCATTTCAGCGGCCAGGGGCTGGAACCACGAGCGGGCCACGATGGCCTGGAACAGAGGCAGTTGGTCCAGCGACGAGTGGTAGCCGGCGCTCAGCGCGCTGACGAGGCGCTGGCGGACGGGTTCGCCTTCGGGCGCCGCGGCCTCGACCACCTCGGCCAGACGCGTCATGTCCTCGGTCAGGACCGCCTCGAACAGTTCGGCCTTGTCCTGGAAGTTGGCGAAGACGGCGCCGGTGGACATGCCCGCGCCCTTGGCGATGTCGCGGATCGTGGCGGGCTCATAGCCGCGCTCGGCGAAGAGCGAGCGGGCGGCGTCCAGAACCTTTTGTCGCGTGCGGATCTTGGCGGCCTGGCGGCGGTTCAAGCGGGGCTCGACAGCGAGGGAGGCGACGGTATCTGTCATATAATCAGGCTTTTACTCTACTTTCGGTCTCTGGTCGGGGGCGCCCGGCATCGACCTCGAATGAATGTCTGAGCCCTTGGGTCGGACCTGAAGGGCGCGTCTGCTCCGCAGATGCAGTCATGGAGAGGCGCGCTTGCATCACGGAACCATGACGAAAATGGGTCCGGCGACCGTCTGTAAGGGGCTTCCCTTACTCCGGCGCGGGGTCGACGCGCACCGGGCGCAGCGTGCGGCGCAGCGCGCGGCTGGGGCGATTGCGACGCTCGATCGGGATGGCCGACTGGAAGGCCTTGCGAAACTGATCGCGACGTTCGTGGACCGAGGCGAGCACCAGACCCATGGGCACGCCCAGATCGACCAGGGTGTTTTCGGCGAGCTGGAGACTGGCCTCGGTCGTCTCCGGCACGGCGTCGGTGACGCCCAGTCCATACAGCCGGATGGCGTGCTGGTCGTCACGGGCGCGGGCGATCAGGATCAGGTCGTCGCGCATGGACCGCGCCGTGGTGACCACCTCGTCCACCTTGGTCGGCGCGTCCATGGTGACGATCAGGGCGCGGGTGGACTGGACGCCGCAGTGCTGGAGCATCTCGCGCCGCCCCGCATCACCATAGAAGACATCGAATCCGTCACGCCGGCCGCCGGCGACCGCGCCCGCATCGGTGTCCAGGGCGATGAAGGGCTGATCGTGCGCCTTCAGCATTTCACCGATCAGCCGACCGACGCGCCCGAAGCCGACGATGATGACCGCACCGTCGGCCGCCTCCAGCGTTGGTAGCTCGACGGGCTGGCCTGCGGCTGCCGACTTGCGCGCCAACTTCTGGCCCAGCAGGGCGAGCAGGGGGATCGAAAAGATGCTCACGGTCGCCGACAGGGCCACGGTGTTGGTCAGCTGCGGCGGCGCAAGCCCCTCGACCAGGCCGGTGGCGAAGACCACAAAGGCGAACTCGCCCGCCGGCGCCAGAACGAGCGCCGTCTCCAACGCCGGGCGGGCGCCCAGGCCCCAGAAGCGGGCCAGGCTGAAGATGACGGCGGTCTTCACGATCGTCAGGGCCAGGGCCAAGCCGAACACGCCGACCGGATCGGCGGCGATGGCGTCCAGATCCAGGCCCAGGCCGACGCCGACGAAGAAGACGCCTAGCAAAAGCCCCTTGAACGGTTCGATGGAAACCTCGACCTCGCGCCGAAATTCGGTCTCGGCCAGCAGCACGCCGGCCAGAAGCGCGCCGATGCTCATCGACAGGCCGCTGGCCTGGGCGGCGAGACCGGCGCCGACCACCACCAGCAGCGAGGCGGCGACGAACAGTTCGCCGCCCTGGTCGGCCTTGCGCGCCTTGGCCACCGACCGGAACATCGGCCGCAGCACGACCCGTCCTAGCAGCACCATCAGCCCCAGGCCGATGGCGGCCGGAACCAGGGTGAATAGGGCGCGACCCAGCACGGCGGGATCCAGACCGCCGCCCTGTTGGGCCAGGGCCGCCAGGACGGTGACGGTGATCAGGATCGGCGCGACCGACAAATCCTGAGCCAGCAGGATGGCGAAGGTGGAACGGCCGACCGTCCCCTTCAGCCGCCCCCGTTCGGCCAGCACGGGCATGACCACAGCCGTCGAGGACAGGGCGAGGCCCATGCCCAGCACCACCGCGCTGGCCAAGGTCTGTCCCATCAGCATGAAGCCGCCCGCCAGCACGGCGGTGCAGACGACGACCTGCATCAGCCCCAGGCCGAACACCAGCCGACGCATGGCGCGCAGCCGCTCCCACGACAGCTCCAGACCGATCATGAACAACAGGAAGGCGACGCCTAGTTCCGACAGCTGCGCCAGCTGGCCCGGATCGCCGATGGTCAGCCACGACAGCCAGGGCAGGCTTTGCGCGAACCGGCCCAGGCCGTCCGGGCCCAGCAAAACGCCCGCTGCAAGAAAGCCCAGGATGGGGCTGACCTTCAGCCGATTGACCAGGGGCACGATGACGCCGGCGGCCGCCAGAAAGACCACCAGATCCTTATAGTCGCCGCCCTGACCGTGCATCCGCCCTCCTCGCGTCGGCGTATCTGACCCTGATCCCCCCGCCGTGGCGAGAGGTCGCATCGCAATCATGAACTTTTTTTAAGGCGACACCCCCCCTCGCCGGACTAGGGTCTGCGCCGAACCATCCAAATGCCGGGTGGGAACAGGGACATAGTGATGAAACGTCTGCTTATCGGGGCCGCCGTCGGCGCCCTTCTTCTGCCCGCCAGCACGGTTCTGGCTCAGGATATCGGTCACGACCACGCCTGCATCGACGACGCCTGCACCATCGTTTCGCTGTTCTCGGGCGAAGAGACGGCAGCCGGCTGGCAGGGCGTCGACGCGCCCCGCTACGGAACCTGGGGCTTCGACATGGCCGGTCGCGACACCTCGGTGAAGCCGGGCGACGACTTCTTCCAGTACGCCAACGGCAAGGCGCTGGAAAAGCTGGTCATTCCGTCGGACCGCACCAGCTACGGCTCGTTCGCCCTGCTGCGCGAACTGTCGGACAACCGCATGAAGGAGCTGGTGCTGGGCCTGGCCAACCGCACCGACCTGGCGCCCGGATCGGACGAGGCCAAGGTCGCTGACGCCTATCGCTCCTACATCGACGAGGCGCGCATCGAGCAGTTGGACGCCCAGCCGCTGCAACCCTATCTGTCTGCGATCCGCGCCGCCGACAGCCACGACAAGATGGCCGTCTATATGGGCCAGACGGCCGGCCGCTTCGGCTCGTCCTTCTTCGGTACCGGCATCACGATCGATTCCAAGCAACCGACCCGCTACGTCGTCTCGACGGGCCAGTCGGGCATCGGCCTGCCGAACCGCGACTATTATCTGGACGCCCGTTTCGCCGACAAGAAAGAGAAGTATCAGGCCTATGTCGGCCGGATGCTGGAGATGATCGGCTGGACCAACCCGACTGAGACCGCCGCCCAGATCGTCGCGCTGGAAACCAAGATCGCCGAGGCCCACTGGACACCGGTCGAGAACCGCAACCGCGACCGGACCTACAACGAGTTCACCATCGCTAAACTGGCTGAGGACGCGCCGGGCTTCGCCTGGCAGGCCTACTACGATGCGGCCAAGCTGGGCGGCGTGCCGCGCCTGATCGTGCGCCAGGACACGGCCATGCCCAAGATTGCGGCCATCTACGCCGAGACGCCGGTCGAACTTCTGCAGGCCTGGCAGGCTTTCCACACCGCCGACGACATGGCGCCCCTCATGTCGAAACGCTTCGCAGACGCCCAATGGGAGTTCCGTTCGCGCGATCTGTCGGGTCAGCCTGAGCAGCGCACCCGCGAGAAGCGCGCCATCTCCTTCGCCGAAGGGTCGCTGGGCGAGGCCACGGGCCGGCTCTACGTCGCCCAGTATTTCCCGGCCGAATCCAAGGCCAAGATGGAAGAGCTGGTCGCCAATTTGCGCACCGCCCTGTCGCACCGGATCGACAACCTGACCTGGATGGGGACCGAGACCAAGGCGGCGGCGCAGGAGAAGCTGCGCAAGTTTACCGTCAAGATCGGCTATCCCGACAAGTGGCGCGACTACTCCGGTCTGGACATCCGCGCGAACGACCTGGTCGGCAACGCCGAGCGCCGCGGCCTGTTCGAATGGAACTATGATCTGGCCCGTCTGAACGAGCCGGTCGACAAGTCGGAGTGGGGCATGACCCCGCAGACCGTCAACGCCTACTACAACTCGGCCAACAACGAGATCGTCTTCCCAGCCGCAATCCTGCAGCCGCCCTTCTTCGATCCGAATGGCGATGCGGCGGTCAACTACGGCGGCATCGGCGGCGTGATCGGGCACGAGATCGGCCACGGCTTCGACGACCAAGGCTCCAAGTCCGATGGCGACGGCGTGCTGCGCAACTGGTGGACGCCGGAAGACAAGGCCAACTTCGAGGCCCTGACGGCGCGTCTGGGCGCGCAATATGCGACCTACGAACCGATCGCCGGCTATCACATCAACCCTGGCCTGACGATGGGCGAGAACATCGGTGACGCGTCTGGCGTGGCCGTCGGTCTCGAGGCCTATCACCTGTCGCTGAACGGCCAGCCGGCGCCGGTTCTGGACGGCGCGACCGGCGACCAGCGCTTCTTCTATGGCTGGGCCCAGGTCTGGCAGTCGAAGTATCGCGACGAGGCGCTGAAGCAGCAGGTCGCCACCGACCCGCACTCGGCCGCACAGTTCCGCGTCATCGGCCCGCTGCGCAACGTCGACGCCTGGTACGACGCCTTCGACGTCCAACCGGGCACGAAATACTATCTGACGCCCGAGGAGCGCGTCCGTCTCTGGTAAGGCGACGCTTGTTCGAGAATCGAAAGGCCGGGGTTCGCCCTGGCCTTTTTTCATATCGAGACCGGGCTGCTCGATCTCGACGCCGTATCAAGAATTTGTCGAGGTTTCAGAGGAGTTTGTCTGGGCTTCAGACGCGAAAAAGCCCGCTGCGGGGGATACATCGCAGCGGGCTTTCGCGCTCTTTAAAGAGCGGACGTTTCCTCCCCGAAACGCCTTCGAGTGCTGCGCGCTTGAGCAACGCTTGCCCTCGAGTGGGGTCATTTGACGCAAGGGCCGGTCGGTCGTCAACGACCGGTTTCGCAAGAGTCGAACTTTCTTCGACTTATCACTGATAACCCATTTTAGGGACGGGCCATTATCGAAGCTTATTCGATAATGGACTTTATGGCGGCGACCAGGCCTTCGCGGGCGATCTTCATCTGGCCGGGGCGTTCGGCCTTCCAGGCGTCGTTGTCCGTGATGGCGGCGGCGGCGGCGCGGCCGGCGTCCAGATCCTTGATCGTGACCTCGCCGGCGGCGATCTCATCGCCGCCCAGGATGACGACAGCCGGGGCGCCGCGCCGGTCGGCGTATTTCATCTGCGCCTTCATGCCGGCGCGACCCAGATAAAGCTCGGCGGCGATTCCGGCGGCGCGCAGTTCCGCCACGGCGGTCAGATAATGGGTCATGTCGTCCTCGGAGAAGACGATGACGACCACGGGGCCGCGCACGGCGTCCTCGGCGCCCCGTCCCGCCGCGCGCAGGGCCGAGGCCAGACGCGAGACGCCGAAGGAGAAGCCGGTCGCCGGCGTGCTCTGACCGGTGAAGCGGGCGACCAGATCGTCATAGCGACCGCCGCCGCCGATGGAGCCGAAGCGGACGGGACGACCCTTGTCGTCAACCGTGTCGAGCAGCAGCTCGGCCTCGAACACGGCGCCGGTGTAATATTCTAGGCCGCGCACGATGGTCGGATCGAACTTCACGGCGTCCTGACCGACCGACATGGCGGCCAGCGCCCGGTCGATGGCGGCCAGTTCGTTCAGCGCCGCCTCGCCCGCCGCGCCGAGGTCGCCGGAGCGCGCGACAGCGTCCAGCGTCTCGGCCCGCGACAGGCCGGGGGTATTGGCCGAGGCCAGAAACGCCTCGATGGCGGCCGTGACCTTGGCGGGCAGCTGGGCGCCCTTGGTGTAGTCGCCCGAGTCGTCCAGACGCCCTTCACCCAGCAGTTGGACCACGCCCTCCCAGCCCAGGCGGTCGAACTTGTCGATGGCGCGAAGCGCCGTCAGTCGCTGACCGGCCTCGGTCACGCCGCCGGCGTCGAACAGGCCGTCGAACAGCTTGCGGTTCGAAACGCGGATCTGGGCCTGGCCGGCGTCCAGCCCGGCGGCGCGCAGGCCTTCGCAGCCCATGGCGATGATTTCGGCGTCGGCCTCGGGCCGGTCCGAGCCGACGGTGTCGGCGTCGCACTGCCAGAACTCGCGGAATCGGCCGGGGCCAGGCTTTTCATTGCGCCAGACGGGGCCATAGGCATAGCGGCGGAACGGCTTGGGCAGGGTTTCCCAGGTCTGGGCGGCGAACCGGGCCAGGGGCGCCGTGTGGTCGTAGCGCAAGGCCATCCATTCGCCCGGCTCGTCCGATCCGGCGTCGTCCTGAAGCGCGAAGACGCCCTCGTTCGGGCGGTCGGCGTCGGGCAGGAACTTGCCCAGCGCATCGGCATATTCGAAGGCTGGCGTCTCCAGCGGCTCGAAGCCCCAGCGCTCGTAAACCTCGGACACGCGCGCGACGATGCGCCGCTCGGCTGTCAGGTCGCGGCCGCGCTTGTCGGCGAAGCCGCGCGGATTGCGGGCGAGGGGGCGGGGAGGCGCGGCGTCGGTCATGGCGCGCGCTTAAGCCAAGGCGCCCTTGATCGCAAATTCTGCACGGCGGCTGACGTAAAGACAGCGTCCGTCGGCGCCATGCAATGGTCTGTTCCTAAAGACGAAATCCTGATCTCGGCGGAACCGCTGTGCGGATTTTTCGTTGATGACGCATGACGCCCCACGCCCTTCTCGTTCCGCGCACCTGCAACACCTCCGATCGCCGCACGATCCGGTGGTGGGAGTGCGAACTGATCGATGACGCCGGATCGCGCCGCTTGCAGAACCAGGCCTTCTTCTCGATCCGTGAAGCCCGGTCCTGGGCGTCGGCTCAAGGCTATCCGGTCAGTGATGACGCCGCCTCTGCGGCTGAGCTTTAATGTCCGACGCTGCGCCGAGCGGCATTCTGACCGCCGAAGCTTTCGATACGCCACGTATCCTGCTCGCCGGCGCGGTCGATTACGCCATGTACGAGCGCTTTCGCCAACAGATGGCGGAGGCGCCCGACACCGGGCTGACCGTCATCGAACTATCGACCTTGGGCGGTGATCCGGAGGTGGCGCGCATGATGGGCGAGGATGTGCGCTTTCAAAGCGACATCAATCCGTCCCGCCGGCTGGTCTTTCTGGGCAAGGCGGCGATCTATTCCGCCGGCGCCACCTTCATGAGCTTCTTTGCGGTGGAAAACCGCTATCTGACGCGCGGCGCCCGGGTGATGATCCACGAGCGCAAGATGGACACGCAACTGCACGTCACGGGGCCGCTGACGACCTGCATCGCCTCGGTTCGCGCCATGCTGAACGAGCTGGAACACTCCATCGCCATCCAGAACGAGGGTTTCGAGAACCTGGTGCGCGGATCGTCGGTGACGATGGAGGAAGTGCTGAAACGCGCCCCTGCCAACTGGTACATTGAGGCCCAGGAGGCAAAGGCTCGCGGTCTGATCGCCGAAGTGATCTGACCCGTCGGCCAGATCAGGCCTGAAGCGTTTCCACGGTCAGATTGCCATTGGTGTAGACGCAGATTTCGGCGGCGATCTTCATGGCCTTGCGCGCGACCTGTTCGGCGTCCAGATCGGTTTCCTCGATCAGGGCGCGGGCGGCCGACAGGGCGTAGTTGCCGCCCGAGCCCACGGCGGCGACGCCATACTCCGGCTCCAGCACATCGCCGACGCCCGTCACGGTGAAGATGGACGACTTGTCCGCCACCAGCAGCATGGCCTCCAGCCGGCGCAGATAGCGGTCGGTGCGCCAGTCCTTGGCGAGGTCGACGCAGGCGCGCGCCAGTTGATCAGGATACTGCTCCAGCTTGGCCTCAAGCCGTTCGATCAGGGTGAAGGCGTCGGCCGTGGCGCCGGCAAAGCCGGCCAGCACCTTGCCGCCGGCCAAGGTGCGCACCTTGCGGGCGGCGCCCTTGACGATCGTCGGGCCCATCGAGACCTGGCCGTCGCCGGCGATCACGGTGCGTCCGTTCTTGCGCACCGCCAGAATGGTGGTGCCGTGCCAGTCGGGGAAGTTGGATGCGGTCTGGGTCATGACGATCAGATGGCGCGGCCGGGGGCCGGCATCAAGTCTGTCGCGCCTTGGTGTAACGCTGTCTTATTTTGACCCCAATATTAGCTAGAAGGCGCAATCCGCTTTCGCGGTTCTTAGACATCAAGGGCCAGGTTTTGCTTTATCGCGTCGTTTTCGTGAGTGAAATGATCGGTGGTGCGAACCACACGACCCAATCGCTTGCCGAAATCCTCGGCGCGTCGGAGCGAAACAATCGCCGCGACGAGATCGGCAGCGCCATGCTGTTCCACGAGGGCGAGGCGGCCCAGGTGATTGAAGGCGCTCGTGCGGACCTGGACCGCTTGATGTCGCGCCTCTGGAAAGACCCGCGTCATCACAATATCCGCGTCCTGGATGATCGACCCGTCATGCAGCGGCGGATGCGCGAACCCGCGCGGCTGTGCGCCCTCAGCACCCAGCAGGCCGCCGACATTCTGCGCGGACGGCGCCTGAGCGATCTGTCCAGCGCGGGTCTGGAAAAGCTGCTGTCGTGCGAACACGTCCGGATGGCCGCTTAAGGCGATAGGCGACAGGCCCCTCGCGCCGGAACCTCTGCGGCGCTAGATAGGGCGGTGATCTTTTCCGAAGACGAAGTCGAACGCTATGCACGCCATCTGGTCCTGTCCGAAATGGGCGGGCCGGGGCAGCAGGCGCTGAAGCGCGCGCGGGTGCTGATCGTCGGGGCGGGCGGCGTGGGATCGCCGGCGGCGCTCTATCTGGCGGCGGCGGGTGTCGGGACGCTGGGCCTGATCGACGACGACGTTGTGGGCCTGTCCAACCTTCAGCGGCAGATCGCCTTTTCGACGGCGCAGATCGGTCGGTCGAAGGTCGAGGCGGCGGCGGAACGGCTGGTCGGCCTCAATCCGCATGTCGCGATCGAAACCTTCGCCGAGCGGATCACCGCCGAGAATGCGGCGGCTCGGATCGAAGCCTTCGACATCGTGTTGGACGGGGCCGACGATTTCCAGACCCGGCTGTGGGTCAACGCAGCCTGTGTTGCGGCGGGCAAGCCGCTGGTGTCTGGGGCGCTGGGCCGCTGGAACGGGCAGGTCGGGGTGTTTGAGGGCCAGCCCTGCTATCAGTGCCTGGTGCCCGAGATCCCGCCGGATGCGGAGACCTGTGCGCGCGTCGGCGTCGTGGGCGCTCTGACCGGCGTGATCGGGTCGATGGCGGCGCTTGAGGTCGTCAAGCTGATCACCGGCGCGGGCGAGGCCCTGACGGGACGGCTGCTGCTGTATGACGGTCTGGCGGGCTCGGCGCGGACCGTGCGGGTCGCCGCTGATCCGGAATGCCCGGTCTGCGGCTGACGATCAGGCGGCCGTCGCGAAACGGATGTCGGCCAGATCCAAGTCAGGCAGGGGCGGAGCGAAGCCCAGCGCCGGGTTGCTGAGCACCGTAACCAGACGTTCGCCGCAATAGAGATAAAGGGTCTCGAACCCGACCCAGTTGCGGGCGATCGCGTCCAGCGCCTGATTGGCCGCCGTGTCGTTCGCCGCGTCGAGGACGCAGATGTCCCGCACCGGAACGCCGGGCAGGTTGACGATGCAGTAGTAGGAGTCCAACGCACACTTCCTCGATCAGGACGCCGGAAACGAAGCGCGTTTACGACGGTTCCTCCCCTGCCAGCGGTTTTCGACAGCCGTGTGAGTTCGGTCCGACAGACTTGTGAAAAGGAGGCCTGATGGCCCGACGTCCCGCCTCGCCCAAACGGCTGAACGCCGCAAATCTCAGCGGCTTAGGGGCAGAGCGTCTGGGCGAACTGCTGATGCAGGCGGCGGATGCGGATGCGATCCTGAAGCGGCGGCTCAGGCTGGTGATGGCGGCCGAGGCAGGGCCGGACCTGATGGCCCTGGAAATCGACAAGCGATTGACGACCATCGCGGCCAGCCGCGCGCGCGTGTCGTGGCGAAAGCGGCCGGACCTGCTGCGCGATCTGGAGATACTGCGGGCTGCAATCGTCGAGGATCTGGCCGAGGACGCGCCGGCGATGGGGTTGGAGCGATTGATCGGCTGGTTCGACCTGTTTCGCGGCCTGGCAACGCGGGTCAAGGATCAGAAGGGCGAACTGGCCGACGCGTTCGAAACGGCGGCCTCGGACCTGTGGCGGATCGCCGAGGCTGCGCTTCGGACGGACGACAGCACAGTGGCCCTGATGGCGGAGGCGGTGGCGCGGCAACCGCTCGAATACGCCCGCTGGATAGGGGCGGGCGGCGACGATCTGACGGCGGACATGGCCAAGAGGCTGCTGGATCGCCTCGATACTGCATCCACCGCACGCGGCATGCGGACGGTCGTGAGACGACTGGCGGACCGGGCGGGCGATCTGGACCTGTGGCTGTCGATGACGACGCCGGAGGAGCGAGGCTCGCCGGATTCTGCGGCGGTGATGGCCAAGCGGCTGCTGGTCGCTGATCGCATTGCAGAAGCGCGTCAGGCGCTGGAGGCGGCGCTCAAACCGTCGGCCGGCAACCGGCGTTGGACCTTCGGGCGATCCCCGCAGGCCGGGCCGCCGGTCCTGACGCCGGCGTGGGAGGCGACCTCGATCGACCTCTTGGAAGCCGAGGGCCGCAAGGACGAGGCGCAAGACCTGCGCTGGGCGATGTTCGAGCGCGACCTGTCCGCGCCGGTGCTGCGGGCCTATCTGGCGCGCCTGCCGGACTTCGACGATGTGGAGGCGCTGGACCGCGCCCTGGCCCATGCCGCGACCTATGCCGATGTCGAGACGGCGCTGGGGTTTCTGATGGACTGGCCCGCGCACCGCGAGGCCGCCGCCCTGGTCGAACGCCGCATCCGCGAGGTGCGCGCGCCGCTGCCACTCAAGGCCGACTGGGCGGCGCGGCTGGGGCAGAAATATCCCAATGCGGCCGAGCGGTTGCTGGCTGCGCCCTAAAGCATTGCGGGGATGACGCGGTCAGGCGGCCGGTGGCCGTTCTGGTAGGTCATGACGTTGGCGATGACGCGGTCGCCCATGTCCTGGCGCGCCTCCAGGGTGGCGGACCCCAGGTGGGGCAGCAGCACGACATTGGATTGGCCCAACAGGCCATGATGGATCGCGGGCTCGTTCTCGAACACGTCCAGGCCCACGCCGGACAGGGCGCGCATGGCCACCGCCTGGGCCAGAGCCGCCTCGTCGATCAGCTCGCCGCGCGCGGTGTTGATCAGGATGGCGTGGGGCTGAAGCCGGGCCAGACGCTCGGCCGACAGCAGATGGTGGGTGTCCTTCGTCGCCGGACAGTTCAGCGAGACGATGTCCATCCGCGCCAGCATCTGGTCCAGGTCGTCCCAGTAGGTCGCGCCAAGCTCTTCCTCGATCAGGGCCGGGACGGGCTTGCGATTGTGATAGTGGACTTGAAGCCCGAAGGCCTTGGCGCGACGGGCCAGGGCCTGGCCGATCCGGCCCATGCCGATGATGCCCAGCCGCTTGCCCCAAAGCTTGCGTCCGCACATCCAGGTCGGGGTCCAGCCCTCGAACCGGCCTTCGGCCACGACCTGTGCGCCCTCGACGATGCGGCGGCTGACGGCCAGGATCAGGCTCATGGCCAGGTCGGCGGTGTCCTCGGTCAGGACGCCGGGGGTGTTGGTGACGATGATGCCGCGCGCCACGGCCGCGTCGACGTCGATATGGTCGACCCCGGCGCCGAAGTTGGCGATCATCTTCAACTGCTCGCCTGCGCCATTGATAAGGTCGGCGTCGATGACGTCTGTGATGGTGGGCACCAGAACCTCGGCCCGCTGGACGGCGGCCTGCAACGCGGCGCGGTCCATCGGCTGATCCTTCAGGTTCAACTCGGCGTCGAACAGCTCCCGCATCCGCGTTTCGACCGCGTCGGGCAGGCGTCTGGTTAATACGACCTTAAGCTTGCGGGGGGACATTCTCGGCCTTGGTTAGCGGGCGGCGATTCAGACGGATCAAAGCCCGCGCGACGGGTCGTTCCAATCAGTGTCTAGCAAAGCCGCCGCCATCTTCCAAAGCCTGCGACGCTGCATCGCCATCGTTGGAGCCATTCTCGGCCTCGGCGTGATGGCCAGCGCCGGCGCGACCATGCCCGACGGCCGCCCGACCCCGACCGGGCTTGAGGTGCCGCGCTGGATTTCGCTGAAGTCCTCGCACGTCCGCGCGCGCCAAGGGCCGGGCCTGGATTATCCGATCCTGTGGGAATACCGCGCCGCCGGCCTGCCGGTTCAGGTGATCGCCGAGACGACCGAATGGCGCAAGATCTGCGATCCCGACGGCGCCGTGGCCTGGATCCACCGCACGGTGTCGTCGGGCCGGCGCTATGTTTTCAACACGACCGCAGAGGAAGTGCCGATCCGGTCGGGCCGATCCGAGACCGCGTCAGTGCGCGCGCGCCTGTCGCCACGCGCCCTGGTGATGCTGGAAGAATGCGAGGAGGGCTGGTGCAAGGTCCGGGCGCGACGACTGGAGGGTTTTGTGGCCCAGCGGGCGGTGTTCGGAACCCAGGAGCGGGCACTGTGCAACGCCAATCGCCCCGCAGGCACGGGTCGCAACTGACCGCACGCTGTTGAGCGAAGCGGCGCGGTCGTGTAACCCGCGCGCAACGTCTCAAGAAACGGAAGCGCCTTGACCCAGTCCCAATATCCTTCGTCCTTCGATCATGAGGCCCTGCTGGCCTCGGGCCGCGGCGAGCTGTTCGGTCCCGGCAACGCCCAGCTGCCCGCCCCGCCGATGCTGATGTTCGACCGCATCACCACGATCAATGCGGACGGCGGAGAGCACGGCAAGGGCTATGTCGAGGCCGAACTCGACATCCATCCCGACCTCTGGTTCTTCCAGTGCCACTTCATCGGCGACCCCGTCATGCCGGGCTGCCTCGGCCTGGACGCCATGTGGCAGCTGGTCGGCTTCTATCTGGGCTGGATCGGCGGTCCTGGTCGCGGTCGCGCCCTGGGCGTCGGCGAGGTCAAATTCACCGGCCAAGTCACCCCGGACATCAAGAAGGTGGTCTACAAGATCAACCTGAAGCGCGTCATCAATCGCAAGCTGGTCATGGGCATCGCCGACGGCGTGCTGGAGGCCGACGGCCAGGTCATCTACACCTGCAACGACATGCGGGTCGGCCTGTTCGGCGCCAAGGATGAGGCGGCGGGCGGTTAACGCCCCTATATAACCGCGAACAAGGCGGACGGTCCTCGGACCAGGAAGCATCAAGAAGGAAACACCATGCGTCGTGTCGTCGTCACCGGCCTGGGCATCGTCTCTTCCATCGGCCACGGCGCCGAGGAGGTCACCCAGTCCCTGCGCGAAGCCCGTTCGGGCGTCGTTCATGCTCCCGACCACGCCAAATACGGCTTCCGCAGCCAGGTCTGGGCGCCGCCCAAGATCGGCCCGTGGGAAGAGCTGATCGACCGTCGCGCCGCGCGCTTCCTGGCCAACGGCACCGCCTGGGGCCACATCGCCTTCGAAGAGGCGCTGAAGTCGTCGGGCATGACGGCGGACGAGATCAAGGATGACCGGATCGGCCTGATCGTGGGCGAGGGCGGTCCTTCGACCCAAGTGATCTTGCAGGCGGCCGCGACCACGATCGAGAAGGGCGCGCCCAAGCGCATCGGCCCGTTCGCGGTGCCCAAGGCGATGGCGTCGGGCCCGTCGGCGGTGCTGTCGACCTGGTTCCAGATGCGCGGCATCAACTATTCGATCAGCTCGGCCTGCGCGACGTCGGCCCACTGCATCGGCGCTGGGGTCGAACAGATCCAGTGGGGCAAGCAGGACGTGGTCTTCGCCGGCGGCTGCGAGGACATCGACTGGTCCATGTCCAACATGTTCGACGCCATGGGCGCCATGTCTTCGGACTTTAACGACAATCCCTCGGTCGCCTCCAGAGCCTATGACGCCAACCGCGACGGTTTCGTCATTGCCGGCGGCGCCGGCATCGTGGTGCTGGAAGAGTATGAGCGGGCCAAGGCGCGCGGCGCAACCATCTATGCCGAAGTCACCGGCTATGGCGCCAATGCCGACGGCTACGACATGGTCGCCCCCTCGGGCGAGGGCGCCCAGCGCTGCATGAAGATCGCGCTGGAACAGGCCGGCAATCCGAAGATCGACTATCTGAACCCGCACGGCACCTCGACGCCCGTGGGTGACGCCAAGGAGATGGAGGCCGTGCGCGCCGTCTTCGGCGACCAGATGCCGATGATCTCCTCGACCAAGTCGCTGACCGGCCACTCGCTCGGCGCGGCCGGCGCTCAGGAAGCCATCTATTGCCTGCTGATGATGCAGAACGGCTTTGCCGCCGAGAGCGCCCATATCGAAAATCTGGATCCGGCGTTCGAAGGCATGCCGATCCTGCGCCAGCGCCACGACGGCGAACTGACGCACGTGATGTCCAACAGCTTCGGCTTCGGCGGCACCAACGGTACGCTGATCCTGTCGAAGGTCTGATACGAGACCGTTCGGCTCCGTCATCCTAGGGTCAAGCCTGAGGATGACGAGACGGAAGTGAAATCGACGGCTTTGTTGCGCAGGCAAGCCCGCGATCATGCTTGCGCCGTCGATTTTTCCGTGATCAGCCGTTTACACGACCGGTTCTCACCCTTAGAGAGCGTCGCCGTGACGCAGCGCCTGACCAAAGCGATGACCCTGAAAACCACCGGCTTCGGCGGGGCGGTTTCGGGTGCGCGCACGGTCTAGCGTCAAACCCGATCCCAAGCCCCGCCGATGCGCGGGCGGTCGATCCGGCTGAACCCCGCGCCTCCATCCTTTCAGGAGACGCCTGAATGTCCTTTTCCCCGTCCAATCCGCCCCATGTGGGCATCGTCGGCGCCACCGGTCTGGTCGGCGAGATGATGCGCGGCCTGTTGGCCGAGCGGAACTTCCCGCTGGCTTCGCTGCGCCTGTTCGCCTCGGCCCGGTCGGCGGGCAAGACGATCCGCTTCGGCGAGACCGACATCGTGGTCGAGGATGCGGCGAGCGCCGACTACGCTGGTCTGGACATCGTCTTCTTCTCGGCCGGGGGCGAGACGTCCAAGGCCCTGGCGCCCAAGGTGGCGGCCGCCGGCGCCGTGGTGATCGACAATTCCTCGGCCTGGCGGTCTGACCCGCAAGTGCCGCTGGTGGTCGCCGAGGTGAACCCGCACGCTTTGGCCAACCTGCCCAAGGGGATCATCGCCAACCCCAACTGCACCACCATGGCCGCCATGCCGGTGCTCAAGCCCCTGCACGACGCGGCGGGGCTGAAGCGTCTGACGGTCTCCACCTATCAGGCCGTCTCGGGCGGGGGGATCGAGGGCATCCGCGTGCTGGAGGACCAGTCGCGCGCCACCGTGGGGCAGGGTGCGGCCCTTGCCCGCGACGGCGGGGCCGTGGACTTCGGCCCGCCCGAAAAGTGGGTCGTGCCGATCGCGGCCAACGTGGTGGCATTGAACTATACGCTGGGAGAAGACGGCTATACCGACGAGGAGCTGAAGCTGCGCGACGAAAGCCGCAAGATCCTGGAAATCCCCGGTCTGCCGGTCTCGGGCACCTGCGTGCGGGTGCCGGTCTTCACCGGCCATTCGCTGTCGATCAACGTTGAGTTCGAGCGCCCGCTGTCGGCGGCTCAGGCGCTGGACCTGCTGGCCCAGGCGCCCGGCGTGGTGGTGACCGCGGTGCCGAATCCGCTGGAGGCGTCGGGTCAGGACCCGGTCTTCGTCGGCCGGGTGCGCCCTGATCCGACCGTCGAGCACGGCCTGGCGCTGTTCGTCTCGAACGACAATCTGAGGAAGGGCGCGGCCCTGAACGCGGTCCAGGTCGCCGAGGTGCTGGTCCAGCAGCGCGGCTGACTGGCGAGGTTAATCGTAGCGCACGCCGCTGAGATAGAGCCCTGCCGAGGGGGCGACGGGGCCGCACCGGGCGCGGTCCTTCGCCTCCAACGCGGCCTTGACGTCGTGGGCGGTCCAGCGGCCCAGCCCCACCTCGACAAGTGTGCCGGCCATGGACCGGACCTGACGGTGCAGGAAGCTGCGCGCCTGGAACACCAGATGCACCTCCTCGCCGAACCGAGTGACGCGCGCCACGTCCAGCGATTTGACCGGCGATTTGGACTGGCAACCGACGTCGCGGAAGGTGGTGAAGTCGTGATGGCCGACCAGCACCTGGGCCGCGTGATGCATGGCCTCGGCGTCCAGGGTCTTCTTGACGTGCCAGACCCGGTCGCGCTCCAGCACCGGCTGGGGGCGGCGGTTGAGGATGCGGTACAGATAGCCCCGGCCAGTCGCCGAGAAGCGGGCGTGCCAGTCGGGATGAGGCGCGTATTCGGCCGCCAGGACACAGACGTCCTGGCGCACGAGATGGGCGTTCATGGCGTTCAGCACCGTATCGACGGGCCAGTCGCGGTCCAGATCGGCATGGATGACCTGGGCCGTCGCATGGACCCCGGTATCGGTGCGGCCGGCGGCGGCGATGCGGATTCGTTCGCCGGAGAAGGCGTGAATGGCCGCCTCCAGCGCGCCCTGCACCGTCGGTTGGCCATCCTGCGCCTGGAAGCCGTTGTAGGCCGTGCCGTCGTATTCGATAGTAAGTTTATACCTAGGCACTCAGGACTCCACATGGCCGTCATCGACCAGTTTCAACCGCTAGACCGAGAGCGGGAGCTTAAGCTGCACCCAACTCACGTTGTGGGCCACTATGGCGTGTTCAGGCGCGATGGGCGCTCGTTCTTGCAGATCGATACACTTGGATCAGCAGATAGAGCGAAACCGAACAGCCAGAGCCAGACTTTCCAACTGACTTCCGAAAGCGCAAAGGCGCTTTGGGAAATCCTGGGCCGCGAGTTCAACCTCTCAGCCTAGGCTGGTCCCGACCGGCAGGGGGAAGCCGCGCAGCATCTCCTCGGCCGATTGCGCCGCCTTGCCTTCGCGCTGGACGCGGATCAGACGCACCGCGTCGTCGCCGCAGGCCACCGTCAGGGCGTAATCCAGCACGGTTCCGGGCGCGCCCGATCCGTCCGCCAGACCCGACAGCAGCGCCTTAATCCGCACGGGGCCGGCCTCTGACGGAGTCTCGAACCAGGCGCCGGGGAAGGGCGACAGGCCTCGGATATGGGCGTCCACCTCGGCGGCGGGGCGCGTCCAGTCGATCCGGGCCTCGGCCGGGGTGATCTTCTTGGCGTAGGTCGGCTCTCCAACCTGTTCCGAGGGGGTGACGCCGCCCCGGTCGATGGCGGCCAGCGCGCGCGGCCACAGGCCCGCGCCGACATGGGCCATCCGTTCGGACAGGCTGGCGGCCGTGTCGTCGGGCAGAATGTCCATCAGTTCGCTGAGCAGGATGGGGCCTTCGTCCAGACCCAGGCTCATCTGCATGATCTGGACGCCGGTCTGTTTGTCGCCGGCCATGATGGCGCGCTGGATCGGGGCGGCCCCGCGCCAGCGCGGCAACAGGGAGCCATGCAGGTTCAGACAGCCCAGGCGTGGCGCCTCCAGCACCTCGGTCTTCAGGATCTGGCCGTAGGCGACGACGCAGGCCGCATCGAGATCCAGGCTTCTGAAGGTGTCGATCGCCTCGGCGTCCTTCAGGCTTTCGGGCGTGAAGACGGGCAGGCCCATGGTCTCGGCGAAGGCGTGGACGGGCGACGGCGTCAGCTTCTGGCCCCGGCCCTTGGGGCGTGGCGGCTGTGAATAGACGGCGACGATTTCGTGACCCGAGGCGATCAGCTCGGCCAGGGACGGCACGGCGAAGTCGGGAGTTCCCATGAAGGCAAGGCGCATGGGCACGCCTTTAGAGGTTTACTGCCAGCGGGTGAAGACGCCGCCGCCCTCGTCCCATTCGCCGCCCGCATCCAAGGCGTCGTCGAAATCGAGCAGACGGTCCAGCAGAAGGCCGGCGACAACACCCAGCAGGGCCACGCCGGCCAGGGTGGTGACGCCGGCGACGCCGACCTTCTGGCTGCGCGTCAGGCGACGACGGCCCGAGGAGTCGATGATCAGCGAGCGGCCGCGCGGGATGGACGGCGCGATACGACGTGCGGCGCGTTCTATACGTTCGGGGCGGACGATCTTGGTCATCAGGCGGCGATCCTGTCGCGGGCGGCCTTCTTGACCTTGGTCACGGCGCGGTCCCGCTTGAGACGCGACAGATGGTCGATGAAGAGCACGCCGTTAAGGTGGTCCATCTCGTGCTGAATGCAGACGGCGTAGAGACCCTCGGCCTCTTCCTCCACCGACTGACCGTCACGGTTCAGATAGCGAATGCGGACGCGGGCCGGGCGTTCCACCTTGTCGAAATACTCGGGGATCGACAGGCAGCCCTCTTCATAGGTGTAGAGCTCGTCCGAGGTCCACAGGATTTCCGGATTGGCGAAGAAGCGCGGGTTCTTGCGCGCCTCGACGTTCTCGGCCGCCTCTTCCTCGGTCTCGCAGACCACGCCGTCCTTGTCGCCCAGGTCCATGACGATCACCCGGTCCAGAGCGCCGATCTGCACGGCGGCCAGGCCGATGCCCGGCGCGTCGTACATCGTCTCCAGCATATCATCCATAAGGGTGCGGACGGCGTCGTCCACGGCCGCGACGGGCTTGGATACCTGCTTCAGGATCGCCAGGTCGGCGGCGTTGTCGATGGTGAGGATGCGTCGAATGGCCATGGCCGGGACGTAGGCCCGCCCCGGCGCAAGGTCAAGATTTGCGCCCCTTGCCGCGCTCTACGCCTTGCCGGGCAGAGGGCGAGGTTTGCGGTTCTCGTCGATGGCCACATAGGTGAAGACGCCCTGGGTCACGCGCACCGACGCGGCCTGGGGCTGGCCCCGCGCTCGCTTCCACGCCTCGACCTGGACGCGGATGGATGTGCGGCCCGAGCCGATGACATGGGCGTAGATGCTGACCTCGTCGCCGACCGAGACGGGCTGGTGAAAAACCATGCCGTCCAGGGCCACGGTGACGCAGCGCCCGCAGGCCAGTTCGAACGCCGGGGTCGCGCCCGCGAGGTCCATCTGGGCCAGCAGCCAGCCGCCGAAGATGTCGCCCTCGGGGTTGGTGTCTGCGGGCATGGCGATGATCCGACCGACGGGCTGGAATTCGGGAGGCTGTTCGGGGGCGTCGGACATGGAGGGGCCTGCAGTTCGGGGAGGCGGGCTCTCTAGCGCGGCTTCGGCGGCTTGTCGCCCTTGAGCGCCTTTGGACGTGCGGGCTCTGGGACGGACAGGGTCAGACGGGAAGTGCGAAAAGCCTGCGCATCGCGCAAGGCGCGCCAAGCGGCGCCTAGCTCCAAGGCGGTCAGCAGATGTTCCTGGGTGAGGACGGTGCGCCGAGACGCCCGCAAGGTCGCGACATCGGCCATCAGACGCGCAGCGGCCTGCACTTCCTCGCGGTCCGACCGCGCGCCCAAATCCTCGAGGCGGGCGAAGCGCCATCCCTGTTCGGGCGGATAGCGCAGGGCCAGGGCGAAGCGTTCGGACGGCTCGATCTGGCGGGCAATGAAAATCCAGTCCGCCGTGTCGGGATCGCGGCGATAGTGGCCCGGCTGAGTGGGAAGGCCGGCCTGGGCGTAGATTTCCAGCGCCCAGGCTTCGATTTCCGCCAAGGCCAGGCTCAGGGCGTCGGGTTCTTCCGGCTCAAGCTCGGTCGGCCGCTCGAACGGGTTTGTCGTGTCCTCGGCGGGCGCAGCCGGGGACTTGCGTGAAAACAGTCCCGAAAGCAGCGTCCGCCGTCTGGCCATGACGTCAGTTGTTGAGCGTGCTGGTCACCGACACGTCATAGATGACGCGGGTCAGGCTCTGAACGACCTCGAAGAACTTGCGCATCTCCGCGGCGCCGGCCAGGGGCACATAGATCACGTCCTCGGGCATAACCTGCATATTGGTGGCGGCGAACACGTTGGCGGCGTCGCTGAAGTCCAGCTCATAGACGACCGGCACGCCGCGCGGTGTGGCCGGCTGATTGATGCCCAGCGCCTGGGCCACCTCGGGACGTTCGAAGCGGAAGATCAGAACGCGACGCGCATTGGCCGTATTGGTGTTCAGCCCGCCGACCTTGGACAGGGCGCCGGTCAGGGTCACGGGACCGGCCGGCATGTCGACCTGGGCCACGGCGTTCAGGCCCCCGAAGGTCGAGAAACGACGGGGCTTGTACTGAACATTGACCACGTCGCCGCGCTGCAGACGCACGTTCTCGCCGAACTCGGTCGTCACCGCCGACAGGGGCGCGGTGTAGGTGCGGCCCTCGCGCTGGATTGAGATGGTCAGGTCGTCGGTGGTGCGGGCCGAGCCGCCGGCTGCAGCGATCACGTCCAGGATGCGGTCGCTGTTGACGCCCAGCGGTGCACGACCGGGCTGGCGCACGTCGCCCAGCACGTTGACCGTGTTGGAGGCATTGCCGGCGATGGACACCAGCACCTGCGGATTGGCGACCTTGCCGACCAAAGCGCGCCGGATCGCCGCCGCCGCCTGGGTGGAGGTCAGACCCTGAACACGAACCTGCCCGCCGAAAGGAATGGTCACCGAGCCCGACCGATCGACCGTCGCGCCGGGAAGGGCCTGGTTGCCGCCAGACATGGTTGCGGCGTTACGGCCCGACGCAGAGCTGGAGCCTAGGCTTCCACCGAACAGCGCGCCTGACGGATCGAAGATCGAGATCGCCAGGGTGTCGCCTTCGCCGATCACGTCAGCGGGTTGATTGCTCGATCCTGCGGCGAGACTGCCGAAGAACTGCGGCGGAATCTGCTTCATGCGTTCGGTGGCCTCGAACGTCAGCGGCACCAGCGCGTAGCTGCCCAGAGCCGAGGCGGTCGTGGCGCCGGCGTTGACCGAGGCGCCCGACGGCCCGTCGCGCGGCAGGGTGGAGCAGCCGCCGAGAATGGCGACAATGGCAAGCGGCAGAATGGTGCGCGTCATGAAGCTGGATAGCCCTCGTTCGCGGATTGATTACAAGCCTTTGGCCGCGCTCGCCAGTGGCGAAACGGGCTGCAGGCCAATGGCGTCGGCGACGATGCGGAAATGCTCCGACCAGGACGGCGCTTGGTAGGAAGGCGGCGTCGGCGGAGGAACAAACGTCGCCCGCTCGATGGCGGCCAGCCAACCCAGGCCATCGAGCGGATCGATCAGTTCGGCGTGCGGCGTCAACTCGCGGTGCGGCGGAATGTCGGAGGCGATCAGCGACAGGCCCATGGCACAGGCCTCTACGGCGGGAAGGTCGAAGCCCTCGACGGAGGACGGGGCGAGTACGGCGCGCGCCCCGCGCATCAGCCTGGCCAAGACAGCATCGGACAGATTTGCCGCCTGGTGAACGACCCCTTGCAGATTGGGCGAGCGCTGAAGGTGATCCAGCACCGCCTCGTTCTCCCAGCCGTAGCGACCGACAAGCACCAGGGACGGCGTCTGATCGCCCATCCGTTCTTCCAGTCGCCGCCATAGTGTCAGCAGCAGAGCCAGATTCTTGCGCGCCTCGATCGTGCCGACGTGGACGAAATAGGGACGTGGCGCCGCAAAGGCGTCCCCTGCGACGAAGGCCGGCTCCAACCCGAGGTGGGCGACGTGGACCGGCGGCAGTGGCAGGCCCTCGCGCTCGGCGAAAGCGCGCAGTTCATCGCCTGTATAGGCGGAGTTGACGATGATCCGGCTGGCCAGGCGCAGGGTGTTTGACACCCGCGCATGGTGTTTGTCGCCGTCGCCAGGTCGGCAGAACTCAGGATGGGTGACGGGGATCAGATCGTGCAGCAACACGACGCGTTCGATCCCGGCGGCCTTCAACTCTTCCAGCGCCGTTGGCTCATGCAGGGTGGTGTGGCCCACGGTCAGATACAGGTCGGCCTGCGGCAGCGGGGCGACGTGGCGCGAACGGAAGAACTGTTTGAACACCCGCGTCTTGTCGGCGGGCTTCTCCTTCTCGGGCGCGGGCGCCGGGCACAGCACCGAGGCGGCCGGCCGTCGTTCCGCCGTCAGGGCGGCGAGCAGCCGCTGCTCGTGCGCCAGATCGGCCGCCGTGCTGGCGGCGCCGTTCCACTTGGCGCGCAGGTCGGCCACGAACCGCCGGAACCAGCCGATCTCGACGGCGACCAGCCGGTTCTTGCGGCCACGCACCGGGATGGTCGTGACATCGGGCGAGGCCAGCAGCCATTCGGCATAGGCCAGACATACCCGGTCCACGCCCGTCGGGGCCGACCGTTCGGCCCGGCTCATCAGCCGGCTGGCGTCGTAGAGGATGCGCATTAGGCGACGTAGCCGGCCTGCATCAGTTCGGCGATATGGACGATGGCTGTGGGTTTGCCGTCCTCGACCACGAACAGATTGGCGATCTTGTTGGCGGTCAACAGATCGACGACGTCGCTCATGCGCGCATCCGGATCCACGGTGATGGGATTGGCGCCCATGATATCGGCCGCCGTAAGATGGGTGGTGTCGCGCTGGAAGGCTCGGCGCAGGTCGCCGTCCGTGACGATGCCCGCGAGCGCGCCATCGGCGTCCAGGACGGCCACCGCGCCCTTTCGGCCTTCGGTGATGGTCGAGACCACGTCGCCGAAGCTGGCGTTCAACTGCACGCTGGCCGGGACGGCGGCATTGTCGCCCATCCATTCGCGCACGCTTTGCAGGCTCATACCCAGGGCGCCGCCGGGGTGGTGCAGGCCGAAGTCCATGGCCGTGAACTCGCGGCGATCCATCAGCACCATGGCCAAGGCATCGCCCAGGGCCAGGGTCATCAGGGTCGAGGTGGTGGGCGCCAAGCCGTTGGGGCAGGCCTCGGCCACCTTCGGCATGGTCAGGCAGACAGCCGCGTTTCGACCTAGGAAGCTAGCCGGCCGCTGCGTGATGGCGATCACGGGAATACCGTTGCGTTGGCAATAGATCAGCGGATCGCGCAGCTCGCGGCTCTCGCCCGAATTGGAGATGGCCAGCACCGTCACGTCCGGACGAAGCATCCCCAGATCGCCGTGGCTCATCTCGGCCGGGTGGACGAAAAAGGCGTTGGTGCCGGTCGAGGCCAGGGTGGCGGCGATCTTGCCGCCGATATGGCCCGACTTGCCCATGCCGGTGACGACGACATAGCCCGGGCGGCTCATGATGACATCCACCGCGCGGGCCAGCGAAACGTCGATCGAGCGTTCCAGCGCCTCCAGCGCTTCGATGTTCAGGCGCACGACCTCGCGGGCGCGGTCTGTCATCACGGCGATGTCGTCGGGGGTCGAGTGAGCGATCTCGGTCATTGTTTCCTGGCCCGCAGCCGGGCTCTCCTTCTTTGACGAGCGCGATCCGCCGTGAGTGCGTTTCGCGCGCCGCCTCCCTTTCAGACGACTTTGTCGGTTTCTGGTCAACCTTTGCCGCTCTGGCGCGTTACGCCGACCGGGGAACTAAAACAAAGAGTTTGATCGTCAATGCCGTCTCATGCCGGAGCCGCCTCGCTATTGCTCCCGACGCCGCCCGTCGTCGCCGACGGGATCGCACTGTTCTTGGACATGGACGGTGTGCTGGCGCCGATGGCCCCCACGCCCGACGCTGTGGCGCCGACGGCCCGTCGTACGGCGGCGCTGAAGGCGGTAGAGGCGCGACTTGCGGGCCGCGTCGCCATCGTCAGCGGCCGCACTATCGCCGAGATCGACCGCATTTCCGATCACGCCCTTGTCTCGGGCTCGGGCGTGCATGGCCTGGAGCGGCGTCTGAAGGACGGCTCCATTGAACGCAAGACGCCCGACGCCGGCGTCGCCCACGCGCTGGATGCATTCGAGGAATTCGCCGCCGATCGTCCCGGCGTAATCGTCGAGGACAAGGGCGTCTCCGTCGGTCTGCACTATCGTCAGGCGCCGGATGAAGCCGGCGCCGCCAAGGGGCTAGCGGCCGAGCTTCAGGCCGAAACGGGACTGACGCTCCAACCCGGTCATATGGTGCTGGAGCTGAAGACGCCCGGCGCCGACAAGGGCACGGCCGTCACGGCCTTCATGCAGGAGGCGCCGTTCAAGGGCGCGGTCCCAGTCATGCTGGGCGACGACCTGACCGACGAATATGGGTTCGAGGCTGCGGCGGCGCTGGGCGGATACGGCGTGCTGGTCGGCCCCAAGCGCGAGACGGCGGCCCGTTACCGACTGGACGATGTGGATGCTGTGCTCACCTGGCTTGAAGCCGTAGCGAAGGCCTGAACCGATGAAGCCCAATCTGGATCTGTTTCCCATCGGCAACTGCGGCGTCAGCGCCCTGATCGACCGCCAAGGACGTTTCGTTTGGGCCTGCGCGCCGCGCGTGGATGGCGACCCGGTCTTTTCCGCCCTGATGGACGGCATGGCGCCCGAGCATGGCTTCTGGGCCATCGAGATGGAGGACGTGAAGTCGATCGATCAGGCCTATGTCCGCAACACGCCGGTTCTGCGCACGGTCATGACGGCCGAGGACGGATCGTCAGCCGAGATCATCGACTTCGCCCCGCGTCATCCGAAGCACTCGCGCACCTATCGGCCGCTGGCTTTCGCCCGCATCGTGCGGCCGCTGTCGGGCACGCCGCGCATCCGTGTGCGGTTGCGGCCATCGACGGACTGGGGCGCGCGCCGGGCGCCGCATACCTCCGGATCCAACCACATCCGCTATATGTGCGCCGACGTCACCTTCCGGCTGACGACCGATTGTCCCGTGTCGCATGTGCTGGAGGAGCGCGTGTTCCGGCTGGAGCGGTCGCACGCCTTCTTCCTGGGTCCGGACGAGGGCTACGACCAGGATGTCGGCCACGGCGTTCAGGGCGCGCTGGATCGCACGGTGGCCTATTGGCAGGACTGGGTGCGCAAACTCTATCTGCCGCTCGATTATCAGGAGGCAGTGATCCGTGCGGCGATCACGCTGAAGCTGTGCGCCTATGAAGAGACCGGCGCCATCGTCGCCGCCATGACGACCTCGGTGCCCGAGTTCAAGGAGAGCGGGCGCAACTGGGACTATCGCTACTGCTGGATCCGCGACGCCTATTACACGGTGCGGGCGCTGAACCGGTTGGGTGCGGTCGACATCCTTGAGAACTACCTCGTCTATCTGAGGAATCTGGTCGACGACTCCGCCGGCGGTCATGTCCAGCCGGTCTATGGCGTGGGTCTGGAGCCTGGAATCGGCGAGAGCATCATCGACAGCGTCGAGGGCTACCGCGGCATGAAGCCGGTGCGGATCGGCAATCAGGCGCACGAACATCTGCAACACGACGTCTACGGACAGATCGTGCTGCCTCTGGTCCAGGCCTTCTATGACGCACGGCTCCTGCGTCCGGGTACGCTGGAGGATTTCCACGCGCTGGAGGCGATCGGCGAGCGCGCCTTCGCCATGCACGATCAGACCGACGCGGGCCTGTGGGAGTTCCGCACCATCGCGCGGGTCCACACCTATTCGTCCGTCATGTGCTGGGCCGCCTGCGATCGTCTGGCCAAGGCGGCCGACCACCTGAACCTGCCAGATCGGGCCGCCTTCTGGCGTGAGCGCGCGCAAATCATCCGTCAGCGGATCGAAGCCGAGGCCTATCTGCCCGACGAGGGTCGATTCGCCGCCAGCTTCGGCGGCCGCGAGTTGGACGCTTCACTTCTGCAGATGACCGATCTGGGCTTCCTAGAGGCGCACGATCCGCGTCAGGTCGCCACCTTCGACGCCATCGAGCGCGATCTGAAGAAGGGCAGCCACCTGTTCCGCTATGTGGAGCCGGACGACTTCGGTGAGCCGGAGACCGCCTTCAACTTCTGCACCTTCTGGTTCATCGAAGCCCTGCACCAGAACGGCCGCATCGAGGAAGCCCGCACCATCTTCCAGGAGATGCTGAGCCGGCGGACGGCGGCAGGGCTGTTGAGCGAAGACATCTCGATCGACGATGGCGAACTGTGGGGCAACTATCCGCAGACCTATTCCCTGGTCGGCATCATCAATTGCGCCGTGCTGTTGAGCCGTTCCTGGACCGATGTGCGTTAATGTCTGGACCCCGGGGCTGGGGTCGCCGTGTGAAGTGAAGTCATGAGCCGCCTGATCGTTGTTTCGAACCGGGTTTCGGCCCCGACCGACCCCGCCGCCGGGTCCGCCGGCGGCCTGGCCATGGCTCTGTCCGCCGCCCTTAGAAAATACGACGGCCTGTGGTTCGGCTGGTCGGGCGAACGGGTCGATCACTACACGGGCGAGGTGAAGATCGAGGACCGGGCCGGCGTCACCGTAGGGCTGGTCGATCTGGAGGGGCAGGACGTCGACGAATACTACAACGGCTACGCCAACAAGACGCTATGGCCGCTATTTCACCACCGCATCGACCTGGCCCAATATGAGCGGTCCTACGGCGAGGGCTATGAGCGGGTGAACCGGCGTTTCGCCGAGGCGCTGGCCCCGTTGATCCAGCCGGACGACATGATCTGGATCCACGATTATCACATGATCCCGATGGCGCGGGATCTGCGCCGCTTGGGCGTGCGCAACCGGATCGGCTTCTTCCTGCACACGCCCTGGCCGGCACGGCAGTTGCTGGTGACCCTGCCGCATCACCGGCGGCTGGTGGAATCGATGTTCGATTTCGACCTGATCGGTTTCCACACCCAGGAATGGAGCGATCTGTTCACCGACTATGTGGTGTCTGAGGCTCAGGGCGAGTTGGACGGGACCGGCGGGCTGGAGTGTTTCGGTCGCAAGGTCCAGACCGGCGTCTTCCCCATCGGCATCGATGTGGATGGTTTCCTGGCGGCGCGAAACTCGGCGCTTGGGGCGCGAACCTATGATCGAATGGCGGCGTCGTCGGCTTTCCGCTCGATGATCGTGGGGGTGGACCGGCTGGACTATTCCAAGGGGCTGGAAGAGCGGCTGCTGGGTTACGAACAGTTCCTGCACGACAACGCCTCGATGCGGGGCGAGGTCTTCCTGTTGCAGGTCACGCCGATCTCGCGCGACGACGTGGACAGCTATCAGGACATTCGTTCGCGGCTGGACGCCCTGGCGGGACGGATCAACGGCGCCTTCGCCGACATGGACTGGCAGCCGATCCGTTATCTGAACCGCACCTATCGCCGGGATCAGCTGGCGGGCATATACCGCGCGGCGCGGGTGGGGCTGGTGACGCCTTTGCGCGACGGTATGAATCTGGTGGCCAAGGAATATGTCTGCGCCCAGAACCCGGACGATCCCGGCGTGCTGATCCTGTCGCGCTTCGCCGGGGCGGCCGAACAGATGGGCGAGGCGCTGCTGGTCAATCCCTACAGTCGCGAAGAGCTGTCGGACGCCATCCAGAAGGCGCTGACCATGCCGCTGGCCGAGCGGATCCGGAAATGGGAAGCCCTGATGGATGTGGTTCGCGCCACCGATGTCGGCATCTGGCGCGATGATTTCGTGCGCGCCCTGCAAGCCGATGAATCGACCTCGCAACCGACGCAGTGGGCCGGCGCGGCCTGACGCCTAGCGCAGGTCGAAGGCCAGCATCAGGGTGCGCTGGGCCGGATTGAAGTTGTCGTCGGACAGGATGTAGAGGCGGGTCCCGCCGTTTCGCATCTCTGCGGCGATCCCCTCGAAATTGTCGGTCGTGCCGGGCAGTTTCAGCTCGATCAACACCGGCCCCAGCGTTCCGTCGGGGGCCATGCGGCGCACGCGCGCGCGCATGTCGATGGGCGCCCGGTACAGGCGCTGGACCACAAACCATCCGGCGCCGGACGGATCCCGATCTAAACCGGTGATGCGGTATTCGCTGTCGGGGATCGGCGTCTGCGGAGGCGTGCTCACACCCGTGCATCTCGCAGCTGAGCAATCCCAGACGCCGCCGGCCTCGCCCGAGACGCGCCAGCCGCCGGGAGCAACGGCCAACCCCTCCATCCCGTCGTTCTCGGTGAAGGCGAAGTCGGGCGACCGCACCGGCGTCGGCTTGGTCTTCAGCGCCGACAAGGGACCGTAGTTCCAGATCCGGTGACGCCGCTCGAAACTGACCAGCAGATCGCCGGAGGGGGTGATGGTCAGGCCCTCGGCGTCGCCATCCGACTTGTCGGAAATCGCGGCGCCGTCCTGAAGCGTCAGCCGACGCGAGCGGAAGCGATCCAGGCCGACCACCCGCCCCCGGGCGTCCAGGCGAATGTCGCCGCGCACCAGATCACCGGTGTCTGACACCGTGACGAAGCCGCCGTCGCCGGTCAGCTTCAGGTCCGACAGGCTGTGCAGCGGCGATGTCGGGGCCGCGCTGATCTGCAGGCCGCCGGCGAACGTGACACTGTCAGCCAACTGCGTGCCGCCGGGCAGGCCCAGGCTGACGCTTCGCAGTTCCGCGACCTGGGGCGTCCAGCCGTCCGATGACAACGGATAGGGACGCGGCGCGCCCAGCCAGGCGGCGCAGGCCGACAGCGACAGCGCGACCCAGACACTGGCTAGCCGGCCGAAACGGCTCATGCCGCCAGCTTTCGCTTGGTGCGACGGGTGGGACCCGCCGCGCCCTCGTTCTCGAACAGTTCAGCCAGCTTCTCGGTCATGGCCCCCGCCAGCTGTTCCACATCCACGATGGTCAGGGCCTTGCGATACCAGCGGGTCACGTCATGGCCGATGCCGATGGCCAGCAGTTCGACCGGCGAGCGATCCTCGATCTCGGCGATCACCTGACGGAGATGCTTGTCCAGATAGAGCGCCGCATTGGCCGACTGGGTGGAGTCGTCGACCGGCGAACCGTCGGAAATGACCATCAGGATGCGGCGCTGCTCGGTGCGGGCCAGCAGGCGATTGTGCGCCCATTGCAGGGCCTCGCCGTCGATGTTCTCCTTCAGCAGGCCTTCGCGCATCATCAGGCCCAGGTTCTTCTTGGCCCGGCGCCAGGGCGCGTCGGCGGCCTTGTAGATGATGTGGCGCAGGTCGTTGAGGCGGCCGGGATTTTGCGGCTTGCCGGCGGTGATCCAGGCCTCGCGGCTTTGTCCGCCCTTCCAGGCGCGGGTGGTGAAGCCCAGAATTTCGACCTTCACCCCGCAGCGTTCCAGCGTTCGCGCCAGGATGTCGGCGCAAACCGCCGCCACCATGATCGGCCGCCCGCGCATCGAGCCGGAGTTGTCCAGCAGCAGGGTCACGACCGTGTCGCGGAACGGGCTTTCGCTCTCGGCCTTGAACGACAGGGGGGCGGTCGGGTCAGTGACGATCCGGGTCAGCCGCGCGGTGTCCAGCATCCCCTCTTCAAGATCGAAGACCCAGGAGCGGTTCTGCTGGGCCAGCAGGCGACGTTGCAGCTTGTTGGCCAGGCGCGACACGACGCTGGACAGGATGGCCAACTGGCCGTCCAGAAGGGCGCGCAGCCGGTCCAGCTCGACCGGGTCGCACAGGTCGGCGGCGTCCACCACCTCGTCGAAGGCGGTGGTGAAGACGCGGTAGAAATCGACCGCGCGGCCGTCGTCAGCCGCCTGCTGACGGTTCGGCTGCTGACCCTCCTGAATTTCCGGGCCATCGTCGGCGCCTTCGCCGTCGGGATCGGCGGGCGCGCCCTCGGGGCGACTTTCGCGCTCCTGCTCGGAAGACTGATCGTCGGCGTCGCCCTCCATCGACTGGGAGCCTTCGCCGCCGTCCTGCTCTTCGTCCTCATCCTGATCGTCGTCAGCCGCGGGGTCCTGAGGATCCGGTTCCTCGTCGCCGGGATCTTCGGACGTATCTTCGCCGCGCCCGTCGCCGGGGTCGAGGTCCAGCGCGCGCAGCACTTCGCGCATCTTCAGCGCGAAGCCTTCCTGATCGCCCGCCGTGCCGGCCAGGGCGTCCAGCTTGGCGCCGGCCTTGGCCTCGATGTTGGCGCGCACCAGATCCAGCATGGCCCTGGCGCCGTCCGGGGCGGGGCGTCCCGTCAGCCGCTCGCGCACCAGAAGCGCCACGGCCTCGGACACGGGCACGCGCTCAGCGTCGCTGATGCGCAGGGCGCCGGTCTTTTCCAGCCGCGTGATCAGGGCGGCGCCCAGATTGTCGCGCACCCCGGCCAGATGTTCCGAACCGAAGGCCTCGACCCGCGCCTGTTCGACCGCGTCGAACACCTCGGCCGCCCTGGCGTCCGCCGGCCGCATCCGGCTGTTCACCGCCGCATCGTGATTGGCCAGACGCAGCGCCAGCCGGTCAGCCTGGCCGCGCAAGGACGCGCTCTCGGGCCCGGACGGATCGCGCGGCGGATGGGGCAGGGTCAGGACGCCGTTCGACAGCTTGGGCCCGTCGGACCCGAACACCACCTCCAGTTCGGGCTGTTCGGCCAGCGCCCGCGCGGCATGACCCAGCGCGCGCTTGAAGGTTTCGGCGGGAGTATCCGGGGCGGCCATGGCCCTCAGTTAATCGCTTCGCGCCTGCGATAAAAGCGCCGTCAGCCGCCTTTTGAAATCGGCACCCGCCGGCCGTAGGTCAGACAGCGCCAAACCCACTCCAGCGGCCCCATGCTGAACCGCGACAACCACAGCGGCGACCAGATCAGTTGCAGCGCCCAGACCGCCAGAACCAGGCCCCACATCTGGACATAGTCGACCCGTCCGAACAGGCGCGGCCCCCACGGCATGTAGAAGATCGACGTCATGATCAGGGTCTGGGTCAGATAGTTGGTGAAGGCCATCTGTCCCACCGGCCGCAGCGCCGCCGTGATCCACGCCAGCCCCCGGGTCGTCGCCAGCACGATCAGGCTGACATAGGCCAGGGTGACGAAGACGGGGAAGGAGGCGACGACCTCCGCCAGGCCGCGCGTCGGGTGGGTTCCGGCCGGGGCCAAGGCCTCGCGCCATTCCAGCACGCCCAGCAGGGCCAGTACGGCTCCGCCGACGCCGATCAAGGCGACATAGACCCCGTTGGGCGCCCGGCCGCTGAACACGCCGGCCTTGAACAGGCCCAGACCCAGCATCATCAGGGCCACGGTCGAGAACACGAACATCGTCAGGCTAGCGCCCTGCAGCAGCAGCCAGTTCTGCAGGTTCTGGCCCATCGCCCCGGTCCAGCCGCTGCGATAGGCGGCGATCGACTCCGTCACCATGGCGGCAGTGTAATGTGGCCCGCCCTGGTTCATCGCCTCGGTGATCGCCGGCGGCCCGGCGACCATCAGCCAGGTCGCGCCCGCCTGCATCGCGCCCAGCAACAGGGTCACGCCCAGGCCGATCCCGATCAGCGTTCCGGCCCGCATCGACCGCATCAGCATCACGAACAGGCCCGACCAGGCGTAGAGCAGGAGCACGTCGCCATACCAGAAGGCCAGGCCGTGGATCAGGGCGATGACGGCCAGCCAGAACAGGCGGCGCCGCAGCAGTTTGCCACGCGCCGCATCGTCCCGCTCACCCCCGACCAGATAGATCGAGGCCCCGAACAGCATCGAAAACAGGGTGATGAACTTCTGATGGAAGAAGACGTCCATCGTCCAGCGCGCCACGGCGTTCGCGCCGATGACTGGAAACGGGCTCAGGCTCGCATCCTGATAGACCATGACCGGCAGGCCAAACGAGACGACATTGACGGCCAGAATGCCCAGCACCGCCAGCCCCCGCATGACGTCCAGGCTGGCGATGCGCGAGGTCGCCGCGACGGGCGACAGGATTTCCGCCGCATCCTTGTCCGTGTCGTCCATGGTCATTCTCGGATTCCCCAATCCTCGAACTCAGGCGTCAGGCGCGAATACCAACCCTGCTTCTCAGCTTTTGGGCATCAGGCCCAGTCTGTCCTTGACCGCCGGTCGCGCCTCGAAGGCGATGAAGGCGGCGCACAACCCGGCCCACAGGGCGTAGCTGACGCCCACGATCATGGCGATGGGCAGGCCGCCGACGCCGAAGATCAGCAGGGTGGTCTCGGTCGCGCCCAGGGCCTGCATGACATCGCCGGCCTCGAACCAGCCCATCACGCTCATGCCCAAGGCGACGACGATCTGGACCAGGGCCGCCGCCAGGCCGCCGTACATCATGAAGCGCCAGACGACACCCAGCCGTGTGCCGGGTCGCCCGTCGCGCTTGCGCTCGTTCAGCACGCGATACAGCGCCAGCGGCACGGTGATCAGGCCGATCAGCATCACCACCAGCCGCCAGTCCATGTCGCGGCCCGGCAGATAGGCGTGGGGCCGCCAGAAGGGGAGGGTCAACCACAGGGGCGGCCAGGCCGCGCCGGCCAGGCACGCCAGAATCCGGGGCGTCCGCCCAGGCCGCGCGGCGATGGTCGCCTGACCGGGCAGGTCGGAATAGCTCTCGAACCGGCTCATCGCGTCGGCGCCGGCGCAGCGCCGGAATAGTCGTAGAAGCCGCGGCCGCTCTTTCTGCCCAACCAGCCGGCCTCGACATATTTCACCAGCAGGGGGCAGGGGCGGTACTTGCTGTCGGCCAGGCCGTCATACAGCACGTTCATAATGGCCAGGACGACGTCCAGACCCATGAAGTCCGCCAGTTCCAGCGGGCCCATCGGATGGTTGGCGCCCAGGCGCAGCGCCTTGTCGATCGAGGCGACGTTGCCGACCCCTTCATACAGGGCGAAGATGGCCTCGTTCATCATCGGCACCAGGATGCGGTTGACGATGAAGGCGGGAAAATCCTCGGCGTCCGTGGTGGTCTTGCCCAGGCTCTCGGCGAAGGCGACGGCGGCGGAATGGGTCTCGGCCGAGGTGGCGATGCCGCGAATGATCTCCACCAGCTTCATCACCGGCGCCGGCTTCATGAAGTGCAGGCCGACGAACCGGTCCGGCCTGTCCGTCGAAGACGCCAGGCGCGTGATGGAGATCGACGAGGTATTGGACGCCAACAGGGTTTGCGGCCCCAGGTGCGGCACCACCTGCGCATAGATGGCCTTCTTGACGGCCTCGTCTTCCAGCGCCGCCTCGATGACCAGATCGGCGCCGGCGACGGCCTCGGCCATTGCGTCGCTGGTCGTGATGCGGGCCAGGGCCGCATCGGCGGCGGCCTGATCGACCAGACCGCGTCCGACATGCCGCGCCAGGCTGGCCGCGATCTCGCCCTGCGCCAGCGGCAGCCGGTCGGCGACGACGTCATAAAGGCGAACCGAATAGCCCCCGAGCGCGACCGCCTGAGCGATGCCTGCGCCCATCTGTCCGGCGCCCAGAATGGCGACTGTGGTGATCGTGGTCATGAACCGTGGTCGAAAGTGGTCGGGCGGGCACCTTTAGAAAGGAAGGCGCGCGGCGCAAGAGCGGATCAACCCTCTCGCATCAGATTTCCGCCCGCCGTGTCGCCTCAGCCGAGCAACTGGATCAGGGCCGGCGCCGCCGTGCGGTTGAACAGCACGCTGATGAACTGCAGCAGCAGGATCACCACGATGGGCGAGATGTCGATGCCGCCCAGGTTCGGAATGATGCGGCGGAACGGCTCCAGCAGGGGCGCGGTGACCCGGTCCAGGAAGGTCCCGACCGAATAGACGAAGCGGTTGCGATAGTTGACGACGTCGAACGCCACCAACCAGCTCAGAATGGCCTGGGCGATGATGAACCAGATCATCAGACTGATGATGGTGTTGATCAACCAGACGAGCGCATAGCCCATGAACGGTAACTCCTGCTTGGATCGGCGCTTCTAGCCTGTTCGCCCCTGCTCCGACAACGGCCGTATCCGACCTGCGCGCTTTGCGCGCACAAGCCCGTTGACACCACGCCCGCCCGCCTTCTATGTCCGCCACGCCTGTGAAACCCGATCCCACGCTGGAAACGGGGCCGTAGCTCAGTTGGTAGAGCGCGTCGTTCGCAATGACGAGGTCAGGGGTTCGAC
>NZ_BCWM01000014.1 GCF_001592205.1 Brevundimonas vesicularis NBRC 12165 | reverse complement strand
GGCAGCTTGTTGATCTGCCTGGTCCCTTCGAAGAAGTACGAGCGCCATTTCTCCAGCGGGGTCATGCCGAGCGTGGAATGCTTGGTGTTGATGTGTTCCTTGATGACGCTGAGGAGGTAGAGTTCAAGCTCCCCAAGCGTGAGGCTGGCGGACTTCCTCGGGTCGGGAAGCTTTGCGCGCTCGCGAATATTCGATCCGGTCGCGCCAGGGAGGTGCTTCACGCTGAACGCTAGCTTGCCAAAGTAGCGTTCGATGTGGGGGCCATATCGAGGCGTCTTGACCTTCCGGTTCATCAGCTCCCCGTCCACGTTGGCCATGAACTGTCGAAGCATGGAGCCCCTGAACTCCTTGGCATTGTCCGCATGGATCATCTTAGGGAAGCCCCAAACGGGCCACTCCATCTCCACGCCCAGGTCGGCGAGCCATCGTTCTTTGCGTGTGATCGAATGGAAAATCGCGAGACCGGCGCTGGAGGCGCCGGTAGGATCCAGAGAGAGATAGTAGCCGATGGGCATGAAGCTGAATGTGTCGATCGCCATCGTCAGCCGAGGTCGGCCGATGGGGAGGCGATCAACGCTGTCCACCACTTCGAGATCGTAATCCCAATAATCGATCTGGACTGAACTGAGCGGCGCCTCAGCGAAAGGATAGCTGCCCATCAGGCGCTTCTTAGCGTCGTGCGATGCCCGCTTGCCCTGGCGCGCCTCGATGACCTCGATCGGGTCTAGCGCCGCGATGCGAGCGTAGAAGGTGGCGAGAACCGGAGGGCGTAAACCGGCCTTTGCGAATTCGATTTCGAGGTGTTCCTTGTACACCGTCATAGGGGCGGGCTGATTTTTGACCAGGTAATGCTTCCTGATGATGGCATCGAGGAGGGCGTCTCGCTCGGCGCTCATACGCCGCTGTCCGCGCGCGCCTTGCCCGCCCTTGGGAAGCAAGCTCATGACCGAGCCGGTGTAGCCTTTCACACGGCGATAGACGGTCGCTCGATCAACCCCGAGCACCTTGCCGGCTTCGATTATGAAGTCCGACTTTTCACCACGCGAGATGGCGCCGGTGAGAAGGGGTTTGAGGACTTCCCACCAACGGTAAGCTTCCTCGGTCTCTTTAGCGCTATAGTCGTCCAGAGTGCGGATCGGTGCGCTTACGCTTCGTGGATCGTCGATGTCCTTACGCCCGACGAGGCGATGTTCCTCGCTCTCGAAGCGGACCAGATAACTGTCCAGGTCGAGTACGCGAACGATAGTGGCAGGGCGCTTGCCGATCGTGACATTGACGCCGGCGTCTAACCTAAGTCCCTTCAAGCAATGCTCCGATTTTCGCATTCACCCACCACGTCAGAGGCGTATCGTCGGTGAGAGGCTTGTTGAGGTCGCCAATCAGAAGCTCCGCACCCAGCATGTAATAGAGGGCTTCCATAACGACGCCGCGAATGGCCCCTTCCTCCTCCAGCCGGAAACGGATGTCGCCTAGTCGGTGCGTCCCCTTGGCGAGGACAATCGCCTGCACCCGACGCACCATTTCCTGATCTACGCTGCCTCGCAGGGTCGGGGCGATCAGCTCGGCGTTCACCTGACGCTGTGTGCGAATGGTGCGTTCGGTCACCACGCGGTAGCCGACATCTCTCTCGGCGAAATACCGACGAGCGGCGCGGTACTTCGGCGCCAGTGTTCCATACCCCGAGCGTAGGATCGCCAGCGGTTTCACCTCGAAGACCACGCGTCGAAAGCCGTGAGGCCAAGGCGAGCGTGTCTGCCAGACCGCCATGATGTCGGGCGTATAGGTACGCGCCTGGCCATCGACCGTAAGACTGATCGTCATCGGCTGAGTGACCACGTCGCGGATGTGGCCGTCCACCTCCAGCGACATCAGGAAATCGCGTTCCAGTTTGGACTCGTAAAGAAGCGGTCCGCTCGGATAGCGCGAGGGCATCTGCCCTGTCACTGAGCGGCGGCCCGGCGGAATGCGTCGGCGCTTATGCACTTCGGTATCTTGTCGCATTATTTGCCAAAGTCCTAGATTTTGTCGCAGTTTTTGGTGGATGAAATCGGAGCTTTGGGCACCGCTAACGGGTCATTTCAGGCTTGGTTTGTCGCATCGGGTGCCGGAACTCACACCTGGGCCGCCGCCTCGACCTCGACATCCCACGCCCCGGCCGCCGGCGAATGGCGCCAACGGACGCCGGGCGTCGCCAGCCGGCGGTTTCGGGTCTGCTGGTCCGCGTCATCGCTTTCGGTCAGGCCGTAGACATAGAGGTCGAGCGACCGCCGCTGGCCGAGGTCGCGAGTCCAAAACAGGCCGGCGAACTGCAGGTTGGAACTCTCTCGATCCCACGCGATCCGATTGTCCTCGATGGCGGCCCTGTCGTCCGGCAACCGCACCTGCGGCATGACCCAGAAGGCCGTCAGCGCGCCGTCGGCCAGGGGCGTGTCGAAACGGGCGCCGGTATAGGCGTTGGTGGTGTTGCGAAAATTCTGGCGAGAAACGAAACGCTTGGAACCCAGATCCATGGTGAAGCGGCCGAGTTTCAGTGTCCGCTCACGTCGCGCGCCGAGACGGATCTTGGCGTAGGCCTGAACCAACTCCAGCGCATTGACCTCGCCAACGCCGACCGACGACAGCGGACCTTGCCCGAACGCCCGCGAATCGAACACCTCGCCCGAACGTCACGTGACCCACATCCCGCTCGACGGCCAGCGTCAGCCGCGTCGTCAGGACGGCGTCGCTTGGCTCCGCCATCGGACAAAACTGGCCTGACAGCGTCTCTCCCCGCGCGCGCGCCGATCCGGAGACGCGCCAGCTATCCTGGGCGTCCGTGGGTTGCCCGGCGGCGGCGATCGCACCGCTCATGAGGAGGCCCATCAGCACCGGACAAGCGTTCCCGTGGTTGGCGCGGGCCTCTTGATGTCTCCCATCGTCGTTTCCTGCTGCGTTTTGTCGCAACAGGCCGGGCCAAGCTTAAGCCAGCCTTAAGGTGATTGCGACGGCATCCGCCGCCCAAACCAGCGGTCCACGCGATCGGCGTAGGCGGACCAGGCTGGCCCGAAGAGGGCCGTCAGGTGTCGTTCCTCGCGCCGGATGGCGAGGCGGTCGGTGGCGAAGGCGGCGACGGGGGCGGCCACGAAGAACCAGGCGTTGTCGAACAGGCCGCCGAGGCCGAGCAGCAGCAGGCCGTTGGCGAGATAGATCGGGTTGCGGCTCCAGGCGAACGGACCGGTCGTGACCAGAGCGGTCGCCGCCCGGTGCGGCAGGATGTTGGCGCGCCACCGCCGCATCACCAGCATGGCCCAGAGGTCCAAACCAAGGGCGAGCCCGACCAGGAGGCCGCCAGCGGCGAAGGCGCCGGGGAAGAGAGCGGGCGGGGACCACAGACGCGCCGTGATGAGCGCGACAAGGACGGCGCCGCCCGTGATGAGCGGCGGCCAGGGCCAGCGGTTCGGCGCCTGCGGGCTCACCCCCCGGCCAGCTTGAGAACGCCGCGCAGCAGATAGGCGACGATGCCCAGGACGCCCACGCCCAGCGCCCAGAGCGCGACGAACCAGAGGCCCTGCCGGAGCCCGTTTGTGGAGCCGCGACGCATCAGTGGTAACCGTCGTCGCCGACCTTGCCGCGGAACACCCAGTAGGCGTAGGCGGTGTAGGCTAGGATGATCGGGATCAGGATCAGGGCGCCGACCAGCATGAACAGCTGGCTGGAGGCGGGAGCTGCGGCCTGCCAGAGGGTGATCTCGTCGGGTACGGCGTAAGGGAAGACGCTGACGCCCAGCCCGGCGAAGGTCACCGCGAACAGGCCCAGCGACAGCAGGAAGGGCCAGACCTCACGCTTCTGACGCATGGTCCAGAAGAAGGCGGCCGCGACGATCAGGACGAGCAACGGCACCTGGGCCGTCAGAAGCACGCCGGGCCAGTCGAACCACCGGCGGGCGTATTCGCCGTCGAGGAACGGGGTGGCCAGGCTGACCGCGCCGATCATCAGCAAGGTCGCCGGCCCCAACTTCCAGGCCTGGGACCGGGCGTGGGTCTGGAGCGCGCCATCCGTCTTCATGTTCAGCCAGGTGGCGCCGAGAAGGGCGTAGCCGACGACGACGGCCACACCGGTCAGCAGGCTGAAGGGGCTGAGCCAGTCCCACCAGCCGCCGCCATAGGCGCGACCGGACACTTCGACCCCCTGCAGGATGGCCCCCAGGGTGACGCCCTGGGAGAAGGCGGCCAGGAGGGAGCCGCCGAAGAAGGCGACATCCCAGACGGGCTTGGCCCGCACGGTGCGCCAGCGGTATTCAAAGGCGACGCCCCGGAAGACCAGCCCCAGCAGCATGGCGATGATCGGCGTGTAGACCGCCGGCATCAGGACCGCATAGGCGAGGGGGAAGGCCGCGAACAGGCCGCCACCGCCCAGGATCAGCCAGGTCTCGTTGCCGTCCCACACCGGGGCGATCGAGTTCATCGCCTTGTCGCGCTGATCGCCGGCCTTCAGTGTCGGGAACAGGATGCCGACACCCAGGTCGAACCCGTCCATGACGATGTAGGCGAAGACGGCGAAGGCCAGCAGACCGGCCCAGACCAGGGTCAGATCAACGCTCATGATCAGTCTCCTCGCCAGTCGGGATGGGACGGTCGGGGTCGATGGCGGGGGCAGGCGTGATGCCCGCCGTGCGGATCGGCGTTTCCGCCACGCCCGGCTCGCCGCGATGAGGCGCATGGCTCATCAGACGCAGGATGTAGAAGACCCCGGCGCCGAAGACGGTGAAATAGACCACGGCGAAAGCGGCCAAGGAAGTCGCGACGGCAGGCGCCGCCAGAGGCGCGGCGCTGTCGGCGGTGCGCAGCAGGCCGTAGACGGTCCAGGGCTGGCGGCCGACCTCCGTGGTGATCCAGCCCGCCAGCACGGCGACGAACCCCATCGGTCCCATGATCAGGGCGAAGCGGTGCAGCCAGGGGGCGTCATAGAGGCGGCTGCGCAGGCGGGCGTACAACCCCCATAGCCCCAGCAGCAGGATGGCCATGCCCAGTCCCACCATGACGCGGAAGGACCAGAAGACGATCTCCACCGGCGGCCAGTCGGCGCGGGCGACGGTGTCGAGACCGGCCAGAGGCGCGTTTGGATCATGCTTCAGGATCAGGGACGACAGCTTCGGAACCTCGACCGCGCCATGGACGGTGGCGGCCTCGCGATCGGGCAGGCCGAACAGGATCAGCGGCGCCCCGTCCGGGTGGCTTTCGAAGTGGCCTTCCATCGCCATGACCTTGGCGGGCTGGTGCTCCAGGGTGTTCAACCCGTGCATGTCGCCGATGAAGATCTGCACCGGAGCGGCGACCAGGATCATGCCCATGGCCATGGCGAACATCTTGCGCGCGCCCTTGTTGGTCCGCTCCTTCATGAGGTGCCAGGCGCCGACCGCGCCGACCACCAGACCGGTCGTCAGGTAGGCCGCCAGCAGCATGTGGGCGAGGCGATAGGGGAAGGACGGGTTGAAGACGATCTTGAACCAGTCGGCCGGGATGAACTGGCCGACCTCGTTGATGGCGTAGCCTTGCGGCGTCTGCATCCAGCTGTTGACGGACAGGATCCAGAAGGCCGAGGCGAAGGTGCCGATGGCGACCATCAGGGTGGCCAGGAAGTGCAGCTTCTTGCCGACCCGGTTCAGGCCGAACAGCATCACGCCCAGGAAGCCCGCCTCGAGGAAGAAGGCGCTGAGCACCTCATAGGCCATCAGGGGGCCGATGACGGGTCCGGCCTTGTCGGAGAAGACCGACCAGTTGGTGCCGAACTGATAGGACATCACCAGACCCGAGACGACGCCCATGCCGAAGGCGACGGCGAAGATCTTCAGCCAGTATTTGAAAAGGTTCAGATAGAGCTCGCGCCCTGTCTTCAGCCACAGGGCCTCCAGCACGGCCAGATAGCTGGCCAGGCCGATAGAGAAGGCCGGGAAGACGATGTGGAAGGCGACGGTGAAGGCGAACTGCATCCGAGCCAGGATCAGGGCGTCAAGTTCCATGGAAGCGTTTCAACCGATCAAGCCGAGCGCGCCGGCGCTGCGGTAAAGCATATATAAGGCGACGACGAAGATCAGCCCCGCGAAGACGGTATTCAAGACGCCTTTCTGTCCCGACAGGGCCTTGGCGAGCCGTGCGCCGACCAGACCGCCCAGCACGCCGCCGCCGATGAAGACGGCCGCCAGGGGCCAGTCGACCCAGCCATCAAGGGCGTAGTTGAAGGCCGTGGTCAGGCCGAAGGCGGTGACGCCGACCAAGGAAGAGCCGACGGCATAGTAGATCGGCATGCGGGTCGAGAACATCAGGCTGGGCACGATAAGGAAGCCGCCGCCGATGCCGAAGAAGCCCGACATCACGCCCGTGGCCAGGCCCGTGCCGACGAGCTTGGGTGCATTGCGCCGATCAAGCTGGACGTTCGGGTCTCCGCCGGCGGAGCGGCCCCGCAACATCAGTACGCCGACGACCAGCATCAGGACGGCGAAAAGGGCCAGCAGCTTCTGACCATCCACGGCCTTGCCCAGGCTCGAACCCAGAAAGGCTCCGAGCACCCCGGCGACCGCGAACAGACTGGCAATTTTCCATTTCACCGTGCCGTGGCGGGCATGATTGATCACATTGGCGAAGGCGTTGGCGGCCACGGCGAAGGCGCTGGTGCCGATCGCCAGGTGCGGCTCCTTGACCCCGACCAGATAGACGATCAGCGGCACGGCCAGGATGGACCCGCCGCCGCCGACCAGGCCCAGGGTGAAGCCGACGAGCGAGCCGGCGCCGGCGCCGAGGCCGTACTGCAGCGGAGACAGGTCCATGATCAGGCTCAGGCGACAGCAGGGCGAAGCTGGGGGGCGGGTTCGATGTGGTGGGGGCCGGCCAGCCATTCGCGACCGCGCAACATCCCAAGCCAGTAGATTTCGGGCAGGGCCTGGGCCTTCAGATGCCAGGCCAGACGGGTCGGCTTGGTCCCGTCGAGCATCCATTTCGGGAAGCTGGGCAGGAGCTTGCCGCCATAGCCGAACTCGGCCAGCACGATCTTGCCGCGCTCGACCGTGAGCGGACATGAGCCATAGCCGTCATAGACCGCCCGCATCGGCTGGCCGTCCAGCAGCGACAGGATGTTCTCGGCCACCACGGGCGCCTGTTTGCGGGCGGCCGCAGCAGTCTTGGCGTTGGGTGCCGAACAGGCGTCGCCCAGACCGAAGACGTTTTCGAACCGCTTGTGGCGCAAGGTGGCGTCATCCACCTCGATCCAGCCGCTTTCGGCGGCCAGCGGACTTTCGCGAATGAAGTCCGGCGCCGTCTGCGGCGGGCAGACGTGCAGGAAGTCGAACTCGCGCCGAACCTGGCGAACTTCACCGTCCGCACCGGTCACGGCGAAGGTCGCGATCCGCGCCGGGCCGTACACCGCCACCAGTTTCGATCCGAAGTTCAGGTCGATGCGGTATTTGCTGACATATTCCATCAGGGCCGGAACGTAGTCCTTGACCCCGAACAGCACCGGGCCGGCGTTGTGGAATTCGATCTCGATGTCGTTTCGACCGTGGTCGCGCCAGTGATCGGCCGACAGATACATGGCCTTCTGCGGGGCGCCGGCGCATTTGATCGGCATGGGCGGCTGGGTGAAGATCGCCCGACCGCTCTGCATCGCCTGGACCAGCTTCCAGGTGTAGGGCGCGGTCTCATAGCCGTAGTTGGAGGTGACGTTGTTGCGCCCGAGCGTTTCCGCCAGGCCCGGAATGGCGCCCCAGTCCAGCTTCAGTCCCGGCGCCGCGACCAGCATGCGATAGCCGATCCAGCGGCCGTCGGTCAGTTCGACGCGATCGTGGATGGGGTCGAAAGCCGCGACCGAGCCGCGCACCCACTGGGCGCCTTGGGGGATCAGGTCCTCGGTGCGGCGCCGGGTCCGCTCGGGCGTGAAGACGCCGGCGCCGACCATGGTCCAGCCGGGCTGATAGTAGTGATGTTCGGATGGCTCGACGATGCGGACATCAAGGTCGGGGCGACGACGCAGGAGGCTGGCGGCTGTGGCGATGCCGGCGGATCCGCCGCCGACGATCAGGACATCGCAGGACTCCAGGGGGGCGTACTGGGCGCTCATGACGCGGCTCCTTCGAGACGGGGACGCAGGGCGCCGAGGTCGTAGCCGGCGCTCTTGGCGCGTGCGATCAGATCGTCAGCGCTTATCGAGGCGACGTTCGCCAGCGCCCACAGGGTGGTCGTGCGCGTGCCGGTGCGGCAGAAGCCGAACACAGGCTGGGGCAGGTTGGCCAGAGCCTCGCGGAAGTCCGCCACGTCCTGGTCGGAGATTGCGCCGCCGACCACGGGAACATGGGCGAAAGCCAGTCCCGCAGCCTCGGCGGCCTGGCGCAGATCTTCGGAGCTGGGCTGGCCGGGCTCTTCGCCGTCGGGTCGGTTGGAGATCACCGACCGGAACCCTTGGGCCGCGATGTCGGGCAGGTCTTCCGGGGCGATCTGGGGCGAGGCGGACAGGGCCTCGTCCAAAGGGCGAATATGCATGGCTTTGTCTCCCTAGGGTCTTTTCTGGTTCAGGCGTTTCGGTCGAGGGTCAGGCGGAACAGCGCCATGCCGGCCGCGAGGGCGCCGACGAAGACGAAGGCCTGCCAGGCGCCGGTCGTCAGCGCCGCAAGCGCCGGGCCGGGGCACAGGCCGACCAAGCCCCAGCCAAGGCCGAACAGGGCGGCCCCGCCGACCAGAGGGGTGTCGATGGTCCGGCCCTCGGGCACATGGAAGGTGTCGGCCGCGACCGGAGCCTCCATGCGCCGGCGGATCAGCCAGGCTATGGCGGAGGGGATCAGCGCCCCGCCCATGACGAAGGCCAGAGAGGGGTCCCAGGCGCCCGTCACATCCAGGAAGGCCAGGACGCGGGCCGGGTTGATCATGTCGGACACCACCATGCCGGCGCCGAACAACAAGCCGCACAGGACGGCGACGATCAGCCGGCTCACGCCAGGCCTCCCAACAGGTGGCGGGTGACGAAGACGGTCAGGGCCGCGACGGCCATGAAGACGCCGGTGGCGACGATGGAGCGGGGCGACAGGCGGGCCAGGCCGCAGACGCCGTGGCCGCTGGTGCAGCCCGAGCCCCAGCGGGTGCCGAAGCCGACGATCAGGCCGCCGAGCACCAGCAGCCAGACCTCCGAAGTGATCTGCACCTCGGGCCTGCGGATCAGGGCCGAGGCCAGGGCCGCGCCGCCCAGCAGGCCGGCGATGAAAAGCAGGCCCAGAATGCGCGGCGCGCCTTTTGACAGGCCGGTCGCTGCGGCGGTCAGGCCGGAAATCCCGGCTACGCGCCCATTCAGCAACAGATAGAGACCGGCCGACAGGCCGACCAGCAGACCGCCGGCCAGCGGCCAGATGAAGGGAAGAGGCTCAAGCATCGGAGCCTCGCCTCACAGCGCGTTCAGCGGGACCTTGAGGTAGCGCACCCCATTGTCCTCGGGCTCGGGCGGGCGGCCGCCGTTCATGTTCACCTGAACCGACGGCAGGATCAGCTTGGGCATGGGCAGGGTGGCGTCGCGCTGGGTGCGCATGGCCACGAACTCGTCCTCGCTGACGTCGTCGCGAATATGGATGTTGCCTGTCCGCTGGGCACCGATGGTGGTCTCCCAGGCGAACTCGGTCCGGCCCGGCGGCGCCTTGTAGTCGTGACACAGGAAGACCCGCGCCTCGTCCGGCAGGGAGGTCAGGCGATGGATCGAGCGGTACAGGGTCCGGGCGTCGCCGCCGGGGAAGTCGCAGCGCGCCGTACCATAGTCGGGCATGAACATGGTATCGCCGGGGAAGACGGCGTCGCCGATGACATAGGCCAGACAGGCCGGGGTGTGGCCGGGCACGTGCAGGACCGTGGCCTTCAGACCACCGATCTCAAACCGGTCGCCGTCGTTGAACAGATGGTCGAACTGGCTGCCGTCGCGGCGGAAGTCGGTCCCTTCGTTGAAGATCTTGCCGAAGACCGCCTGGACGGTGAGGATTTCATGGCCAATCGCCAGCTGACCGCCGAGCTTTTCCTGGAGATAGGGCGCCGCCGACAGGTGATCGGCATGGGCGTGCGTCTCGAGCAGCCACTGAACCGTGAGACCTTCGGATTTCACGTAATCAATGAGCGCATCGGCCGAAGCGTGCGTGGTGCGGCCCGACGCCGGATCGTAGTCCAGCACGCTGTCAATGATGGCGCAGACGTCGGAGCCGGGATCGCGCACGACGTGGCTGACGGTGAAGGTGGCTTCGTCGAAGAACGATTTCACGACAGGGCGTTGGCGAGGATCGCCCAGCGCGGCGCGCACGATGTCGGCGGCGTCGTCGCGGGCGGGGTCGGGTGTGGGCGAGGACATGACGTGTCTCCGTTTCGGTGACTCAACACATATACTCATTCATAGTTCGTGCAAGTATGTATTTTAATGTAGCGGAAACGGTGGGATGCGCTTAGCTTGCGGCTATGGACACGATCGACACCGGGCCAGCCGTCTATCCCCCCGCAATGCGCGCCCTGCGCATCAACGATACGGCGCCGGACTTCACGGCGCGCACGACTCAGGGCGAAAGGCGCCTCAGCGACTACCGTGGACGCTGGCTGGTGCTGTTCTCGCATCCGGCGGACTTCACGCCGGTCTGCACCAGCGAGTTCGTGGCCCTGGCCCGGCAGGCCGACGCCTTCGCGGCGATCGACTGCGATCTGATGGCCCTGTCGGTGGACAGTCTGTATTCGCACCTGGCCTGGCTGAAGGACATCTTCCGCCGCTTCGGCGTGAAGGTGCCGTTCCCGATCATCGAAGATCCCTCCATGGCCATCGGCCACGCCTTTGGCATGGTGGACGCCGGCTCGAGCGACAGCGCCACGGTGCGCGCGACCTTCGTGATCGATCCCGAAGGCGTGGTGCGCGCCATCAGCTGGTACCCGATGAACATCGGCCGCTCGGTTGATGAGTTGCTGCGTCTCGTCACCGCCCTGCAGACCTCGGACCGTGAGGCGGCCTCCACGCCGGCGGGCTGGACGCCCGGCGACGCACTGCTGGAGCCGGCCGCCACCACACTGGACGCCGCCATCGCCGACGGTGACGGCGATGCACCCTGGTACTATCGCGAGCGCAGCGCATGACCGACGATCAAGCGGCCGCGATGGAGCGGTTGAAGGAAAAGGCGCCGGAGGCCGCAGAGCTGTTGCGCCAGCTGGCCAACGCCAACCGGCTGCTGATCCTGTGTCATATCGCCGAAGAGGAGCGCTCGGTGGGCCAGCTCGAGGCGGACCTCGGCATCAAGCAGCCGGCGCTATCCCAGCAACTGGCAGAGCTGCGCCAGTATGGCCTGGTCAAGACCCGCCGTCAGTCCCGCTCGATCTTCTATTCGATCGCCGACGAGCGCGCCCAGGCGGTCATGGGGATGCTCTACGAAATCTTCTGCGGCGATGCGAAGGCGGTCGGCGCGCGAGCCGCCGCCCCGGCGCCCCGCACATCGACGCCGGCGCGCGGCGACACAGCTCAGTTCGCCCGCATCACCGCCGTCGCACGTCGCTGACGGCAAACCCGCACAGGAGACTCTAGTGAAGGGCTTCATCGACAATATCGAACGTCTGACGGAAGAGAACACAGACTTTCGCCGCGTTCTGTACACCGGCCACAATCTGCAGCTCGTCCTCATGGCCATTCCGCACGGCCAGGAGATCGGCGAAGAGGTCCACGACGACCGCGACCAGTTCTTCCGCATCGAGGCGGGCGAGGGCGAAATCTGGATCGACGGCGTTCGTCACGCCGTGAAGGCGGATGACGGGGTCATCGTCCCTCAGGGCGCCCGCCACAATGTGGTCAGCACGGGGTCCGAGCCGCTTCGGCTCTACACCCTTTATGGTCCGCCGGAGCATCGCGACGGTACGGTTCACGCCACGGTGGAAGAGGCCTCCGCCGACCACGAGCATTTCGACGGCCGCACGACCGAATAACCGTCAGGGGCCGACGTCGTCCGCATCGGCGCGCCGGTCGTCGGGCCGCGGCAGGTGCAGGTCGATACCCAACGCCTCCGCCAGACGGGTGTCGCGACGATAGATGTCATCGCGAAAGGCGACGCGGCCCTGGCCGTCCAGAAAGGCCGTCCAATAAAGCAGGCGCACGTCGATCGGCCGACCGGTCGCCACCCGGACGGTCTCGCCGCTGTCCAGCGCGGCGTCGAATCGGGCGAGCCTCGCGGGGTCGGGCGCAAGCAGCAGCCGAGCGAAGCCGACCGCGTCCTGCACCCGCACGCAGCCGTGGCTGAGATGGCGGAAGCTCCGGTCGAACGCACCCCGCGACGGGGTGTCGTGCAGGAAGATGGCGTAGCTGTCCTGAAGTTCGAACTTGACCTGGCCCAGGGCGGCGTTCGGGCCAGCGCGCTGAACCACCATGCCATTCTGTATCGTCATGTTGTTCGCCCGCATATAGGCGGCGCCGCGTGGCAGGATCTCGCGCTGGGCGATGGAAGTCGGCACCGTCCAGGGCGGATTGGCGACCACCGAGGCGAAGGGCCGTTCGAGGCTGGGCGTCGCATTGTCGGCGTCACCCGTCACGACCCGCATCGAATGCACGGGCCGACCGTCCTTCCAGTAGACCATGATGGAGGCGGCGGTGTTCACCTCGATCCGTTCCGGGGCGACGTCTCTCTTCAGCCAACGGCGGCGTTCCAAATTCAGCGCGATCTGGCGAGCGCGGGCCTCGGCCGAAATCGAGAGCGCCCGCTGTGTCGCCGGGCCGATGCGGGCGTCCGCTTCAAGACCGTGGCGCACCTGGAACGCCCGAACGGCCTCTTGCACAATGGAGCCGTATTCACCGCCAGACGGGCCGACCATCGCGGCGGCGGCTTCGCTTAAATCGCCTTCCACCCGAAGGCGCGGCAGGAGGGCGGGAAGGCGCGGGTCGGACGCAAATGGTTCGATCGTCGCGCCCAGGGCAAAGGGCGGCCAACCGCCGCGGTCGGCGATGGCGCGATAGCGGAGGAAGCCGTCGCACAGGCCCTGATAGCCGCGGTCCTGGGGTGCGAGGCCGGCCATCGTCGCCGCAAGTGTTCCGTCGTCGACCGCCTTTGCGAGGAGAGGCGGCGTGTCGACTTGGTTGCGATCCATCTCCCAGAGCGTCTCGACGGATGCTGGATCGACCCGGCCATGGGCGAGCGCCTCAGCCAGGATCAGGACGGCCTGGGTCAGTTCTGCTTCGCTAAGGGCGAGACCGTCGGGCGCCGACAGCCCGTGGCGGTCCGCCAGAGCTAGGGCGTCCATGGCTTGCCGGCGCGCGGACCCCGCCCAGGCGGGGCGTCCGCCGCGGGCCGCGTAGAAGGCTGTAGTCAGAACAGTGATGTCAAAGGCGGCGGGCGCGGGTGCTGCTCGCGCCGCCGTAGAGACCCAGAGCGGCGCCGCTGCGGCCGCCAGCAGGTGTCGGCGGTTCAGGATTGAGGAGCGACGATCAACCATGCCGCCGACACCGCAGGGTTCACCTTAAGGCAGGCTTAAGGTTGGCCGGTCCGCCAGCCCCACCGCGCGAAGATGGCGGCCCCCTCGTCGGACTTCAGAAAGTCGAGGAACGGCTGGGCGTCGGCGTCCTGGCGGCCGGTCTCTGTCACAACGGCGCCGGCGTCGCGGTAGATGCGGTAGGGCTCTGCGACCTCGACCACATCAGCGAGGTCCGGATTGGCGACCTGCCAGATGCCCCAGATGATCCAGGCGTCCAGCGTCGGGTCGTCGATCCAGGCTTGTCGGGCCTCGGCGCTGTTGCGGGCGTAGACGACGATGTTACGACGCAGGGCGCGCACCTTGGCGATGTCGCCGGTGCGACCGGCCATGTCCTCCCACAGGCCGTTCTGGCCCGCGCCGTTGACAACCAAGACCCGGCGATCGGGCTGGAAAAGATCCTCAAGGCCGCCGATGCCGTCCGGATTTCCCGGCCGAACGAGGATGGAGGCGGTGCGCAGATAGAGCGGCTCGACCGCCTCGGCGCGGATGCGGCCCTCCAGGGCGCTGACGAAGTCGGTCATCATCGTCTCGGAGCCTGAGAAGATCAGGTCGCCATCCGCCTTGGCCTGGTCCAGCCATTGGGGCGTGGGTCCGGCGACGACGGCCACGGCGCGACCGGTGCGCGCCTCATAGGCCTTCGCGGCGTCGCGCATGGCGGGGGAGGGGCCGCCGGGACCGTAGACATGAAGTGGATCGGCGGGCGTCTGGGCGTGGGCGGCCAGGGCCGTTGCGCTCAGGAGGGCGGCCAGCGTCAGTGCGGACGGGCGCATCAAGAATTCTCCTGGGGTGGGGCGAAGTGATTGGCGGGAATCTTGAAATAGACGCGCCCGTCCGGCGCGGCCGGCGGCAGCACCCCGCCGCGGATGTTCACCTGAAGCGCGTAGAGCATCAGATTCGGCAAGGGCAGGGTGGCGTCCCGATCGTCGCGGAGCCGCACGAAATCCGCCTCGCCGCGTCCGCCGCCGACATGGATGTTGTCCGCCTTCTGCTCTCTCACGGTGCTGAAGCAGGCGGGCTCGCGGCCATCCGGGCCATAGTCGTGGCCAACGAAGACGGCGGTCTCTTCAGGCAGGGCCAGGATGTCCTGGATGCTTCGGAAGAGAGTCTTCGAGTCGCCGCCCGGAAAGTCGGCGCGCGAGGTGCCGGCATAGGGCATCATCAGGGTGTCGTGGACGAAGGCGTTGCCGCCAATCACATAGGTGATGGAGGCCATGGTGTGCCCCGGTGAGAACATCACCCGCGCCGGCAGGTCGCCAACAGCGAACGTGTCGCCAGCCTTGAAGAGTCGGTCCCACTGGCGACCATCGGCCGGAAAGTCGTCGTCCAGGCCGTAGATGTCCTTCCACAGCTTCTGGACGCCGATGACCTTTTCGCCGATGGCGGTCGGCGCGCCCAGTTTCTCGTTGAGGAAGGGCGCGGCGGAGAAGTGGTCGGCGTGGGGATGGGTGTCCAGCAGCCACTCGACGGTCAGGCCCTCCGCCTTGACGTAGTCCAGGATGGCGTCGGCGTTGCGGGTCGAGGTCGCCGCCGCCTTCTCGTCGAAATCCCAGACCGGATCGATGATCGCGCATTTGCGGCTGACCGGGTCGGAGACGACATACTGCCAACTGCCGGTCTTCTTGTCGTGGAGCGCCGCGATGCGCGCTCCGCCGTGGTCGATGATCTGCATGAAGGCTCCGTTTGGTTTGCGAAGAAAAAGGCCGGACCGCTTGCGAGGTCCGGCCGGAATCCGATCAGGCGGCTTTCGGGGCGTCGGGGAGGTCGCGCGTCGAGAAATACCAGTCGGTGTAGACGTAACCCTCGGAAGCGCGAGCCTCGGCCGCCTCGGCGGCCTTGGGCGGGGGGACGATGGCCGGTTGGCCAGGGCGCCAGTTCTCAGGCGTCGCGACCCCGTTGGCGTCGGACGCCTGGAGCGCGGTGAGCAGCCGAACGAACTCTTCGATGCTGCGGCCATTGCTCATGGGATAGTAGACCATGGCGCGCAGCTTGCCTTCCGGATCGATCAGGAAGGTGGCGCGAACAGCCGAGGTGTCGGCCGCCCCGGGGTGGATCATTCCGTAGGCCTGGGCCACCTCCATCTTCAGATCCTCGATGATGGGGAAGGGGATTTCGACGCCGAACTTCTCCTTGATGTTCCGGGTCCAGGCTAGGTGCGAGAAGATGCTGTCTATCGAGAGGCCCAGGAGCTCGCAGTTCATGGCGGCGAACTCATTCGCATGCTTGGCGAACCCGATGAACTCGGTCGTGCAGACCGGGGTGAAGTCCGACGGGTGCGAGAAGAGGATCAGCCATTTGCCGCGGTAATCGGCCAAGCTGCGATCCCCGTGCGTGGTGCGGGCGTGAAAGTCGGGGGCGGGTTCGTTGAGGCGGGGCAGTCCGGTCATGTCGATATCTCCTTCAGACGCCCCAATGAACAATTACATACATACTTACGCAAACTAATAGTTCTTATGCTCAGGAAAGGTTCCGCCTATGCCGAGCCGTCAGTTCACAACCAGGGCGTATCCGGCCTGTTGAAGGTGGATGACCGTCATCAGGGCGGCGAGATCAACGCTCACGCCCGCTTCGAGATCGGCTTGCGCGATGCCGTTCCCCGCCATGGCCTGGCCGCACAGTCGAACCTGGACGCCGGCGGCGATGAGGGCACGGATCAGGGCGCTGTTGGGGTTGGCGTCGCCCTTGCCGCGCGCGGTCCAGGCGGCGTCGGAGAGAACTGCAGGGGTGGCGGCGCCGTGCAGGACGACCACGATCTGACGGTGGTCGGCGTCCACGCCGCCCGCCGCCAGCATATTCACCAGCCGCGCGACGCGATCCAATCCCTTCAGCGGCCTGTCGTCCGCACCGCCCTGGGACACGTCGAAGATGACCCGATAGATGCGCGACGGATCCGGCTGTTCGCCGGCCTCGGGCAGGGGCTTGAAGCCGCCGAAGCCTGAGACAGCCTGGGCGAAGCTCGGGGAGGCCGCCAGGGAGGCGGCCAAGGACAGGGCGATCACGAGGGTTTTCATGGCGGGTTCCGGTGTGCGGGCGCTGGGGGTCAGGGACGGCGGGCGATGAGATCGATCAGGGCGGACCGGCCGCTGTGGCCGGCGCCTTCGGAGACGTCGCTGTCGTGGCTTTTCAGATGCAGGATGTCGAAGTCGGCGAAGGCGTCGCGGAGCAGCGCCTCGGTGTAGAGGTTCTCGACCTGCCCCGGACCGCCGGTGCCATAGGCGATCTGTTCCGGCCGATAGCCCTGCAACAGGACCAGGCCGCCAGGCTTCACGGCCGCCTTCATACGCTCGAAAAGTCGGTCGCGCTGGGGAGGCGGGGCGAACTGAATGAAGACGGCGACCACGACGTCGAACGCACCCTGCGGCCAGCCCCAGGTCTCGAAGTCCGCCACCTGGGCGTCCAGTGTGACGCCACGTCGCTCGGCCAGGGCGAGGGCCTTCTCGACCGCGCGCGGGGCGATATCCGTGGTGGTGACGGCCAGGCCCTGTTCGGCGAGCCACACGCCGTTTCGGCCCTCGCCGTCGGCGACCGCCAGAGCGGTCATGCCGGGCTGGAGCCGCGCGATCTGAGCGGCCAGGAAGGCGTTGGGCGTCTCGCCGAACAGATAGTCCTGGCGGTCATAGCGGCTGTTCCAGAAGTCGCGGGCGGCGACGGAGTCCATAAGGTGTTCCTTCAGATGATGAGGACGCTGACGGGCAGATCGGTCTCGCCAGGCGTATGGTCGGCGAACCAGGATTCAAGCGCGCCCACAGTGTCGATGTCGAGCGTCCGGCGGTCTCGCCCGTAATGTTCGGGCACCCCTTGGGCGGTGACGAAGGCCACCAGATAGTCCGCCTCCGGCTCGACAGGGCGGTCTCCGACCAGCAGGCGGTCGAGGCGCTGCCCCTTGGGATTCTCAAGCTTCACGAAGGCCGTGAGACCCCGGCAACGTTTGATGTAGCCGCCCATCTGCTCATACGGGTCGGCGGCGAAGGTGCGCTCCAGATTTTCTTCCAGCATCGCTTGCAACTCGGCCCCGGTCAGCGTCGTGCGTGAGATCGGCGGATTCATCGGCGCCATATTGTAGAGGTCGCCCAGAGTGACCGGACCCGGCGCGACGGGCGCGCCGTAGCGCCAGCCGTTGGAGAAGGCGATGTCCACGCCCGCCGCCTGCGCCGCCGCCGCCAGCAGGACGTCGTCCATCGGCGCGCTGGCCATGGCGTAGCGGTGAAGGGGGATGGCGGTGCGGCCGACGATGCGCGCCAGACGCTCGCGCTCGGGCGCCAGGGCCATCTCCACCAAGCCGGCGACTTGATCGTCTTCGGGGCCAGCGTCCACGGCTATGAGCCGATGGCGCCGCAGGCACACGCGGCCCTCTGCAATCTCCAGATCCAGCCGGCCGATATAGGCGCCGTGGCAGCCGGACTGGATGATCAGGGTGTCGCCGACGCGGGCCGGTTCGTGCAGGCGGTTATGGGTATGACCGCTCAGGATCACGTCGATGCCCGGCGTTTCGGCGGCCAGCTTCAGATCCTGCGGAAAGCCCAGGTGCGACAGCAGGACGACCAGATCGACCTTTTCCTCGCGGAGCTGGTGCAGCTGCTCGCGGGCTTCGGCCACACCCATTTCAAACCGCACGCCTTCAGAGAAGGCGGGGGGCATCGTCTTGTCGATGATGGGGCAGGCCAGGCCGATCACGCCGATCCTCAGACCGCCGCGCTCGAACACCCACCGCCCGTCGAACTCCGGCGCGCCGTCATCCTTGCGGAAGACATTGGCGGCCAGGACGGGATAATCCAGTCCCGCCGCCAACGCCTTGAACCCCGCCGGGCCATAGGCGAACTCCCAGTGCGCCGTCATGGCGTCGATCTTCAGGGCGTTCATGATCGGAACCAGCGCCTCGCCCCGGCTGGCGACGGCGACCCGCGTGCCATGGAAGGTGTCGCCGTTGTCCAGGGTCAGGCATGCACCTTCGGCGCGCGCCTCTTCGAAGAGGCGCGCGATGCGGGCGACCCCGCCCAGCCGTTCGAACCGCCAGCCGCCTTCGGTGCGCACCAGTTCGGGATGCGGCTCGAGATAGCCGTGGAGGTCGTTCAGCTGGAGCAGGGTCAGGGTGGTCATGGTCGGCTTCAGCGCAGCGGTTGTCCGGAGCGGATACGACCGATCACCGCTTCGAGTTGCGCCTGGGGCATGCCGCCGGGGATCAGATTGCCGTTGATGATAAAGGCGGGCGTGCCCTGCAGGGCCAGGGCCGCCGCTTCTCGACCATTTCGGTCCAGCACCGCGTCGATGTCTGCGCGGTGTTCGGCCAGGTCCTGATTCAGGCGCGCCATGTCCACGCCGGCCGACTGGACCAGACGGGTGATGTCCGCCTGGTCGCCGATGCGCGACGGCGACAGCATGAAGGCGTTATGGACGGCCTCGTACTTGCCCTGATAGGCGGCGGCGAGGGCGGTCCGGGCGGCGGTCTCCGAGACGTCGCCGAAGATCGGCCAATCCTTGTACAGGACGCGCACCTTGGTGTCCGCCTTCAGCAGGCCGTCGATCTCAGGCTGCATCTTCTTGCAGTAGGGGCAGTTGTAATCGACGAAGCCGATGATGGTCACATCGGCGTTCTCGGCGCCGATGAAGGGCGCTGCGGGATCGCGCAGCAGGTCATTGAAGCCGACCTGGGCGATGGGCGGCATGTCTTGTCCGGAGGCGGCGGAAGGGCTGGCGGGCGCCGCGCCGTTGTCGGCGTCGGCCGGGCCGCAGGCGGCGAGCGCCAGGACGGCGGCGAAGGCAGGGGCGAAGGTGCGGTTCATGGAAGCTCCGTGAGGCGAGGGGGTCAGTGCAGACGCGCGATTTCGGTCGCGATCTGTTCGGGGGCGATTTCCCCCATGTGGGCCTTGGCCAGACGGCCGTCGGCGTGGAGGAACAGGGTCACCGGAATGCCGGCCGTACCGTAGTGGCGGGGCAGCGCCATGGCCTCGTCGAACAGCACATGGTCGAGGGCCAGCCCCTGGCTCTGCAGAAAGGCCCGAACGCCGGCTTCGCCCTCGCCCTGGTTGACGAAGAGGAAGCGCACATTCGGATGGGCTTTTTCGGCCTGGGCCAAAGCCGGCATCTCGCGCCGGCAGGGCGGGCACCAGGTGGCCCAGAGATTGATCACCGTAGGCCGATCGATCGGCGCCGAAAGGTCGATCGCCGGTGCGTCCATCGCGGCCAGCGTCAGGGCGGGCGGCGCCATGGGCTGCGTCGCCGAGGCCAACTGATGGGCGGTGGTCCAAACCAAGGCGCTGGCCAGCACAGGCGCAATGGCCCAGGCGCGTTCGCGCGTCGTGCGCAGCAGCAGAATGGTGGCCAGGATCACGACCGGCGCGACCCAGATCCAACTGAATCCGCCCTGCCAGACCGCGAGCGCCCGCCACGGGTCAGCCCCGAAATACTCCCAGTGCGTCGCCACGTGACCGAGGCGGGCGACCGCCAGACCGCCGAAGACTAGGACCGTGCTCCACAGGTTGAAGCGCGGGCTGACCCGGCTGGCCAACAGCCCGACGCCGATCATGAAGACGAACACGCCGGCGATGATGGCGAACCGCTCGCCCGACAGGACGAGCGGGCCCAGGGTGATGGCGTTCATGCGGCGGCTCCGGCGCTCTGCAGGGCGGAGGCGACGTCTTGGGCCGACATCTCTCCGATCAGTCGGCTGCCCGGCGCTTCGGTCGCCGAGGGCGACAGGAAGATCATCGTCGGCGGTCCGATCACTCCGTGCCGCTCAAGAAGCGCGCGCGCCTCGGGCGTGCTGCGCGTGACGTCGACCTTGATGAGGTCGGTGTTCGAAAGGCCGGCGATGACCGCGGGGTCCTCGAACACCGTCCGCTCGATCACCTTGCAGCTGACGCACCAGTCGGCGGTGAAATAGACCAGGGCGGGACGTTCGCGCGCGGCGGCATCGGCGACGGCGCGGTCGAGCGCCGTCTGATCCAGCACGACCGCTGCGGTTTCGACCGGCGCGGCGGCTGAGATTCCAGCGGGCCGCGCCAGGGGCTCAAGCGGACGCCACGGGTCGTCCGCCCCGAGACTGAGGCCGACCAGCAGCAACAGGCCCCAGGTCGCGGCCGCCAGGCCAGCGACACGTGCGACGCCGTTTCTCAGATTCGGGCTCAGCGGCTGGAACAGGCCGAGAGCCGCCGCCAGACCGAGCGCCAGCGCCGCGCCGAAAGCCAGCGTCGCGCTCGGCGGCAGGATGCGGCCGGCCAGCCACCAGGCCATGCCCAGGAAGATGAAGCCGAACAGCATCTTCACCCGGTCCATCCACGGCCCAGCCTTGGGCAGGAAGCGCGCGCCGACCGTGCCGAACACGATCAAGGGCACCCCCTTGCCCAGGCCCAGGAAGAACAGGGCCGCCGCGCCCAGCCCAACGTCGCCGGTCTGTGCGATATAGAGCAGGGCACCCGCCAAGGGCGCGGTGACGCAAGGGCCCACGATGAGGGCGGAGACGAAGCCCAGACCTGCGGCTGAGGGCAGGGACCGCCGTCCGTCACCGCTGTCGCGGGACAGGCGGCTGGTCCAGGCCGAGGGCAGTTGCAACTCGAAGCCGCCGAACATGGACGCGGCGAGAACGACGAAGACGACAACCAGAGCGCCGATCGCCCAAACCGACTGGAGCGCCATCTGCAGGTTCTGTCCGGACCAGGCGGCCGCGACGCCCAGCAGGGCGAAGGCGACGGAAAGGCCCAGCACATAGGCGACCGAGAGCATCAGGCCTCGGCGCGTACCGCGCCCGTCCACGCCGCGTCCGATGACGCCGGCCAGGATCGGGTACATGGGAAAGACGCAGGGCGTGAAGGCCAGAAGCACGCCGAAACCGAAGAAGGCGAGCAGGACCCAGGTGGCCCCGCCCTGCAGCGCCAAGCGATCGACGAAGCCCGGGCTGGGGTCCGGGATGACCCCCGGCGATGGCGCGACCGGCGGAGGCGCCAACGCGCCCTCATCACTCGCGAGTGCGGGTGTGGGTGCAGCGCCCGGCGCCTGGATCGCCAGCAGAGCGGCGGCCTGAGCGGTCTGCGCATCGGCCTCCCGAGCGGCAACCTCGGACTGCGGCCGGGTCGGCACGTCCACTGTCCGCGTCATCGGCGGGTAGCAGATCGAGTCCTCGAGGCACCCCTGGTAGGTGATGTTGACCGACGTCGGGCCGCCAACCTGCGTCAGGGTCTGCGCCGATAGGGTCGCGCGACCCTCGTCATGCCAGACGTCGACGACGCCAAAGCCCGGATCGTCCTTGGTTTCGCCGGTCGCAAGCTCCAGAGGCAGCGATGCTTTCCCGCCCGGCGTGCTGGCGACGGTGTGGTCACGATAGAGATAATGGCCGGGCGCAATGTCCCAGGCGAAGGCCAGGTCGCCGTCAGCCTCACGCGTCACCGTCAGGGAGAAGGCCTTATCAGGCGATAGCGGAGCCTGACCCAATGCCGAACCCGGAAGGGTGAAGGACAGGATCGCGAGAGCGGCGGGCAACAGTCGGCGGAAAAACCTCATGGCCATCTCGTCGGCAAACGAGCTTAAGTCAGGCTTAAGCCGCAACTTCCACCTCACGCCGCATGAGACTGCTCGCCATAGAAGATGATCCCGTTCTCGCCGACGGCCTCCAGGTCGGGCTCAGCGCCTGCGGCTGGACGGTCGAAGTCGTCGGGCGGGTCGAGGACGCCCTCGCGGCGCTGGAAAGCTCGGCGTTCGATGCGGTCGTGCTGGATTTGGGTCTTCCTGATGGCGACGGCCTTTCGGTGCTGCGTTTCGTTCGCGAGCGCGACATGGATGTCGGCGTGGTGGTCTTGTCGGCGCGCGATGACAGTCGGGACCGCATTGTGGGTCTGGACGCCGGCGCGGACGACTATGTCGGCAAGCCTTTCGATCTCGACGAACTGGCGGCGCGACTGCGCGCGGTGCGGCGTCGCCTGCTTGGGCGCTCGGCGCCCGCCTTGCGCCACGGCGGGGTGACCCTTGATCCCCAGTCGCGTCTGGCTTGGCGTGAAGAGGGGGACCTGCCCCTTTCGAGACGTGAGTTCGCCATCCTGGAGGCCCTGATGGAACGGCCTGCACAGGTCCTCTCGCGCAGTCAGCTAGAAGAACGCCTGTACGGTTGGCAGGAGGAGATCGGCTCTAACGCGGTGGAAGTGCACATCCACTATCTCCGGGCCAAGTTGGGAGCCGGCTTCATCCGCACCGTCCGCGGCGTAGGATACACCCTGCAATGAGCTCGATCCGCCTGCGTCTGTTCGCCACCCTCGCGCTCGTGACCGCCCTCGTCTGGGGCGGCGCGGTCGTCTGGGTCGAGATCCAGACCCGGGCCGAGGTGCAACGGGTGCTGGACCGGCGCCTGATGGAGTCGGCCCGCATGGTCTCGTCCCTGATGCAGGCCGGCAGCGTGCGCCCGGCGATGCAGGCTCCGGAAAGCGGGGCCGCCGATGTCTACGACCGTCAGCTCTCCTGCCAGATCTGGTCGCTGGAAGGCGATCTGATTGGTCGGTCCCAAAGCGCGCCTGCGGAGCGGTTGTCGGAAGGGGGCGACGGTTTTTCAGAACGCACGATCCGGGGCGAGCGCTGGCGCGTCTACACGGTGCATGATCGTGATGCCGGTTTCAGGGTCATGGTCGGGGACAATCTGGCCGTTCGCGAGCACCTGGTCGGCAATGTCGTCACCGCTTTGATCGGTCCGGCGGTCCTTGGTCTGCTGGTGCTTGGCGTATTGATCTGGTGGTCGGTAGGGCGGGGGCTGACCCCTATTCGACAAATGACCCGCAGCCTTGCGGTACGGGATGCGGAAGATCTGACGGCGTTGGACGTATCGCCGGACGCCCGCGAACTCCGTCCCTTCGCCCTGGCGCTGAACGACTTGATGTCACGCCTTGGCGCAGCGCGACGTCGCGAGGCCGAGTTCACGGCCGCTGCCGCGCACGAATTGCGTACGCCTCTGGCAGGCCTGCGCGTCCAGGCGCAGATTGCGGCGTCGTCTTCGGATACGGTCGTTCGAAGACGCGCGCTGGAGCAGATCCAGACCTCTGTCGATCGCACTGCCCGCCTCGTCACAGGTCTTCTCGTCTTGGCGCGCGAGGACGAGATGCCGGTTAGCGACGAAGATCGCCGCTGGGTGACGCTTCGGTCGCTGTTTGCAGGAGCGGAAGGCGATGATCGGGTGTCGATCGTTGAAGGTGACGCGCTGCTTAACGTGGATCCAGATCGCTTCGAGGCAGCGGCTGCCAATCTCCTCGCCAACGCGCAGGCGCATGCGGCATCCTCAGTCGTGATCAGTTACGACCCGACTTCCGGGCGTTTAATCGTCGAGGACGACGGCCCGGGCGTGGCCTTCTCGGATCTGCATCGGCTGGGTAGGCGCTTCTTCCGTGCGGCCAATGCACCTTCCGGAGGGAGCGGTCTGGGCCTCTCTATCGTCCTCGCCACAGTGAAGGCCCATGGGGGACAGGTGCAGTTCTTGCGCTCACCAGGAGGCGGTCTCCGTGTCGAGGTGATAGTTGCTATTGAGGCTTCGGGGTCGATGCATAAGCCTAGCACGCTGACCGACTAACAACGATCTCGGCACGCCGAAAGGGTGAGCTCGGGGCCGATCGCGGATCGGAGGCGGACATTAGATGTTCTCACCTCCAGCGTCTGCTGATGCAAACGGCTGCTGGTCGCACAGCGAGGATAGCCCGCACGCACCCCACTGCTGGCTCACTAAGTTGGGCTAGGGCTTTCGGCGGCTCAGCGGCCGCTGGTCGGGAGATTTCCGACCGGGTTTCTGCTATGGGATTTCAGGAAGTGGGTATTGATCCAGATTGCTGGCTCTTCCCCTCTTCTGGTGACCATATGGTGACCAATCGTCGCTGAGATTTCCTAAGGTCTTAGAAAAATCAGCTTTATCAATAGGATAGAACGAGAGTTCGCGGCATCGAATATCCTCTATTGGGACATCGAGCTGGAGCCCTAGAGCGAAATCGGTTGAGTTGGACCCAGTCCAACTCGGCTCAGATTTCGCTCCAGCATGAATCTGGAGCCTGATTCACGGCATCAGCGGAATCGCGAAGCGATTCCTCCTCAGCCGATCAGGATCTAGGGCCGCAGGACGGCGACGCCCGGGCGGCTGGTTTCCACGCGGCGACGGCGCAGGCGGCGATCCAGCCGATCGATTTCGGCCAGGGTCATGTCCGGATGGCGGCGGAAGGCTTGGCGCAACTGTTCGATCCGGCCGGGCGCCCAGGCGGCGGCGACGCCGGCCGCGCCCGCCAGGAAATCGATGACGGAGACGCTTCGGCCGGTCAGAGCCTGAAGCAGTTCGGCGCCGAAGGCGGCGGCGATGACATAGAGGGCCAGGTCGTCGCGGCGCTGGTTCGGCGCGATCAGGAACAGGCCGCTGGCCACGCCATAGAAGGCGATGACGTGGGCGGCCTTGTCGTTCAGCCCGAAGACCTGTTCCAGGCCCTGAAATGGTCCCAGCATCAGGACGGCCATGCCCAAGGCCGTCAGGGCGAAGCCGAGGCGGGCGGCCATGACGATGCGACGGGGCGTGAGCATGAGGCGGGTGTCCGTGACCTTGATCCGCCGCCATCCTGCATCGCCGTCCGCCAAGATGCGGTGAAGCGACGTGCTGAACGCTTTACAAACAGACTATCGCAGGATCGCCCAATCCAGGGCGTGAACCCGGTCACGTCCCAGGGCGGCGGCCAGGGGAGGGGCGGCGAACAGGTCGGCGATGGCGGGATCGCGCACGTTCAGTCCGCCGGTGAAGGCGCCGAAGGCCGGCAGGACGATGCGCGATCCGTCGGTGACGAAGCAAGGACGGCGCACGCCGCGTCCATAGGCGGCGACCTTGGCGGCGGGGTGCAGGTGGCCCGCGACCTCGCCACGACGGTCGTCGTCGGCGCTCTGCGCCTCCGGTTCGTGGGTCAAGCGCAGCGCGCCCAAGGCCATATCGCCGACGATCCGACCGGGCAGGTGGGATGCCGTGTCCGCATCGCGAGCGAGCGCCTCGCGGTCGTGATTGCCTTCCAGCCACAGCCAATCGCGCCCGGCCGCCAGACGATCCAGACGCGCCCGGTCGTCGGCCGCCATGCGGGGAATGGCCTTGGTGTCATGGAAGCTGTCGCCCAGCAGCACGACCACGGCCGGGTTCAGTTCGACGATCTCGGCTTCCAGCCTGTCCAGCGTGGCGCGGCTGTCATAGGGCGGCAGAAGTTGGCCGCGCACCGCGAAGGCAGAGCCCTTTTCCAGATGCAGGTCTGCGACGATCAGGGTGCGGTGTGCCGGAACCCACATCGCGCCGGAACAGCGCAGCACGCAGGCCTCGCCCGCGATCCGCACGCTCAGCGAACCGCAAATCTTGCGGGCCGGGGACAGGGTCTGGCGCAGGGCGGCGTTCATGCGGCGGCCCCCGACTGGCTGGGCGGCTCGGCGTCGTCCATGACCTCGGCGATTAGCAGGTCGGCGCTTTCGTCCAAGATCATTTCGGCGGCGTCTCCGCTGACCCGCTCGCGTCCGATCTGGACTAGCACGGGCACGCAGAAGGGCGAGGCGCGGTTCAGGGGTTGGTGGCGGATGCGTCCCTCGATACGCGCCAGCATCTGGCCCAGGCGCGCCACGTCCAGCAGGCCGGATGCGGCGTCGGCGCGGGCGGTCTTCAGCAGCAGATGGTCGGGTTGGTGGCGGCGCAGCACGTCGTAGATCAGGTCGGTGGAGAAGGTCACCTGCCGGCCGGTCTTCTCGGCGCCGGGCTGGCGGCGTTCGATCAAGCCCGAGATCAGGGCGCAATTGCGGAAGGACCGCTTCATCATGAAGCTTTCCTCCAGCCAGGCTTCCAGATCGTCGCCCAGCATGTCCGGCTGGAACAGGGCGTCCAGATCGATCGTGTCCATCGGCTTGATCGACCAGATCGCCAGCGAATAGTCGGTCACGACAAAGCCCAGCGGCCCGACGCCCATCCGGTCCAGCCGCCGGGTCAGCAGCATGCACAGGGTGGTGTGGGCCAGATTGCCCTCGAACGGATAGGCCACCAGGAAATGCCGGCTGCCGCGCGGAAAGGTTTCGACCAGCATGGATTCGGCGTCGGGAATGACCGAGCGGGTTTCCTGCAACTCCAGCCATTCCTGCACGTCGGGCGGCAGGACACGCCAGTGGTCGCGGTCGTGGATCATCGTCCGCACCCGGTCGGCCAACGAGGTCGACAGCGGGAACTTCGATCCGCCCCATGACGGAATCTTGGGGTCGCTGTCATTGGCGTGGGTGACCAGGGCGTCGGTCCCGGTGATGCCCTGAAACGCCCAGGTCTGGCCGGCGAACTGGAAGGTGTCGCCGGGTGTCAGCTGTTCGAAATACCACTCCTCGGCCTCGCCCACCTTGCGGCCGCCGATCAGCTGGCGCGAGGCGCCGCCGCGACGGCTGGCGACGCGGACATTCAGCGTTCCGGCCGAGACGATGGCGCCGACATTCATGCGGTGGCGCTGGGCGATATGCTGGTTTCGGACCTTCCAGCGGCCATCCGGCGTGCGCACGATCCGGGCGAACCGGTCATAGGTGCGCAGCGCATAGCCACCGGTGGCGACGAAATCGACCACCTCCTCGAATTGCTCCCACATCAGGGCGCGATAGGGGCCGCAGCCGGTGATCTCGTCATACAGGACTTGCATGTCGAACGGCTCGGAACAGGCGACCGCCATGATGTGCTGGGCCAGGGTGTCGAGCGTGCCGATGTGGACCGGCTCCCAGTCGAAGGCGTTGTCGGCGACGGCCTCGCGCGCCGCCTGGCACTCCAGCATCTCGAAACGGCTGGCGGGCACCAGAAGCGCACGCGACGGCTCGTCCAGCCGGTGGTTGGCGCGGCCGATCCGCTGGACCAGGCGGCTGGAGCCCTTGGGCGCCGCCATCTGGATGACCAGATCCACGTCGCCCCAGTCGATGCCCAGATCCAGCGTCGAGGTGCAGACCACGGCCCTGAGATCGCCGCGCGCCATGGCCGCCTCGATCTTGCGTCGCTGCTCGGCCGCCAGCGAGCCGTGATGCAGGCCGATGGGCAGGTTCTCGTCGTTGATGGCCCAGAGCTGCTGGAACACGAACTCCGATTGCCAGCGGGTGTTGACGAAGATCAGGGCCAGGGTCGAACGCTGGATGGCGGCGTAAACCTCTGGAATTGCGTGTTGGCCGGTGTGGCCCGCCCACGGCACCTTGCCCTCGGAAATCAGCACGTCGATGACCGCTGGTGCGCCGGGGTCGCCGCGGACCAAGGCCACCGCGTCAAGAGCCCCTCCACCGCCTTCGGCGGTCCCCCTCCCCATGGCATGGGGAGGAGACAGGTCGGCTTGCGTCTCCTCCCCGCTCTGCGGGGAGGGGGACCGCGAAGCGGGGGAGGGGGTCTTCGTCTCCGCATCGCCCGGCGCCAACCACCCCCGGATCAGATCGGGATCCTCGATGGTCGCGCTCAGCCCCACCCGGCGCATATCGGGTGCGAAGCTTTGCAATCGTCCCAGACCCAGCGACAGCAGGTCCCCCCGCTTGCCGCTCCAGATCGCGTGCACCTCGTCCAGCACCACGCACTTCAGATCGGCGAAATAAGAACGGGCGCCTTCCCAGGCGCAGAACAGGGCCAACTGCTCGGGCGTGGTCAGCAGGATGTCGGGCGGAAAATCACGCTGTCGCTGGCGTTTGGACTGTTTGGTGTCGCCGGTGCGCGTCTCGACGTGGATATTCAGCCCGATCTCGCGGATCGGGGTCATCAGATTGCGCTCGACGTCCGTCGTCAGGGCCTTCAGCGGCGACAGATAAAGCGTATGCACCCCCGACCCAGGCCCGGTCGCCGGCTTCGGTCCGCGCTCGGCCAGGTCGATCAGGCTGGGCAAAAACCCCGCCAGCGTCTTGCCGCCGCCGGTGGGCGCGACCAGCAGGGCGTGGCTGCCGGCCTCCCCCGCCGCGACCATCTCCAGCTGATGCCGCCGGGGCGCCCAGCCGCGCGCCGCGAACCAGTCGGCGAACAGGGGCGGAAGCGTTGCGGGAGCGGCGGCGGTCGTCACGGACGGGATATAGCATGTTCCCGTTCCGTTTCAGCCCCAGGCTCGCTATCTATCGGACGTGTCCGACGAATCCGTCATTTCCGAAATCCGCCTGACCGGCGCCCAGCCGTGGGCGAACTTGCCGCCAGCGCTCGCCACGCCGCCGGGCGCAGGTGCGGTGTGCGACGAGGCGGGGGCCCGGAAGATCGGGCGCGGGGCGGCCGAGGGGTTCTTCAGCACCGGGCCGGTGATGGTGGCGCATGCCTCGCTGACGGCGCGCCGGCTGGGGCTGACGCCGCCGCCGCGATCGACTGATCTGATGGATGTGCTGGAGCTTTACGCCTTCGTGCGGCCGGCGCGCTTTTGTGCGCCGTCGCCGACGGGGCTGGCGCTTTCGCTAGGGCTGGCCGAGCCGAAGTCGGCGGAAGACCAGGCGGCGGCCCTGCGTGAGGCGGCGGGGCTGCTGCTGCGCGAACTGGCCGATCCGGCCTATGCCGAGCGCGAGGCGGCCTATGTCCTGGCGCTGACGATGCAGCGCGCTGGCTGGGCCTGGGGCGAGCGGGTGGTTCAGGCGCTGGAGGCCGGCGGCGTGCGGGCGCGCCAGCATCGCGGGTCGGGGATGGATGTCTGGTCGCGGCTGACCGAATGGGAGGACGAGGCGCCGCGCGGCGAGGCGGGATCGGCGCCGGTCGACAGCGAGAGCGCCCGCATCCGGCTGGAAAAATTGCTTCAGGCTTCGGGACTGGACGAGACGCGGCCGACCCAATCGGACTACGCAGCCGAAGCCGCCTTCGCCTTTTCGCCGAGGAACGAAGAGGGTCGGCCCCGCATGCTGCTGGCCGAGGCGGGAACCGGCACGGGCAAGACCCTGGGCTATCTCGCGCCCGCCTCCCTGTGGGCCGAGCGGAACCAGGGAGCGGCGTGGATCTCGACCTATACCCGCGCGCTGCAACGCCAGATCGACCGCGAGAGCCATTCGCTGTGGCCCGATCCGGCCGAGCGCAAGAAGAAGGCGGTGATCCGCAAGGGGCGCGAGAACTATCTCTGCGTCCTCAATCTGCAGGACATGGTCCAGGCGGCCCAGCTGGGGAATGGCGACCTGATCGGCCTGGCGCTGGCTGGGCGCTGGGCGCTGCATACGCGCGACGGCGACATGACGGGCGGGGACTTTCCCGGCTGGCTGCCCGGCCTGTTCGCCATGCCGGCGGCCCATGCGGCGGGAGCGGCCAATCTGGTGGATCGGCGCGGCGAGTGCGTCCACGCCGCCTGCCCGCACTACCGCGCCTGTTTCGTCGAAAAGACGATCCGCGCCAGCCGCCGTGCGGATCTGGTCATCGCCAACCACGCCCTCGTTTTGACCCAGGCGGCGTTCGACGGGGCGCGCTCGGCGCGGGGCCAGAAGCAAGACGGTGAGACGGCGGCGCTGAAGCGGATCGTCTTCGACGAGGGCCACCACCTGTTCGACGCCGCCGACAGCGCCTTTTCCGCCTGCTTGTCGGGCCAGGAGGCGGCTGAGCTGCGCCGCTGGATCCGCGGGCCGGAGGGGCGGGGGCGTCGCGGGCGCGGGCTGGAACAGCGGCTGGGCGACATGGTCAACGACAATGAGGCGGCGATGAAGGCGCTGCAGGACGCCATCCGCGCCTCGGCCGCCCTGCCGGGGGAAGGCGTATCGGGCCGCGTTGCGCCAGCCTCCGGCGAGGTCAATCCGATCGGCCCGATCGAGGCGTTCCTGGCCGCCGCGCTGGATCAGCTTCGGGCGCGCACCGCCGAGACCAACACCTATGGCGGTCCCGAGTTCGGCATGGAGTGCGCGCTGAAGCCGGTGACCGATCCGGTCGCCGAAACGGCCCGCACGGCGGCCCAGGCCCTGGCCGCCATCGAGGCGCCGCTGCTGGCCCTGTCGCGACATTTGGAAGACATCCTCGATGACGAGGTGGCCGAGCTGGACGGGTCGCAGCGGTCGCGCATCGAAGGGGCGCTGCGCGGGCTGGATCGGCGCGCGCGCATGACCTTGCCGGGCTGGCGCTCGATGCTGGCGGCGCTGGAGGATGGGAGCGATCAGCCCGATCCTGATTTCGTCGACTGGCTGTCGGCCGAGACCGCATTCGGCCGCATCCACGACGTGGCATTGCGTCGCCACTGGATCGACCCGACGGTTCCGCTGGAGGCCGCCGTGATCGTGCCGTCGCACGGGGTGCTGGTGACGTCGGCCACCCTGTCCGACCCCTTGCAGGAAGATCCGTTTGACCTGGCCCGGATGCGGACCGGCTCGGCGCGTCTGATCGAGCCGCCCCGCACCCTGAAGGTCGAGAGCCCGTTCGACTATGCCGCCAACAGCCGGGTCATCGTCGTCAACGACCTGGTCAAGGACGATCCGCGCCAGACGGCGGCGGCGATGCGCGAACTGTTCCTGGCGGCGGGCGGCGGGGGGCTGGGCCTGTTCACCGCCATTCGCCGATTGAAGGCAGTCTATGAGCGGCTGGGGCCGGATCTGGCGAAGTCGGGCGTGCCTCTGTATGCCCAGCACGTCGATCCGCTGGAGGTCGGGGCGCTGGTGGACATGTTCCGGGTCGAGGAGAATTCCTGCCTGTTGGGCACCGACGCGGTGCGCGACGGGGTGGACGTGCCGGGACGGTCGCTGCGGGTCCTGGCCTTCGACCGTGTGCCTTGGCCGCGCCCGGATTTGCTGCACAAGGCGCGGCGCGAACGGCTGGGAGGCAAGGGCTATGACGATGCCCTGGCCCGCGCCCGCATCGCCCAGGCGTTCGGCCGGCTGATCCGGCGTGGCGACGATAAGGGGGTGTTCCTGATGCTGGACGCCGCCACCCCCACCCGCCTGTTCGCCAGCCTGCCGCCGGGAACCGAGGTCCAGCGCATGGGCCTGGCCGATGCGGTCGAACTGACCCGCAGCTTCCTGAACCCCGAGACGACTTAGGATGTCCAAGACCACGCCCGCGACCGTCGCCCTGACCAAGGCCGGCGTCGCCTTCGCTCTGTTTCCCTACGACTATGATCCCGACGCGCCGCGCGTGGGATTGCAGGCCGCCGAGGCGCTGGGCGTGGCGCCGGAACAGGTGTTCAAGACGCTGATGGTCCTGGTGGACGGGGCCCCGGCCTGCGTCATCGTGCCGTCCGACTGCGAGGTCAGCATGAAGAAGCTGGCGGCGGTGCTGGGGGCTAAGTCGGCCCAGATGATGAAGCCGGCCGACGCCGAACGGCTGACCGGCTACAAGGTCGGCGGGGTCAGCCCGTTCGGCCAGCGAAAGGCCGTGCCGACCGCGATGGACGAAACCGCCATCTTGTTCGATCAGGTCCTGATCAACGGCGGTCAGCGGGGGCTTCTGCTGGGCCTGGCGCCGGAGGATGCGCGGCGGGCGGCGAAGGCGGTGCTGGCTGACCTGACCGCCTAGAAGGGCGAGGTGCGGCGCGCTATAGGTCCGGCATGACCGACGCCTCGACGACCAAGCGACACAGCCGCAAGGGCCTGTATGCGCCCTTCATCCTGGTGCTGATCGCGCTGGCGGCCTGGACGGGATGGTGGATATTCCTGACGCGCCAGATCGATACGCGGCTGGAGGCCCAGGTCCAGACCCTGCGTCAGGACGGCTGGGACATCCGCTTCGCCGACAAATCCATCAACGGCTGGCCGTTTCGCACCCATGTGGCGTTGACGAACCTGATCGTTCAGGCGCCGTCGGGCCATGCGATCAAGGCGACCGAACTGACCGCGGAGGCCAACGCCTATCAGCCGACCAAATGGGTGGTGGTGGCCCCGCAAGGCCTGATGCTGACCCGCGCCGGCAAGGGCGAGGTGGCGGTCAAGGGCGACGCCATCCGCATGAGCGCCAGCGGCATCGATCAGCGCTGGCCCAATCTGGCGCTGGAGATGGTCAACCCGGTCTTCACGGCCCAGACCGGCGCGGAACCCTTCCCCATCGCCCGCGCCGCGCGGATCGAATTCTATGCTCGGCCGCATCTGGAGGGCTCGACCGCGCCGACCGACGACGTCGATGTCATGTTTCGTCTGGTGGACGGGCAGGGGCGGGCGGACGGCCCCGTCGAAGGCTTCGCCCAGGACGGCCGCCTGACGACCCAGCTGGAGGCCGAGATCGGCCAGGCCAGCCTGCTGAAGACCGGCGGCGACGCGGCGGGCGTCTTCTCGGCCTGGACCAAGGCGGGCGGGACGTTCCGCAATGTGCGCGGCGATCTGCAGGCCGGCGACAGCCGTGCGACCCTCTCCAGCGACGTGTTGAGAGCCGATGCGAACGGCCGGCTGACCGGCCAGGTCCAGCTTCAGGCGCAAAAGCCTCTGCCCGCTCTGGCCGGCCTGATGGCGACGCGTCAGGGGCCGGTCAACCGGATCGGCGCGGCCGGGGCCGCCGCAGCCGCGGGCGCGGCAGAAGCGACCGGACAGGAGCAGCTGCCGCTGACGCTGGTCTTCCGCGACGGCCGCACCTGGCTCGGCCCCTTCCCGCTGGCCCCGGCGCCCAAGCTGTTCTGATGGCCCTGCTGGACGAACCCGAAGCCAACGACGCCCTGCTGGCGCTGGATCGCGCCTTGGTCGAGGCGGTGCGGGCGCGGGTCGCCGCCGGTCCGCACGACCGGGCCGACGCCTCGGCCATCGCCCTGCGTCAACTGTTGGACGGCGCCTCGGCCGATGAGGCTGCGGCGGTCAAGGCGGTGTGGGGCCGGATCGAGATGGCGACCGGACCCGCGCTGGTCGTCTGTGGCGGCGTGGCCCAGGCCCTGGCCACGGACCGCTATGGCCTGCGGTCGCGGCCCCTGTCCGCCGACGAGGCGTTGAAGGCGGTTGAGGCGGGCTCGCGCGCCGTGATCGACCTGTCGCCTGACCGGCCGTGGTGGGGCCGCCTGCTGGCGCGGCCTGAACTGAAGATCGTCGCCGCCCTGCCGGACGATCGGCGCGGCCGGCCCCAGGCCTTTGTCGTGTCCAAGGAGATGTCTGGCCCCACGGGCGACGACCGCAGCTTCTGGGTCACCGACAGCGGCTGGTCCGAGACCAAGATCGTAGACGCCCTGGGCGACGCGGGACTGGTCGCCGATCCGCTGGCGGCGGCGGGCGGGTTGAAGCTGTTCATGCTGACGGGCTATGTGCAGGTCGACGACGGGCGGCTGAAGAGCGCGCCCGGACGAATGAGCGGCGTGATCGGCGCCGCCCCCATCTTCTGAGATCAAGGCTTTCCATGACCGACGCGACACACGGCCCTGCCCCCAAGCCCGGCATCCTCGACATCGCCCCCTATGTCGGCGGCAAGTCGTCCATCGCCGGCGTCGCCGAGCCGATGAAGCTGTCCTCCAACGAGAACATGCTGGGCGCGGGCGAAAAGGCGCGCGCGGCCTATGAGGCGGCGGTCAAGAACATTCACATCTATCCCGACGGCCGGGCGACCAAGCTGCGGAATGCGGTGTCGGAACTGCACGGGCTGGAGCCTGAGCGGCTGATCTTCGGCAATGGCTCGGACGAGGTCTTCGCCCTGTTGAACCAGACCTATCTAACGGCGGGCGACAACATCGTCTGCGGCCAGTACGGCTTCCTCGCCTACCGCATCAGTGCCCTGGGCTGCGAAGCCCAGGTCAAGCTGGCGCCCGAGCCGAACTTCAAGGCCGAGGTCGATGCGCTCCTGGCTCAGGTCGATGACCGCACCAAGATTGTCTACGTCTCCAATCCGTCCAACCCGACCGGCAGCTACAATACGGGCGCGGAAATCCGCCGCCTGCACGCGGCGCTTCCGGCCCACATCATCCTGGTCGTGGACGAGGCCTATGCGGAATATGTGACCGAGGCCGACTGGGAAACCGCGTTCCCGCTGGCCAAGGACGCCGAGAACATCGTCGTCACCCGCACCTTCTCCAAGATCCACGGTCTGGGCGGTTTGCGCATCGGTTTCGGCTATGCGCCGCTGAAGGTCGCCGAGGCCATCGACCGCATCCGCCTGCCGTTCAACGTCTCGGTGCCGGGGCTGGAAGCGGCGACCGCCGCTCTGTCGGACGAAGCGCACCAGACGGCGTCGCGCGATCTGATCTCGAACTGGAAGCCGCGCCTGACCCAGGCCCTTCGCGGCTTTGGGCTGAACGTCCTGCCCAGCGCCGGCAACTTCGTGCTGGTGCTGTTCGACAGCCCCGAGCGCGCCGGCGCCGCCAACGACTATCTGAACACCAAGGGCATCATCGTCCGCCCCGTCGGCGGCTACGGCCTGCCGCAGGCCCTGCGCATCACCATCGGCACCGAAGACCAGAACCGCGCCGTCATCGACGCGCTCAGCGAGTTCGCGGCCACCTGATCAAAGGGCAAAAAGCGGCGGCCGCATTCGCAGCCGCCGCATTGCTATCAGCCGCCGAAGCGACGGGCGATGAAGACGCCGGTGCGGACGGCGTCGTCGCTTTGCGACAGGGGGCTGTCGGCCACGTCGCCCAGGCGACGTTCGTAGTTGAGCAAGGCCCCGGCGCCCCATTTGTCACCGATCGGGACCAGCAGGACCAGGCTGGCGCCCGCGCCCTGAAGCCCGCCGCGGGGGGAATAGGCGCTGATGCCGTTGGCGGCCGCTTCGGCGGTGCTGACGCCATAGTAGGCGTCGGCCAGTTTGGAATCGCCGCCGCGCACATAGGCCGAGGCGTTCAGAAGGCCGACCGACGTCACGCGCTGATGGCCGATCGAGGCGTAGTATTCCGTGCCCTCGCTGACGTCGGACACGTCGCGGCTGATCCGACCGCCGACCACCACATTGCCGGGCAGACGCTTGTAGGCGTAGGCAGCCAGGTCCGCGCCGAAGCCCGGACGATCCAGCGTCAGGCCTTCGATATCATCGGCCGAGAAGCGCGGGCGCAGTTGCAGACCGGCGCGGAAGTCGGCGGTCTTGATCGCGTTCCAGCCCAGGCCGTCGATCGGGTTCAGATAGACCAGGTCGCGATAGTTGGCCGAGACCCACGGGGCGACCGTCGTCTTGGAGCCCGTGTCACCGTTGGAGTCGTTGCGATAAAGGACGCCCGCGCCGAGATCGACGGTCCAGTTCTGGGGGGCGGGCCTGATCTGCTCGTAGGGTTGCGACTGGGCCAGGGCGGAGCCGGCGACAGCGGCGAAGGCGACGGAGAGCAGAAGGGGGCGAAGCATCGGGCGTTTCCATGAATGGCGCCCGAGCGGGGAGGTCAGGCCGGTTCAGAATGCGCAAGCTGGGCCTTTGGCTCCAGCAGCGCCAACGACGCCGTCTCTATGCGACTTTCCAGCAACGCCATCATGGCCCCACGCTTCAGCTGGGCCGGGATCGGCTCAAGAAATTCGAACACGACCGTGCCGGGATAGCGGCGGAAGCCGTGGGCCGGCCAGTGGACGCCGGAGTTGGTGGCGACGGGCCAGCAGGGGCCTTCCAGATCGCGATAGATGGCGGCGACGCCGGGCTTGTAGTCGCCAGGCACGCCCGGATCGTTGCGCGTGCCCTCGGGGAAGATGACGATCTGGCGGCCTTCGGACAGGCGGTCGCGCGCCTGTCGTGTCATGTCCTTCAGCGCCTTGGCGTGGCCCGCGCGATCCACTGCGATCATCTTGGCCTTCCAGGCGAACCAGCCGAAGAAGGGCAGAGGCATCAGCTCCTTTTTCATCACGAAACAGGCGTCGGGCAGGACGGCCAGCAGGGCCACGATGTCCAGCATCCCCTGGTGTTTGGACGCGATCAGGGCGGCGCCGGACGGCGCGTGCTCCAACCCGCGCACCTCGACCTTGACCCCCGCGATCCAGCGCAGGCCGAACAGGACGATCTTCGCCCACAGCTTGCACACGCCCTGCACATAGCGGTGCGGCAGCAGCAGGACCGGCGACAGGCCGATGGCGATGATCGGCATCGACAAATAGAGCCAGGCGGTAAAGATCAGGGAACGCAGGGTGTTCACTTAGGACGCGGCCTTTTCGTCAGGGGCGGTTTCGCTCTCGGCCGGTACGGCGGCGGGCCGGTCGCGGGTGATGCGGCGCACGCCCTCACGGCCCAGGACGGCGAGGTATTTCATATATTCCAGCGTCATCCGACGCGCGGTCACCGCCGCCCGCCACCAGCGCGCATTGTCCAGCGACGGGGTGGAGATGGCGTAGGGCGTCAGTTTCACGCCCGGCAGCTGGCCCCGGATTTCGACCAGCGAACGCGGCATATGATAGTCGGAGGTCACGACGATCAGGCTGCGATAACCCTTGGCGCGGCTCCAGGCGGCGATCTCCTGGGCGTTGCCGACGGTGTCCTCGGCCTCGAAGCCCAGGTCGACGCAGCAGTTGAACAGACGGCTGGAGCCGGGCGTCAGCTCGCGCAGCTCCTGACGGCGCACCTCGCGATTGACGCCGGAGATCAGCACCCGCTCGCCCTTGCCCTGTTCCAGCAGGCGGATGGCGGTGTTGACCCGCTCGGACGACGGACCGGTGAGGGCCACGATGGCGTCGGCGCGGGCGGGGTCGTCGGCCGGCGTCAGTTCGCGCACCCGGTGGGCGAAGGCGAACAGGCCGACCAGCCAGATCAGACCGGCGATGAAGATGACGCTCAACAGTCTCATGCGCCCCCTCCCTCTGTCGGCCGTCCTGAAGCCAGCATTCGCATGGCGGCGAATCTCGCCGCGAGAACCGCAACCGTAGCCGCGAGCAGCGGGCAAGGCGAGAGCAACGCCAGGTCGCTCCAGCTGATCGGCAGGGCCGCCGTCAGGCCGCCCGATCCGCCGATGAACCGCAGGAGGATCAGAAGGACCGCCGCCAGTCCGGCGCCGATCGCGCCCGCGCCGGCCGCCATAAGGCCGAACCGCCGCTGGAACAGCCAGGCGATGGCGCCGTCGGTCGCGCCGTTCAGGCTCAGGGTCTCGATCACGCCTTGACCCGCCGCCAACCCCGCCCGGGTCGCATAGGCGATGGCGGCGGCCGCAGCGAAGGCGACGGCCAGGAAGGCGGCGCCGGCCAGGACCGTGATCATGCCGGCGGACCGCTCGACCTCGCCGCGCCACAGGCTGTGATCGTCCACCGTGGCGTCCAGTCCGGCCTCGGCCAGGGCGCGGCTCAGGGTGACGGCGCTGGCGGGGGCGTCGCGGTTCAACCGCACGGTCACCAGATGGGGCAGGGGCAGATCGGGCAAGACTGCGTCGCCGAGCCAGGGGCGCAGCAGGTCCTCGGCCGCCTTGCGGCTCAGGGCGGCGGCCTCCTCCACCCCATCCACGCCCGACAAGGTCTCGGCCGCGCGCGCGGCGGCGGTGTCGCCGGTTTCCCCGACGCGGGGACGGACCTGCACGGTGGCCTCCGCGCCCAGCTGTCGGGCCCAGCCGTGCGCGGCGCGGTCGGCGGCGGAGGCGGCGACGGCCGCGAGACAGGCCAAAAAGCACAGGACGGCGATGACGGTCATCAGCCACGGCTCGCCGGCCGCGGCGGGCGGCAGCAGGCCGGGCCGGCGGCTGGAGAGGCTGAAGTCGGACAGGCGGATCATGCGGCGGCCCGCGAGGGTTCGCTGAGCCGTCCGGCCTCCAGCCTCAAGACGCGCGCGCCCGACCGCTGGGCCAGGGCCTCGTCATGGCTGGCGATCAGGACGGTGGCCCCCAGCTTGTTCAGCGACTGGAACAGCCGCAGCAGCTTGTCGGCCATCACGGCGTCCACGCTGCCGGTCGGTTCGTCCGCCACGATCAGGCCGGGGCGGGTGATGACGGCTCGGGCGATGGCCAGGCGCTGCTTCTCGCCGCCGGACAGGGCGGGGGGGCGAGCGTCCATCCGGCGACCCAGGCCCACCCATTTCAGCATCTCGCGCACGTCGTCGGCGTACTCGGCCTCGGATCCGCCCGCGAGCCGCAAGGGCAGGGCGACATTGTCGAAGGCCGACAGGTGGTCCAGCAGGCGGAAGTCCTGGAACACCACGCCCATCCGCCGCCGAAAGGCCGGGATGTCGCGACGATCGATGCGCGTGACATCCGATCCGAACAGGCGGAGGGTTCCCGTTCGGGGTTGGTCCGCCAGCGTCAGCAGACGCAGCAGCGAAGACTTTCCGGCCCCGGACGGCCCGGTAAGAAAGTGGAAAGAGCCGCGCGGCAAAATGAGGTTAACGTCCCGCAGCACGTCGGGCGCGCCGACATAGCCGAAGCCGACGCCGGACAGGCGAACGGTCTCGGTCATAGCGGCGGGTTCGGCGGACGAGGACGGCATGGTATGTGTTTCAGGAACAGGGCGCGGCGTCGCGCCTTACGGGAGGGGGCGACAGCCTCGCAGTCAGCCACATGATACTGACCTGCCCCGCCTGCGCCACCAGCTATTTCATTCGTGACGAAGCCATCGGCTCCGAAGGCCGCAAGGTGCGCTGCCAATCGTGCGGCGAAGTCTGGCGCGCGACACCCGACGAGCCGCTGGAACTGACCTTGACGCCCGACCCGGCGGTCGCTGCCGCCGCCACGCCTGCAACCCCGCCCGAACCCGATCCCGCGCCGACCGCGGCCAGCCTGGCCGAAACGCCGGCGCCGGAGTTGCCCCGGGCGTTCCGCGCCCGCGCCGATCGCCAGAAGAAGCTGCGCCGCGCCGCCACCCAGGGCGTGATCTGGGCGGGTCTGGCCAGCGTCTTCATCGGCCTGATCGTTTCGGCCTTCCTGTTCCGCGTCGAGATCGTTCAGGCCTTCCCCCGGGCCGCTTCGGCCTACAAATTCTTCGGCGCGCCGGTCAATCCGGTCGGGTTGGACTTCGAAGCCCTGACGGCCAAGGCTGCGCCGAACCATCCCGGCATGGTCGTGGTGTCCGGCGCCATCCGCAATGTGCGCGACGTCGAGATCGTCTCGCCACCGATTCGCGTGGCCCTGCTGGACGCCGCCGGCGCCGAGGTCGGGTTCAAGATCGTAAAGATCGACGCGGCGCCGGTCCTGCCGGGCAAGGTCCAGGGTTTCGCCGCCCTGATCCCCGATCCGGGCGGCCACGGGGCCGGGATCGGCGTCGACTTCGCGCCGGCCAGCCCTTCGCCTGCCAACCCCCTAGCTGAACACGGCGGACATGATGCGAAGGCCGCGCCCGCGCACGCGACGCAGCCCGCCGCCGAAACCTCTCAAGGACTGCGCTCGGCGACGGCGCCCGGCGCCGAGGCGCCGAACACGGCCGCGCCGATCGACGCGCGACCGGTCGGGGCTGTGGACAAGGGGCATGGTGAGGCGGTATCGGCCTCGCATCATGGCTGATCCCTCCCCGACGCCGACCGTTCTTCTGTCCGAGGCCGAGGTGGCGCGCATCGTCGCCGACCTGGCCCAGCGCATCGCGCCCGTCATCGACGACGATACGGTCGCCGCCGTGCTGCTGACCGGCGGCCTGTGGTTCGCCGCCGACCTGACCCGCGCCCTGTCGCGCGTCGGCCGCAACGTCCGTTTCGACGCCCTGTGGCTGGCCTCCTACGGCGACGAGCAGACCAGCCGGGGCCGGATCGACGTCTACGCGCCGTTCCAGCGCCCGATCGCGGGCCGCCGCGTCCTTATACTGGACGACGTGTTCGACACCGGCCTGTCGCTGGCCGAGGCCGTGCGCATCGCCAAGGACGCCGGCGCGTCCGAAGTGCTGACCTGCGTCTTCGCGAGGAAGCCTTGGCCCAAGCCCCGCGCGCCCGAGCCGGACTTCGTCGGCTGGGAGGCGCCGAACCGCTTTCTGGTTGGCTATGGCCTGGACCACGCCGGGACGCTGAGGGGCCTGCCGGACATCTGCGCCCTGGACTGAGTTCAAGGCGCGGCGACAGCGGGGATAATCCGTCCGGGGCTGAATTTCCGCCCGGTTCGGCGTTGACTCTCCGACACCCTTCCGTATATGTCGCCGCTCTTCGCCGCCGGGGCCCTCTCCGGGGGCGTATCTTTTTTTGCGTTTGCGCTGAGGCTTCAACATGTACGCGGTGATCAAGACCGGCGGCAAGCAGTACCGGGTCCAACCGGGCGACACCATCGTCGTCGAAAAGCTCGACGGCGACGCCGGCGCCGAGCTGAAGTTCGACAGCGTCCTGATGCTGGGCGGCGACAAGGGCGTGACCCTGGGTGCCCCCCTGATCGACGGCGCCTTCGTCGGCGCGACCCTGGTCGAGACCCGCAAGGGTGAGAAGATCAAGATCTTCAAGAAGACCCGTCGCCAGGGCTATCGCCGCACGAACGGCCATCGCCAGATGGAATCGGTCCTGCGCATCACCGGCATCGAAGGCGCCGGCGAGACCGCCAAGTGGGACGGCAAGGTCGATCTGACCACCAAGGCCGAGATCAACCTGCGCGCTCGCAACCTGGCCGCTCGTGACGCCACCTCCTCGCTGGGTTCGACCGAGACGGTCGTGACAGACGTGGACGGCGCCGAGGTCAAGGGCGTCGTGGTCGAGAGCTCGGCTCCCGCCAAGAAGGCTCCGGCTAAGAAGAAGGCCACGCCCAAGGCTGAAGCCGCCGGCGACGAAGCCTAAGACATTCACCGGCGCCTCGGCGCCAGACCTAAGTTACGGACGCGCTCAAGTAGGCCGAAAGGCCGGTAGCGCACCAAGAAAGTACGGAGCGGCAAGATGGCTCACAAGAAATCCGGTGGTTCGTCGCGTAACGGTCGCGACTCTGAGTCGAAGCGCCTTGGCGTGAAGAAGTATGGCGGCGAGCGCGTGCTGGCCGGCAACATCATCGTGCGCCAACGCGGCACCACCTTCCACGCCGGTGAGAACATGGGCATGGGCCGCGACCACACCCTGTTCGCCCTGACGAACGGCGCTGTGAAATTCACCACCAAACGTGGCGGCCGTTGTTACGTGTCGATCCTCGCGGCCAACGACGACGCCGCTCAGGCGATGGCCGCCGAGTAACGCAGTCTGGACCTTCCCGGATCGCGTTGCTCCTGCCAGCAGCCGATCCGGACCAGGGATGATAATCCGCGGGGAGTCTGGATCACCAGGCTCCCTGTTTGCGTTTCCCCGCCTCGAAGACCGTCCGAGCCCTTCAAGGAGATGGTCGACAATCCGAGGCAACGCCCATGTGCGTCATCGAAACCTCTCCTGTCGTCGAGACCCGGCGCCTGATCCTGCGCGCGCCCGCGCCCCAGGATGCGCCGCGCATCGCCGCCCTGGCCAACGACCTGGACATCGCGCGCATGACCAAGCGGATGCCGCATCCGTTCCAGATGCGCGACGCCGACGACTTCGTGCTGCAGGTCGCCTCGCAAGATCCCAGGCGAGCCAACACCTTCGTCATCGACCATGAGGACGTGGGGCCCATCGGCGTCATCGGTCTGTTCGAGGGCGAGGATCGGGTGCCGGAAACCGGCTACTGGATCGGGCGCGAATACTGGGGTCGGGGCTTCGCCACCGAGGCGCTGGACGCCGCCCTGGTCTGGGCCAGCCGCAAGTGGAAGCGCCGGGCGCTGGTCGCCGGACATTTCGCCGACAATCCGGCCTCTGGCCGCGTGCTGGAAAAGGCGGGCTTCCTCTACACCGGCGAGACGCGCCGGGCGTGGAGCCGGGCGCGTCGGGCCGAGGCCGATACGCGCATGATGGTGTGGCTGGCCTGACGGCCAGCCCGCAATGTCAGCCGCCCGCCAGGGCGGGGCCATAGACGGCCGCGACGGCGACGGCGCCCACCACCAGCATGGCGCCCGCGCCGGCGATGAAGGTGGCGATGGTCTTGGACCGGCGACGCCGCATGCCGCCCGCCTTGTATTTGCGGATGATGACCGAAGGCCCTCGCGTAAAGGCCTCGGATCCTATGATATTGTGTTGGGACAAGAAAAAAGCTCCCCGAACTCTCGCACAGAAGCAGCGATCAGTCCGGGGCGCTCGTGGTCAGAAGATGGCGATCCGCGTTACCGGGGTCGCATCTTCGTGAGAAGGGGCGTGCGGGTCACAGGGTGACGGAGACGACTCGACCGCCGCGTGTCTGCACCGACTGCATCAGCACCAAGGGCGCATCGCCCGAGGTGACCGGCACTATCAGGAACCAGCCGCCGTCGGGCAGGCCGTCGAAGCGGAAACGGCCGTTCTCGCACCGCTCGGAGCGGACATAGTTGCGATAGTCGGCGTTGGCGTCGGCGACGGTGCGGGCGCGGACGACGGCGGCAGGCACGGCTGCGCGCTGGGTCGAACCGTACAGGGTGCGAATGCGGGCGCGGGTGTAGGGGGTGTCCGGCGTCAGGCCGACGCTGGCGACGCAATCGAAGGCCTTGCCGTCCCGGGCGAAGGCGATCTGGCCCTGGATGCTGTTGCGACCGGGCATTTGAGACCAGCCGAAATCGGCCTCGTTGAAGGCGGCCGGGCCCCCGTTCGGCAGGCCGCCGCCGGCAGTGGGCGCACAGGCGGAGAGCGCTGCGGCGGTCAGGGCGAGAGCCAGGCCAGGGGCGGCGAACGAACGGATCGACATGGGGCTTCCTCCGGGATTTCGGGGTCGTGGGGGACGACGGCCTCACTATCGCACGACAGGCCGGGCGACTTCCACGCTCAAGATTCCCCCTCTGGACCCGGACCCGACAACGCGCGAAACAGGCCCGACAACGCGCCCAGTCGTCGAGGCGCGACAGCTCGGAAACGCCCCGTATGACCGTCACCTTCGCCGATATCCAAGCCGCGCGCACCCGGATCGCCGGCGCGGTCGACCGCACCCCGACCCGCTATTCCAGAAAGCTGTCGCAGCTGACCGGAGCCGAGGTCTGGGTGAAGTTCGACAATTTGCAATTCACCGGCAGCTTCAAGGAGCGCGGGGCCCTGAACCGGCTGCTGATGCTGAGCCCCGAGGAGATGAAGCGCGGCGTGGTGGCCGCCAGCGCCGGCAACCACGCCCAGGCCCTGGCCTATCACGGCGGACGGCTGGGCGTGCCGGTGACCATCGTGATGCCCGAGGGCACGCCCTTCGCCAAGATCAACGGCACCCGCTCGCACGGGGCGACCGTGGTGATCGAGGGGCTGGACTTCACCGGTTCGACCGAGGCGGCCAAGCGGCTGGAAGCTGAAAAGGGCTATGTCTTCGTCTCGGCCTTCGACGACGAAGGCATCGTGGCGGGTCAGGGCGTCTGCGCGATCGAGCTTCTGGAGGATGCGCCCGAGGTCGAGGCCCTGATCATCCCCATCGGCGGCGGCGGGCTGATCGCGGGCTGCGCCATCGCGGCCAAAGCGATGAAGCCGGACATCAAGGTCTTTGGCGTGGAGGCCGCCCGCTATCCGTCCTTCACCGCCAAACGGGCGGGCAAGCCGCCGGTCTGCACCGGACAGACCATCGCCGAGGGCATCGCCATCAAGGCGGTTGGCGACATTCCCTTCGCCCTGGCCGACCCGCTCGTGGACGAGGTCTTCGTCTGCGAGGAGGCGCATTTCGAACGGGCCGTCGCCACCTATGTCACCTATGAGAAGACGGTGTCCGAAGGCGCGGGCGCCGGCGGTCTGGCGGCCCTTCTGGCCTATCCCGAGCGGTTCGAGGGGATGAAGGTCGGGCTGGAGCTGTGCGGCGGAAACATCGATGCACGGATGCTGGCGGTCGTGTTGAATCGCGAGATGGTCCGTGAGCGGAGATTAATCGTCTATCGCATCCTGGGCGACGACCGGCCGGGCATGTTGTCGGCCATGGCGGCGGTGATCGGCGGCCTGGGCGGCAACATCATCGACGTGGTCCACAACCGTCTGGCGCTGGACGTGCCGGCCAAGGGCGCCGAGTTCGACATCATGGTCGAAACGCGCGATAGCGCCCACGCCGACGAGATCGGCGAGGCCTTGAAGGAACGCGGCTATGAACTTCGGATGGGGTAAGGCGGCGATCGTCGCGGCCTTCTTGCTGTCGGGCTGCGGCCAGGCCGAGCCGGTCGATCCGAACGCGGGCAAGGCCGAGGCGGCCGCCTTCATGGCGAAGAACGCCAAGGAAGAGGGCGTCCAAACCCTGCCGAGCGGCCTGCAATACAAGGTGGTGCAGGCGGGACCGGCCGGCGGCGTCAGCCCGGACCGTAACGACCTGGTCAAGGTCGATTACGAGGGCAAGCTGGTCGACAACAGCGTGTTCGACAGTTCCTTCGCGCGCGGGGCGCCGGCGGTGTTCACGCCCGAGGAGGTGGTCAAGGGCTGGACCGAGGCGCTGCAGAAGATGCGCGTCGGCGACGAATGGCTGCTCTATGTCTCGCCCGAGCTGGGTTATGGCGAGCAGGGCAATCCCAAGATCCCCGCCAACTCGGTGCTGATCTTCCGCTTGAAACTGCTCGACGTGGCCAAGGTGCCCGGCGGCGGATCGGGCGTCGGCACGGCGATGGGGTGACCCTCACGCAATCCGTCGACTCGCTGCGAAGCGGGACCTAGACCTCAAGCGCGCCGCCATTCGCTTAAAACCTGAGGATCGGTCTCGGTCGTCGACTTGGCCAGGGCCGCGAAGTCGTCGGGCGGCGTCATTTGCGACAGGGCCCAGACGGCGGCACTGCGGACGAGGGGCGAGGGGTCGTCCAGCAAGGCCTTCGTCGGGGCGATCAGGGAGGCGTCGTCCGAGTTGCCGACGGCGTAGAGGACGTTCCTGAGGAAGCGGTCGCGGCCGATCCGCTTGACCGGGCTCTTGGTGAACAGGGCGCGGAAGGCGGCGTCGTCCAGCGCCAGCAGGTCGTGCAGGCGCGGGCTTTGAAAAGCCGGGCGGGGCGCCAGCCGGATTTCGCGCGCTTCCTGCGCGAACTTGTTCCAAGGACAGACCGCCAGACAGTCGTCGCAGCCATAGATGCGCGATCCGGTCAGGGTGCGGAACTCCTCGGGCCAGGGACCGGCGAACTCGATGGTCAGGTAGGACAGGCAGCGCCGGGCGTCGAGCTGGAACGGGGCGGGAAAGGCGTTCGTCGGGCAGGCGTCGAGACAGGCGGTGCAGCGGCCGCAGTGTTCGGTCTCGGCCGCGTCGGGCTCGATCTCGGCGGCGGTCAGTATGGTCCCGAGGAACAGCCAGTTGCCGTGGGTGCGGCTGAGCAGATTGGTGTGTTTACCCTGCCAGCCCAGGCCAGCGCGCTGGGCCAGCGGTTTTTCCATCAGGGGGGCGGTGTCGACGAAGACCTTGATGTCCGCGCCGTTGCGCGCCGCGATCTGGCCCGCCAGCTGTTTAAGCCGGCCCTTGATGACCTCGTGGTAGTCGTCGCCGCGCGCATAGACCGAGATGTAGCCGGCCGAACGGTCAGCCAGCTGATCCAGCGGGTTGTTCTCCGGCCCGTAGTTCATGCCCAGGACGATGGCGGTCCGGGCCTCGTCCCACATGGCGGTCGGATGCTGGCGGCGATCCAGCGTCGTCTCCATCCATTCCATGTCGCCATGCCGGCCCTCGTCCACGAAATGACGCAGCCGCTCGCCCGCCGGCCAGGCGTCGGCCGCCGAGGCGAACCGGCAGACATCGAAGCCGAGCTCGGCCGAGCGCTGGCGGATGAAGGTTTTCAGGCGGTCGGACACGGGGCGGGGGATAGCATAGAGCTGCTGCACTCTCGAAATGATAGGCTGCCGCAGCGCCACGACGCTCACTGAATGCGGGTCGCTAGTATGCGCTCGTGAACAAAGGCTAGCTTCGGCATCCAGCGAGCAAGGAAACGACGATGATATGGCAGGAAGCGCTGAAGCTGCTGATTACACTAATCGCGCCGCTGATTGGATTTGCTGGTGCGTGGTTAGCTACAGGGTGGACTCTTAAGCGCTTTTATAAGGAGCGATCGTGGGAGCGAAAGGCCACAGCCTACACCGTAGTTTTTGAAGGGCTACATGACATGCTCGAATGGCATAGCGAGCAGTTTGATGCCGCAATCGTCAGAGAAAAGGTGCCTGCAGACCGGCTCGTGGAGCTCAATGCACGGTATCGAAAAGCTAGAGATGAGGTGCGGCGGCGCATCGCAGCAGAGACGTGGCTTCTTGATGAGGAGGTTGCAGAAGTAATATCGCAGTTGTGGGTCAATCTTCAAAAACAAGAGACGACTTGGGAGGGTCAACTAGACGAGGGTTACGGATACATCGCGAATGCTCAAAAGAAAATAAGAACCATCGCTCGTGCTGATCTAGAGATTGCTAAACGAAGGCGCACCAGTGTTGCGAGTTAGGTGACGAAGGAATTTTAAGCCTGGAAAGCCGGCGTCTGTGGGACTTCAAGAGCCCCTTCACCGCTACGCGGTCCCCCTCCCCACAAGTGGGGAGGAGACGACATCGTCATTCGCGCGATGCAGCCTCACCGTCGAACAGTTCGAGAATTTGAGCCCGAATGTCAGTGGGCCAAGGGGCGATCAGGGCGGTCAGACGGTCGCGATCGCCCGCGAACAGGGCGCGGCTGGCCTCTTCGAAGTCGGGGGCGTCGCCGGCCATCTCGACCATGAAGCCGTAGGCGGCGTCGGTGCGACGGCGGCGTGCATCGTTGTCGGAGCCGGTCTTGCGGGCCTGTTCCACCAGACGGCGCAGGGCGGCCGAGGCGCCGCCCGGCTGGGTCGCCAGCCAGTCCCAGTGACGCGGCAACAGCGTAACCTCGCGCGCGGCGACTCCCAGGCGCGGACGGCCGCGCCTGGGAGTTTGGGCCAAAGCCGGTTCTTGGTCCCGAAGATCCAGGTCGACCGGGCGACCGGTCGCCAGATCGAACACGCGCAGCGCGGCTTGAGGCGAGGCCGCCAGGGCCTTGCGAAAGGCGGTAGCCACTGCGGCGTCCGAGCCTTTGGCGATGCGGCGTGGGCCGTCGAATAGGACCAAATCACGATCTTCGTCACTCATATATTTACCCGGATAAAATTATCTGTCATATTTATACCCGGATAAATAAGAGAGCGCCATGACTCCGACAAATCGCAAGAGCCTGATCGCCGAATATAAGGAGCGCGCGACCATCGCCGGGGTCTATGCCGTGATCTGCAGCGCGACGGGTCAGGCCTGGGTCGGCAAGAGCCGCCACATCGACACCGAGCAGAACGGCCTGTGGTTCGCGCTGCGCCACGGCGGCAGTCCATATCGGTCGCTTCAGGCGGCGTGGAAGGCACACACGCCCGAAGATTTCCGCTTCGAACAGCTTGACCGCCTGCCGGACGACATCTCGGATCTGAGGCGCAAGGACGAACTGGTCAGTCGCGCCAAGCTGTGGATCGCCCGGTTGGGTGCCGAGGCGCTTTAAAAATCCAGATCCGCATACCACCCGGACGGCGGCACGCCAACGAAGCGGTCGGCGAGGAGGGGGCGGAAGCAGGGGCGGGATTTGAGCTTGGAGTACCAGGTCTTCAGACCGGGCCAGGTCTTCCACTGGATTTCGCCGAAATAGTCCAGCACCGACAGGTGGGCGGCGGCGATCAGATCGGCCTGGGACAGGCGGCGGCCGGCCAGCCAGTCGCGCGCGGCGACCAGGTCTTCCAGCATGGCGAGGTGGGATTTCAGCGCGTCGCGCCCGTCGCGCAGGGCGCGGGCTTCGGGCGGGCCCAGCTTGAGCAGCGGTTTTTCCATCCGCTCGTGCAGCAGGACGGCGTCGACCTCGTCCATGAAGCGGCGCTCGAACCAGCCAGTCAGTCGGCGCGCCTCGGCGCGTTCGGCGAGGTCGGCGGGCAGCAGCAGCGGCCCCTTTTGCTGATCCTCGATCCAGCCCAGGATGGCGGGCAGTTCGCACAGCACCAGCGGACGGCCGCGATCCATCGTCTGGATCACCGGCGGCAGGCCGGACGGATTGAAGTCATTGACCGGGCAATCGTCCTCCCACGGACGGACCGGGGTGTCGGTCCATTCGATCCGCGCCTCTCCCAGCGCCAGTCGCGCGGCGCGCGAGGCGGGCTGGAAGGCGAAGTGGAAGAGAACGCAAGGGTCGGCCATCTGCGGTTGATGCGCCCCGACCCGTTAATGCGCGTTTACTGCATTGAAATTGGACGCAAGGTCAGGACCAGGGCCCCTTGGGCGCGGGGCCGGTCGGGGCGGGGCTGGCTTGCGGATCGGCGGGGGCAGCAGCCGGGATCGCGGGCAGCGGACGGGCGTGGCCGCGCGGGTCGGCGTGGATCAGGATGTCGGCGGCGGGATACTGGGCCAGCACCCGGTTCTCGGCGGCGACGACGATGGCGTGGGCGGCGTCCAGCGTCTGGTGCGCGTCCAGATCGACATGCATCTGGATCATCATCACCTGACCGGACATGCGGGTGCGCAGTTGATGCACGCCGAAGACCTGGGGATCGGCCAGGACGGCCTTGGTGATGGCGGCGCGGTCGGCCTCGGGCACGGCGCGGTCCAGCAGGTGATCGGCGGCGGCCTTCAACATGCCCGTCGCGCCCCAGAACAGCCAGACGGCGACGACGATGCCGGCGGCCGCATCCAGTCCCGGCGCGCCCAGGAAGGCCCCCGAAATCACCCCGATCAGCACAACGACGTTTGCGGCCAGGTCGGCGGCGTAATGGGCGCGGTCGCCGGCGACGGCAAGGGAGCCGGTCTTCTTCAGCGTCTGGGTCTGCATCCACACCAGCCAGGCGGTGATGGCGATGGCCGCGACCATGACGCCCGTGGCCCAGACGCCGGAGGTCACGGGACGGGGGTCGAAGATGCGCTGCACCCCCTCCCAGGCGATGAAGAGGGCCGAGGCGAAGACCAGCCCGGCCTGGACCAGGGCGGACAGGGCTTCGCCCTTACCGTGGCCATAGCGGTGGTCCTCGTCAGCTGGGGCGGCGGCCCAGCGCACGGCGAAGAAGGTGGTCAGGGACGCCGCCAGATCCAGCACCGAGTCCGCCAGGGTCGCCAGGATGGAGACCGAGCCGGACGCGCCCAGCGCAAAGGCCTTCATCGCGATCAGCACCACCGCGACCCCGACCGACAGGCGGGTGATGCGGCGGGTGGCCAGATGGGCGTCGTCGAGCGAGGCGGGGGCGGGGGCGGGCGTCGTCATTTTCGGCTTCTTCTCGCGCAAACGTGGCTGAAAGCCAACCGCTGGCCCAAACGGGTCGTTCCGTCAGAAACGATCATGCTCTAGGGGGAAGGCATCCGGGCGCAGCGCGTTCGGGGCGCATTGGTTTTCGAGGGTCTCATGTCGGACTGGCTTGCCGCCATCATTCTGGGTCTGGTCGAGGGGCTGACCGAGTTCATTCCGGTCTCGTCCACCGGCCATATGCTGCTGCTGGGCCACTTCATGGGCTTCGAGAGCGCGGGCAAGACCTTCGAGATCGTGATCCAGCTGGGCGCCCTGCTGGCCATCGTCAGCGTCTATTTCAAAAAGCTGTGGACCCTGGCGACGCGCTGGCCCTTCGACGCCGAGGCGCGGCGGTTCCTGATCGGCCTGCTGGTCGCCTTCGCGCCGGCCGTCGTGATCGGTTTCCTGGCCTATGACTTCATCAAGACCGTGCTGTTCGAGACGCCCCAGGTGGTGTGCATCGCCCTGATCGTCGGTGGGGTGATCCTGCTGCTGCTGGACCGGATGGACAAGAAGCCCCGCTGGCTGGACGCCGAGACCTATCCGATGCGGATTTATTTCCTGATCGGCCTGTTCCAGTGCCTAGCCATGATCCCCGGCGTGTCGCGGTCCGGCGCCACCATCGCCGGCGGGCTGCTGCTGAAGACCGACAAGCGGTCGGCGGCCGAGTTCAGCTTCTTTCTGGCCCTGCCCACCATGGGGGCGGCGGTGGCCTATGACCTGCTGAAGAACCACAAGACGCTGGATTTCAGCGACATCGGCCTGATCGTCGTGGGTTTTGTCGTGGCCTTCCTCTCGGCCCTGGCGGTGGTGCGGTTCCTGCTGGATTTCGTGTCCAGGCGCGGCTTCGGCGTCTTCGCCTGGTGGCGGATCGTGGTGGGGGTCGTGGGTCTGGCGCTGTTGCAGGCGGGGTTCTGAGACCATGACCACGCTGCTGTATGGCCGCCCGCCGGTCGTCTTCGATCCGCCCGGCGATGCAATCCAGACCTCGCCCCTGATCCCCGACTCGGCGGCGCTGGAGGCGCAGGAACCGGGCTCGGCCGACAGCATCATGATCTACGCCCCGCCCGGCGTGCTGGAGCGGCGCTATGTGCTGGCCCTGGCGCTGAAGGCGCTGAAGGTCGGCGGACGGCTGGACGTCATGGCGCTCAAGGACAAGGGCGGATCGCGCCTGGCCAAGGAGTTGAAGGCGTTTGGGGTCGAGGTCGCCGAGACGGCCAAGGCGCACCATCGCCGCTGCATCGTCATTCGGCCCGAAACGGTCGAGGGGCTGGACGAAGCCATCGCCGCGGGCGAGCCGCAGATCGTGCCGGGGTTGGAGGCCTGGTCGCAGCCCGGCGTGTTCGCCTGGGACCGGATCGATCCGGGCTCGGCGCTGCTGGCCGAACATCTGCCGGCGATGAAGGGTGAGGGGATCGACCTGGGCTGCGGCTATGGCGCGCTGTCGATCGTGGTGCTGCGCTCGCCCGCCGTGAGCAAACTGAAGATGGTCGATCTGGATCGCCGCGCCATCCAGGCCGCTCGCCGCAATATCGAGGACGACCGCGCCAAGGTCTGGTGGTCGGACGCCCGCACCCTGGAAGCTAAGGGCGACAAGGATTTCGTGGTCAGCAATCCCCCCTTCCACGACGGCGGGGCCGAGGACCGTCGGCTGGGTCAGGCCTTCATCCGCAAGGCGGCCGAGCTGCTCAAAAAGGGCGGCGTCGCCTGGGTCGTCGCCAACCGGCACCTTCCCTATGAGGCCGAGTTGAACGCGGCGTTCAAGCGGGTGCGGCTGGTCGCCGAGGCGGGTGGCTACAAGCTGTTCGAGGCGGTGAAGTGACCGCGCTCAAGCAGTCCGAAGGGCGGTAGCGCATGAAGAAAGTCCCGACGTCGAGGGTCGATCGTTTGCTGGGCTCGATGGGTTACGGCTCGCGCGCCGAGATGGCGCGGATGGCCAAGGCGGGCGGCATCGTGCTGGACGGGGCGGACCTGACGGACGTGTCCAAACGCATTGCGGTGACGCCGGACCTGCCCACGCGAATGGAGATCGATGGCGAGCCGCTGGACCCCGTGCAAGGGCTGGTGATCCTGCTGAACAAGCCGCTGGGCATGACCTGCTCACACAAGGAAGAGGGGGCGCTGGTCTATGACATCCTGCCGGGACGTTGGCGGGCGCGCGATCCCGCCATCTCGACCATCGGACGGCTGGACAAGCAGACGACGGGCCTGCTGCTGCTGACCGACGACGGGGATCTGCTACACCGGGTGATCAGTCCCAAGCGGCATGTGGCCAAGGTTTACCGGGCGGGTCTGGCGCGGCCTCTAACGGGCACGGAAGGCGCGCTGTTCGCCTCGGGCGAGCTGGTCCTGGAGGGCGAGGACAAACCGCTTGCGCCGGCGGTGCTGGAGGTGGTGTCGCCGACCGAGGCCCTGCTGACGGTGACGGAGGGGCGCTATCATCAGGTGCGCCGGATGTTCGCGGCCGCCGGCAACCACGTCGAGACCCTGCATCGCGAACGGCTGGGCGGACTGGTTCTGCCCGCCGATCTGGCGCCCGGTCAGTGGCGGCTGGCGACGGCGGATGAGGTCGCCTCGATTTTCACGACGCCCGGGAGCCTGGGTTGAAGCTCTTGACGCCTGCGGGATCGGACGCGCAGGTCGAGGGATGACCACCAAGATCAAGATCTGCGGCCTGACCACGCCGGACACGCTGGATGCCGCGCTGGATGCGGGGGCGGATTTCGTCGGCTTCGTGATGGTCAAGGCCAGTCCGCGGTACGCGGGGCCGGCCTTGGCGAAGCGGCTGGTGGATCGGGCGCGCGGCCGAGCGAAAACCGTATTGTTGTTTGCCGACATGGTCGGTCCTGAGATGGACGATCTGGTTCATGATCTTCGGCCCGACATGATCCAGCTGCATGGTCGCGAAACGCCGCTTCAGGTTCGTAACGCACGGGCCGACTGGGAAATTCCAGTGATCAAGGCGGTGGGGGTGGCCGGCGCAGAGGACTTGGTCGGACTGGAAGCGATGGAAGCGTCGGCAGACCACCTGCTGCTGGACGCCAAAGCGCCCAAGGGGGCCTTCTACAGTGGAGGGCATGGGTTGGCTTTCGACTGGACCCTGCTGGCGGACCGGGCGTTTCGCCATCCGTGGTTCCTGGCGGGCGGTCTCAACCCGGACAATGTGGCCGAGGCGCTGAGGATTACGGGCGCGCCCATGGTCGATGTGTCCTCTGGCGTGGAAAGCGCGCCGGGTGTTAAGGACGCCGACCGGATCGCGACCTTCATCCAAAACGCGCGCCGGTCGTAATTGCGACGCCTCTCCGCGTGAAAGTCGAAACCGTGAACGCCCAGACCCCCATCGTGGCCCCCATCCAAGCCGCCGATTCAACCCAGCCGCTGTCGAACGCCTACGCCTGGCCGGACGCGCAGGGTCGCTTCGGTCCGTACGGCGGTCAGTTCGTGGCCGAGACCCTGATGCCGCTGATCCACGAGCTGGATGCGGCTTACAAGGCGGCCAAGGCGGACCCCAGCTTCCAGGCCGAGCTGGACAGCTTTCTGACCCACTATGTCGGTCGCGAAAGCCCGCTGTATTTCGCCGAGCGCCTGACCGAACATTTCGGTGGCGCGCGGATCTGGCTGAAGCGCGAGGACCTGAACCATACGGGCGCGCACAAGATCAACAACTGCATGGGCCAGATCCTGCTGGCCCGCCGCATGGGCAAGACGCGCATCATCGCCGAGACCGGCGCGGGTCAGCACGGCGTCGCCTCGGCGACCGTGTCGGCGCGGTTCGGCCTGCCCTGCACGGTCTATATGGGCGCGGTGGATGTGGAGCGGCAGCAGCCGAACGTGTTCCGCATGCGCCTGTTGGGCTCGGAAGTCTTCTCGGTCACGGCGGGCGCCGCGACCCTTAAGGACGCGATGAACGAGGCGATGCGCGACTGGGTGACCAACGTCTCGGACACCTATTACATCATCGGCACGGCGGCGGGTCCGCACCCCTATCCAGCCATGGTGCGCGATTTCCAGTCGGTGATCGGCAAGGAGATCAAGAGCCAATCGATGGCCCGGATGGGCAAGCTGCCCGAAGCGGTGGTCGCTTGCATCGGCGGTGGCTCGAACGCCATCGGCACCTTCCACCCCTTCATCGAGGACGAGGGCGTGCGGCTGATCGGCGTCGAAGCGGCCGGCCACGGGCTGGATACGCCGGATCACGCGGCCTCGCTGAAGGGCGGGCGGTCGGGCGTGCTGCACGGCAACCGGACGTACCTGCTTCAGGACGAAGACGGCAACATCGTCGAGGGGCACTCGATCTCGGCCGGGCTGGACTATCCGGGCATCGGGCCGGAACACGCCTGGCTGCACGACATCGGCCGGGCCGAATACCGCTCGGCGACGGACAATGAGGCGCTGGAAGCGTTCCAGCTGTGCTCGAAGCTGGAAGGCATCATTCCGGCGCTGGAGCCGGCCCACGCCCTGGCGCGGACGGGCGAAGTGGCGCGCGAAGTCGGCAAGGGCGGCGACGTCGTCCTGCTGATGTCGGGGCGCGGCGACAAGGACATCTTCCAGGTCGCCAAACATCTGGGAGTGAACCTGTGATCCGTAGTCTGTTGGCGGCGACCGCCGTGATGAGTTTGTCCGCTGCGGCCGTGCAGGCCCAGACGCCGGCCCCCGCTGCGCCGCAAGGCGGTCCGGCCGACGTCGGCCTGCTTCCCGGCGCGGAGCTGTCGCCCGATTGCGGGGGGCTGAACAATCTGACGGGGCGAGCCTATTGCGTGACCGCACAGCTGGGCCAGATCGGCGCTCTGGCCGACGCCTATATCGCCGATCTGGAAACCAAGAACTGGCTGGCCGCCGGCGGCGACGACAACCGCGTCGTCTTCATCAAGCGCCGCGAGGCCGGCGGCTGCGACGGCATGCAGATGGTCGCCTTCTACGACACCACAAAGACCGCCGTCGCCGAACTGCTCGGCTATCTGGGCTTCGCCACCATTCCGGGCGACGTTTGCGCGGCTGCCGCGGCCGCGACACCGCCTGCCGCCGCCGGATCGCCGCAACAATGACCACCGCCCGTATCGACGCGCGCTTCAAGGCGCTGAAGGCCGAGGGCCGTGCGGCCTTCATTCCCTATGTGATGGGCGGCGACCCGTCGCGCGAAGAGGCGCTGGCGATCCTGAACGGCCTGCCGGCTGCGGGCGCGGACATCATCGAACTGGGCTTTCCGTTCAGCGATCCGATGGCCGAGGGACCGCCGATTCAGCGGGCGGCGATCCGCGGCATGGCGGCCGGTTTCGGCCTGCGCTCGACCATGGATTTGGCCAAGGAATTCCGTAAGGGCGACGACGCGACGCCCATCGTGCTGATGGGTTATCTGAACCCGATCGAGAGCCTGGGCTATGACGCCTTCGCCGCCTATGCGGCCGACTGCGGCATCGACGGGCTGATCGTGGTGGACTGCCCGCCGGAAGAGGCCGGGCCTCTGATCGAGGCGCTGGACAAGGTTTCGATCTCGCTGATCCGCCTGGCGACGCCGACCTCGGACGACGAGCGGCTAAAGATCGTGGTCCAGGGCACGTCGGGCTTCGTCTATTATGTCGCCGTCGCGGGCGTGACGGGCGTCAAGGAAGCGAACGCGGATGTGGTGGCGCCGGCCGTAGAGCGGGTGCGCAAGGCCTCGGGCCTGCCGGTCGCGGTCGGCTTCGGGGTCAAGACGCCGGAACGGGCCGCCGAAATCGCCCGCGTCGCCGATGCGGTGGTCGTGGGCTCGGCCCTGGTGGACGAGGTGGCGGCGGCGCTGGAGGCGAACGAACCCGTCGCGCCGCGCGTTCTGGCCCGCGTGAAGGCGCTGGGCGACGCGGTTCGATCCGTCGCCGCTAGTGCTTCCGTGGCGGAAACCGTCTAAGAGCGCGCGGATGAACGACAAGACCAAGCCTCAGGAAAAGCGCGGCGGCTGGCTGAGCCGCTTTGCGCCCGGCGTCCGCAAGATCGTGTCGCGCCGCGACACGCCGGACAATCTCTGGGTCAAGGATCCCGACAGCGGCGAGATGCTGTATCGCTCGGACCTGGAGGCCGCCCTTTGGGTGACGCCGTCGGGCCGGCATATGCGCATCGATGCGCCGACCCGCCTGAAGGCCACCTTCGACGGCGGCGTCTTCCAGTCCATCGACACGCCGGACGTGCCGGAAGATCCGTTGAAATTCTCGGACGGCAAATCCTACAAGGATCGCCTGAACGCCGCGCGCAAGGCGGCGGGCCGCAAGGACACCATGGCCATCGGCTATGGTTCGGTCGGCGGTCAGGATGCGGTCGTGATCGTCCAGGACTTCACCTTCATGGGCGGGTCGCTGGGCATGGCGGCGGGCGAGGCCTTCATCAAGGCCGCGCGCGAGGCGGTGAGCCGCAAGGTTCCGCTGGTCTGTTTCACCGCCGCCGGCGGCGCGCGGATGCAGGAGGGCGCCCTGTCGCTGATGCAGATGGCGCGCACCACCCTGGCCATCGAAGAGCTGAAGGACGCCAGACTGCCCTACGCCGTGGTCCTGACGGACCCGACGACGGGCGGGGTGACGGCCTCCTATGCCATGCTGGGCGATGTGCATCTGGCCGAACCGGGCGCCCTGATCGGTTTCGCCGGACCGCGCGTGATCGAGGCGACCATCCGCGAGAAGCTGCCGCCCGGCTTCCAGCGCGCCGAATATCTGCAGGAAAAGGGCATGGTGGACCGGGTCGTGACCCGCGCCGACCTGCCGCGCACCCTGGGTCAGATCCTGTCCATTCTGATGGGCGGAACCCGCGCCGCCGCCTGAGACCGTCTGAAGGGCCAGTCGATCGCGGTCGAGGCCCACAGGCACCACCAAACGATGACCGGCTGAAATAGCAGGCGCGGGCCGTGATAGGCCCAGCCGACACCCGCGCCCGGCGTCATAAAGTTCACGGCATGCTGGATGTTGGCCGGGTAGACGCAGACGGCGTAGGCGGCCAGCGCCCAGCCAGCGGCGACCCGTAGGCGCGGGATCGTCAGACCCGCCGCGCCCAGCAGTTCGGCGATCCCCGTCAGGGCCACGATCAGGGCCGGCTGCGGAACCCACGCCGGCGTGATCCGCACGAAGGGGCCGGGGACCATCAGATGCAGCGCCCCTGCGCCTAGGAAGACGGCCGCGAGGACGAGGCGCGCCGCTGTTCTGATCTGCGGCCTGGAAGTCATGTCGCGGTTCTCGAAATCAGGGGGTAAAGGAGGCGGATGGATCCCGTCTCCGAACGACTACGCGCGCGCCACCCCCAGCGGATCGACCTCTCGCTGGAAAGAATGCGCGTGCTGTGCGCGGCCCTTGGCGATCCGCAGCACAAGCTTCCGCCGGTGATCCATGTGGCGGGCACCAACGGCAAGGGTTCGACCGTGGCCCTGATCCGCGCCATCGCCGAGGCGGCGGGATTGAAGGTGCACGCCTACACCTCGCCCCATCTGGTGCGGTTCAATGAACGGATCCGGCTGGCTGGAACGCTGATCGAGGACGACCATCTGAACGCGATCCTGGACCGGATCGAGGCGGTCATGGCCGAGACGGACAGCGAGGCCACGGTGTTCGAAAGCACGACCGCCGCCGCCTTCCTGGCCATGTCCGAGACGCCCGCCGACCTGGCCATCATCGAAGTGGGTCTGGGCGGGGTGCTGGACGCCACAAACGTGATCGAGCGGCCGCTGCTTAGCGTTATCGCGCCGGTCGATTACGATCATGCGGAGTTCCTTGGCACGGATCTGGCCGCCATCGCCTCGGAAAAGGCGGGTGTGCTGAAGGCTGGAGCGCCGGCCGTGATCGCACGCCAGAAGGAAGAGGCGATGGCCGCCATCGAGCGGCGGGCGATGGACGTCCATGCACGGCTGACCGTGCTGGGGGTCGACTTCGATGCCTGGGCCGAGCGGGGCGGTCTGGCGTTCCAGACGGCCGAACTGTTCATGGACCTGCCGGCGCCGGCCCTGGCAGGCGCGCACCAGATCGACAATGCGGCCCTAGCCGTGGCGGCGGCGGTCGAACTGGACCTGCCCGAGGCTGCGATCGCCGAGGGGCTGAAGCGCGTGCGCTGGCCCGCCCGGCTGCAGAGGATTTCGGCGGGTCCATACGGCGCTGCGGCCAAGGCGGCGGAGGCGGAGCTGTGGCTGGACGGAGGGCACAATCCCCATGCGGCGCGGGCGCTGGCGGCGTTTCTGGCCGAGCGTCAGGCGCGGGCGCCGCGTCCCCTGGCCCTGATCTGCGGCATGTTGAATAACAAGGACGCGGGCGGTTTCTTCGCCGCGCTGAAGGACAGTCAGGCGACGGTGTTCACCGTCGGCTTCGACGGCGCGGCGGCCGAGCCGACGGCCCTGGCGGCCGTGGCGCGCGGGCATGGGCTGGCGGCGACCCCGGCGGGTTCGGTTTCTGAGGCGCTGGATCTGGCGCTGCGTCTGGGCGCCGGCCGCGTGGCGATCTGCGGGTCGCTGTATCTGGCGGGCGAGGTGTTGGGCGCGAGTGAAGAGACTTGGCCGACCTGACGGCCGATCAGGTCAGACGAGGCAGCCACATCCCCATCGTGGCGCCGACGACGCCTAGGCCCATCACGAGGGTCAGCACGATCAATCCTGCGGCGGTCGCGGCCTTACCCAGAGGCGACGGCCGGTCCTGAGCACGCAGATAGAGGATCAGAACCGCCAGCGGTGCGAGATAGCAGCCATAGGCCCAGAACCGCACGAACGGCCCGTTGAAGTCGTCTCCTATCCCGACCGGCCCCTGGTTTATCATGATCCAGGCCAAGAGGCCGACGCGGAAGAACCAGACCCCGCTGACCAGGATGAAGGTCGCCATGGCCCAACGACGGTGCCGGTCGATCCGGCGCGCGGCGGCATGACGCCAAGCCATGACGGCGGCGACCAGGATCAGCACGCCGTTGATGCTGATACCGACGCGCATGGCGTCGCCGCCGGCCGTGCCGCGCGTCCAGACCATATAGAGGCCAGCCAGGCTGATCAGGATCGCCGTGACGATATAGGTCCGCCCCATCCACCGATGCAGCTGCAGAGCGCGGGCGCGAAGCTGCGGTATCAGTTGTAACGGCCCGCCGATGGTGATGATCGCCGCCATCAGCAGGTGGGCTGCAAGGACCAGATTGCCGATCAAGCCGCCCGCGACGTAGCCGCCGACCAGGACGTCGTTCCATCGCTCCGGCTGGCGCGCCACGGCCGCCGCACCATAGAAGCCGAGGATATAGACGACGAACATGGCCTGACCGGCCACGGCGGTGGCGAACCAGAAGATCCCTGCCGCCTTCAAATGCGCGCGCCGCCCGTCTCGCCGGGCGGTCTTCGTCGTTGTGGATCATCGTCGTCATTCGAACACCCGCTCTTGTATGGCGGCGATATCGGGACGAACCTCCGCAGCCCATGACCGCGACGATCACAAAACAGGACTTTCGGCTTCAGACGGTGGCCACCGTCTCGGCCGGCTATGTGCGCAACCTGTTCGACTATGCGGCGTCGGTGGGTGTCGATGCCGAGGGGCTGGCCGAGCGCTGTGGCATCCGGCCGGCGGACCTGGACGATCCCGATGCGCGCGTGCCGATGACCCAATATGTAGCGCTGATGCAGGCCGCCAAGGCGCAGAGCGGCGCGGCGGCGTTCGCGCTGGACCTGGGCGCAGCGCAGGATTTCCGCGAGTTCTCGGTGGTGGGGTTGATCTGCTATTCGGCCGCCACGATGGGCGAGGCCCTGGGCGAGTTGAACCGCTTCGGGCGCCTGGTCGCCGATGTCGATCTGGCGCTGCCGGGTGGCCGGTTCGAGATCACGCCGCGCGCGGACGGCCTGTGGCTGATGGATCGGCGCGCCGATCCCGTCGCCTTTCCCGAGCTGACCGAGGCGACCTGGTCTCGCTTCATCGCCGAGACCCGCCGCCATTTCCCCGATGCGCCTTTCGCCCTTGAGGCCCATGTGCCCCATGAAGCACCGGCGCATGCCGATGATTATCGGCGCGTACTGGGCGTGTCGACGACCTTTGGATCCGCGCTGAACGGCATCCGCATCGACCCGTCGTGGCTGTCGATCCCGCTGCACAATCCCAGCCGCTACGCCTTCGGGGTGTTGAGTGAACGGGCCAGCCAGTTGCTGGCCGGCCTGGAGACCGCCCGCACCCTGCGCGGTCGGGTCGAGGCTCTGCTGATCCCGATCCTGCACCGGGGGGACATCGGCATGGTCGAGGTGGCGCGTCAGCTGGGGGTCAGCCGCGCGACCCTCTATCGTCGACTGGCCGAGAAGGGGACGGGGTTCGACGCCGTGGTCGACGACCTGCGCCACCGCATGGCGCTGCACTACCTTCATGGCCAGAAGGTCTCGGTGAACGAGACGGCCTATCTGGTCGGATTTTCAGAACCCAGCGCCTTCTCCCGCGCCTTCAAGCGCTGGACGGGGGCGAGCCCGGCAACGCGCGCGGTCGGTTCTGATCAGGCGCTATTTGCTCATCCACGGGCGCGACTTGCCGGCCGCGATCCGCGCATTCTGCTCACGCTGGAAACGGCCGCCGCGCGGGGCCTGGGGACGGGCGTCGAGCTTAGCGTTCTTCAGGCGCAGGGCCTTCTGGACCGGCGTCTCGCCGGGGATGTCGTCAGCCGGGTTCGGGGTGTCTTCGTCGCTCATGGCGCCACCCTAGCATGAAAAACGCCCGCCGGTCGGACCGGCGGGCGCTTGATCTGACTTGGTCGAGAAAGCTCAGGCCTTGACGCCGGCCTCGGCCAGCCATTCGACGATCTTGCCCTTGGGCATGGCGCCGACCTTCATCGACGCCATCTGGCCGTCCTTGAACAGCATCAGGGTCGGAATGCCCTTCACGCCCAGCTTGGACGGGGTCATGGGGCTGTCGTCGATGTTGATCTTGGCCACGGTGACCTGACCGCCCAATTCGTCTGCGATCTGTTCCAGCGCCGGGCCGATTTGTTTGCAGGGGCCGCACCATTCGGCCCAGAAGTCGACCAGGACAGGGGTCGAGGATTTCAGGACGTCGGCGTCAAAGCTCTCGTCGGTAACTTTTACAGTCGCCATGAATGGCTCCTTGGGCGCTATCGCTCGGCGCGCGGCGCCTCGCTGCATGAGCGCGTGTTGGTGTTGGCCGGATGTGTCCGGGTTCGATGGCAGATGTGGGAGCGAATCGCGGGCAATTCAACTGCCGCCGTCGCTCCCTCTCTCCGTCCGTCATCCTCGGGCCCGACCCGAGGATCGGATGATCCGCCGCTCGAGCGAAGACGGCGACGCACAGATCGACCGGCGCCCGGTCCTCGGGTCAAGCCCGAGGATGACGGGGGTTAGGGTTTGAGCGCCGCCGCCAGCAGGGTTTCAGGAATGGGCATCAGCTTGGGGCCGTCGGTCCAGACCAGGGCGGCCTCGACCGGGCGATCGGGATAGAGGCGCTTCAGCACGGCGACATAGACGGCGGCCTGCAGCACATAGGCGGTATCGACCGCCTCGACGGCGTCTGGCGCAGGGCGGTTGGTCTTGTAATCGACGACCAGGACCTTCTCGGGCGTGACCACCAGCCGATCGATGCGGCCGTTGATGGCGACGCCGGGCGGCAGGTCGGGGGCGGATCCCGTCAGGGCGACCTCGGCGCGGGAGCCGGGACCGAAGACCGGGGCGAAGCGGGCGTCGTTCAGAACAGAGAAGGCGGCGGCGATCATCTCGGTGCGCTGGGCCTCGTCCAGATCGGTCTCGCGGGCCAGCAGTCGACAGGCGGCGTCGGGGCGGTCGGCGGGCGCGATCTCGGGCAGGCGTTCCAGCAGCCGGTGGATCAGGTCGCCGCGCCGGAACCGGCCCAGCGACACAACGCCCGCCTCGGTCCTGGCCAGGGGCGAGGGGGCGGGAATGCGGATCGAACCTTCCATTCGCGACGGCGAGGCGAAGCGGGCGGCGGCGTCGGCCGGCGGCGGCGAGGCGGCCCAGGCGGGCAGGACGGCGGCGGACCGGACTTCATCGGCGGCGACCGGGCGACGCTCGGGATCGACGCCATAGCGACGCACGCCGTTTTCGACTTCGCGCACCTGATCGCCCAGGCGGTCGAAGGTTTCCGAGAGGATCGACCACCAGCTGCCGGCCTCGGCGCCCCGGCTGGAGGCGCGGCCCATGACGATGACGCGGTCCCGCGCGCGGGTCAGGGCGACATAGAGCAGGCGTAGGGTCTCGTCGTCCGTGCGGGCCTGGCGCGCGGCGCGGGCGTAGGCGGAGGCCGGGCAGTCGTCTTTGGCCGAGCCGGGCGCCATCAGCCAAGCCTCGCCTTCGCCCTCTGGCGTAACCGCGGGCATCAGGGACGGACCTTGCGCCTTCGCTTTCATGGTGGTGTCGGGCAGGATGACGATGGGCGCCTCCAGACCCTTCGCGCCGTGGACGGTCATGACGCGGACCTCGCCGCGCGCGCCCTCCAGTTCGCGCTTCACCTCGACGTCTGCGGCCTCCAACTGCGCGACGCAGGTCTCCAGATCGATGGCACCTCGGTTCTCGGCGGCCAGCACCTGGTTCAGGGTCTCGTCGATAGCCTCTTCCGCCTCGCGGCCCAGCCGGGCCAGGATGCGGCCGCGGCCCGACCGCCCCGTATCGTCCACCCGGTTCAGGGCTTGGGAGAAGAAGGCGAAGGGATCGCCGCCGCGCGCGCCGATGGCGGCCTGCAACGCATCTCGAGCGCGGGTCCATTCGGGGCGTTCGTGCGCCCGGTCGCGCAGGTCGCGCCACAGCTGGCCGGCCTTGCGGTTTTCGCGGCCGGCCAGCGCATAAAGGCCGTCCTCGTCCACATCGCACAGCGGGCTGCGCAGCACCTCGGCCAAGGACAGGTCGTCGTCGGGGAAGAGGGCGAAACGCGCCAGCGAGATCAGGTCGTCGAAGACGATATGGCTGGACAGCTTCAGCCGGTCCGCGCCGGCGACGGGCACGCCTTCGGTCTTCAGCGCCCGGATGATCTCCTCGAACGTCGCGTCGCGGCGGCGGACCAGGACGATGTAGTCGCCATAGCCGGCGGGGCGCAGGTCGCGGGTGCTGCGATCAAAGACGGCGACGCCGCTTTCGACCTGGCGGCGAATCTCGCGGGCCAGGTCGCGGGCCAGGCGCTTCCTGGCGCTGCCGCCGCTTTCCTGATCGACGGGATCGTCCCAGGCGTCGGTATCGGGCGCGGGCTCGTCCAGGAACAGGGGCCAAAGGTCGATTGCGCCGTGCTGGCCGAGGCGCGCAGGGAGGTGTCGGGCGATGTCGCCTTGCGGGCCGGTCAGGGCGCGGGTGCGGTCGGGATCGGCGAAGACGGCGTCGACGAAGGCCAGCACCTCTTCGGTCGAGCGATAGGAGGTGTTCAGCTCCGGCCCGGCGAAGGGCTCGCCGGCGCCCTCGGCCAAAGCGAGGAAGGCACCGCGTTCCTGACGCAGCCGTTCGGGCCGGGCGCCCTGGAAGGAATAGATCGACTGTTTCTCGTCGCCGACGGCGAAGACGGTGCGGCCGGACTTTTCGCCAGAGTAGAACTCGCCGGTCAGGGCGCGGACGATGGCCCATTGTTCGGGGGCGGTGTCCTGGGCCTCGTCAATCAGGACGTGGTCGACCCCGCCATCCAACTTGTACAGCACCCAGGCGGCGGCCCCACTTTGGGTCAGCAGGGCGGCGGCGCGCGCGACCAAGTCGGGAAAATCCAACGCGCCGCGCTGGGCCTTGGCGGCTTCGTAGAAGGCGGCGTGGGCGCGGGCCAGCGTCAGGACCTTGACCGTATCATCGGCGACCTTGGCCTTGCGCAGAGCCTCGCGCGTGGCGAGGAATTTGGTCTGGAGGTCCAGCAGCCAGCCGGCCGCCCCCTGGGGCGCCGACTTCGTGCCCATGCTCTTTCGCGGTTCGCCCGCCTGGGTGCAGAAGACCCCGGCCAGGGCCGCGAACCCGGCGTAGGGCGGGGCGGCGACGCTCATGGCGTCGGCGATCTTCTTGTCATTGGCCGAGCCGGTTTCCATGGCCTCGGCCATGCGGTTCCACTCGCCGGGATCGATGAACGCGACGAAGTCTCGCTCCAGATCCTCCGGGCTGCGATCGCGCTCGGCGCCGGTCAGGGACCAGGGATCGGGCGCGGTCCCGGCCTCGGCGCGGTCGATATAGTCCAACAGATCGGCGCGTTTGGCCTCGATCATCGACAGCAGGGCCTGGAACCGCTGCCAGTCCAGCTCGACGGCGAAATGGCTGTAGGCCAGGCCGATGGGGCCGTCCGGATCGGCGACGGCGGCGCGGGCCAGATCTTCGCGCGCCGCGTGGCTGAGGGCGGTCGCGGCCTGGTCTTCCAGCACAGTGAAGCGGGGCGAAACCCCAGCCTCCAGCGGGAACCGCCGCAGGAGTTTTTCGCAGAAGGCGTGGATGGTCTGGATCTTCAGGCCGCCGGGCGTCTCCAGCGCGCGGGCGAACAGCTTGCGCGCGCGGGAAAGCGCGGCGTGATCCAGCGCCTGCGGGTCGCCGTCGTCCAGCCGGGCCAGTTCGCGCGACAGTGCGGCGTCGTCCAGCACGGCCCAGCCGCCGAGCTGGTCGAACAGCCGGGCCTGCATCTCGGCGGCGGCGGCCTTGGTGTAGGTGACGCACAGGATGGCGCCGGGATCGACCTGATCCAGCAGCAGCCGCGCCACCCGGTTGACCAGGGTGGTGGTCTTGCCCGAACCGGCGTTGGCGGTGACGAAAACGGTCAGGCGCGGGTCGGCGGCGACGATCTGGGGGGCGATGCTCATTCTTCGTCACCGTCGCCGATCACCGACCATTCCCAGACGCGTGCCAGATGGTCGTAGTTGCCGCCCTGGTTGCCCATGAACTGAGGCGCGGCCCAGGAAACGTAAGGCGTATTCTCGTCGTCGAACCGGGCCACGCGGCGCTTCAGCCCGTCCAGCGCCGCCTGCGCCAGGTCGGCGGCCTCAGAGCCCGAGGCGCGGGTGACGACTTCGCCCGCCATCTTTCGCCCGACCACGCGGACATAGGTCAGTTCGTCGGGCGTGACCGGGCCGTTGGTGTCCTTGAACCCGCCGTCGGCCAGGATGGCGGCGGTCAGGGTCAGTTGCGGGGCGAAGCCGGACTTGACCTGTTTGGCGGACGGCGCCGCCCCGGTCTTGAAGTCCATGACCGCCGCCCCGTCGGACGCCAGCTCGATCCGGTCGGCGAAGGCCTTGACCGTGAAGGGGCCGGCCGGGGCGTCGAAGGTCATCGTCCCCTGCTGTTCCACCAGGATATCGACGCCGCGCGCCCGACGCCGGCGCTCGAACTCGGTCAGCCAGCGGGCGCAGTTGCGGGCCAGCGGCGCCTCACGCGCCATGGCCGCATCCTCGAACCCGCGCGCGCCCAGTTCGCGCAGCAGATGGTCGTGCAGGATGGCCTCGCAGTCGTCGGGCAGGTCGTTCGGCCAGTCCAGCGTCAGCCGCTCGATGGCGGCGTGGACGGCGTTGCCCCGAGCGAGCGCTTCGGCAGACGCGCCGGGCCGCTCCATCGCCTCCAGCCCCAGCACCCACAGGGCGTAGATGGCGTAGGGATCGCGCACCCAGCGTTCGATACGGGTGACGTACAGGCTGCGCGGGCGGCGATGCACCGGCGGGCGCGGCTCGGGCCGTTTGGCGAACTGGGGTGGGCCGGACGGCGGTGCGTCCAGAGCGCGGGCCCAGTCGATGACGGCCGCCGGGCGGGCGATTGCGACGGGTGTTTCGACAGCGTTCGCGCCGCGCGTCAGCATCTCCAGCCGCCACAGCCAGCGCGAGCGGACGGCGGGCTGGCCGCCGCGCCGCTCGCTGTGGATCAAGATGACCTCGTCGGCGCAGGCGGCCTGGACGAAATCCTGCGCCGTCTGGCCCAAGCGACGCTCTGGCGGCGGCAAGCCCAGCGCCTTTCGCATCGGGCGCGACAGGAAGGGATCGGTCGGGGCGGCCTGGGGCCAGACGCCTTCCTCCAGCCCGGCCAGGATCATCCGGTCCGCCCTGACCAGACGCGCCTCGATGGCGCCGAGAATGCGCAGCGACGGATGGGTCGCCCCGCCGGTCCGCACGACGTTTTCCTTGACCAGGGACGTGACCAGTTCGGCCAACTCCGCGCGGCGGATGCGGCCGAGCGACGCCCCGCCGTCGATCAGGCCGGACAACAGGGCGGCGGCGCCCTCGCCGTCAGGACCGGCCCAGGCGTTCTGGCCGGCTAAGGTTTCGATCAGCCGGGTCAGGGCCGAGGCGCCGACGTTCAGATCCGCGTCGGGCGCGAAGGCGGCCGTCGCGGCCTCGACGGCGGCCTGAAGCTGATCGACCAGCTGGGTCGCGGCCGACAGCCGGGCCTGTTTCCATTCCGGCGGCGCCTTGCCGCGCCGGTCGGGCTGGACCGCCTCCAGCAGGCGGCGATGGATGGCGGCGAAGTCGCGCGGGCGGGGACCGCGCAGGGCGTGTTCCTCCAGCGCGGCGACGGCGGCGGCCTGAGGAGCGTCGCCCAAGTCGAACTGGACAAGCGGATGTTTGACCACGGCCAGCAGCAGATGGGGCTGGACCGGATCGGCGATCCAGCGGGCGCACAGATCGACCAGGGCCCCGGCAGGCAGGCGCGACAGGGGGGCGCCGGCGGACGAATCCGGGATGACGCCCCAGCGTTCCAACCGGGCGGCGACGCGGCGACCCACGGCCTGATCCGGCGTGACCAGGGCGCAGGTCTTGCCCGGCGTTTCCAACGTCTCACGCATCATCAGAGCGATGGCGGCGGCGGCCTCTTCCTCGGCGCGCACGCTCAGCAGCGACAGACCCTGCAGACCCTCGGCGATCGGGTCCCGCGCCTCGCTGCGCGCAGCGGCGGCCGAGCGGATGTCGCGGATCGCGCGCCGCCAGTCGTCGGTGGCCTCGGCGGGGCGCAGGGCCTCGTTGACCAGCCGCTGGCGCGCCAGTCCGCGCGCCTCGACGGCTGTGGGAACGGCGGGATGGAACCAGGGGCGAACGCTCTCGCGCGCGATCTCGCAGCGGTCCAGCAGCCGCTTCATCGCGCTTTGCGGATGTTGTTCGTCCAGCCGGTCCGAGACGCCCGCGTCCAGATCCAGGTCGAGGCCAGGCAGGACGACGCAGCCCAGCGGCGCCCTGGCCACGGCCTTCAGCACGTCGCCGGCGGCGGGGACGGTGCCGGTCGAGCCGGCGGCGATGACGGGCTGGCGCGGCGGTTCGCGGTCCCACAGGTCGGCGAGGCGGCGCAGCAGGGTCGCCCTACGCCAGGCCGGATCGACCAGACCCAGTTCGGCCAGACGCTTCGGCCAGGCCTCGACCGCCAGACCCAGAAACTCGGCCGAGCGTTCCCAGTGTTCGGCCATTTCGCCGTCGACCAGCGTCGCGATCCGCTCAGGGTTCTGAATCTCTTCCAGTTGGCAGGAATCGAGGAAGCCGCCCAGCGCATCGGCCAGATCCAGCGCGCGCATCGGGCTTAAGGACGCATCGAACTGTTCGACGATCATCCGCGCCATCTCGAACCGGCGCGTCAGGGCGGGGATGGCGGGCGGCAGGTCCAGACCCAGGGCGCCGGGCGTAAACGGCGGCTCGTCCTCCTCCAGATCGCCCAGCGGCCGCACCTGAGGCAGCAGAATGGGGCGACCCTGAGACAGCTTGGACAGGGCGCCGGTGAAGGCACGCGCGGCCCGGCGGTTGGGCAGCAGGATGGTGGCGTCCGACAGGGTCTCGGGCGGCAGATCGCCCAGCCAGGCCAGGACGCCGGCGGCCAGGTCTTCAAGGAACGGCCGGTGCGCGGGGATGGCGTACCAGCACGGCGTGTCGCCGAGGAAGGGATCGAACAGGCTCACGCCTCTCCCGCCAGTTTGACCTCGGCTTCATCCCGCGCCTGCGGGTCGCCGACGTGCATCCAATCGCCGTCCAGGACGCAGCCGAACAGACGTCCTTTAGCGGCGGAGTTGCGCCAAAGGGGGCTGAGGGAGAAGGGGCCGTCGGGGCCGTGATCGGCATAGCCGGGGCGGGTGATGTGGACGCCCATATAGGCGAACGGCGCGGAAGGGGCGTCGCCCCGGAAGGTTAGCTTTCCGTCGTCGGCCATGAAGAAATCGCCGTCGCCCTCAAAGCCGATGGAGCCTTCGCGGCGGGCTAGCAGCAGGGCGGCGTCCATCGTCTCGGGGTTCCACAGGCGGATCAGATCAGTGAGGGCGTCGCCTCGGTCGATCCAGACGCTGTCGATATTGGCGACGAAGACGGGCTCCTCGCCCAGCAGGGCGTGAGCCTTCTTCAGCCCGCCGCCGGTCTCCAGCAGTTCGGCGCGTTCGTCGGAAATCACGATTTCGGGCCCGCGTCCGCGCGCCGCGAGATGCGCTTCCAGTCGGTCGGCGAACCAGTGGACATTCACTACCGCCTTTTCGACGCCGGCCTCCGCCAGACGGTCCAGCACATGGTCGATCAAGGCGCGGCCCTGGACCTCGACCAAGGCCTTGGGTCGGTCGTCGGTCAGGGGGCGCATGCGCGTGCCCAGGCCGGCGGCGAGGACCATTGCAGTCTTGGGGGCCGTCTTCGGAGCGGTCATGCGCGGGCCTCGGCTCGAACGTGACGGTCGAACCAGCGGGCGACGGGCGCTAGGGCCGGCTGTTCCAGATTGGCGTTCAGGTGTCGCCACATGCGCGGCAGGAACTGGCGGTATCGCAATTTGCCGTCGCGCGCGATCAGGCGGGCGAAGATGCCGATGATGCGCGCCTCGTTCAGGCCGGCGAGGCCGGCGTAGTCGGCCATGAAGGCTTCGCGGTCGACCCGGGGCCGCAGGGCGAAATAGCGGTCCAGCGCCTCGGCCTCCAGCGCTGGCGAGACGTCGCGGCGGGCGTCCTGAAGCAGGGAGTGCAGGTCCCACGACGGGTGGGCGCGCACCGCGTCCTGGAAGTCGATCATGCCGACGCGGGCGGCGCCGTCGCGCTCGGGCAGCCAGATCAGGTTCTCCGCGTGATAGTCGCGGTGGGCCATGACCGAGGCCCCGGCCGCGCCGGAGGTGACGATGGGCGCCCAGGCCGCGCGCCAGTCGGCGATGGCGGCGGCGTCGAAGCCGACGCGGTCGTCGAGCCTCGGCAGCCATTCGACGAACAGATCGGCGCCGCCCTGAAGCGCCGTTTCGTCATAGGTCAGCAGCGGCCAGTCGCCGCCGGGACCGTGCAGGGTTTCGGGCGGAGCGCCGGCCTCGTGCAGAACGGCCAGGGCCTCGATGGCGGCCAGATAAAGCGGCGTCTCGTCGGCGCCGTCTTCGATCACGCGGGCGAACAGGGCGTCGCCGAAATCCTCAAGCACGGCCAGGCCGTTGGCGGCGTCCAGCGACGGAATCTCGGGGGTGGACAGGCCCAGTGACTTCAGATGGGCGGCGACGGCGGCGAAGGCCTCGATCCGGCCGGCGGACAGGCGGGCGACGGCGTTCCAGCCGGCGGCGTGACGCTGCTCGGGCGTCCAGCGCGGATCGCACGGCTGGCTTTCGGCGGCGGGCGCCTGATCCATCAGCATCAATGTAGGGCCGGTCGTCGGCGTCAGCCGCTCATACCGCCGCGTCGAGGCGTCACCGGGCAGGGGGGCGCGCACGGCGTCGGCCAGGCCGGCGGCCTTCAGGAAGTCGAGACGGAGGGTTTCGCGGTCAGACATGCAGTTCCTTCAGCCCCGTTTCCCATCGGCCTACGCCGGAAACGGTCGCAACGCGGCCGTCACCCTGTTCGGAGATTTCGATGATCAGCTGATCCGGCCCCAGAAACCGGCCGGGATCGTCGCCAAGACGCTCGGGCCATTCGATCACGGCGCACCCCTCGTCCAGCGCCTCGTCCAGACCGATCTCGAACGCCTCTTCCGGTCGGGTCAGGCGATAGAGGTCGAAATGGGCGACGGGCGGGTCGGACTCATAGAACTGGACCAGGGTGAAGGTCGGGCTGGGCACGTCCTCGTCCGGCGTGGTCAGGGCGCGGATCAGGCCGCGCGCCAGGGTCGACTTGCCCATGCCCAGCGGACCGTAGAGCAGCAGACTGTCGCCCGCCGCCAGCAGGGGGGCGATGGCCTGGCCCAGGGCGGTGGTGGCCTCGGCGTCGGGCAGGGCGATCTTCATGCGAACACCGCATCAGGATCGGCGGCCAGGGTGCGCTCGGTGAAGGTCTTCAACGCTTCGGTGGCCTTGGCTGCGTCCACGTCCAGCCGATCGGCGGGAATGGGCAGACCGACATCGACGCCGAACGGCTTGCCTTCCTTGTTCAGCAACTCATGGAACAGCGTCACGTCGCGCAACTCCTGCGAGACCTTGTCGAACAGGTGAAACAGCCGGCTGTAGGGGCCTGTGACATGCATGGGCACGACCGGCGCACCGTATTTGCGCGCCATGGAGGCGGCGGTCGGGGCCCATTCGGGATCGGTCAGGACGCCGTTCTTCTCGCGCGCCAGACGACCGGCGGGAAACATGACGACGCAGCGTTCGGCCTCGAACGCCTCCTTGGCGGCGTTCAGTGTGGCGCGGGTCTTTTCGCGAGTGCGTTTGTCGTGGACCCATTCGACGGGGATGATGGTCTCGTCCAGCCGGGGCGAGACGCGGATGGCGTCGGCGTTGGCGAAGAAAATCATGTCGCTGCGCCGCTGCTTGATCGCGTCGAACACGGCGACCCCGTCGGCGATGCCGGTGGGGTGGTTGCACACGACGACGCAGCGGCCGGTCGGGGGCAGGCGCTCCAGATTCGTCGTCGTCACCCTCAGCCTCAGCAGATCCGAGACGTAATCGAACGTCTCGGTGCCCGACAGGTCGCGGATGGCGTCGGCCATCCGCACCGCCGCCCCATAGCCCAGCACGCCGTAAAGCGCCGGCCGCACGACCGGCCACAGCGGCGAGGCGGTCAGGCGCGGCGCGCGTTCGGCGATCAGCACATCGACGATGTGGGGCTGACGGCGGGCGGGAAGGGTGGCGGCGGTCATGAAAGATCGCTTGTCGCCGGTTCGGTCGGAGGGGGCAAGATGCGCGGCGTCGTGGACGCTTGGCGATCGGACGGGCGGCCCCTATCACTGTCGAAAAGCTGTGGGGAATGAAGACATGACGCGTTCACGCTGGATGGCGGCGGTCGCCTTTGGAAGCCTGATCCTGGCCGCTGCGCCCAGCCTGGCGCAGCAGGCCTCGCCGGCTCCGGCCTCCGCTCCGGCGCCCGCATCGCGCGGCCTGTCGCTGAAAGATCTGGCGATGATGGAGCGGGTCAGCGAGCCGCGCGTCTCGCCGGACGGCCGCCAAATCCTCTACGCCGTACGCACCACCGACTGGGACGGCAACAAAGGCGTCAACGGCCTGTGGCTGGCGGACGTGTCGGGTGGCGAGCCGCGCAAGTTGGCGATCTCGGAAGGCGGCGTCTCGGGCGCGCGCTGGGCGCCGGACGGCGGGGCGATATACTTCCTGTCGTCGCGGGGCGGATCGAACCAGGTCTGGCGCACGGATGCGGCCGGGATGGCGGCGGCCCAGGTGACGACTCTGCCTTTCGACGTCTCGGGCTTCCGCATCGCGCCGGACGGCAGGTCGCTGGTCTTGGCCGTCTCGGTCTTCGTCGATTGCGACACCCTGGCCTGCACCAAGACGCGGCTGGATGCTCGGGGTAAATCGACGCTCCAGTCCTACGACCGTCTGCCGCTGCGCGACTTCGACCACTGGGTCGATACGCGCCGCACCCATCTGTTCGTCCAGCCGCTGAATGGCGCGGGTTTGAGTGGCGGCGAACCGCGCGATCTGATGGCGGGTCTGGACGCCGATGTCTCGGCCGGCGATTCCAGTTTCGACATTTCGCCGGACGGCCGGACCCTGGTCTACGGCACGCAGACGCAAGGCGCGGGCGAACCCTTCACCAGCAACAGCGACGTCTTCCGCGTGGCGCTCGATGGCGGGACGCCGGTCAATCTGACGGAAGGCAACAAGGGATCGGACGGCAATCCGGTCTTCTCTCCGAACGGTCGCCAGCTGGCTTGGCTGTCGGCGCCGCGCGAGAACGTCGGCGGGGATCAGGCCGCGGTCTGGGTGGCTGACGCCGACGGCTCCGGCGCGAGGAAGCTGACCGACTGGGATCGGGGCGCGGGCGGCCTGCAATGGCGCACTGATGGCCGGTCGCTGCTGGTCTCGGCGGCGGACGAGGGCCAGAACCGGCTGTTCTCGGTCGACGCCCGCACCGGCCGTATCACGCCCCTGACCGGAAACGGCACGGTCGGCGCCTATGAGGAGAAGGCCGGGGTCCTGGCCTATGCCCACGAAAGCTTCGTCGCCCCGACCCAGATCTTTGTTCAGACGCGCGGCGAACCCCGCCAGATCAGCCGCCAGAACGCAGAGGTGCTGGCGCAGATGGACCTGCCCAAGGGCGAGGCCTTCACCTTCGCCGGCTGGAACAATGAGCCGGTGCAGGGCTGGGTGTTCAAACCGGCGGGCGCGGTCGAGGGCCGGCGCTACCCGGCGGTCTATCTGATCCACGGCGGGCCGAAATCGCCCTGGACCGAAAACTGGTCCTACCGCTGGAATCCGCAGGTCTATACGGCGGCGGGCTATGCGGTGGTGATGATCAACTTCCACGGCTCGCCTGGATATGGCCAGGCCTTCACCGACGCGATCAACGATCACTGGGGCGACCGGCCGCTGGAAGATCTGGAGAAGGGTTGGGCGGCGGCGCTGTCCAGCAATCCGTGGATCGACGGCGACCGGGCCTGTGCGCTGGGCGCGTCCTACGGCGGCTATATGGTCAATATGATCGCCGGAAAGTGGAATGGGCCGTGGCGCTGCCTGGTCAACCACGCCGGGGTGTTCGACGTGCCGCAACTGATGAACGCCATGGATATCGGCAACTTCATCTGGGAGTTCGGCGGACCGAGCTGGGAGCGCAAGGCCGTCTATGACGCCTTCAACCCCGAGACCTACGCCGGCGACTGGACAAAGCCGATGCTGGTGCTGCATGGCTCCAAGGACTTCCGCGTGCCGATGGAGCAGGGACTGGCGACCTTCTCGGCGCTTCAGCGTCAGGGCGTGCCCAGCCGCTTCGTCCATGTGCCGGACGAGAACCACTGGGTGCTGAAACCCCGCACCTGGGTCGACTGGCAGCAGGAAATCTTGGATTGGGTGGGTCGCTATACGGCGCCGGCGGGCTGAGCGACCCATTGACGCGCCTTGGCAGGGTGCTACGCCTCGCGGCCAGAAAGCTTCGCGAGGAAGATCTTGATGCGTCACCGTTCCCTTCTGTCCGCCGCCTGCGCGGCTGTTGCGCTGATGAGCGCCGCGCCTGCCCTGGCCCAGGTGCCGCCCGCGCCGGTTCCGGCCGCGCCCGCGACGCCTGACGCCTTCACCTATCAGGACATGATCTCGGCCAACCGGCTGGGCGATCCGCAGGTGTCGCCGGACGGCCGCTATGTCGTATATTCGGTCACGACCACCGATGTTCAGGCCAACAGCCGCGCCGGCAGCCTGTGGATCCTGGACCTGAACGCGCCGGACACGGCCCCGCGCCGCCTGGCCATCTCGGATCAGGGCGCCAACACCGCGCGCTGGGGCGGGGACGGCAATCTGTACTTCCTGTCGGGCAAGTCGGGCGCGAGCCAGGTCTGGCGCGTGGCCTCGCCCACGTCGGCGCCGGTTCAGGTGACGAACCTGCCCACCGACGTGAACGCCTATCGGATCAGCCCGTCGGGCGACAAGGTGGCGGTGTCGCTGGCCGTCTATCCCAACGCAGCCGACCTGAACGCCTCGGTCGAACAGGGCAAGGCCATCGCCGAGCAGAAGACGACGGGCCAGGTCTATGACCGCATGTTCGTGCGCCACTGGGATGCGTGGAACGACCACACCCAGAACCATCTGTTCGTCCAGTCGATCGGTCGCGACGGCAAGGCGACGGGCGCGCCAACCTGGATCACCAAGGGCTTCGATGGCGACACGCCCTCCAAGCCCTTCGGCGATGAGAGCGAGTTCGTCTTCACGCCGGCGGGCGACGCCGTGGTCTTTTCGGCCCGTCTGGCCGGTCAGACCGAGCCGTGGAGCACCAACTTCGACCTATGGAAGACCAACGGCCTGACGGGCGACGGCACCTTCACCAATCTGACCGACGGCAACGACGCCTGGGACACCGGCCCGGTCTTCTCGCCGGACGGACGGACCCTGGCCTATCGCGCCATGGCGCGGCCGGGCTTCGAGGCCGATCGCTACCAGATCGTGCTGATGGACGTCGAAACGGGCCAGAAGCGCGAGATCGCCTCGAACTGGGATCGCTCGGCCGACACGCTGCAATGGTCGCGCGATGGCCAGACGCTGTACACGACGGCAGGCGACGTCGGCTCGACCAAGCTGTTTTCGGTGGATACGCGCAACGGCGTGGTCACGCCGATCACGGGCGCGGGCCACGTCTCGGCCTTCCAGCAGACGCCGTCGGGCTTCGTCTTCGCCCAGGACAGCCTGCGCGAGCCGGGCGACCTGTATTTCAAGACCTATCTGGGTCGCGAAATGCCGCGCCGCCTGACGCAGTCCAACCCCGCCTTCGCCGCCAAACAGTTCGGCGAGTATGAGCAGTTCAGCTTCGCCGGCTGGAACAACGAGACGGTCCACGGCTATGTCATCAAGCCGGCCGGATACGTCGAGGGCCGGAAATATCCGGTCGCCTTCCTCATCCACGGCGGGCCGCAGGGCTCGTTCGGGGATGGCTGGTCCTATCGCTGGAACCCCGAGACCTATGCGGGCGCGGGCTATGCGGTGGTGATGATCGATTTCCACGGCTCGACCGGCTACGGCCAGGCCTTCACGGATGCGATCAGCCAACACTGGGGCGACCGCCCGCTGGAAGACCTGCAGAAGGGCTGGGCGGCGGCTCAGGCGAAATACAGCTTCCTGGACGGCGACAACGCCTGTGCGCTGGGCGCGTCCTACGGCGGCTATATGATCAACTGGATCGCCGGCAACTGGTCGAACGAATTCAAGTGCCTGGTCAATCACGACGGCGTCTTCGACACCTTCGGCATGGGCTATTCGACCGAAGAGCTGTGGTTCACCGAATGGGAATACGGCGGCACGCCCTGGGACAAGCCGGAGGGCTATCAGAAGTTCAACCCGGCCAACCACGTCGACAACTGGAAGACGCCGATGCTGGTGGTTCAGGGCGACCGCGACTTCCGCATCCCGACCGCCCAGGGCCTATCGACCTTCACCGCCCTGCAACGGCGCGGCATCGACAGCCGCCTGATCGTCTTCCCCAACGAAAACCACTGGGTGCTGAAGCCGGCCAACAGCCTGCAATGGCACAATGAAGTGTTCGGCTGGCTGAACAAATATCTGACGCCGACGCAGTAAGAGGCATCCGTCCAGACGACAAAAAAAGGGGCGCGGTCAGACGACCGCGCCCCTTCTTCATGCCCGTTTGATCGGGGTCAGAGCGCGGCGCGCTGCATCGGCGCCCCGACCAGGCGGTCATACTGATGCGCCGTCATGCAGCGCGGCGCGGCCCAGCGCTGGCCCGACTGATATGCGGAGACGGCCTGTTGAGCCGTGACGAAGGTGGGCGTTGCGCCATGGTCGCGTTGATAGGCTGTGCGTGAGGCCACGCCGGTTCCGCAAACCTTGACGGTTTGCAGCACGGCCGCGCGCTCGGCGGGGCGCGGACTTTGCGCCAGCGCCGGCGTCGTTGCGGCCGCCAGGGCGGCGGCGATCAGGGCGGGGGTCAGGAAACGGGTCATCGGCAGTCCTCCACGTCCTGAATTAAGATCAGGACTCTGACGAATTATGCGCCGATCCTGGAGTTTGTAAAGGTTATGCGACAACTTCGCGTCAGATCGACGACAAGCTGACCCTGCGGCGCCAAACCGGGGCTGGTGCGTTTCCTTTGGCTGACGGAGACGAGCGATTGTCGAACCCACGGAATTGGCGCACTTTTCGGGCCGACCTGAACCAGCGGGCGTGGGCTCCGGCCGGGGCGCGTTTGCGCACCTGGCGCGACTGGGTGCGCGACAACGATCCCGTCTATGCGGCGGCTCGACGACCGGGGGCGGCGGAAAAATGGGCGGCGGGCGTGGTGCTGGTCGTCGCGGCGGCCATCGTTCTTTTCCTGGCCCTGTTCGATTGGAACATGCTGCGCGGGCCCATCGGCCGCTGGGCCTCGGTCAAATACGATCGCGAAATCGCCCTGACCGGCGATCTGGACGTCAATCTGTTCAGCTGGACGCCATCCGCCGTGGTGCGAGGGCTTAAGATCGGCGGCCCCGGCTGGGCGCGCGACCGCAACACGGCCGACGTCGATGAGGTCCAGGCCTCGGTGCGCCTTCGAAAGCTGCTGGCCGGTCAGGTCGAGATGCCCCTGCTGAGCTTCACCCGGCCCCGGGTCGTGCTGATCTCCACCAAGGACGGCCGCAAGAGCTGGCAGTTGAATCCCAACAAACCTGACAATGGCGAAGGGCTGAACCTGCCGGTCATCCAGCAACTGGTCATCAAGGACGGGCAGCTGACCTTTGAGGAACAGCGGCGCGGACTGACGCTGGAGGCGGCGGTCAATGCGCGCGAGGCGTCCAGCGGCCAGGCCGGTTTCGTGCTGGACGGGCGCGGCGATGTGCGCGGCGCAGCCATGACCGTCAGGATCGTGGGCGGTCCCTTCATCAACATCCGGCGCGACCGTCCCTATCGGTTCGAGGCGGATGTGACCGGCGCGGACTCGTCCCTGGTCGCCAAGGGGGCGATCACTCGACCGTTCGATCTGGGGCGGTTCGATGCGACCATGACGATCCAGGGACGCAACATGTCGGACCTCTATCTGCTGACCGGCGTCGCCCTGCCCAGTACGCCGCCCTACCGGCTGTCGGGCGCGCTGAACCGCGATCGGCGAGTCTGGACCTTCAAGGATTTTGACGGACGTGTCGGCGCGTCCGATCTGTCGGGCGAGGTCAAGGTCCAGTCGGGCCAGCGTCTGCGCGTCGACGCCGACCTGACCTCGCGTCGTCTGGACATCGACGACCTGGCCGCCGTTTTGGGCGCGCGGACTCGAACCAATGCGGCGGGCACCGACACCGAGGCGCCGGTCTTGGTCGGCGGCAAGCTGCTGCCGGACGCCAAGCTGCAGACCGAGCGGCTGCAGACCATGGACGGTAGCCTGTCCTATCGGGCCGGATCGGTGAAGGCGAACGCCTTCGACGTGCGTCAGGTGAACCTGGGTGCCGACCTGAAGGACGGCATCCTGAAGCTGGATCCGATCAGCTTCGACTTCAATCGCGGCGCACTGAACGGCACGGCACGGATCGATGCGACCAAGGACACCCCCTACAGCACGGTCGATCTGCGTTTGGCCGGCTATCCGCTGGAGTCAATCATCCCGGCCCGCAACGGCTCGGCGCCCGTCACCGGCAGGGCGCTGGGGCGGGCGAAGCTGGAGGGACCGGGGGCCTCGATCCATGATTTCGCCGCCGCGTCGAAAGGATCCCTCAGCCTGGTGGTGCCGAACGGCAAGATGCGGGCGGCCTTCGCCGAACTGCTGGGCATCAACGCCAGCGCCGGGTTGCTGAAGCTGCTGAGCGGAGATCAGTCCGAAAGCCAGATCCGCTGCGCCGTCGCCGATTTCAACGTCAGCGGCGGCACGGCGACCGCACGCACCTTCGTTATCGACACCGATGTGGTCCTGGCCCAGGGCAAGGGCAGCATTAACCTGGGCGCCGAGACGATGAACCTGCGGATCGAAGGGGAATCCAAGAAGCCGCGGCTGTTGCGCCTGTGGGCGCCGATCACCGTCTCGGGCCCCCTGACCGCGCCCAAGGTCGGGGTCGATGTCGGTTCGGTGGTGTCGCAGGGCGGTCTGGCGGGCCTGTTGGGTGCGGTCGTGGCGCCTGTGACGGCCCTGTTCGCCTTCGTCGATCCTGGGCTGGCCGAAGACGCCGACTGCGGCCGGCTGATCGCCAATGCCCGCTGATCGTTGATGACGACGACCGATCCGGCGATCCGAGCGTATTGTGGGTGATGGAGCCTTTTGCATGACCCGCCGTGGACTGTTCGCGCCTGCCCTTGGGCTTCTCGCCGCCGCCTGCTCGCCGCTCAGCCTGCTGAACACCTTGGGACCGAGGGACGGCGGCGTGCGACGCGTCGCGCGCGACGTCCCCTATGGCGACGATCCGCGCCAGCAGATGGATCTCTATGCGCCGACTGCGCCTGGCCCCTATCCAACGCTGGTCTTCTTCTATGGCGGCGGCTGGGATTCGGGCTCGCGCAGCCAGTATGGCTGGGCGGCGCAAGCCTTGGCGGCGCGGGGGTTCGTGGTCGCCCTGCCGGACTACCGCGTCGTGCCTCAGGTCGTCTTCCCGGCCTTCATCGAGGACGCGGCCGCCGCCACGGCCAAGGCGGCAGAGGTGGTCGGTCAGTACGGCGGCGATCCGGCGCGGCTTGGCGTGCTGGGCCATTCGGCGGGCGCGCATCTGGCGATGATGATCGCCTTGGACCGACGCTATATGGCCGCCGTCGGCCGGCCCGATCTGATCAAGGCGGCCGCAGGTCTCGCGGGCCCTTACGACTTCCTGCCGTTCGACGTGGCGGCGTCGCAGAATGCCTTCGGCCGCGCGCCGGACCCGACCCTGACCCAGCCCGTGACCTTCGTCCGCGCCGACGCCCCGCCGATCTGGCTGGGCCACGGCACGGCCGACACGGTGGTCCACGACGAGGACACGGTCATTCTGGACGAACGGATGCGCGCGGTTGGCGGACGCTCGGAGGCCAAGCTTTACCCCGGCCTGGACCACGCCGACCTGATCGCGACCTTCTCGCCCCTGTTCCGCAAGAAGGCGACGGTGCTGGCCGATGTGGCGAGGTTCTTCCACCGCCAACTGGGCTGAGCTTCGCCTACTCGTCCAGGGCGCCTTCACCTTTTGGAAAGTGCTGTTGATCCATCTCGGGTAGATGAACATTCCAATCGAAGTTGTGTCCGACCCCTTTGATTGGGCTGGGTGGGCTCAAGCCTTGTTCGGCGGAGGGGCCATCATTGCCACTTGGGTCCTCGCGTCTACGGAGGCGCGACGAGCACGAAAGGATCGGGATGATCGCGCAGAAGCACAGCACACAGCCATTTGCGCTATCATAGACCTAGCGGTCGAGACGCTGAGTTCGTTAGATAAAAAGGCGACCGATAAAAAATTCACGATCGGCAATATAGGTGCATCTGAGGATGCCGCTGACGCTTCGATAGCAAGCCTTGCGTCCATCCCGTTGCTTGAACTCACGACCGTGCAAATCAAGGTGGTTAGTGCAACACGTGGTCACATGACCACAGCTCGCCGCCGGCTTGGGTTCAACCGAAATCATCTCGACGCAGGCACTACGCCGAATGCGCAATTCGGCAGTCTGCTACGCCAAGTCAAAACTAATCGAGAGAAGCTGTAGGGAACGTATGTCCCCTGTCATCCGATTCTAACGGTAGAGCCGGGCTGTGCCGTCAGTGTGACGCGGCGTTCGCGTTTCGGGTCGGAAGTCGTCGGAAGATCGCGGAACGCGAACCTCCCAAACTCCGGCGGAAAGCCTGAAAAAGCTTGGTGCGGGCGGCCGGGGTCGAACCGGCACTCCTTTCGGAACTGGATTTTGAGTCCAGCGCGTCTACCAATTCCACCACGCCCGCAGCGGAAGGACCGCCTCATGCCACAGACGCGAAGGCCGCGTCCAGCCCGAAGCGTTAGGCCGCGACCTCCACATGGCTGTCCGTGCCGCCGGACGGGATGCGGCGGGCGCGGATGTACATTTCGACGCGCTGCATGACGATCAGGCCCATGGCGAAGACCAGGAAGGCGTCGGTGACGGCCAGGGCGTTCAGATGCCAGGCGGCGGCGTGGCTTTCGATCAGGTCGCGCAGCAGCGACCGGCCGGCGAACAGCACGACCAGCAGGATCAGACCCAGAGGCGAGGCCTGGGCCATCAGGGAACCGTCCGGCTGCTTTTCGATGGTAACGGTCTTGCCGCGATACCAGCCGGCGACGCCGCCCAGAATCCCGCCGATGGCCAGAACCGCCCAGGCGTCGGGGCCGAACGGCGCATGGGCCATGTTCGGATTTTGCGCCGACCCCCAGATGCCCAGGCCGATCAACGGCAGGACGATGGCCGGCATGACCCACAGCAGTTGCGGCTTCAGTACCCGCTTCCGACGGTTCTTCAGCAGCACGATCACCAGCATGATCGGGATCATGAGCAGCGGGATCAGTTTTTCAGGCGGCACGTCGTCTCTCCCCAAAGACCGGATGCGGCCTCCCCCGAGACCGCTGTCAGCACCCTAGCGGCGTCAATCCGCGCTGGATAGCGGCGCGACCGTCTGTTCGATGGCGCCGAAGATCGAATGATGACGCGCGTCCAGCATTTCGATCCGCACCGTGTCGCCGTGTTTCAGGAAGGGCGTCTCGGCCGCGCCGCGCAGGATCGTCTCGACCGTGCGGACCTCGGCGACGCAGGAGTAGCCCAGGCCGCCTTCCGCGACCGGCTTGCCCGGGCCGCCGTCGGCGTCCTTGTTCGACACCGTGCCCGAACCGATGATTGTCCCGGCGCCCAGCGACCGGGTCTTGGCCAGGTGGGCGATCAGGGTTCCGAAGTCGAAGGTCATGTCGACGCCGGCGTCGGCCTTGCCGAAGTCTTGGCCATTCAGCTGAACGTTCAGCGCACCGTGCAGCTTGCCGTCCTTCCAGCGGTCGCCCAGCGCCTCGGGCGTGACCAGAACGGGCGACAGGGCGCTGGCGGGCTTGGACTGGACGAAGCCGAAGCCCTTGGCCAGTTCGGCAGGGATCAGATTGCGCAGGCTCACGTCATTGACCAGGCCGACCAGGCGAATAGCGGCCAGGGCCTGTTCGCGCGTCGCGCCCTGCGGCACGTCGCCGACGACGACCACGATCTCGGCCTCCAGGTCGCAGCCCCAGGCCTCGTCGGCCAGCGGGATCGGATCGCGCGGCGACAGGAAGCTGTCGGAACCGCCCTGGTACATCAGCGGGTCGGTCCAGAAGCTCACGGGCATTTCGGCGCCGCGCGCCTTACGAACCAGTTCGACGTGGTTCACATAGGCCGAGCCGTCCGCCCATTGATAGGCGCGGGGCAGGGGCGAGGCGGCGTCGCGCTCATGGAAGCGGCCACGCGGCACGGCCTCATGCTCCAGGCTTTCGGCCAAGGCCTCGAGGCGGGGCCCGCAACGGTCCCAGTCATCCAGCGCCGCCTGCAGCGTCGGGGCGATCAGGAAGGCGTCGGTGAACCAGTTCAGGTCCTGGGAGACGACAACGAGGCGGCCGTCGCGGCCGTGCTTGAGCGAGGCGAGTTTCATGACCAAGGCCTAGACCGGATTTGCGATATTGGGAACGACGGAATCAGTCGGTGGCGGTCAGCAGGGCGCGGGCTTCGGCGCCAGTGCGGGCGGCGCGGTCGCGGACCTCGACCTCGACGATGACGCCGCCCTCGGGCTCGACGGCCCACAGGTAGCGGCGCTCGACCTCGACCGTGCGGCCGGATGGGGCGAAACCCTCATAGCTGTCGCCCCAGGGGGTGATCTTCCTGACCTCCACGAAGGGCATGGCGCAGGCGGCGTCCAGCTCCTCGTTGGCCATTACGGTCAGTTCGTCATCGGATGCAGGCATGGGTCTCGGTCTGGAGAAAAAGAGAGTCTAATTCGTCTAACTGGTCTGATCGGGCGCTCAGGGTTCGTCGGCGTAGATGGCGACGCGGGCGGGGTCGGTCGAGGAGGCCGCGCCGCGATACATGCCCGAGGTGGACATGGCGAAGGCGGGGCGGCCATCCAGGCCCATGACGATGACGCCGCCCTTGCCGCCCAGCCTTTCGGCGTCAGCGATCTCCGCCTGACCGGCGGCCTGCGTCGCCGCCCCTGCTGCAATCCGCGCGCAGATGTCGCGGGCGACGGTGGCGCGGATGAAATATTCGCCGTCGCCGGTGGCGGACACCGCGCAGCCGTCGGCGTTGGAGGCATAGGTGCCGGCGCCGATGATCGGCACGTCCCCGACCCGGCCCCAGCGTTTGGCGGTCATGCCGCCGGTCGAGGTGGCGGCGGCGAGACGACCCTGGCTGTCCAGCGCCACGGCGCCGACCGTGCCGAACTTCTTCTCGTTCAGGGGCGGGGCGATTTCGGCTTGAGCGCCTGGGGCCGTGGGGGAGGCGGGCGCGCCGGCGGGGCGTTCGGGGACGGGCTGTCCGGCCTCGGTCAGGGCCTTGACCAGCCCCTGCCAGCGGCGCTCGGTGAAGAAGAAGGCCGGGTCGACCTGCTCCAGCCCGACCGAGGCGGCGAAGGCGTCGGCGCCGGGTCCGATCAGCATGACGTGAGGCGACCGCTCCATCACCGCGCGGGCGGCGGCGACGGGATGACGGGTGGTGGTCAGGCCGGCGACGGACCCGGCGGTCAGGTCCGATCCGTTCATGATGGCGGCGTCCAGCTCGTTACGGCCGGCCGCAGTGAAGACCGCCCCGCGCCCGGCGTTGAACAGGGGATCGTCCTCCATGACCTGAACGGCGGCCTGGACGGCATCCAGCGCCGAGCCGCCGCTTTTCAGCACGGCCGAACCGGCGTCTAGCGCGCCTTGCAGCGCCGCGCGATAGGCCGCGTCCTGCTCGGGCGTCAGGCTGGACCGCTCGATCACGCCCGCCCCGCCGTGGATGGCCAGCGACCATTGCGGCGCGGCGTCTTGGGCGTGCGCCGAGGACAAAGACAGTGCAAAGAGTGCAATCAGTGCCGAACAGGCGATGCGCATCATGAAATTCCTCCCGGCGCCGGATCAGGACGCACCCCGCCGGCAGGTCGTTGGCGCCGCCACTGTAACCCATGACAGGGTCGTGTCAGGCTGATCGATCAAAGAAAAGCGAACCGCATAACCAGGCGGACGATCTCGGCGGCCTTGTGTGCGAAATCGTGCAGATCGGACGTGTCCGGCACGGCGGAGGTGGCTGTTCCGATTGAAAAATCATCCGCCGTGGCGCCTTTGCCCGCGTCGTGCATTGTGGGCGCATGACTGCATCGATCGCCTTTGTCGGAGCGGGGCCAACCACTCTGTACGCGCTTCACGCCCTGCTGTCCCAAGGCGACCTGCCGGCGCGCATCACCGTGATCGAGGCGCGCGGCGCTGCGGGATCGGGCAGCCCCTACAGCGCCGAGTGGAACGACCGGGCGATGCTGTCGAACATCGCCAGCGTGGAAATCCCGCCGGTCACGCAAACCCTGGCGGACTGGCTGGCGGCACGGACCCCGGCGGAGCTGCTGGCGCTGGACATCGACCCTGCCGCGCTGGACGAGCGAAGCTTCGTGCCGCGTCTCGCCCTGGGACGCTATTTCGAGGATCAGTTCGCCGCCCTTGTGGAGCGGGCGAGGGCCGCTGGCGTCTCGATCCAGGTGATGACCGACTGTCGCGTCGTGGACGCCGCGAACACGCCGGAGGGCATCGAACTGACCTATGTCTCGCCGCCCTCGCTACGCGCAAGCAAGGCGGTCTTCGATCATGTCGTCCTCGCCACGGGCCACCAATGGCCGTCACGCCAGCAGGGCCGTCCGGGCTATTACCTCAGTCCGTGGCCGGCCTCGGCGCTGTCCAAGATCCCGGCGACGGACATCGGCATCCGCGGCTCGTCCTTGACGGCGATCGATGCGGCGGTCGCCCTGGCGGGATCGCACGGCGCCTTCGTTCGCCAAGCCGACCGGCTGGTGTACGAACCCGCGCCGGACACCGAGGCGTTTCGCCTGACCATGATGTCGCGCAAGGGCATCCTGCCGGAAGCGGACTTTTATTTTCCGCTGCCCCACGCCCCGCTGGATATCTGCACGCCGGAGGCGGTTGCCGCCCTGATCGTGCAGGAGACAGGTGGTCTTCTGAACGCGGTGTTCGACCTCTTTCGGCGCGAGCTGATTCAAGCCGATCCAGCCTACGCGGCAGAAACGGGGTTGGGAGAAGGGACTCTGGAAACGTTCGCCCAGGCCTATTTCGCCCGACGTGCGGCGAGCGACCCGTTCGTCTGGGCCGCGGCGAACCTGGACGAAGCGCGGGCCAATCACACCGCCAGGGTCACGGTGGCGTGGCGCGACGCCATCCTTCGCATGCATGAAGTCGTCGCCGCGATCGTGCCGCATCTGGACGCCGCGCAGTTCGAGCGCTTCAGCCGGGTGTTCAAGCCGATCTTCGTCGACGTCTACGCCGGCGTGCCGCATGAATCGATCGAGCGGATGCTGGCCCTGCACGAGTCCGGCAAGCTGGACGTTCTGGCGCTCGGCGAGGACCACGCGGTCGATACGCAAAGTCCGGAACGGGGGGCCGACGTGACGATTGCCGGACGGACAAGACATTTCCCGGTCTTCATCGAGGCGACCGGCCAGCAGGCCTTGGCCGCGATCCAGTTTCCGTTTCTGTCGCTGCTGGAACAGGGCATCGTTCGCGACGAGGTCGCCAATGACGCGCCCGACGTGGTGCGCGGCATTGCTGTCGATGAGCTGTTTCGACCCGTCGATGCGCCCCTGCCGCCGGACCGACTGTTTTGCCTGACGCTGCCGTTCCTGATGGGCCGCCACCCCTTCGCGCAGGGAATCACCAGTTCCTTTGAAATGGGAGGGATCGTCGGGCGCAGGCTGGCGTTGGTGGTCAAAGGCGAGGAGAACCCGCCCCATCCCGCCGCCTCGGCGGCCTGAAGCGAGACCTGATGAAGCTGTTTGCGATCTACATCGGCGGCGAGCACCCCGGCGCCAATATCGAAGTGCATGATATGCGCTTCATCGCCGCGCCCTCGATCGAGGCCACCTACGACACCCTGCGTGAACAGTGGTGGGGCAAGACGGGCAGTCTGCACATCGATTGCTGGTCGGAGATTTCACACGCGGACGGCTATGACGTCAGCCTGCGTCCCGAGCCCTACACCGGCCAGGAGAAGCTCTATTATGTGAACCTGGGCGGCTATGACGGGGTGGCCTTCGCCGAGCAGCACCGGAACGTCTTCGTCGTCGCTGACACGCTTCAGGCCGCCAAGTCGCGCGCCATCAAGCTGGCCTCAGGCTGGAGCGACGCCCACCGCGACGAGATGTATGAGGCCGAACAAGCCTTCGCACTCCAGGACGCCGCCCAGACCCAGCGGATGCATATCCACCTGACGCCCCGCCCGATGTCCGGCGACCCGAGCTTCACCTGCCGCTACATGCCGCTTCGCTGATGCAAGGGGCCGCCCTCACCCCCTGTGGTGCAGCCGCTTCCACACCTGATAGCCGATGATGGGGGCGAAGCCGCAGAGGAGGGCGGCGATCAGGACCATCCAGAAACCGCCGCCCAGCCAGTATTCGCCGGCCAAGGCACCGGCGCCGGCCGCAAGGACCGGGCCGAGCCAGGGCAGCCAGGTCGGCGGCCGCATCGTCATTCAGGCGTCGACCTTGATGACGCCGCGACGGATCTGGTCCAGCTCGATGGAGTCGAACAGGGCCTGGAAGTTGCCGTTGCCGAAGCCTTCGTTGCCCTTGCGCTGAATGATCTCGAAGAAGATCGGGCCGAAGGTGTCCTGGGTGAAGATTTGCAGCAGCAGGCCTTCCTCGTCCGAACCGTCGATCAGGATGCGGTTCTTGCGCATCCGCTCCACGTCCTCGCCATGGTTGGGCAGGCGTTTGTCGATCAGTTCGAAATAGGTCTCGATCGTGTCTTGGAACGCGACGCCGCGTTCCTTCATCGCCTCGACCGTCTCGAAGATGTTCTCGGTCGTCAGGGCGATATGCTGGATGCCTTCGCCGTTGTAGCGACGGATGAACTCCTCGATCTGGGAGTTTTCGTCCTGGCTTTCGTTCAACGGGATGCGGATGGCGCGGTCGGGCGCGATCATGGCCTGAGAGAACAGGCCTGTCGCCTTGCCCTTGATGTCGAAATACTTCTGCTCTTCGAAGTTGAAGATCGAGTTGTAGAAGCCCGACCAGGTGCGCATCTGGCCGCGCCGGACGTTGTGGGTCAGGTGATCCAGGATCTCCAGGCCCATCGAATTCTTGCGCTCGGCCTCTTCCCAGCCTTCGATCTCGTCCCAGGCGTCATAGAGCGAGCCGGCGTCGCCGTACTGGTCGATGACATAGAGCAGCGAGCCGCCGATGCCTTGCAGAATGTAGGGGTAGTCGTCGCCCAGCGCGCCGCCGTCCACTCCCTCGGCCGGCTTGGCTCCACGAGCGACTGCGCCTTCATAGGCGACCTTTGCATCGTTGGTGCGGAAGGCCATGCCGTTGGCGGATGGGCCGTGATCGCGGGCGAAGATTTCCGCTTGGCTCCCCGGATAAGCTCGAGGAGAGCGATGGACCAAGAAGCTGATATCGCCCTGCTTCAGGCGCACCACGTCGGTCTTGGGGTTCACGTGCGTCTGGGTGAAGCCCATCAGCTCTAAGCGCGAAATCATCGCCTCGGGCTCGGGGCCGGTGAATTCGACGAACTCGAAACCGTCGACGCCGAGGGGGTTTTCTTGGTCGATCTGTTCCGCCGTGGCCTGATCTTGGGCCTGGGTCATGTCGTTCATGGCGCGTCTCCCGCGTGATCTTGAGGGCGGTCTGGCCGCCGATTGGCGCGGAACCTAGTCACAGAAGACGACGGAGCCAAGACGAAGCCACGGGGTCGTGATGACGGACGACCCCGTAAGCCCCGTCTGTCGTCTTTATGCGATCAGCGCAGGACGGCTTCGGGATCGACCAGCCGGACGTCGTGCATCTGGTCCAGATAGGCCTCGTAGTAGCCCTTGTGCGAGGCGCCGACGATGGTCAGCATCCGAGTGCCCGGATAGAGGCCCAGGACATCGCGCATATTGGCGACCATTCGCAGGTTGCGGGTCTCCCAGAAGCCGAGGTAGCGGCGGCCGAAGGCCTGCGGTGACGGCTCGACCAGATTTGCGCCGAAATCGGACTGATAGGCCATGGCCGGGACGGTCGGTGCATTGTAGGCGCGATACATCTGGAGAAGGCCGTCCGGCTGATCCAGGGCGGCGCTCAGCCGTTCGTCTTCCGCCCGACGGGCCGTGCTGGCGGGATTGTCCCAGGCGGCCATGACGGCGTCCTGTGATGCCTTCTTCTCCACGGGGTCGGCAGGGTCGGGCGAATCGGCGGAGTGGTCGTCGACGCTCCACAGCCGTTCCAGTCCCAGGCGCGCGGCCAGGGGGGCGGAAATCAGGAAGGTCTCGTTGGCCTGTTCCTCGATCTGGTTCAGCACGCCGACCAAGGCGTCGTTCAGGCCGTCCCCGGCGATGCGGTCCTGGGCGGGCAGGCGAAGCCACTGGACCAAGGCCGATCCCCGCTCGCCGGCCGCCAGGAAGACCGCCGCCAGATGACGCCGCTGGGCCGTTGTGGGCTGATCGGGCCATTCTGCCAGCAGCCGCTCGGCCTCGGCGTTGGCGGCCGGTACGTCCAGGCCGGTCGCCAGGGCGGCGGGAGCGGGATCCCAGCAATAGGTTTCGACCGTCTCGGCATACCGCGACGGATAGCGACGCAGACTGTCGCATTGCAGGCCGGACAGGTCCTCCGTCGCGATGGCGGTCGGCTTCCACGCCGCCAACCGATCCAGCAGCGGCGACAGGCTTTCGACCTTGAAGCCGTCGCCCATGTTCGACAGGTGCGGCGTGCCCAGGACCAGCACTTCGTTCAGCGCGCCGGCGGGCGGTCCCTTCAGCTGATCGGGATGGAAAGGCTGGCGGTAGTCCTGCGCGGCTGCGGGCAGGGCGACGGCCAGCAGCGCGCCGACGGCGACGAACAGGATGCGGGAGGAACGAAGAGGCAAGGCCATGACACGCCGTGAAAGGAATTTGAGAAGGATCGACCGTCGGTCGGTCACGCCACCTTCCACGGATCACCGCCCGGGCGCCCGTTAATTCTTGGACATCTAAGGCTACGCTTGCAGCGTTGCGTCAGCCCGGCAGCCAGCGCGTGGCCCATTCGGCGCCCATCAGAAGGCCGGTCCCGAGCGCGCCCAGGATGGTCAGCCACACGGTGGTTACGGCGCAGCCCGCGAGGACGAACAGGCCGTCGCGCTGGATCAGGCCGACCGACAGCAGGGCCAGGGCGATCGACGGGATGGTGTTGGTCAGGGGCATGACGATGGTGACGGTCGCCAGGATCATGAAGACGGCGGCCAGCTTCTCGCCCGGCCCATCGGCGAAGCGGCGAAGACGGGGGCGCGACAGCCGGTCGATCCAGCCCAGTTTGGTTTCGGCGAAATCGGCCATGGCCTTCAGCCACGATCCCTTGCATCGCAGATTCAGAAACCAGCGCGGCAGCCACGGCTCCTCGCGCCCGACCAGCATCTGGCCGGCCAGCAGGATGACGATCAGCCCGACCACCTGCGGCACGCCGTAAAGGCCCGGCACCAGACAAGGGATGGAGAGCAGCAGGATCAACAGGCCATAGGCGCGCTCGTCCAGCCGGTCGCGGATCTCGTGCAGGGTCAGGCCTGCGTCGCCGCCGTCGTCGGCCAGCCGCCGCAGCAGCCGGGTGACGTTATGGCTGACGTCGTCTTGATGCTGGAGGGGGGAGGGGGGCGTCATGGCGTCTGATTAAGGCGCTGTCGGGCGAACCGCGAGGGGTGCGATGTCGCAGAGGCGCCCGGCGGCCGTTAACGCTCGCGTTTTACAATCCTTTGAGAGCTTGGCTGTAGGGTTGGGGTTGAAATCCCGATCCTCACGAGCCGTCATGTCGATCCTGCTTCGCCCCCTGCTGCGCTATGCCGACTTCAAGGGACGCGCGTCCCGTCGCGAATATTTCGGCTTCATGATCGTCCAGTCCCTGGTCGCCGGCTTGATCATGATGGTCATGATCGCGGCTGGACGGGCGGACGACCCAGGTGTCGTCGGCGTGGCGGTCCTAGGGGCGTTCGGCCTGCTGGGGCTGATGATGCTGGGCCTGCTGATCCCCAACTACGCCGTTCTGACGCGGCGACTGCATGACTGCGGGCGCTCGGCCTGGTGGCTGCTGCTGCTCGCGCCCAACGTCCTGGCGATCATCATGATCATGGGCGCCTTGGGCGGCATGGTTCAGCACGCGGCCCAGGGCGTCGACGCCGCCCAGGCCGTGCCCGCCCTGCTGGCGGGTCTGGGCGGGGCCGGGGTGATGATCCTGGCGGGGCAGATCTGCGGCGTGATCCTGTTCGTCTTGACCCTGTTGCCGGGCGAGGCGGGCGAAAACACATACGGACCCGACCCCCGCACCGGCGGCGGGTGGGAACCGAAGGCTTCGACGATCGACGAGGCGCGGCTGGAGACCCTGTTCGAGGAGGCCCGACGCGGCATGGCCGAAAACGCCGCCGCGCCCGCCCGCCCGGCGCCGACCCCTTGGGATCGGCCCGTCTATGATCCCGGTATCGTCCCCAGCCGACCGTTCGGCAAACGCACCTGAGATCGTCGTCTTGTCGTGACGGCGCGGGCAGCGGTTGCTAGGGAGCAACGACCGCCTTCAGGGATCGACATGCTGCGCAAACTCTATGACCGCGTCTTCGACCTGGCGCGCAGCCGTCATGCGACCAAGGCCCTGGCCGTGGTCTCCTTCGCCGAAAGCTCCTTCTTCCCCATTCCGCCCGACGTGATGCTGGCGCCGATGATCCTGGCGCGGCCGGACCGGGCCTATTTCTACGCCGCCGTCTGCACCGTCGCCTCGGTGCTGGGCGGGATTGTCGGTTATGCGATCGGCTATTTCCTGACCGATCTGGGCTTGGCGATCATGCGGGTGCTGGGCCATTCGGACGGGCTGGAGCAGTTCCGCGCCTGGTTCGATCAGTGGGGCCTGTGGGTCATTCTGATCAAGGGGCTGACGCCCATTCCCTACAAGCTGGTGACGATCGCCTCGGGCCTGGCGGCATTCAGCTTTCCGGTCTTCATGGCCGCGTCGGTCGTGACGCGGGGCGGGCGCTTCTTCCTGGAGGCGTGGATACTGAAGCGCTGGGGGCCGGCCATGCTGGCGCAGGTCGAAAAGCGGCTGGCGATGTGGAGCGTGATCGGCCTGGTCGCGCTGGTCGCGTTGATCGTCGTCCTGAAGCTTCTGTAAGTCGACGGCGCGTTCGGGGCGGGGTAAGACCGTTTCAAGATGATCGATGTCTATCGCCTTCTGACCCGTTGGTGGACCGCCTTCGCCCTGGCCGCGTCGCTGGCCATGCTGGGCGCAGCCCATGCGTTCGAACGGTTCGGCGGCCTTGCGCCCTGCAACCTGTGTCTGAAGCAGCGCGAGGTCTATTGGGGCGCCGTCGTCGTCGCTGTGCTGGCCACGGGTTGGACCCTGTTCAGCGGCGGACGCCGGGGCACGCCGCGCATCGCCGGCTTCCTGCTGGCGGCCGTGTTCGCGACAGGCGCCATCACGGCCATCTTCCATATGGGCGGCGAATATAAATGGTGGGCGCTGCCTGCGACCTGTTCGTCCGTCGGCGGCTCGGTTGATATGGACAGCCTGACAGCGCTGGCCATGGGCACGGGGCCGGTGACCAAGGTGATCGGCTGCGGCGATGTGGCCTGGAGCTGGCTCGGTCTGTCGATGGCAGGATGGAACGCGATCATCGCCTCGGCGCTTGCGGTGTTCAGCCTGTTGGCGGCGAAACGTCCAAAGGACGCCCGCGCGCCACGGATCGAAAAGGCCTGATGCGATGAGCCATTCCATTCCTCTCCCTCGTCCTGGCCAAGGCGCCGACAAGGCGCGGATGGACGAAATCCTGCGTGTCGATCACGCCGGAGAATATGCGGCCGTCCTGATCTATCGCGCCCAGAAGGCGGTGTTCGAAGGGCGCAAGGGGCGTGACGGCATCGCCCATGATCTGTCGGAGATGCAGGACCAGGAGGCGGTGCATCTGGCGCGCTTCGAACGGCTGCTGAACGAGCGGCAGGTGCGACCCACGGTCATGACGCCCCTGTGGCGCATCGCCGCCTCGGCCCTGGGCGCCGGCACGGCCCTGATGGGTGAAAAGGCGGCGCACGCCTGCACCGAGGCGGTCGAGAGCGTGATCGAGAAACACTATGCCGACCAGATCGCCGAGATCGGCGACCGCGACCCGGTCCTGGCCGCCGAGCTGAAACAGTTCCGCGACGAGGAGCTGGCCCACCACGACCACGCCATCGAACACGGCAGCCGCGAAGCGCCGGCCTATCGGCTGCTGTCCGGCGTGATCAAGGTCGGCTGCAAGGCGGCGATCAAAATCAGCGAGCGGGTCTGACGCGTCTCCTCCCCACCTGTGGGGAGGGGGACCGCGAAGCGGTGGAGGGGCTCTTGAAATCCCACTGTCTCCTGTAGGCGTCGCAGAACCCCTTCGTCGCGGCGCTAAAGGAGCGCCGGGCCACCTCCCCATCGCTGCGCGACAGGGAGGAGAAAAAATTCAGTAAATCTCGAACAACCCGGCCGCGCCCATGCCGCCGCCGATGCACATGGTGACGACGCCATATTTGGCCCCGCGACGCTTGCCCTCGATCAGGACGTGGCCGGTCATGCGGGCGCCGGACATGCCGTAGGGGTGGCCGATGGAGATGGCGCCGCCCGAGACGTTCAGCCGGTCGTCGGGAATGCCCAGCGTGTCCTGGCAGTACAGAACCTGGGCGGCGAAGGCCTCGTTCAGCTCCCAGATGCCGATGTCGTCCACCGTCAGGCCGTGGCGCTTCAGAAGTTTGGGCACGGCATAGACCGGGCCGATGCCCATTTCGTCCGGCTCGCAGCCGGCGACCGCCATGCCGCGATAGGCGCCGAGCGGTTGCAGGTTGCGCTTCACCGCCTCGCCGGCCTCCATGACGACGCAGGCTGAGGCGCCGTCCGACAGTTGCGAGGCGTTGCCGGCGGTGATGAACTCGCCCGTCTGGATCTCCTCGCCGCCGCCGAAGACCGGCTTCAAAGCCTTCAGCCCTTCCAGCGTCGTGTCGGGACGATTGCCCTCGTCCTTGGAGAGTGTGACCTCTTTCGATGAGGCCTGGCCGGTCGCCTTGTCCATGACCAGCATGGTGGTGGTCATGGGCACGATCTCGGCGTCGAACCGACCGGCGTCTTGAGCGGCGGCCGTGCGCTGCTGGGATTTCAGCGCATATTCGTCCTGGCGGTCGCGGCTGACGCCGTAGCGGCGCGACACCACCTCGGCCGTCTCCAGCATCGACATATAGATGTGGGGCGACAGCTTCAGCAGCGCCTCGTCCTTCATCCGGTACAGGTTCATATTCTGGTTCTGCACCAGGGAGATGCTTTCCAGCCCGCCGCCGACCGCCATCTTCTGCTGATCGAAGACGACCTGTTTCGCCGCCGTGGCGATGCCCATCAGGCCCGAGGCGCATTGGCGGTCCAAGCTCATGCCGGGAACGGAGGAGGGCAGGCCGGCGGCCAGAGCGATCTGGCGCGCCACATTGGTTCCGGTCGAGCCCTGCTGCAGGGCCGCGCCCATGATGACATCCTCGATCTCGGCCGGATCGACGCCGGCGCGCTGGACCGCATGTTTCACCGCATGGGCGCCGAGCTGCTGCGCCTGGGTGTCGTTAAAGGCGCCGCGATAGGCGCGCCCGATGGGCGTACGGGCGGTGGAGACGATGACGGCTTCGCGCATGGGCTTTCCTCCTGGGGCTATCGCCTTTCGGGCTACTTGAGCCCATTCTTGTTTGGCCTACGCGCGTTCGCGCTGCTGAGGCCGGTTTCCTCTGACGCGAAGTTAGGCGCCTCACGTCGCGTCAACGCAAGGCACCTTGTCGTTCAACCGCCGTGGGCTTTCTGGGCTTTCGTCAGTTCGATCATGCCCTGGGCGGCGCCCATTTCCGGGACGATCTCGCCGGTGCGGTCCGAAATGGCGTCGAAGCGGGCGGCGACCTGTTCGGGTGCATCTTCCCCAGTGACGAAGTCGCCTTGCGTCAGGGTGACATAGGCGCGCTCGAACCCGCCGGCGCCGGCGGCCAAGATGGCGCGGCTCGGCGCATCCTGGCTGACCAAGTAAAGCAGGCCGGGCGTGACCAGGGCCGGGGCCAGCGCCTCCAGCGGCAGGGCGGCGCCCAGATCCTCGGTCATGCGGGTGTGGGCGGTGGGCGCCAGGCAGTTGACGCGGATGTCGTTCTTGGCCCCCTCGATCGACAGGGTCTGCATCAGACCGACCAGCGCCATCTTGGCCGCGCCATAGTTCGACTGTCCAAAGTTGCCGTACAGGCCCGAGGACGAAGTCGTCATCACGATCCGGCCGTAGTTCTGCCCGCGCATGATCTCCCACACCGCCTTGGTGCAGTTGACCGCCCCCATCAGGTGGACGTCGACGACGAAGCGGAAGTCCTCGATCTCCATCTTGGCGAAGGTCTTGTCGCGCAGGACGCCGGCGTTGTTCACCAGGATGTCGATCCGGCCCCATTTCGCCATGGCCTGATCGACCATGGCCTGGACTGCGGCAAAATCCGTCACCGAGGCTGCGTTGGCTATAGCCTCGCCGCCGGCCGCCTCGATTTCCGCCACGACGGATTCGGCCGCGTTGGCTGATCCGCCCGAGCCGTCGCGGGCGCCGCCTAGGTCATTGACCACCACCTTGGCCCCGCGTGCCGCCAGAGCCAGAGCGTGTTCGTGCCCCAGCCCGCCCCCGGCGCCCGTCACGATCGCCACCTGTCCGTCAAACCGCATCGCCATATTCGTTTCCTTTCGCAGGCGCCCAATGTGTTGAAACGGCGCCACAGTCGACACAATCGTAGCTCAAGCGCGGAACCGTGCGCCAGCCACGCCGTTCGGTCGGGTGAATGCTGTGCTATTGCGCAGCTTCGCGCATTCACACAGTGAGGAAAGCTATGAAGCTCAAACTTCTCGCCTCCGTTGCCGCCGCCGGACTGTTCGCAGCCGGCGCCGCATCGGCGGAACCCAATGGTTGGTACGGCGCCATCGACGCCGGCT
>NZ_BCWM01000013.1 GCF_001592205.1 Brevundimonas vesicularis NBRC 12165 | reverse complement strand
TGCTCTATCCGGTTGAGCTATGGGCGCTCTGGCAAGACGTCAGGCGTCAGTGCGTCCAGGACTGTTTGCGGTTGGTGGCGAAATTGTCGGCATAGGCCTTGATGATCACCGGCGGATCGTTCGGCTCGTGCAAACGGAAGGCGATGCCGTGACGTTCGGCATATTCGATCGCTTCTTCCTTCGATTCGAAGCTCAGCCGAACCTGGCCGTTCATGTCGGTGGAGCTGGTCCAGCCCATCAGCGGATCGATGGTGCGCGCCGACGCCGGTTCGAATTCCAGCCGCCAGTCGCGGCTCTTGGCCTTGCCCGACTGCATCGCAGTTTTGGCCGGGCGGTAGATGCGAGCCAACATGGCGAAATCCTCAGTGACGGCAGGGCCTGTGACCCTGCCATAACGCGCGCCGGACATATGATCCAGCGGCCTTCCGTTGGTCGGGGCGAGAGGATTCGAACCTCCGACCCTCTGGTCCCAAACCAGATGCGCTACCAGGCTGCGCTACACCCCGGACCGAACGGAGCGCTCTATTGGCACTTCGCGACGCGATCCGCAATCAAGGCTTGAAATAAGGATGCAAAACTTTGTCGCCGGGCTTGGCGTTGATTTCGGCCGCCCGCCCTGCCCGCAGTTCCAAGACGCCGTTGGCGGCGCCATTGGAAGGGATCGGCGCCTCGGAGAAAGGCGTGGCGTGCGAAGCGATGGAGACGATCCGGCCCTGTGGATCGATATACAGAATGTCCAGCGAACTGGGCGTGTTGCGCATCCAGAAGCTTTGCTCGCGCGGCGCTTCGCCCGGCCATTGGAACAGCATCCCGCGGTCGGCCTCGAGCGGCGGACGGAACATCAGCCCCCTTTGGCGTTCGGGCTCTTCGTCGGCGATCTCGACCCAGAACTGATGCTCGCCCGACGTCGTCACGACGGCCAGCTTCTGCAGCGGCTCGCCATTTGGGCCGACCGGCGCCTTGGCCGCGCATCCAGCGAGCGCGAGCATAATAAGCCCCGCCATTGCAAAACGTCTTGTCGCCTTGAACATACGCCTCTCCTGGGCGCTCGATCAGTCGCCCGTTCTGATGTCTGCAACCACCAGACCCTTGGGCCCGTTGGCGAATCGCACCCGCACCGCATCGCCAGGAATCAGATCATCCAGGCCGCAGCGACGCAGGGTTTCGATGTGGACGAAGATATCGCCCGGCTCACGATCACGCACGACGAATCCGTAGCCCTTGGTCCGATTGAACCATTTGACCAGGGCGGTCTCCAGCTGTTCGTCACTTTCGGCGACCGGCCGCGGCGGCGGCGAAGTCACGGGTCGACGCACGGCGGGCGTCGCTTCGCCCTCGCCCAGGTCATGGATCTCGATCGTCTGCCAACCCTTGGCGCGTTTGACGCAGTCGCAGGTGATGGTCGCACCTTCGTCGGCCGCATCACGGCCGAGATCCCGCAGGCTGCTGATGTGCAGCAGGACATCTCTCGTTTCGGTCAGGGTCGGATCGTCAGGGACGATGAAACCGTAGCCCTTGACGGCGTCGAACCACTTCACGCGCCCAGTGACGCGAACGGTCTGCGCCGTTTCCGTCTCTCTAAAGTCAGACACTTAAAAAACCCCCGCCCGCGCCTCCAGCGGACTCGTTTTATATTTAACACCGTTCCGCGAAATTTTGAAAAGCGGAAAATGCGCGCCTATGCAGAAGCTTGCGTTTGGGGGAATACAGACGCGCATCGTTGGCACCGGCGAATGACCGCCAGTTTCGTCCGCAATCTGAGTTAAGCCTTTTCTCGGGAGCCTCAAAGGCTCAACCATAATACTGCCCGCGTGGCAGTCCCTAGGGGAGTCGAACCCCTCTTTTCAGGTTGAAAACCTGACGTCCTAACCGATAGACGAAGGGACCGCTGCGCGGGAGAGCCGGCGATATAGCCGCGCCCTCGGAGCGGTGCAAGCGTGGATTTTCAGTTTTTTGGAGCCGCCGTCAGATCATTCGAGGATCGGCGACATCCTCGATCTCGAACTGCACGCCCTTGCGGCCATTCCAGTCATCAGCCTTCAGCCGGCCCACAATGCTCAGCCCGCCCTGCCCCGACAGCAAGGCCTGGCCCGTCGGCAGATCGGCGCAGCGCCAGGCGATGGCCTTGACCGAAGCGCCATCCGGACCGACCAGCCGGCACCGCACGTGACCGCCATTCATGGCGACGGGTTCGCGGGCTTGAACGCCGCTCAGGGCGAAGCTGGGTTCAGGGTTGGCGGGGCCGAATGGGGCCAGACGCTCGAACGATTCGAGCAGATCGCGCGTCGCCGCCGCCGGGTCGATCAGCGCGTCGATCTCCAGCACATCGTGTGCGACAGCTTCGACCCTTTCGGTGGCAAGTTTAGCGTTCAGGAAGGCGGTCAGCTCGGACACGCGCGCACCGTCCATCGTCAGGCCTGCCGCCATGGCATGACCGCCGCCAGCGAGAAGGATACCGCTCTCCCAGGCCGCCTGGATCGCGCGTCCCAAGTTCATGCCTGGCTGGGACCGGCCTGAGCCCTTTCCGAGACCGGTGACGGGATCGACGCCGATGACGATCACCGGCTTGCGCCAGCGTTCGCGAAGCCGGCCGGCGACGATCCCGACGACGCCTGGATGCCAGTCTTCGCCCGCGACCACGACGACGGCGCTTTCGTCGGCATGGGCGCCGGTCGCCTCGACCCGACGAACGGCGGCGTCGGTGACGGCCCGCTCCACATCGCGCCGCGAGAGATTCAGTGCATCGAGTTCGATCGCCAGGGCCTCCGCCTCGGCCGGGTCGTCCGTCGACAGCAGCCGTGCGCCGAGGTCGGAGCGACCGATGCGTCCTCCCGCATTGATGCGCGGTCCCAGGATGAAACCGGCGTGATTGCTCTTGGCCGGTCCCGGTTCGGCGCCGGCCGCCGCCAACAGCGCCCGCAGACCCGGATTGCGCCAGTCGCTCATGACCTTCAGACCAAGGCCGGTCAGCGCGCGATTGAAGCCGGTCAGGCCGGTCACGTCGCAGATGGCGCCCAGGGCCGCCAGATCCAGCCACTGACGAATGTCCGGCTCGACCCTCTCGGCGAACAGGCCCCGCCGCCGCCCCTCCCGGTTCAGCGCTGCTAGAAGCACGAAGACAACGCCCGCCGCCGCCAGATTTCCTTGACCCGAGTTGCAGCCCGGCCGGTTTGGGTTGACGACCGCCAACGCCGTCGGCGGCTCGCTGCGCATCAGGTGGTGATCGATAACGACGACGTTAAGGGCGATGGCGGCCGCATGGGCCAGGGCTTCGTTCGCCGCCGCGCCGCAATCCACGGTAATGACCAGATCGGCGCCCGACGCCTTCAACGTGTCGAAGGCCTTGGCGCTTGGGCCGTAACCTTCGGTCAGACGGTCGGGGACATAGATCGACAGTTCGTGGCCCATCGCCCGAAACCAACGCATCAGCAGCGCCGCGCTTGAGGCGCCGTCCACGTCGTAGTCGGCGAACACATGAATGTTCGCCTTGGCCTGTAACGCGTTCAGGATCGCATCGGCCGCTGCGTCCATACCCATAAAGCTGGACGGGTCGGGAAACAGGGCGCGCAGGGTCGGGGTAAGGAAATCTTGGCCCTGGTCGGCGCGTACGCCCCGCGAGGCCAAGGCTCGGGCCAGCGGTTCTTCCAGGTTCAGGGTTTGCATGTGCGCGCGCGTCGTTGCGGCGTCGGCCGGACGTTGACGCCAGGCGCGCCCGGACAGGGATCGAGACACGCCGAGGAATGCGTTCAGTGTCTTTGCGCCGCTGTCGTCTGCCATCAGCGTATTATCGCGGGATTCTGCCTCCCGCGCGACCGCTCATCGCGCCGGGCGACGGTCGAGCGGCGGCGGAGCCTTGGCCCTATCACGCAGGCTTTGAGCGAAGGCCTCGATATCCGCCTGGGTCCGGACGGCGTCGGGCGACACCGGAACGGCGTTCACGGCCGCGCGTGTTTCGGCGGCGAGCGCCTCGGCGTCGCCGAGCGTCCAGTAGATGCGTGCGATCTCGCTGGTCAGCGTCGCGCTGTCGCCTTGGAGACGCTGCACATTTGACGCGACCTGAGTGACCGGCGGCAGATCGGTCGGCGCTGCCGGAAAGTCTTCCCAGCGCGGATAGCGCCGATTGGCGTCGACCAGTTCCTGGATACGCGGCGCCAGCGGCGAGACAGCCTCCGTCTTCGAGCCGGATGCGCCGATACAGCCGCTCAATGGCGTCGCGATCGCGACTGCGGCGATCAGGATCATCTTTTTCGAGTGCGACGCGTTCATTTCCTTGATGGTCTTATGCCATCATCGCGGTGCGCGGAAGGGCGGATGAACCGCCCTCTGACGCCGGAAGCGCGAAGGACGATCATGGCCAAGACTCCCAGAACGCCGGCGGACGCCCCCGATCGCCCCGCACGCAAAGCCGGACGTCCGACGTCCGCCAAGCCCCGCCCGCCTCGCCAGCCCAGGTCGAAACCTGCCGAAACGCGGGAGGCCGCCTCTGAAACCCATGCGGAGCCGACGCCTGAACCGACCGCACCAGCGTCCAACCAGGCCGAGGTGATCGAAACCCTGTCGATGAATCTGGCCAAGGCGGCCATGATGGCCCAGAGCGCGATCGCCGAGGCGGCGCTGACCCAGGCCGATCGGCCGGCCGCCCTTTCCGCCGATCCCTTCAACGTCGCGCCGGCCATGACGTCAGTCATGACCAGCCTGGCCGCCCAGCCCGACAAGATGATTCAGGCCCAGGCCGACCTGTTTGGCCGCTATATGCAGCTCTGGTCATCGACGGCGCGTCAGGCGGCCGGCGAGGCGCCCGATCCCGCCCCGGTCGACAAGCGGTTCAAGGACCCGGCTTGGTCCGAAAACCCCATGTTCGACATGATGCGGCGATCCTATCTGCTGACGTCAGACTGGATGAACGGCCTGATCGCCGGGGTCGAGGACGTCGATCCGACGCTCAAACGTCGCGCGCAATTCTTCACCCGCCTGCTGACAGACGCCTTCTCGCCGTCGAACTTTTTGGCCTCCAACCCCGTCGCGCTGAAGGCCTTGGCGGAAACCAGCGGCGAATCGCTGGTGAAGGGCATGCAGAACTTCGCCGCGGATCTTGAACGTGGCGGCGGATCGCTGCGCATCAGCCAGGCCGATTACGGCAAGTTCGTCGTCGGCGAGAACGTCGCCACGGCGCCGGGCCAGGTCGTCTGGCGCGATGAGTTGTTCGAACTGATCCAATACGCGCCGACGACCGAGACCCAGCACGAAATCCCGCTGCTGATCTTCCCGCCCTGGATCAACAAATTCTACATCATGGATCTGCAGCCGGCGAACTCGCTGATCGGCTGGCTGTCGGCTCAGGGCTTCACGGTCTTCGTCTGTTCCTGGGTCAATCCGGACAAGGACAAGGCCGGCCTCGGCTTCGACGACTATCTGGAAAAGGGCATCTATCGCGCGGTCGAGAAGACTCTGGAGCAGGCGGGAACCAAGCAACTGAATGCCGTGGGATATTGCATCGGCGGCACCCTGCTTGGCGCTGGTCTGGCGCATATGGCGGCCAAGGGCGACAAGCGCATCGCCGCCGCCACCTTCTTCGCCGCTCAACATGACTTCGCCGAGGCCGGCGACCTGCTGCTGTTCACCGACGAACACTGGATCGCCGAGATCGAGCGTCAGATGGATGCGGCGGGCGGCGTCTTGCCGGGCGCAGCCATGGCGGAAACATTCAACGCGCTGCGGTCCAACGACCTGATCTGGTCCTTCTTCATCAGCAACTATCTGCTGGGCAAGGATCCGCCCGCCTTCGACCTGCTGTTCTGGAACGCCGACCAGACGCGCATGCCCAAGGCGCTGCATCTGGACTATCTGCGTCAGATGTATGGGGCCAACGCCCTGGCCAAGGGGCGGTTCGAGATCGGCGGCCTGACGGCGGACCTGTCGAAGGTCGAGATCCCGCTCTATTTCCAGGCCAGCCGAGAGGATCACATCGCGCCGATGAACTCGGTCTACCGGTCCGCCAAACTGTTTGGCGGCAAGGATGTGACCTTCACCTTGGCCGGGTCAGGTCACATCGCCGGCGTCATCAACGCCCCCGCCGCAAAGAAGTATCAGCACTGGACCAACCCTGCCCTGCCCGCAACCTTGGCCGAATGGCAGGCTGACGCCGTCGAACATCCCGGCAGCTGGTGGGAGCATTGGTCGGCCTGGCTCGGCGCGCGTTCCGGCGCTCAAATCCCCGCCCGCGACCCCGCCAAGGGCCCACTCAAGCCCATCGAGCCGGCGCCGGGCAGCTATGTGAAAGTGAAGTCTTGAACCGTCTCGAACCCAACGCCCTGCTCGCCCTCAGCACAGGCGTCGCCTTGATCCTGCTGATCATGACGGCCAGCCTGTTCGGAGAACCGGGCAATACGGTCAAATATGTGATCTCGGCCGTCATCTGCGCGGCCGCCTTTGTCCTGCTCAACGAACGGATGGCGCGCGTGATGAAACGACCAGTCGCCCAGCCGCTGATCCACGTCAGCGCGCCGGGCACGGCGGTCTGGGCCGGACTGTTTCCACTGATCGTCATCGCCATGGCCTGCGCGCCCGTATTCTTCGTCGGTCACGACTATGGGCTGCTGGTGATCATCGCCTCGGTCATCTTCGGCCTGACCGTCGATTCAGCCGTGCGCGCGCGTCGCGCCTAGGCCGAGACGAACTTCAGCGCCACGCCGTTGTTGCAGTAGCGCAGCCCCGTCGGACGCGGACCGTCATCGAACACATGCCCCTGGTGTCCCAGGCAGCGTGCGCAATGATATTCGGTGCGTGGAATGCCGATGGCCAGGTCACGCTTCTTGCCGACATTGGCGGCGATCACGTCATAGAAGCTGGGCCAGCCGGTGTGGGAATCGAACTTCCACTGCGATCGGAACAGCGGCAGATCGCAGCCCTTGCAGACGAAGGTCCCGCGAGCGTGCTGATCGTTCAGCGGGCTGGAATAGGGACGCTCCGTCCCCTCGTGCCGCATCACGCGCCAGGAGGCGTCGCCCAAGCGTCGTCGCCAATCCGCATCGGACACCCGACGATAGGGCGAGGCTGCATACTGCCCCTCCCCGGCTTCGGACGTCTCAGGCGAACAGGCGGACAGGGCGAGCGCGCCGGCGCCCATTAGAAGGCCCCGGCGATGCAGGATCAGGGACTGGGTCATGTCCCTGATACGACGAAGGTCGCGGAATGGTTTCAGGGCTCAGACCAGCCCGGTCGCCTCATCCAGGCCCAGCATGATATTCAGGTTCTGCACCGCCGCGCCCGACGCGCCCTTACCTAGATTGTCGAGCAAAGCGACCAGCCGAGCCTGCTCGCCATTGCGATCGCCGAAGACATGCAGACGCAGTCGGTTGGTGCCGTTCAGGCCTTGGGGCTCGATGCCGGTCATGGCTTCGGTCTCCTCCAGGTCGGCGACCTCGACGAACCGCTGGCCGTCATAGGCCTCGACCAGGGCGCCGTGCAGCCGTTCGACAGAGGGGGTTTCCGGCAGGGCCGCCAGATGCAGCGGAACCTCGACCAGCATGCCCTGGCGGTAGTTGCCGACCGCCGGCGTGAACAGTACGTCTCGGCTCAGACCTGTGTGTTTGGTCATTTCGGGCACATGCTTGTGCCTCAGCGTCAGACCATAGGCGCGATAGGCGGTCGTAGCGCCCCCGCTGTCTTTTGGGGCCGCCTCGAACTCGGCGATCATGGCCTTGCCGCCGCCAGAATAGCCTGACACCGCATTGACCGTGACCGGATAGTTGGCTGGAACCAGACCCGCCTTCACCAGCGGCCGCACCAAAGCGATGAAGCCCGTGGGATAGCAGCCGGGGTTTGACACGAACTGAGAGCGCGCGATCAGCGCACGCTGCCCGGCATCCATTTCAGGAAAGCCATAAGCCCAGCCCGGCGCGACCCGATAGGCGGTCGAGGCGTCGATCACCTTGACCGATGGGTTGTCGATCATGGACACGGCCTCTCGGGCCGCATCGTCGGGCAAACACAGGATAACCGCATCGGCGCCGTTCAGGGCCTCACGCCGTGCATCCGCATCCCGACGTCTGTCGCCCAGCAGGATCAGCTTCAGATCCGGGCGCGCTTCCAGCCGCTCGCGGATTTCCAGCCCCGTGGTGCCGGCCTCGCCGTCGATGAAGATGGTATGGGTCATTTGTCTCTCCCGTCCCTTCTCCGCTTAAGGAGCAAAGGCGCAAGAAAAAGGGCGCTCCGGGTCTCCCCGAAGCGCCCCAAATCCAAACCGCGTAAACGCGATTAGCGCTTCGAGAACTGGAAGCTGCGGCGAGCCTTGGCGCGGCCATACTTCTTGCGCTCGACGACGCGGCTGTCGCGGGTCAGGAAGCCATGCGGCTTCAGGACCTTGCGCAGTTCCGGTTCGAAGTGCGTCAGGGCGTGCGACAGGCCGTGGCGGATGGCGCCGGCCTGGCCCGACAGACCCGAACCTTCGACGGTGCAGATCACGTCATACTGCGTGGCGCGGTCCGAGACGGTCAGCGGCTGAGCGATCATCATGCGCAGCACGGGACGAGCGAAATACTGCTCTTGGTCCTTGCCGTTGATGGTGATCTTGCCGGTGCCGGGCTTCACCCAGACGCGAGCGATGGCGTTCTTGCGCTTGCCGGTCGAATAGGCGCGGCCTTGAGCGTCCAGCTTCTGGACATAGACGGGCGCGTCGTTCTCGACCGAAGAGCTCAGGCCCTTCAGGGCGTCGAAGCCGGTGGCGGTTTCGGTGTTGGTCACGTCGGTCATGCTCAGACGCTCCGGGTGTTCTTGGGCGACGCCGACTTGAAGTCGATCGTTTCCGGTTGCTGGGCTTCGTGGTCGTGCTGGTTGCCAGAGAACAGGCGCAGGTGCGTCATCTGCTTGCGGGCCAAGGGACTTTCCTTGGGCAGCATGCGCTCGACGGCCTTTTCAAGCACGCGCTCGGGGAAGCGGCCGCCCAGAACCTTCTCAGGCGTGGTCGACTTGACGCCGCCCGGGTGACCGGTGTGGCGATAGTAGATCTTGTCGGTGTTCTTCTTGCCGGTGAACACCACCTTATCGACGTTGGTGACGACGACATAGTCGCCGCAATCGACGTGCGGGGTGTAATCGCCGCGGTGCTTGCCGCGCAGACGGTTGGCGATGAAGGTCGCAAGGCGGCCCACCACGACGCCTTCGGCGTCGATGTGGATCCACTTCTTCTCGACCTCGGCCGGCTTCAACGAAGCCGTAGTGCTCTTCAGCATGAGGGGGTTCCTGGAGACGAAAATCGGGTCCGGCCCCCGAGGGAACCGAATGAAGGCGCGCTGATACAGGAGACGATTGGTCGCGTCAACGCACACGACAACGCCGCACTCACCTCAACGTATTGTTAAAACACAGTTTTTCAAATACGGTATTAAAATACCCAGCGCAACTGGTGTGAGAAGCGTTACGGCGTAACACAAAACGTCATCAAACCATGATTATAGGCGGGCATCGCAACGGCGACAGCTTTGGAGCCCTTCATGATCCTTCATCGTCGTGGTCTGATCGCCACGGGCGCAGCCGCCGCCTTCTCGGGACTGGCGCGTCACGCCGCCGCTCAGACGGCGGGCGAAGAGACGTACGTCAACGAGGTCCATGGCTACGGACCTCTGCTGCGCGATCCCAATCGTCTGCTCGATCTGCCCGAAGGCTTTTCCTATCAGGTCGTCGCCCAGAGCGGCGACACGATGGACGACGGCCTGTTCGCTCCGGGGCAGCCCGACGGCATGGCCTGTTTCCCGCTTGAAGGGTCTCGCGTGGCCCTTGTCGTCAATCACGAGCTGAAGGGCTCCAGCGGCCTGCATCGCAACTTGGGTCCTGGCGGCCTTCGTGAGGAACGGCTTGACCTGCTGGACGCCAGCCGAGGCTACGACACCTACAAGAATGGCCGCCCGCTGCCCGGCGGCTGCTCCACCGTCATCTATGATCTGGCGACCCGCCAGATGGTCAGCCGGCATCTGACGCTGGCCGGCACCTCGACCAATTGCTGCGGCGGCCCGACGCCTTGGGGCAGTTGGCTGACCTGCGAGGAGACGCTGGAGACGCCGGCCGACGCCGATGTGACCAAGAGCCACGGGTGGGTCTTCGAAGTGCCGGCTACCGCGACCGGCCTGGTTGATCCCGTGCCTCTCAAGGCGATGGGCCGGTTCGATCACGAGGCCGTCTGCGTCGATCCCCGCACCGGCGTCGTCTATCTGACCGAAGACGACAACGCCGGTCTCTTCTATCGCTTCATTCCCAATGCGCCCGGCAAGCTGATTGAGGGCGGCCGGCTTCAGGCGATGGCCTGGAAAGACGCGCCCTCGGCCGACACGCGCAATCAGGACGGTCGCACCTGGGCTGTCGGCGACTGGAGGGAGATCGAATGGATCGATCTGGACGACGTCGAATCTCCTAATGGCGACCTGGCCAAGCGCGGTCATGCAGCCGGCGCGGCCTGGGTGGCGCGGGGCGAAGGCGTCTGGTGGGGCGAAGACGAACTGTATTTCACCGCAACTTCGGGCGGACCCATCCGCCGCGGTCAGGTCATGCGGCTGGTTCCCGGTCTGAACGGCGCGGCAGACCGGCTGCAGTTGTTCGTGGAAAGCACTGATCCAAAGACGATGAACATGGCCGACAACATCACCGTCGCGCCCTGGGGACACCTGATCCTGTGCGAGGACAACTACTCCTCGGACGTCCGCAACCACCTGAAAGGCGTCACGCCAGAGGGCAAGGTCTATACGATCGGCCGCAACGTCTTCACCGGCAACTCGGAATTCGCCGGCGCCTGCTTCTCGCCGGATGGCGAGGTGTTGTTCGTCAACATCATGTACCCCGGCATGACTCTGGCGATCAGAGGCCCATGGTCCTCGGTCCGGACATGAAGATGCGCGGCTGAGCCCGCAGCACCAACCATAGGTTCACGGTAGCCGTCGCCAGCACGATCGCGGCGCCTGCCTGGTGCAGCACGCCCAGCCACACCGGAACCGCGTGCAGCAGGGTCACGATCCCCAGCAGAGCCTGGAACCAGATCACACCCGCAAGCATGAAGGCGCCGAGCCCCATTCCTTCCGCCACGCGCCAGCGCCAGGCCTGGAAAGCATAGATGCTGACGGCGATCAGCAGACCATAGGCGACCAGTCGGTGATTGAACTGCGTGAGCGCCTGATCATGCAGGAAGGCGGCCGCGCCCAGGCTCCAGTCGGCAGGCGGCAAAACGGCGCCGTTCATCAGCGGCCAGTCGGTATAGACCAGTCCCGCATGACCGCCCGCAACCAGAGCGCCCAGCAGACATTGCAGAAAGACCGCGCCCAGCAGCAGGCCGGCGCCCCTCGCCCAACCCGACGGCGGGCGGCCATGATCTTCGCCATTCCAGGCCTCTAGCCCCGTCCAGATCAGGGCGGCGAACAGGACGAACGCCAGACCCAGATGTGTGGCCAGACGCTCGGGCGCCACGCTGACACGCTCGGACAGGCCGCTGGACACCATCCACCATCCAATCAGGCCTTGAAGGCCGCCCAGCGCCAGAAGCAGGACACAACGCAAGATCAGGCGGTTGGGCATCGCCCACTGGTGGAATACCGACCGGGCCGGCGCCAGACGGCACAGCAGGAAGACGATCAGCGGCAGGGCGAACACCATACCCACCAGGCGCCCGATCAGCCGGTGCAGCCATTCCCACCAGAAGATGCCCTGAAACTCGCCCAGGCTCATGCCGGCGTTGACCTGCGCGTACTGCGGGATCTGCTTGTACTTCTCGAAGGCCTCGGCCCACTGCGCGTCGTTCAAAGGCGGAATGGCGCCCATGATGGGCTTCCACTCCGTGATCGACAGGCCAGAGCCCGTCAGCCGCGTGATGCCGCCGATCACCACCATCAGGAAGACGACGGCGGCCGTGGCGAACAGCCATACGGCGACGGCGCGGTTACGATCTGGATTTCCGAAACGGTTCATTCGACGCCTGACACTGACCCGGATATGGTGTCGCGTGGAAAGAAGACCAGACGCGACCGGTGCGGTATGCCCGCCCCAAGCGACAAGATCGAGTCGGATTGAGTTAACGGCGCTGTCGCCGCAGGAGATCAGGGTTGCAATACGCCGATATCGCCGCCGCCGTCGCAGGCGGCCTGCTGCTGGCCTGGATCGCGGACCTTCTGACGGGCCGGCGCGGCTTCGGCGGCACAAGCCTGGTGTCCGGGATCGGCCTGGCCTGCGGATGGTTTCTGGCGGTGCGGGTCTTCGCGGTCAGCACGATGGACAGTTGGGTCTGGGTGCCGTGGGCGCTCGTGGGATCGGGCATCTGTCTGGTCGCCTTCTTCCTATTCCGGAACAAGCGCTGATGCCGCCGCGTCTGCGTCGCTTCGTCGCCGCGATCGGCGTGTTGCTCTTTCTCGTTTTCTGGGTCTGGGGCCTGATCGCCCTGCGCGGAATGCTGCCGCCGTCGCAGTGGATTGACTTCCTGTTCTTCGGCATCGGCGGGACCGCCTGGGGCTTGCCCCTCATCCCGTTGCTGCGATGGGCCGAGCGGGGCTGAGCGCCGAACGTGCCCCCAGATACGGCGATGGGGCCGCCCGCAAGGACGACCCCACCATCATCATTCTTTTTCAAGAATGGTCGGAGCGACAGGATTCGAACCTGCGACCCCTTGACCCCCAGTCAAGTGCGCTACCAGGCTGCGCCACGCTCCGAAGGCGCTCCCTATAGACGGGGGGATCGCTGTCCGCAAACGCTAAAACGACTTTTCCACCTACCGTGAAAGAACGGCGTCCAGACGCGCTTTGGCCTGCTCCAGATCGGCTAGAACCTGATGCAATTTCGAGGTTTCAGCCTGCGCGACATCGGAAGGCGCCGTAGAGAACGTGACATCGCCGTTGTCGATCAGTGCGGCGGCCTCCGCTCCGATCAGCTTTTTCAGCCCCTGTTCCTTGTGCAAACGCTGGACGCCGCGAATCGTCAGCCCGTCGTCGTGCAGAAGACGTTTGACCGCCTTCAGCACCGCGATGTCCTGAGGCCGATAAAAGCGCCGACCGCCGGCTCGTTTGACCGGCGTGACGAAATCGAACTTTGTTTCCCAGAACCGCAGGACATGCTGCGGCGCACCGACCTCTTCGGCCGCTTCGGAAATGGTTCGGAAGGCGTCGGCGCTCTTGGCCACCGCGATCAGGCCTCGACGACGGCGTCGTGAACCCGGCTTTTCATGATCTGTGAGGCGCGGAAGCTGATGATCCGGCGCGGATTGATCGCCGCCGGTTCGCCCGTCTTGGGATTGCGGCCCATCCGTGCGCGCTTCTCACGCACCTGGAAGACGCCGAAGCCGGACAGTTTCACCGTCTCGCCGCGTTCCAGCGATTCGACGATCAGTTCCAGGGTGCGCTCGACGAGGCTGGAGCATTCCTGACGCGACAGGCCGACCTCTTCATGCACAGCTTCGCACAAGTCGGCGCGCGTCACGGTCTGTTGGCCTGCCATCGTATCCCCGCTGTCATGCGATCCGCTCGCATCCATAGGGGCGCAAAGCCCCCGAAAAATCAATGCCTCGATGTCGATTAGAGCCGAAGCGCGCAGGCGCCCCAGGTCAGGCCGCCACCCATGGCTTCAAGCAGCACCATATCGCCCTTCTTGATTCGCCCGTCCTGGATCGCAGCGTCCAGCGCGAGCGGGATCGAGGCGGCCGAGGTGTTGGCGTGGGTGGCGACGGTGGAGATCACCTTGTTCTCGTCCAGACCCAACCGGTCGCCGACACCCTTGATGATTCGCTGGTTGGCCTGGTGCGGCACGAACCAGTCGACATCCGCGATCTGGATGTTGGCGGCGGCGCAGGCGGCGGTGATGCCTTCTGCGATGTTCACGACGGCATGACGGAAGACCTGGTTTCCAGCCATGCGCAGGTGGCCAACGGTCCCCGTCGTCGCCGGGCCGCCGTCGACGTAGAGCAGATCGGTCTTGGATCCGTCAGCGCGCAAGGCGAAGCCCAGCATGCCCTGATCGTCCGATGTCCCCTGCCCTTCGCGCGGTTCCAGCACCACGGCGCCGGCCCCGTCGCCGAACAGGACGCAGGTGGTCCGGTCGGTCCAGTCCATCAACCGCGTCATCTCCTCGGCCCCGATCACCAGAGCGCATTTCGACAGACCGCGCGCCACGAAGCCGTCGGCGACGCTGAGCGCATAGACGAAACCGGAGCAGACGGCTTGAACATCGAAGGCGATGCCGACGCCCGCACCCAGCTTGGCCTGGACGATCGACGCGACCGCCGGGAAGGTCATGTCGGGCGTCGTGGTGGCCACGATAATCAGGTCGACGTCGGACGCTGCCTTGCCCGCGTCGGCGAGCGCCTTCTTGGCGGCCTCGACCGCCAGATCGCTGGTCGGCTGGTCGTCGCGCGCCTTGTGACGCTGTTTGATGCCGGTGCGCTCCTGGATCCATTCGTCGGAGGTGTCGACGAACTTGGCCAGGTCGGCGTTGGTGACGATCTCGTCCGGCAGATAAGAGCCGACGCCTGTCACGGCGCTGCGGGTGACGATCACTGGAGGGGTTCTCCCACGGCTGCGGCGGGCTTGGCGGCATGGTCGAACACCGCGTCCAGCTTGCCCAGGTTGTCCCCCACCTTGCTCATATAGTCGCTGCGGGCCAGATCGACAGCGATGCGGATCGCGTTGCCGAATCCCTTGGCGTCCGCGCCGCCATGGCTCTTCACCACGATGCCGTTCAGGCCCAACAGGGGGCCGCCGTTGATGGCGCTGGGGTCGATCTTCTGGCGCATTTTCTTCAACGCCGGCATGGCGATGACGGCGCCCAGCTTGGATTGCAGGTTCGAGGTCAGGGCCTCTTTCAGCAGGGCCGAAATATAGCGCGCCGTGCCTTCGGCGGTCTTCAACGCGATATTGCCTGTGAAACCGTCGGTCACCACCACGTCCACCGTGCCCTTGGCGATATCGTCGCCCTCGACGAAGCCGTGATAGTTCAGATCGAACGGCCCGTCGCGTAGGATGGCGTGCGCCTCCTTGACCTGTTCGTTGCCCTTCATGTCCTCGGACCCGACGTTTAGCAGGCCGATTGTCGGGCGGGCGATGCCGCGCACCGCGGATTGGAACGCCTCGCCCATGATGGCGAACTCGATCAGTTGCTCCGCATCGCTGCCGATGTTGGCACCGACGTCCAGAACCGCCGTATGGCCCTTGAAGGTGGGCCAACTGGCGACGATGGCCGGACGCTCAAGCCCGGGCGCAGACATCCGCAGAATCAGTTTCGAGATCGCCATCAGGGCGCCGGTGTTGCCGGCCGAGACGACGCCGCCGGCCTGACCCGTCTTCACCGCTTCGATGGCGTTCCACAGGCTGGAGCCCTTGCCGCGGCGCATGGCCTGGGCCGGCTTTTCGTCCATGGCCACGACCTTGTCGGTGTGGCGGATCTCGCAGAGGTCCGCCGGCAGCCCGCAACGCGCCAGTTCCGGAACAATCTTGGCCTCATCGCCATGCAGCAGGAAGCGAACTCCCTCCCCGTCATGGGTCCGGATATAGCTGCGGATGCCGGGAACGACGACGGAAGGCCCGTGATCGCCGCCCATGGCGTCAAGCGAGATCGTAACTGGGGCTGGCAAATGGACCTCTTGTGGCCGCGTCGTCTTGTCGCGCGACGCTTGGCAGGATGCGCTGGACGATAGCGCCGACGCCGGGGGATGCAACCACCCGGCCCCTACGTCAACCTCAGCCTTGGTCGTCTTTGGATTTGAGCGCCTTCAAGGCCGCGAACGGAGAAATCTCCGTCGGCTCCTCAGGTTGCACGAACTCCGCGCCGGGCTTGCGCGGGAACGGATCAAGCGACAGCACCAATTGCTCGACCGCATATTGACCCAGATCGATCTTGCCGTCCTCGATCACGTCGGCGTCTTCTTCATCCAGCGTGACCTCGATCTCGTCGGTTTCCTCGGGCTTGGCTTCGACAAGCTGAATGGAGAACCGGCGATCCACATCGACTGGCAAGGGCTCCAGCGTCAGGCCGCAGGTCTGCACCGCATGTGCCGTCACCCTGCCCTTCATCGTCCATTCGCTGGTCGACGGCGTCGGCTTGATCTCCAGATCGACGACGAAATCGTCCAGACCCTGAAGATCAAGGCTGCGGGCGATTCGCTTGCGTGTCTCCGCATCAGGTTCCAGCCGGCGGTTCAGGCTCGCGCCGATCTGATTGACCCGCACCGTTTCACTGTAGGGGAGCGTCGCGCTCATCTCTTTCAAACTTCCGCCCAGGCCGGCGTCGCCAGCACCTTGTTGAAATCCTGCGCCGCCAAGGCTGCGCGTGTCGTCAGCGCATAGCGCGCCAATGTGTCCGCATGGGGCGCTTGCGGATCCGCATAGACATTCTTCGCCATAGCCTCGGCCAGAACCGCCGCATCGCCGGCGCGCAGCGGCTGCTCATAGGCGTTCATCCGGCCATACAGGGCCTCTCCCAGTTTACGCATCTTCTTGCCGACGGCGACGTCGCCCACGCCTTCCTCCCGCAAGACGTGATCCAGCGCCGAGACATAGACGTCGAAGACCGCCTGAGCCGCATCCTGGCCCTGAGCCGTGTTCTCATCGCGCAGCCGCAGCACCAGCAACAGCACATGCAGCGTGTAGAGTTCGAATCGCGCGTCGATGCGGTCATCGACCGCCAGACGCGTGTAGAAGGCCGAATTGCGGGCCTGGCTGACGGCCTTGGCGTAGAGATCGTCGCCGAGACGGACGCCGGATTGGGGTTTGAACAGGTTTTTCAGCATGGGTTCCAACGGCCCCTTTTCCGCCGCGCCGTTGAACTAGGACGCAGGTCCGTCTAGGTCAAAGACCTTGTTCTCTCGCAGGCGCCCGACCATGTCCCGTTTCGTCCCGCTTTTCGTCGCTGTTTCGCTGGCCGGCCTGTCCGCCGCCTGCGCCCCGACCATCGGCTCCAACGGCTTCCAGGCCATCGACGCCAAGCCGCAAGACGTGGTCGCCGGCACCGACACCAAGGAAACCGTCCTCGCCAAGCTGGGTTCGCCTTCCACCACCTCGACGTTCGAGCCGGATCAGGTCTGGTACTACATCAGCCAGACGACCGAAAAATACACCTACAACCTGCCCAAGGTTTCGACGCGCACCGTGACAGAAATCACCTTCGTCCCGCAGGGCGATCAGGTGGCGTCGGTCCGCACCCTGGGCCTGACGGATGGCGAGCAGATCGCCATGAACCGCAACGAGACGCCGACGCGCGGTCGTGAGCTGACGGTCCTGGAACAACTGCTGGGCAACGTCGGTCGTGGTCAACTTCCCCGCACCGAGGACGATACACCCGGCCAGCGCCGCCCCGACTAAGGCGGCTCTTTCCCCAAAACACAGGCGCCCCGGAGATCGCTCTCCGGGGCGTTTTCGTAATGGCTGTGGTTTAGCCTAGCCGATGGTCCCGCTCGCCAGCACCGCCAGCAGCAGCAGGGCGACGATGTTGGTGATCTTGATCATCGGGTTCACCGCCGGACCCGACGTGTCCTTGTAGGGATCGCCGACCGTATCGCCGGTCACGGCCGCCTTGTGGGCTTCCGAGCCCTTGCCGTGGACGACGCCGTTCTTGTCGGTGAAGCCTTCCTCGATCACCTTCTTGGCGTTGTCCCAGGCGCCGCCGCCCGACGTCATCGAAATGGCGACGAACAGGCCGGTGACGATCACCCCCATCAGCATGGCGCCGAGAGCGGCAAAGGCGTTCGCCTTGTCCGAAATGCCCAGCACCGCGACGAACAGGACGATCGGCGACAGCACCGGCAACAACGACGGCACGATCATCTCGCGGATCGCCGCCTTGGTCAGGATGTCGACCGCCCGACCGTATTCCGGTTTCACCTGATAGGTCATGATGCCGGGATTCTCGCGAAACTGGCGCCGAACCTCCGCAACGACCGATTCGGCCGCCCGTCCCACCGCCATCATCGACATGCCGCCGAACAGGAAGGGCAGCAGTCCCCCGAACAGCAGGCCGACGACGACGTAGGGATTGGTCAGATCGAAGGCGATCTCCCCCATACCCGCGAAGAAGGGATAGTCCGCCGGGTTGGCCGAGAAATACTGCAGGTCCGACGTATAGGCGGCGAACAGCACCAGCGCGCCGAGGCCCGCCGAACCGATGGCGTAGCCCTTGGTCACGGCCTTGGTCGTGTTGCCCACGGCGTCCAGGGCATCCGTCGAATGCCGCACGTCGCTGGGCAGACCCGCCATCTCGGCGATGCCGCCGGCGTTGTCGGTCACGGGTCCAAAGGCGTCCAGCGCCACGATCATTCCGGCGACGCCCAGCATGGTCGTGGTGGCGATGGCGATGCCGAACAGGCCGGCCAGTTGGAAGCTGGCCACGATGCCGACGATGATCGTCAGCGCCGGCAGCGCCGTCGCCTCCAGCGAGACGGCCAAGCCCTGAATGACGTTGGTGCCGTGCCCGGACACCGACGCGTTGGCGACCGATCGCACCGGACGGAAGCCGGATCCGGTATAGTATTCGGTCACGACCACGATCGCCGCCGTAACGGCCAAGCCGACCATACCGGACCAGAACAGCGCCATCGGCTGGATTTCCAGACCGCTAGCCGTCACGATCGGCCCCGTCACCATCTGGTCGATCACCCACCAGACCGCACCGATGGACAGGACGCCGGTGACGATGAGCCCTTGATAGAGGGCGCCCATGATGTTGTTCGACTTGCCTAACCGCACGAAGAAGCTGCCGATGATTGAGGTGACGATGCACACCGCGCAGATCGCCAGCGGCAGCACCATCATCAGATTCACATAGGGCTGCCCCCTGAAGAAGATCGCGGCCAGCACCATGGTCGCGACAGTCGTCACGGCATAGGTCTCGAACAGGTCGGCCGCCATGCCGGCGCAGTCGCCGACGTTGTCGCCCACATTGTCGGCGATGGTCGCGGCGTTGCGAGGGTCGTCTTCGGGAATACCCGCTTCGACCTTGCCCACCATGTCGCCGCCCACGTCGGCGCCCTTGGTGAAGATGCCGCCGCCCAGTCGCGCGAAGATCGAGATCAGCGAGGCGCCGAAGCCCAACGCCACCAGCCCGTCGATCACCTCGCGGCCTGTCGAGGCCAACCCCAGATGCTGTGTCAGCACAATATAGTAGCCCGACACCCCGATAAGAGCGCCGCCTGCCACGAACATGCCGGTGATGGCGCCTGAGCGGAACGCCAGGTTCAATCCCTTGGCCAAGCTTTCTGACGCCGCCTGCGCCGTGCGCACATTCGCCCGCACCGAGATCAGCATCCCGGCATAACCGGCCGCGCCAGACAGGACGGCGCCGATCAGAAAGCCGATAGCGGCATAGATTCCGATCAGGAAATAGGCGGCGATCAGGATCACGATGCCGACGATGCCGATGGTCAGATATTGCCGCTTCAAATAGGCCGAGGCGCCTTCCTGGATCGCGGCGGCGATCTCTCGCATCTTGTCGTTGCCAGTGCTCGCCTTCATCAACACGGCGGTCTGCGCGGCGCCATACAGCACCGCCAGCACACCGGCCGCGAAGACCAGCGTAAGTGAGTTCGTCATTGGCGTTTCCATGCCCTTGCAAACAGGCGCGCAGGCCTTGGCGCGGTCGGGCGTTATCGCCTCTGTCCGCCTTCCGGTCCCCCCGCACGCGGCGAACGCGTCAGTGCGTTCTTTGGGATTTGCAAAGGGAGCCTGTCATGGCAGGCGGAGTGACGCAACAGCGGTCGGTCAGCCCGTTCAGCGGGCGGTCTGCATGCCCGTTCGGCGACGCGGCGACTGGCTGACGACCTCGACGCGCCGGACGGAGCCGCGACCCGAGATCGCCGCAGACGCCGCCACCAGCGAGGCGGACAGGGCCCGCTCGTCCAGCCGTGTCCAGTCGCCGGGCACGGTGAAGGGCGTCTTGTGGGCCGCGCGAACGACGGCGTCGCGGAAGAAGGCTTCCTTGGGCTTCATCTGCTCGACGGTCTTGCCGGCGCCCAGTTCGAGCCTGAGGGCGACGAATACGTAGTTCCGCAAACGCCCACCCTCGATGACGGGCAGGCCGAGGCCTGCGATGCTCAGGGCCGCAGGCGCAGAGTCCGTTTCGCTGCCGGAGGCGGCGGCGCGACTCGCCACGGTGCCGGTCAGGGCGGCGGTTCCGGCGGCGATCAGGGTTCTACGGTCCATGACGACATCCTGCCGGACGGGCGTTAGGATTCCCTTGCCGGGTCAGCCGTGGGTCCAGCCGTTTCTGGCCATCGGCACGGGCTGACCGTCGTAAAGGACCGTCAGGCCCTGACCTGCGGTGACTTCGCCGATGCGGGTCAGGCGAACCAGTCGCCGCTCGGCCTCGCGACGCAGGGCGTCTTCGTGGCGCGGATGGGCGGTGAACGTGATCTCATAGTCATCGCCGCCACTGGCCAAGTCTTCGAGCGACAACTGCGGATCGACCCGATCGTCGAACCAGGCCTGGGCGGCCGCAGACAGGGGCAGGACGTTCAGATTGAGCGCCACACCGACCCTGCTGGCCTGCGCGATATGGGCCAGGTCGGCAGCCAGGCCGTCCGACACATCGACGGATGCTGTAGCGAACTCGCGCACGATGTCGGCGAAGTCAGTCCGTGGCGTCGGCATCCGGTAGTGGCTGATCAAGGCTTCCATACGCTCGGGCGCCAGAGCCAGTTGTTCTTGCGCCGCCTTGAGCCCCAGAAGCCCGTCCCCGATCACGCCGGTGACGAAGACGAGGTCGCCGACCTGCGCGCCTGCGCGAGAAACGGTCTTGCCCGTCGCCGCCCATCCCAGGGCCGTCAGAGAGAAGGACAGCGGGCCGGGCGTCCTGACCGTGTCCCCGCCGAGCAGATGAACGCCGAACCGCGCCTGATCCTCGGCCAGCCCGGAAGCAAAGGCCTCGCGCTCGGGCCAGCCGCAGCGTTCCGACCAGAAGCAGGCCAGCAGATAGCCGAACGCCTCGGCGCCCTTGGCGGCGAGGTCCGACAGATTGACCCGCAGCAACTTCCTGGCGACCGTGTCCAGCGGATCGTCGGGCAGGAAATGCACGCCCTCGACGATGGCGTCCTTGGTCAGGACGAGGTCATAGCCGGGCCGTGACGGCAGCGCCGCCACATCGTCGGCCAGCCCCCTGCCCCACTCGGGATGGGCCAAGGGCTTGAACAGCCGCTCGATCGTCTCGAATTCGCCCGCGACGTCGAGCGCCGGCATTATTTGCGGGTGTCTTTGGCCACGCCGTCCAGCGCCGCGTTGACGAAGCGCGCCTCGGCGTCATCGAAGAAGGCCTTGGCCAGTTCGACATATTCGTCGATCACGACCTCGCGCGGGGTCTCGGGATGCTTGATCAGCTCCCAGGCGCCCGAGCGCAGCAGGGCGCGCAGGGTGGCATCGATCCGCTCCAGCTTCCAGTTGGAGGCCAGGCGGGCCTTGATGGCCGCGTCGATGTCGCGCTGGCTTTCGATCACGCCACGCACGATGTCGGCGAAATAGGCCTCGTCGGCCTCGGCCAGGGCTTCGCCCTCGATGTCCGTGTCGAAGCGGAAGTTGGAGAATTCGGTGATGACCGTCTCCACGCCCTCGCCCGCCAGTTCCATCTGATAGAGGGCCTGGACGGCGGCGAGACGCGACACGGTGCGGGCGCGACGCTGTTTGGAGCTCAGATTGGGCTCGGCGCGCTGCTTTTCGGCTTCGGCGAGTTGTTCGAGGACGGCTTTGACGCTGTTCGGTTCAGTCATGCGCCGACGCCATGACGCAACCGCTTCTTCAATGCAATGAGGTCCAGGCACGCCTTGGCGGCGCCGCCGCCCTTATCCCCTTCCGAAAGACGGGCCCGATACCAGGCCTGATCTTCGTCCTCGGTCGTCAGGATGCCGTTGCCGATGATGACGCCCTTGACGCCTAGCGCCATGATGCCGGCCGCCGACTGATCGGAGACGATCTCGAAATGGTAGGTCTCACCACGGATGACCGTCCCCAGCGCCACATAGCCGTCATAGCGGGGTGCGGTCGGGAAGCGGCCAGCCTCCTCGGCCAGGGCGATGGCCGGCGGCACCTCCAGCGCGCCGGGCACGGTGATGACGTCGAAGTCGGCGCCGCGCGCCTTCAGCGTCTCCTTGGCCCCTTCCAGCAGGGCGTCGGCCAGGTCGTCGTAGAAGCGCGCCTCAACGATCAGAATACGGGGGGCTTCGGTCACGCCTTTATTTCTCCATCCATGTCGCGCCAGCCGACGATGCGCAGGCCGTAGCCTTCAAGCGCAGTCGGCTCGGGTCGCGTCGAACTCATCACGATCATGTCCCTGACACCCAGGTCCAGCAGGATCTGGGCCCCCACGCCATAGGCGCGCAGCGATCGATCCATCGCCGCCGGCTTGTCCGCGCCCGCCAGCCGTTCGGCCAGCGAGGTCAGCGACGGATCGCGTAGGAAGACGACGACGCCGGGTCCGTCATGGTCGGTGATCTGTTTCAGGGCGCTGGGCACATAGTCCTGGCGCGCCTCGACGTGGCCCAGCAGGTCGCAGGCGAAGTCCACCTGGTGCATCCGCACCAAGGTCGGTTTGGCCGGATCGATGCGCCCCTTGACCAGGGCCACATGCTCGGCGCCCTCAATGGTGTTCTTGTACAGCATCAGGCGGAACGGTCCGCCGTGAACGCTCTCGAACGGCGTATCCATGATCCGTTCGACGAAGCGTTCGGTGCGGCGACGATAGGCGATCAGGTCGGCGATGGTGCCGATCTTCAGCCCATGCAGCTGGGCGAAGGCGACCAGATCAGGCATCCGTGCCATCTCGCCGTCGTCCTTGATGATCTCGCAGATCACCCCGGCGGGGGTCAGGCCGGCCATGCGGCTGATGTCCACGGCCGCCTCGGTGTGGCCGGCGCGGACCAGAACGCCGCCGTCGCGCGCGACCAGCGGGAAGATGTGTCCCGGCGAGACGATGTCGTCCATGCCCTTTGACGCGTCGGTCGCTACATGAATGGTGCGCGAGCGGTCGGCGGCGGAAATGCCGGTCGTCACGCCGTCCTTGGCCTCGATCGAGACGGTGAAGGCGGTCTTCATGCTCTCGCGGTTGTCGGCGGCCATTGGCGGCAGGCGCAGTTGCTGGGCGCGCTCGGCGGTCAGGGCCAGGCACACCAGCCCGCGCGCCTGGCGGATCATGAAATTGATCTGGTCCGGCGTCGCGAACTGGGCGGGGATGATGATGTCCCCTTCGTTCTCGCGATCCTCGGCGTCCACCAGGATGTAGGGACGGCCGTTGCGGGCGTCCTCCAGAATGTCCTCGATGGGACTGATCGGGCTGTCGTTCATGTTCGCGGCCAATTGCATCACGCGGTCTCCTGCCATCGCGCGAGGTATCGCGCCAGCATGTCGATCTCCAGATTGACGGGATCGCCCACTTTCAAGCGGCCCAGGGTCGTCACGTCCCAGGTGTGAGGGATAATGTTCAGCGAGAAGACCTGACCCTCGACGGCGTTTACGGTCAAGGACACGCCGTCCACGGTGATCGACCCCTTGGCGGCGATATAGCGATGCAGAGGCGTGGGGGCCTCGACCTCGATCCGGTGCGATCCGCCTTCGGGCGTGATCGAAACCACCCGCCCAAGACCATCGACGTGGCCGGACACGACATGGCCGCCCATCTCGTCGCCCAGCTTGGCGGCCCGCTCCAGATTGACGCCGTCGCCCGTCTTCCAGGCGCCCAGGGTGGTCTTCGACAGGGTCTCGTTCGACACCTCGACGGCGAACCAGCCGGGGCCCTTTTCGGTCACCGTCAAGCAGCAGCCCGCGTGGCTGATGGAAGCGCCCAGGTCGATGCCGTCGATGTTCCAGGCGGTCTCGATCTCGTAACGGCGGTCGCGATCGGTCTCGCGGACCTCGCGGACGCGGCCGATGTCGGTGACGATGCCGGTGAACATTTGGACTCTGGACCCCTTGGGAGAAAAATACCGTCTAATTCGTCTAATCGTCTAAATTGGACGGCGTCAGAGACGGGCGTAGCGTTCCCACAGATCGTCCCCGACGGGCTCGACGCCCAGGCGACGGAACTTGGGGGCGTCGGCCAGCTTTGCAAGAGCCAGGGCGGCGACGCAGGGCCGCCCCTCAACGCCCAGCAGGACTGGGGCGCGGAACCATTCCAGCACATCGACGGCATCGGCGCGCAGGAAAGACGCCGCGACCTGGCCGCCGCCTTCGATCAGAAGCGAGGTTGCGCCGGCGGCTTCCAAGGCTTTCAGCACGGCGGGGATGGTCGGACGACCGTCTTCGGCGGCGATCTGCACCACCTTGGCGGCGCCGATCGCGCGCGGTTCCGCGGCGGTCAGGATCAGGGTGTTTTCGCCCGCGACCTTCGCCGCCTGCGGCGTGCGCAGCCGGCTGTCCAGCACGACGCGCAAGGGCTGATCCACGCTGCGTCCCGGAAGGCGGGCGGTCAGTTCGGGATCGTCGTGCAGAACCGTCTCGACACCGACCAGGATCGCGTCGTAGGCGGCGCGCATGCGGTGACCCTCAAGCCGCGCCGCCTCGCCGGTAATCCACTGGCTTTCGCCCGAGGCCGTGGCGATCCGCCCGTCCAGGGAGGTCGCCAGTTTCAGCGTGACCCGCATCAGGCCTTGCCGGACGGTTCGTCGAACCCTTCGTCGCCCAAGAACTTGGCGAAGTCGCCGGTGTGGCGGAAATCCTTGTACACCGAGGCGTAGCGGACATAGGCCACCTCATCCACGCCCTTCAGCGCCTTCATGATGAAGTCGCCGACCGTGCTGGACGGGATTTCAGTCTCGCCCAGGCTTTCCAGCTGGCGGACGATCCGGTTGACCATCTGCTCGACCTGATCGGCCTGGACCGGGCGTTTGCGCAGGGCCACGCCCAGCGAGCGTTCCAGCTTGTCGCGATCGAAGGGCGTGCGCCGTCCATTGCGTTTCAGGATGACCAGTTCGCGCAGTTGCACACGCTCGAACGTCGTGAAGCGCCCGTTGCAGTTCGGGCAGGACCGGCGGCGTCGGATGGCCGATCCGTCGTCCGACGGCCGGCTGTCCTTCACCTGAGTGTCCTGATGACCGCAAAAAGGGCACTTCATCAGGCAGTTATCCGTAGATCGGGAAGCGGTGCGTCAACTCTCGCACCTGGGCCGCGACGCCTGCGACCACGGCCGGATCGGCTTCGTCGCCGCCGTTCATCGACGAGACGACGTCGGCGATCCAGTGACCGATCTGCTTGAACTCTTCCTCACCGAAGCCGCGCGTGGTGCCGGCCGGCGTGCCTAGGCGGACGCCCGAGGTGACGGTAAACGGGGCGGTGTCGAACGGCACGCCGTTCTTGTTGCAGGTCATCAGCGCCTTTTCGAGCTCATGCTCGGTCGCCTTGCCGGTCACGCCCTTGGGCCGCAGGTCGACCAGCGCCAGGTGGCTGTCGGTGCCGCCCGAGACGATGGCGAGGCCGCGCTCGATGAGGACGCCGGACAGGGCCTGTGCGTTCTTGACCACCTGTTGGGCATAGCCCTTGAACTCGGGCTTCAGCGCCTCGCCGAAGGCCACGGCCTTGGCCGCGATGACGTGTTCCAGCGGGCCGCCTTGCAGGCCGGGGAAGACGGCGGAGTTGATCTTCTTGCCCAGATCAACATCGTTGGACAGGATCATGCCGCCGCGCGGGCCGCGCAAGGTCTTGTGCGTGGTCGTGGTGACGACGTGGGCGTGCGGGATCGGGTCCGGATAGGCGCCGCCGGCGATCAGGCCGGCGTAGTGGGCCATGTCCACCATCAGATAGGCGCCGACGCTGTCGGCGATCTCGCGGAAGCGCTTGAAGTCGATGTGGCGGCTGTAGGCCGAGGCGCCGGCCAGAATCAGCTTGGGCTTCTCGCGCTCGGCCATTTCGGCGACGTGGTCGTAGTCGATCAGGTGGGTGTCTTCACGCACCTTGTAGGTCACAGGGCGGAACCACTTGCCCGACTGGTTCGCCGGCGAACCGTGCGTCAGGTGTCCGCCGCAGGCCAGATCCATGCCCAGGAAGGTGTCGCCGGGTTGCAGTAGGGTGAAGAAGACCGCCTGGTTGGCCTGGGCGCCCGAGTGGGGCTGGACGTTGGCGAAGGCGGCGCCGAACAGCTTTTTCGCCCGCTCGCGCGCCAGGTCCTCGGTGATGTCGACGAACTCGCAACCGCCATAGTAGCGGCGACCGGGATAGCCCTCGGCGTATTTGTTGGTCAGGACCGAACCCTGCGCGTCGAGCACCGCCTGGGAGACGATATTCTCGGAAGCGATCAGCTCGATCTGCTCGCGTTGACGGCCCAGCTCGCCCTGAATGCCCTTGAAGACATCCGGATCGGCGTCAGCGAGCGTCTTGGTGAAATAGGCGTCGTGGGTGAAGGCCGTCACGATGGAATCCCCGAAATCAGAAGCTGGCCTATCTATCCCCAGCCGGGCCCGACCACAACATCTTGTGGTCAGCCTTTGCCCAGTGCCCGCCTTAGCTTGGCGATCGCCACCCGTTCCACGGACTTGGGCTCGTTGACCGGCCCCATAGCGCTGACCTCCCGGCCTGTCGCGACATGGATGGCCGAGCATTTGAGGTAGGGGCCGTTGCGGGTGAACTCGACGATGACCTCTCCGAGGTCGTCGCCCGTCGTCATGCGGCGACGGGTCGGCGCGCCACGTTGCAGTGGGCGAACAGCTTGTCCATCGCCTGGACCAGATGATCCATCATGGCGTCGGTGTGGTTCGGCGACGGCGTGAAACGCAGGCGCTCGGTCCCCTTGGGCACAGTCGGATAGTTGATCGGCTGAACATAGACGCCGTACTCGTCCAGCAGCATGTCCGAGATCATCTTGCAGTGGACCGGATCACCGACGTGGACCGGCACGATATGGCTCTCGCTTTCCATCACGGGGATGCCGGCCGCGGCGAAGCGGGCCTTGAGCGTCGCGGCGCGCTCTTGATGCTGGACGCGCAGTTCGGGGTGGGCCTTCAGGTGACGAACAGAAGCCAAGGCGCCGGCGGTCAGGGCCGGCGGCAGCGAAGTGGTGAAGATGAAGCCCGAGGCCCAGCTGCGCACCGCATCGATGATCATGGCGTCGGCGGCGATATAGCCGCCCATCACGCCGATCGCCTTGCCCAGGGTGCATTCGATGATGTTGATCTGGTCCAGCACGCCGTCGCGCTCGGCGACACCCGCGCCGGTTTCGCCATACAGGCCAACCGCATGGACCTCGTCCAGATAGGTCAGGGCGCCGTATTTCTTGGCCAGGGCGATAGTGCCAGCCAGATCGGCGATGTCGCCGTCCATCGAATAGACGCTCTCAAACGCGATCAGCTTGGGCGCATCGGCCGGCGCCGCCGCCAGCAGGGCCTCCAGATGCGCCAGATCGTTGTGCATGAAGACGTGACGCTCGCCGCCGCCGTGGCGGATGCCGGCGATCATCGAGGCATGGTTCAGCGAATCGGAGAAGGTGATCAGGCCCGGCAAGATCTTCTGCAGGGTCGACAGCGTCGCTTCGTTGCCGACATAGCCCGAGGTGAACAGCAGAGCCGCTTCCTTCTGGTGCCAGTGGGCCAGCTCCGCTTCGAGATCGACGGCGGAGCGGGTCGTGCCGGAGATGTTGCGCGTGCCGCCGGCGCCGGCGCCCACCGCATCGATCTCATTGTGCATGGCGTCCAGCACGACGGGGTGCTGGCCCATGCCGAGATAGTCGTTGGAGCACCAGATGACGACGTCCTGCTCGGAGCCATCCTCGCGGCGACGCACAGCCTGCGGAAACTGGCCGCGCACGCGCTTCAGATCGGCGAAGACGCGATAGCGTCCTTCGCTGCGAACCTGCTCCACCGAGCTATTAAAGGCGGCCTTATAGTCAAACAAACTACGCGTTCTTTCGCTTATGGCGATGTCTTTGCGTTGTTTGCTCTCCCGAAGCGGGCTTGTCCATGTCCGCCGCATGGACAAAACGCCCCAAACCCTTAATTGATAACGGTTCTCAGTATCGAGATTGATCAGCCCGGCTTGCGGAAGCGATAGACGAACTGGTCTGTCTTGCCGCGGATCTTCTCGTCGAAGACGTTCAGGCTGTGGTCGTCTGCGGGATTGGCGACGGCCTGGCTCTCGCCCTCATAAACGAAGCCCGCCGCTTCGACCTCGCGCTTCAGATAGTCGCCTTCGATGCGGTGCAGGGTCTGGACCGCCGAGATGCCCGTGCCGGGCGCGGCTTCATGGTCGATCAGGATGTAGCGGCCGCCGGGCTTGAGCGCCGCAAACACCGCCGCGTTCATCTTAGCCACGTCGGTGTTGAAGCCGGGGATATGGAAGTCGTGATATTCCTGGCTCATGAAGATCATGTCCAGCGGCTCGGCGTAGGTCATGGAGTCCAGCAGGCCGTTGACCCGCGTCACGTTCGAATAGGCGGCGACAAGTGCATCGGCCCCGGCGTTCTCGCGCGCCATCGTCCGCTCGGGCACGAAGGCGTAGACGCGGCCGGTCGGGCCGACCACGTCGGAGAACAGACGCGTGAAATAGCCGGCGCCGGGGCGAATGTCGGCGACCTTGTCGCCCGGCTCGAGTTGAGCGAAGGCGAGAATCTCGGCCGGATGGCGCAGCGGATCACGCGCGACCTCTTCGGCCGGACGCTTGGGATCGGCGACCGCATCGGCATAGAGACTGGAATAGCCCGCCGGCTGCGCGTCGGCCGCCGGGGCGACGACGGTCCGCTCTCCGCCGTCCGAGTCGATGATGATGCAGCCGGACAGACCTGCCGCCAGAATCAGGGCCGTTGCACCCGCCGCCAATTTCCCGATCATCATCGTCTCCATCGATTTGTCGCGATAGGCTCGCATTTCGCCGATCCGCGCAAGCCGTCATCACGCACGAAACGATCCGACGCATCACGCGATTTGCGCATCGGTCGTTGCGGCGCTAGTCCGACGCTGGATTTTCCAAGGTCTCGCCATGCTTCCCTATCAGCCCGCCCCCTTCCCGCTCGCCCGTCCGCGCCGCCTGCGGTCCAGCCCGTGGGTGCGGCGGCTGGTGGCGGAAACGACCCTGACGCCGGCCGATCTGATCTGGCCGTTGATCGTCCATGACGGGGCCGAGGATCGCGTCCCTGTCGCCTCCATGCCCGCCGTGTTTCGGCTTTCCCCCAAGGCGGCGGCGACTGCGGCGGTCGAGGCGCGCGACCTCGGCATTCCGATGGTGGCCCTGTTTCCCAATGTCGATGGCGCGATCAAGGATGCGGTCGGCACCGGCGCGACCGACCCCGACGGCCTGATCCCCGACTGCATCAAGGCGATCAAGGACGCCGCGCCCGAGATCGGCGTCATGACCGACGTCGCCCTGGACTGCTACACCGACCATGGCCACGACGGAGTGATGGAAGGCGACCGGATCGCCAACGACGCCTCGCTGGACCGTCTGGCCGAACAGGCCTTCATCCACGCCCATGCCGGCGCCGATGTCGTGGCCCCGTCGGACATGATGGATGGCCGCATCCAGGCGGTGCGAGAGGCGCTGGAGGCCAACGGGTTTCAGGAAACGCTGATCCTGTCATACGCCGCCAAGTTCGCCTCGGCCTTCTATGGTCCCTATCGCGACGCCGTGGGCTCCTCGGCGATGCTGAAGGGCGACAAGAAGACCTATCAGATGGATTACGCCAACTCCGACGAGGCGCTGAAGGAGGTGGCGATGGACCTGTCGGAAGGCGCCGATGCGGTGATGGTCAAGCCGGGCATGCCGTATCTGGATATCGTCCGACGCGTGGCCGAGACCTTCCGCGTGCCGACCTTCGCCTATCAGGTGTCGGGCGAATATTCGATGATGCAGGCCTCCATCGCCAATGGCTGGCTGGACCAGGACCGTGCGATCCTCGAAACCCTGCACGGGTTCAAGCGCGCGGGTTGCGCTGGCGTGCTGACCTATTTCGCACCGCAGGCAGCACGGCTGCTGGGCTGATGGGCGTGGAGATTCGGCCGATCACGGAGGCCGACTGGCCGGGCCTTTGGCCGATCATCGAGACCGTCACCCGCGCGGGCGAGACCTATACCTATCCGCTGGACATGACCGAGGCGCAGGCGCGCGCCATGTGGACCTCGCCGGCGCCCGGCGGAACCTTGGTGGCGGTCGAGAATGGCCAGGTGCTGGGCGCCGCCAAGATCATTCCGAACCAGCAGGGAAACGGCGCCCACGTCGCCAACGGCAGCTTCATGGTCGCGCCCGAAGCGCGCGGGCGCGGCGTGGCCCGCAGTTTGGGCGAAGCCGCGCTTGCTTTTGCGCGGGATGCGGGCTTCCGATTCATGCAGTTCAACGCCGTGGTCGAGACCAATACCGTGGCCGTCACCCTTTGGAAGAAGCTGGGCTTCGAGATCGTGGGCACGGTTCCCGAAGCGTTCGATCACCCGATGCACGGCCTGGTCGGCCTGCACATCATGCACCGCCGGCTCTAGGCGTCAGTCGCGGAGTTGCAGTCGCGCCGCCAGACTGGACGTGTCCCAGCGGTTTCCGCCCATGGCCTGAACCTCGGCGTAGAACTGATCGACCAGGGCCGTCAGAGACAGGCGCGCGCCGTTCGTGCGCGCCTCGTCCAGCACCAGACCCAGGTCCTTGCGCATCCAGTCTACGGCGAAGCCGAAGTCGAACTCGCCCTTGGCCGCCGTCCTCCAGCGATTGTCCATCTGCCAGCTTTGCGCGGCGCCCTTGGACACGGCCTCATAGGCGGCGTCGGTGTCCAGTCCCGCGACCTGGGCGAAGTGGACCGCCTCGGCCAAGCCTTGGACGACGCCGGCGATGGCGATCTGGTTGACCATCTTGGTCAGCTGGCCTGACCCGGCCGGTCCCATATGTTTGATGGCCTTGGAATAGGCCTTCACCACGGGCTCGACCTTCGCCAGGGCGGCGGCGTCCCCGCCGGCCATGACACTGAGTTGTCCGTTCTCGGCTCCCGCCTGGCCGCCCGACACCGGTGCGTCAATGAACGACTTGCCCTGCTCGTTCGCCAGTTCGGCCATTTCGCGCGCCACCTTGGCCGAGGTCGTGGTGTGATCGACGATCACGGCGGCCTCCGACAGATGCGGCAAGGCCTCGGTCACCACGGCCCGCACGTCGTCGTCATTACCGACGCACAGGATGAACAGGTCGACGCCCCGGGCCGCCTCAGCCACCGTCGCCGCCGCCTTGCCGCCCGTCGCCGCAGCCCAGGCCTCGGCCTTTGACGCAGTACGATTGAAGCCGGTCACGTCGTGGCCCGCCTCGATCAGATGACGGGCCATCGGGGCGCCCATGACGCCCAGGCCGGCGAATGCGATCTTCATGACAGGCTCCTTGATCCTGCCGTCGGACTAGGCCCCGCCGCGCCGGGGTTCAAGGTCAACGCCCGGTTAACCTTGGCCAGCCCACAATGGGACACCATTCGTCGGGGTGCGCGTCCATGTCCGTGAGCGATCGTCCGATCCTCATCAAGAAGGTGAAGAAGGTCTCCGGCGGAGGCCACCACGGCGGTGCGTGGAAGGTGGCCTATGCGGACTTCGTGACCGCCATGATGGCCTTCTTCCTGCTGATGTGGCTGATCAACACCACCGACCCGGAGCAGAAGCGCGGCATCGCCGAGTATTTCGCGCCCGCCAGCGTGTCCGAGACGACCTCGGGCTCCGGCGGTATTCTGGGCGGCACATCGCTGGGCGACGACGGCGTCAAGAGCGCCGGCTCGCAGTCCGTGCTGGAAGAACTGGCGCCCGAGGCGCCCGCGACCGATCAGACCGGCTCCAGCCTGTCGTCCGCCAGCGACGCGGCTCTCCAGGCCGAGATCCAGAAGCGCGAGGCCGCCGAGTTCGCCAGCGCCGCCGAATCACTGCGCCAGGCCATGCAGTCGATGCCAGAACTGGCCGAACTGTCGAAACAGCTGATCGTAGACCAGACCCCCGAGGGGCTGCGCATCCAGCTGGTCGATCAGGAAGGCCGGTCGATGTTCGACAACAACTCTGCTCGCCCGAATGCCCGCGCCCAGGTGCTGCTGCGCGCCGTGGCCAAGGTGATCAACCAGTTGCCGAACCGCATCTCCATCACTGGACACACCAGCGCGGCGCCCGGCTCAAGCCGCGCCAGCGCCCCTGCGGACTGGAGCCTGTCGTCCGAACGTGCCAACGGTTCGCGTCTGGTGCTGCAAGGTTCGGGCGTCGATCCCGACCGGGTCTATTCGGTGGCGGGCAAGGCGGGGTCAGACCCCCTCTACCCCGACGATCCGACCCTGGCCGGTAACCGCCGCATCGCAATCGTCTTGTTGCGCGAGGCGCCGGTCCTGCCGTCGGACACCTCGCTGTGACGCGGCTCGGCTGCAACGCGAACAGGCTTGCAGCCGGAACACGGATGACGCCAAATCGAACGATGAGCGTTGTATCGTCGCAATATTGGCAAGATCGGATGCGGACCTGAGGCCGTGACCCAGCACGTACCGACCCGACAACTGCGCTTCTTCATGACCTCGGTCGCGCCCTGCCCCTATCTGCCGGGAAAGACGGAGCGGAAGGTTTTCGCCAACCTGCCCTTCTCGGACGGCGCGCACGTCAACGACGAACTGACGTTGGCGGGTTTTCGCCGCAGCCAGAACATCGCCTATCGCCCGGCCTGTGAGGCGTGCGACGCCTGCGTTTCGGTGCGGCTGCCGGTGCCGGAGTTCGCCTTCACCCGTTCGCAGCGCAAGGTTCTGGCCCGCAACGCCGACCTGTCGCGTGACCTGGTCGAAGCGGAGGCGACGACTGAGCAGTTCCAGCTTCTGCGCCGCTACCTGACCACGCGCCATCCGACCGGCGGCATGAGCGACATGGGCTGGCTGGATTACGTCGCCATGGTCGAGGATACGGCCGTGCGAACCCATCTGATCGAATACCGCCTGCCCTCTACAGACGGTGGGCCGGGCGATCTGGTCGCCGTAACGCTGACGGACCTGCTGAAAGACGGTCTGTCGATGGTCTACAGCTTCTATGATCCGACGATGGAGCGGCGCAGCCTGGGCCGGTTCGCCATCCTGGATCATGTGCGCCAGGCCGCCATCGTCGGCCTGCCGTTCGTCTATCTCGGCTATTGGGTCCAGGGCTCGGCCAAGATGGACTACAAGGCCGACTTCCGCCCGATGGAAACTCTCGGCAAGCTCGGCTGGTCACGCCGCGACGCCTGAGGCGCCCTTCGCCGCAGCCGGTTCAAATCATCATCGAAGCATCCTATGTGGGCGGCGACATTACGGAGCCGCGTCTTGCTGATTGTTCTTTCCCCGGCCAAGCGCCTCGATTTCACCGAAGCCGATGCGGCTATTCCCGGCAGTGACCGCCGGTTCGTCGAAGATACAGCCAGCCTGTCCAAGACCGCCAAGCGCCAGACCAAGGCGGACCTGCGTCGGCTGATGGGGATTTCCGACGATCTGGCGACCCTGAACGCCGCGCGCTTCAAGGCTTTCGATCCTGAATCGACCGAGGGTGTTCAGGCGGCCTTCGCCTTTGCCGGCGATGTGTATGAGGGTTTGAAAGCGCGTGAACTGGACGCCGACGCCTTGGCTTTCGCCCAGGACCATTTGCGCATCCTGTCCGGCTTCTATGGCCTGCTGCGTCCATTGGACCGGATTCAGCCCTATCGCCTGGAGATGGGCACGCGGCTGAAGACGCGTCGCGGCGCGAGCCTGTACGACTTCTGGGGCGACCGGATTTCCAAACAACTGAACGAAGACGCCGAAGGCCAGCCGGATCCGACGCTGGTGAATCTGGCCAGCCAGGAATATTTCGGGGCCGTCGATGCAAAGGCTCTGAAACTGCCGGTCGTCACGCCCCAGTTCCGGGAAGAGAAGAACGGCGAGAGCCGCATCATCTCCTTCTTCGCCAAGAAGGCGCGCGGGGCCATGGCGCGGTTCGCGATCGACGAGCGCGTGGAACGGGTCGCGGACCTGAAGGCTTTCGACCGCGACGGTTATGCGTTCGACAAGGCCGCCTCGACCGACGCCGAGTGGATATTCATCAGATCGGGAAATTCTTGATCCCGACATCGACCTCCCGCTAATCTCGCCAAAACAAACGAAGGGGCGGATTCATGTCGCAAGAGCCTAAGGACTCCACGGGCGCTGACGGTCGGGCGGCACGCGGTATCGGCGATCTGAAAGGGCAGGTCGCGGTCATTACGGGCTCGACCTCCGGCATCGGACTGGCTCTGGCGCGCGCCGTGGCGGAAGGCGGCGGTGAAGTCGTTCTGAACGGCCTGGGCGACCCCGCGGAGATCGAGCGCACCCGCGCCGATCTGGAGGCCTCATCCGGCGTTCGCGTCCTCTATCATCCGGCGGACATGACGCGCGGTGACGAAATCGCCGACATGATCGCCTTCGCTGAACGCGAACTGGGCCGCCTGGACATTCTGGTCAACAACGCCGGCATCCAACACGTCGAATCCGTCGAGAACTTCCCCACCAACCAGTGGGAGAAAATCATCGCCATCAACCTGTCGTCGGCCTTTTACGCCACGCGCGCGGCGATCCCGATCATGAAGGCGCAGGGGCGCGGCCGGATCATCAACATGGCCTCTGCGCACGGTCTGGTGGCAAGTCCGTTCAAGTCCGCCTATGTCGCGGCAAAGCACGGCGTCATCGGCTTCACCAAGACCGCAGCGCTGGAACTGGCGCGCGACAACATCACCTGCAACGCCATCTGCCCCGGCTTTGTCGAGACGCCGATCGTGACCAAACAGATCGCGGATCAGGCGCGCACGCGAAACATGACCGAGGAGCAGGTGCTGACGGACGTGATCCTGGCGGCCCAGCCCACAAAGCGGTTCGTCACAACGGAGGAACTGACCGGCATCTTCCTCTACCTGGTCAGCGACCTCGGCGCCTCGGCCAACGGGGCCAGCTTCTCCATCGACGGCGGCTGGACCGCTCAGTAGCGAAGGAAGACGGCGGTCATGGCGATTTTCAAGCGCAAGACCGCCGAAGCGGCGGACACCGTTCCCGCCTCTCCCGCCCGACGTCCCATCTGCCTTGCACTTCAGGGCGGCGGCGCACACGGCGCCTTCCAATGGGGCGTGCTGGATCGTCTGTTGGAAGACGATCGGCTTGATATTCGCGCGGTGTCCGGCGTCTCAGCGGGAGCGATGAACGGCACGGCCTTGGTGTCGGGCCTCGCGTCAGGGGATGGCCGCGCCGCGTTGGACAAGCTCTGGCGAGAGGTCAACCAGTCCGGCGGTCGCAACGTCTTTGGAGACAGCGCGATCTGGAATGCGGCGCGGACGCCCGACTGGATCAAGGATAGCCCATTCTGGCGCGCGGGCGAGACGCTGGCGATGTCGATGAGCCCGTATGAATTCAATCCGCTGAACCATAATCCTCTCAAACGAGTTTTGCAGGCCTCGGTCGATTTCGGCGCTGTTCAGGCTTCGGACATCCGGCTTTTCGTCGCCGCCACCGCTGTGCGCCAAGCGAAAGCGCGCATCTTCCAGACGAATGAGATCAACGCCAATGTCCTGATGGCGTCGGCCTGCCTCCCCCATCTGTTTCAAGCCGTAGAGATCGACGGGGAGCCCTATTGGGACGGCGGCTATCTGACCAATCCGCCGCTGTGGCCGTTGACCGGAGATGACACGCCGGACGACGTGCTGTTGATCACACTCAATCCGATGGTGCGCGACGAGACGCCTAAAAGCGCAGGCGACATCGTCGATCGGCTGAACGAGATCGTCTTCAACGCGCCGCTGGTCGCCGAACTGCGCGCCATCGCCCTGGCGGGTGAACTGATCGAACATGGGCAGTTGCGGGGCGGCGGTGCCGGGCCTTATCGGCACGTCCGACTGCACGCGATCGAGGCGGACGGCTGGCTCTCGGACCTGTCGCTGCGATCCAAGTTCAACACCGAATGGGGTTTCCTCAACGACCTGAAGGCGCGGGGACGTGCGGCCGCCGACGATTGGTTGAACGCGTGCGTGAGCAGCGTCGGACGGCAGTCCAGCGTCGATCTTCAGGCCCGCTTCGGCTAACCGACGAAGCCTGCGGCGCGTCGCAGACGGTCGTTGATGGCTTCACCCAGTCCCGTCGTCGGGATCGGCGACACGGCGATACCCGTCGGCCGTGTGCGGTCGGCCTCGCGCAGCAGTCGGAACAGATTGGCGGCGGCTTCGTGCAGGTCGCCCGACGGGCTCAGGCTCCAGCGTGGCTCGCCGGCTTCGGGGCCAAAGCCGAGCAGGATCTCGCCGTCACGCGCCGCGTCCGCCTCGATGCGAACCGGCGCATCCGGCGCGTAATGCAGGGTCAGTCGCCCGGGCGAACGATGCCCCTCTGCGCCCTCTTCAATGGGACCGACGACCGCCTCGATCTCGGATCGGGTGATGGCGCCTGGACGCAGCAGGGCGACCCGTCCCCCCAGCACCGACACGACCGTGCTTTCCAGACCGACCTGACAAGGCCCGCCATCGACAGCCGCTGAGACTGCAAAGCCCGTCTCCTCGACAGCATCTGTGAAGGTCGTCGGGCTCGGTCGGCCGGAACGATTGGCCGAGGGGGCCACGACTGGGCCGCCGAACGCCGCCAACACTTCCCTCGCCACCGGATGCGCCGGAACACGGATCGCGACGCTGTCCAGTCCGGCGCGCGCCAAGTCGCAGACGCTGCGCGTGTCCAGGATTGGCGTGATCAGGGTGAAGGGTCCGGGCCAGAAAACGTCCGCCAAGGCAAGTCCGAGCGGGCCGAGCTCGCCAATCTTGGCCGCCGCATCGACATCCGCGACATGCGAAATCAGCGGATTGAACTTCGGCCGCCCTTTCGCGGCGAAGATAGCGGCGACCGCCTCGGCATTGCTCGCGTCGGCGCCCAGTCCGTAAACGGTCTCGGTCGGCAGCAGGATCAGATCGCCATTCGCCAGCGCCTGAGCGGCTTGCAGCGGCGTTTGGCTCACGGTCGGCGCGGGATGATCGGGATCATCCGGTGCAGCACATTGTCCCGATCAATGAACTGGTGCTTCAGCGCCGCGATCACATGCAGGGCGATCAAGACATAGAGGCCCTTCACCGCCAGTTCGTGCAGCCCCATCAGGCTGCGCGCCGCTTCACGCCCGCCGCTGACGGGCAGCAGGGGCCAGGAGAAGAGGCCGAACCACTCGATCGCGCGCCCGCCCGCCGATGATGCGAGCCAACCGGTCATCGGAATGACGATCAGAGCCAGGTAAAACAGGACGTGCGTCGCGCGCGCCGCCACCTTCTGCCAGCGCGGCAAGGCGGATGGCAGAGGAATCGCCGGATGCGCCAGGCGCCATCCGATCCGCGCAAGGGTCAGCACCAGGATCGTCAGACCCAGCGACTTGTGCAGCATGACGAACTGGCCCGAAATCGGCCCTTCCGTATTCTCATGCGCAGTGATCAGCAGCACCTGAGCCAGAACGGCGGCGGCGATGCCCCAATGCATCAGCAAGGAAACGACCGAATATCGATTGCGGGGCTCGCCCATGTCTTCCCTTCCGCGACGGCACGGCGTCACCATGCATTCAGCCACTTTGCACTGAGACGGGGCGCGTCGCCAAGACGCTTGCAGCGACAGGCCCCGACGCGGCACTTAGGCCGCAAAGACGATTGAGGAAACCCATGACCTATCGCGCGCCCGTTCGAGACCTGGCCTTCACTCTGGAATCCGTCGCCGGCATGGCCGACTTGGCCGCAACCGGCGCCTTTCCCGACTATGACGCCGACGTCGCCGGCGCCGTTCTGGAGGCGGCGGGACAATTCTCTGAAGAGGTTTTGGCGCCGCTGAACCGGATTGGGGATCAGAAGGGCTCGACCTACGCCAACGGCGCCGTCACCGCCGCGCCCGGATTCGCCGACGCCTATCGCCAGTTCGCGGCCGGCGGCTGGACCGGACTGTCGGCTGCGACCGAAGCGGGCGGACAGGCCCTGCCCAAGGCGCTGGAACTGGCGGCCTACGAGACCGTCCATGCCGCCAACATGGCGTTCGGCCTGTGCCCGATGCTGTCGCTGGCCTCGATCGAGGCGTTGGAGCAGGTCGGGACGGAAGAGCAGAAGGCCAAATATCTGACCAAGCTGGTCAGCGGCGAATGGACCGGCGCCATGGTGCTGACCGAGCCGGGCGCCGGATCGGATCTGGGTTCGCTGATCACCACGGCGACGCCGAACGGCGACGGGACCTATGCGCTGAATGGGCAGAAGATCTACATCACCTGGGGCGACCACGACGCGACCGAAAATATCGTCCATCTGGTGCTGGCTCGCCTGCCGGACGCGCCCAAGGGGCCCAAGGGCATCAGCCTGTTCCTGGCGTCGAAGTTTGCAGTCAAGGAAGACGGCACGCTCGGCGACCGCAACGCCTTCCGCCCGGTCGGCGTCGAGCACAAGCTTGGCATCCACGCCTCGCCGACCTGCGTCATGAGCTATGAAGGGGCGACCGCCGAACTGGTCGGTCAGCCGAACCAGGGCCTGGCCCATATGTTCGTGATGATGAACGCGGCGCGCCTGGCCGTCGGCGTCGAGGGCGTCGGCATCGCCGAACGCGCCTACCAGCACGCCCTCGCCTATGCCTTGGACCGTCGTCAGGGTCGCTCGGTCTGGACCGGCGAGGCCAACGCTCCGATCTTTGACCATCCCGACGTGCGCCGGATGCTCAGCGTCATGAAGGCCAAGATTTCGGCGGCGCGCGCCGTGTGCCTGTCGACCGGCGTCGCCGCCGATCTGGCCAAGCACGCCGGGACCGAAGAGGAACGCCGCCGCTGGAAGGGCCGCGAAGACCTGTTCACTCCGATCGCCAAGGCCTGGTCCACCGATATCGGCTGCGAGGTCGCCTCGATGGGCGTCCAGATCCACGGCGGCATGGGCTTCATCGAGGAGACCGGCGCGGCGCAATACTATCGCGACGCCCGCATCGCCCCGATCTACGAAGGCACCAATGGCATTCAGGCCATGGATCTGGTGGGTCGCAAACTGTCGATGGACGGCGGCGATGCAGCCAAGGCGCTGATCGAGGACATGAAGGCGACGCTGGTCGATCTCGGCAAGCTCTACAGCGGCAAGCCGGTCGAACGGTTCGCTACTGCCATCGAGGCGGTCGAGGACGCGACCCTGTGGCTGCTGGATCAGAAGGCCGATCCCAACGCGGCGGCCGATGTGCTGGCGGCAGCCGACGCCTATCTGAAACTGCTGGGCGATGTGGCCGGTGGCTGGATGCTGGCCAAGGGCGCGCTTGCCGCCAAGGCGAAGCTGAACGTCAAGGACGGCGATCCGGTGTGGCTGCAGGGCAAGCTGGACCTCTACGAAGTCTATGCCGCCAATGTGCTGGGCCACGTCTCCAGCCGCCTGGCGGCCGTGGGTCAGGGCGGCGACCTGCTGCGGCGCATGACGGTGGACGCGCTGGCGGGGTGATCGGCGAAGCGTTTCTTCGTTTGACGTAGATGGGGCCGGACCTTCAAGGTCCGCCCTTCAAACAAGCAGGGAGCGTCCGATGAATCGTCGGCAACTGATCATGTCCACGGCGGCGACCGCCCTCGCCGTCTCGGCCTCCCCCGCGCTCGCCCGTCAGTCCACCGGATCCCCCATGCCTCAGCCGCCCGTCGCCAAGAAAATCCCTGTCGTCATCGAACAACTGGGCCGCACCCGGACCGACGACTATCAGTGGATGAAGGACGACAATTGGCAGGCGGTCCTGCGCGATCCGACCCTGATCAAGGCCGAGGTCAAGGAACACCTGACCGCCGAGAACGCCTACCGCGAGGCCATGATGGCCTCCACCCTGCCCTTGCAGGAGACGATGTTCGCGGAGATGCGCGGCCGCATCAAGGAAGACGACAGCTCAGTTCCCGCGCCGGATGGCGGCTGGAACTACTATGTCGAATACCAGACCGGCGATCAGCACCCCCGCTACATGCGCGTCGAGCGTCAGGGCATCTGGATGGTGGATGGTCAGCCGGTGACGAAAAACTTCGTCATGGCGCCCACGCCTCAACTGCTGCTGGACGCCAACGAGCTGGCCAAGGGCAAGGCCTATTCCGAAGTGTCGGCCGCAAGCCACAGCCCGGATCACAGTCTGTTCGCCTATGCCGAGGACGCCCAAGGTTCCGAGGTTCACAAGATCTACGTCAAGGATCTGGCGACCGGCGAGGTGCTGCCCGAGGTGATCGACAGCGCCACAGGCGACTTCGTTTTCTCGCCGGACAGCCAGTGGATCTTCTGGACCAACCGCGACGATAACGGCCGTCCGGACAAGATCTTCCGTCGCCCGGCGCGCGGCGGCGAGACCACTCTCGTCTATGAGGAAGACGACGACGGCATGTTCATCGGCGTCGGTCGCACCGCCGACGACCAGTTCATCGTTATCGGCATCCAAAATCAGGAAACGTCGGAGGCGCGCTACATCCCGGCTGCGACTCCGACGGCCGAACCCGTTGTGCTCGAGCCGCGCGTGGTGGCGACCCGCTATGACGTTGATCACTGGGGCGACCGCTGGGTGATCCGCACCAATGCGGACGACGCCATCGATTTCAAGATCGTCCAGGCCCCGACCGCAACGCCGGCCAAGGCGAACTGGACCGATCTGGTGCCGCACACGCCGGGCCGCTTCATCGAAGGCCTGGACCTGACCAACGCCCATCTGGCGCGCCAGGAGCGTGCCGACGCCAACACCCGCATCATCATTCGCGACCGCGAAGGCGCCGAGCATGAGATCGCGGTGGACGAACCGGCCTTCGCCCTGTCGCTGGCCGGCGCCTCCGAATACGAGACGACGACCACACGCTACACCTACAACTCGCCCTCGACGCCGACGCAGACGTTCGACTACGACATGGCGTCGCGCGAGCGGACCCTGCGCAAAACGCAGCAGATCCCGTCCGGTCACAACATCGAAGACTATGTGGTCGAGCGGCTGAACGCGCCGGCATCCGACGGTCAGTTGGTGCCGGTGACGGTGCTGCGCCGCAAATCGACGCCCGTCGATGGTTCGGCGCCCCTGCTGCTCTACGGTTACGGCTCCTACGGCATCCCCATGCCGGCCAGCTTCTCGACCAACCGGCTGTCGCTGGTCGATCGCGGCTGGATCTACGCCATCGCCCATATTCGCGGCGGTTCAGACAAGGGCTGGGGCTGGTTCCTCGATGCCCGGAAGATGACGAAGAAGAACACCTTCACCGACTACATCGCCTCCGCCGAACACCTGATCGACAAGAAATACGCCACGGCCGGCAACATCGTGGCCCAGGGCGGATCAGCCGGCGGTCTGCTGATGGGCGCGGTCAACAACATGCGGCCCGATCTGTGGGCCGGGATCATCGGTCAGGTGCCGTTCGTGGACGTGATCAACACCATGTCGGACACCTCCCTGCCGCTGACGCCGCCCGAATGGCCCGAGTGGGGCAATCCGATCGAGGACCCGGCCGCCTACGATTACATGATGAGCTACAGCCCCTACGATCAGGTCGAGCCGAAAGCCTATCCGGCGGTGCTGGCGACAGGCGGCCTGTCCGATCCGCGCGTCACCTACTGGGAGCCGGAGAAGTGGGTGGCCAAGCTTCGACCCGCGACCACCTCGGGCAAGCCTGTGCTGTTGAAGATCAATATGGAGGCCGGTCACGGGGGCGCGGCCGGGCGGTTCGATTATCTGAAGGAAGTCGCCCACGACTACGCCTTCGCCGTCTGGGCCATCGATAAGGGCTGGGAGCAGGCGTGAGCGCACTGACGGTTCGCGACGCTTGTTCCAACGACACCGCCGCAATCACGGCCATCTATGCCGAGAGCGTCGCGAATGGACGCGGCACCTTCGAACTGGAGGCGCCGGACGAGACCGAGATGGCGTCGCGTCTGGCCGCCGTCGCGGCCCTGGGCCTGCCGCGCCTTGTGGTCGAGATCGACGGCGCGGTCGCCGGATACGCCTATGCCGGGCCGTTTCGCACGCGTCAGGCCTATCGCTACATGGTTGAGGACTCGATCTACGTCGCGCCATGGGCCAGGGGACGCGGTGTCGCCGGCGCCCTGCTCGATGCGCTGATCGTTCGGTGCGAAGCGATGGGTCTTCGTCAGATGGTCGCGGTCATCGGTGATGCGGAGAACGTCGGATCAATCGCCCTGCACCGCACGCGCGGCTTCACCGACGCCGGCGTGTTCAAGGCGGCCGGCTGGAAGCACGACGACTGGCGCGACGTGGTGTTCATGCAGCGCGCGCTGAGCGACGGCGGCGCCACAGCGCCCGACGCATGGGGTCTGCCGCTTGTCGACAAGAAGTCGCTGCGCTGACGCATTGCGGCGTCATCACCCGACGCCTATCCTGACGCCGTGAAGATCGTTCAATCCCTGTTGCTGCTGATCGGCGCCCTGTCGGTGCTGGCGCTCGGCGCGGTCGGCGCCTCGGCGTCACCGGCAAACGCTGCGCCGTGCCATGAGACAGGCCAGTCTTCGCCCGACCAGACCCCGAACCATGCGCCCAAGGCCATGAAGGCGATGATCTGCTCCGTCGCCTGCGTTGCGGTACCGACGCTGGACCCCGCGCCGGTTTCCGGTCCGACCCTGTCGCCGTCGCGCATCGCCGCGCTTCCGGCCGCCTTGCCAGTCGGGCAACTGCTGTCGCCCGAACCCGGACCACCCCGCCTCCTGATCGTCTGACACACCTCGCGCCTCTCGCAAGGCGCACTCCGTCACGATCATCAGAGGAGGCCTTGAATGGCTATCCGTACTCTCGTCGGCGCTTGCGCCGGCGCTTCCCTGCTCGCCCTGGCTCAGGCTGCGGCGGCGCAGGATCATTCCCACCACGCGTCGAGCAAGCCCACTGCCGATCCGCACGCCGGTCACGACATGCCCATGTCATCGGCCGAACCGATGACCGATCACGCCAGCATGGGTCACACGATGACCAGCCCGTATGGCCCCTGGCCCATCAACCGCGACGCCTCCGGTACCGGCTGGCAACCGGATGCGGGCGAGCACGGCGGCATCCACACCGTCCGTGGCGACTGGATGGTGATGACCCACGCCATGCTGAACCTGGTCTATGACACCCAGTCCGGACCGCGCGGCGGCGACAAGACCTTCGTCGCCGGCATGCTGATGACCTCGGCGCGGCGCGGCTTCGACGACGGTTCGAAACTGAACCTGCGCGCGATGCTCAGTCCCGACCCGCTGATGGGCAAGTCCGGCTATCCGCTGCTTCTAGCGGCGGGCGAGACGGCGGACGGGGTCAATCCGCTGGTCGATCGACAGCATCCGCACGATCTGTTCATGGAGCTGTCGGCCAGCTATTCGAAGCGCCTGTCCGACAAGGACAGCGTCTATGGCTACATTGGCCTGCCCGGCGAGCCTGCCTTCGGCCCGCCCGCCTTCATGCACCGCATGAGCGCGATGGACAGTCCCGAGGCGCCGATCACCCACCACTGGCTCGACTCGACCCACATCGTCTTCGGCGTGACGACCCTGGGCTGGGCGCATGATCGCTTCAAGATCGAGACCTCGGCCTTCAAGGGACGCGAGCCGGACGAGGAACGCTGGGGCATCGATTCGCCACGGCTGGACAGTTGGTCGGTGCGGACCGCCTGGAATCCGAACGACGAATGGTCGCTGCAGGCGTCCTATGCCGATGTCTCCGCGCCGGAACAGCTGGAGCCCGACGAGGACGAGACGAAATGGTCGGCCAGCGTCATCCACACCCGCCGTCTGGGCGATGACGGCTGGTGGTCCTCGACCCTGGCTTGGGGCCGAAAGACCAACGATCACGGCGAATCGAAGGACGGCTGGTTGCTGGAAACGGCGGTCCATCCCAACGACCGCTGGACGGTATTCGCCCGCGCCGAACGGATCGAGACGGATGAACTGGTTCCCGGCGTCAGCGGCGGTCACGGCCCGCTCTATACGGTGGGTAAGGCATCGGTCGGCGTGGTCCGCGACTGGCGGATCGCCGAACACGTCCGGTTCGGCTTCGGCAGTCTCTATGCCATGAATCGCGTGCCGACGGCGTTGGAGGCGCTGTACGGCGGCGATCCCGACGGGGCGATGCTCTTCGTGCGGCTGAAGATCGACTGATCTAGCTCAAGGCCTGTCCGGCTTCGGCCGGGCGGGCCGGCGGCTGGTCCAGAAGCCGCAGCGCTTCATAGCCGACCAGGACCACGCCGAGCACGAGCATCAGCGCTCCGGCGATCAGCACCAAGCGCACGTGCCGGTGCAGGTGATAAAGCAACTCGCCGATCATCGACGGTCCCGCCGCATTCGGATCGTGCCAATTCGATCCGTTCCGGACAGTCTACTGCAAAACGCGGACCCGATGGAGTCTGTGAGAACCGCGTTCCGTCAGACCAGGCGGCTTTGCACCACCGCCGCGCCGATGAAGCTGGCGAACAGGGGGTGCGGCGCGAACGGACGGCTCTTCAGCTCGGGGTGATACTGAACGCCGATAAACCAGGGGTGGTCCGGGCGTTCAACCGTCTCGGGCAGGACGCCGTCAGGCGAGAGACCGGCGAAGACCAGCCCGCCCTTCTGCTCGATCGCCTCGCGATAGTTGATGTTGACCTCGTAGCGGTGGCGGTGACGCTCGCTGATCGCGGTTGAGCCGTAGATCTCGGCGATCTTGGACCCGGCTGTCAGGGTCGAGTCATAGGCGCCCAGCCGCATGGTGCCGCCCAGGTCGCCGCCCTGCTGACGCAGGACGCGTTGGTTGCCTTGGGTCCATTCGGTCATCAGGCCGACGACCGGCTCGGCGGTCGGGCCGAACTCGGTGGACGAGGCCTTAGGATAGCCGGCCAGGTTCCGCGCCGCCTCAATCACCGCCATCTGCATGCCGAAGCAAATCCCGAAATAAGGGATGTTGCGCTCGCGGGCGAAGCGGGCCGCCTCGATCTTGCCTTCCGAGCCGCGCTCGCCAAAGCCGCCCGGCACCAGGACGGCGTGCGCGCCCTGCAGCCGCTCCTCGCAGGCCTCGGGATCGCCTTCGAAGGTGTCGGCCTCGACCCAGTCGATGTTGACCTTGACGTTGTTGGCCACGCCGCCGTGATGCAGGGCCTCGATCAGGGACTTATAGGCGTCCTTGAGGACCGTGTATTTGCCGACCACAGCGATGGTGACCTCGCCGTCGGGCTGCAGGCGGCGACGCGCGATCTCTTGCCAGCCGGTCAGATCCGGCTCGGGCGCATCGTTGATGCCGAAATGCGCCAGGACTTCGCGGTCCAGACCCTCGCGGTGATAGTCCAGCGGCACGGCATAGATGTCGGCGGAGTCCATCGCCTGGATGACGCCGCTTTCGCGCACGTTGCAGAACTGGCCGATCTTGCGCTTTTCCTCGGCCGGGATCGGCTGCTCGCAGCGGCACAGCAGGATGTCCGGCTGGATGCCGATGGAGCGCAGTTCCTTGACCGAGTGCTGGGTCGGCTTGGTCTTCATCTCGCCGGCCGTCTTGATGAACGGCAGCAACGTCAGATGGACGAAGCAGCTCTGGCCGCGCGGCAGGTCCTGCCCCAGCTGCCGGATCGCCTCGAAGAAGGGCAGGCCCTCGATGTCGCCGACCGTGCCGCCGATCTCGACCAAAACGAAATCGACGTCTTCGCCCGCGTCCGTCAGGGCAGGCGTCAGGCAAAACGATTTGATCTGGTCGGTCACGTGCGGAATGACCTGGACGGTGGCGCCCAGATAGTCGCCGCGACGCTCCTTCTCCAGAATGGTCGAATAGATGCGGCCGGTCGTGATGTTGTCGGACTTGGCCGCCGACACGCCGGTGAACCGCTCGTAGTGGCCCAGGTCCAGGTCGGTCTCGGCGCCGTCGTCGGTCACGAAGACCTCGCCGTGCTGATACGGGCTCATCGTGCCCGGATCGACGTTCAGATAGGGGTCGAGCTTGCGCAGGCGGACCTTATAGCCGCGCGCCTGCAAAAGAGCGCCGAGAGCGGCGGAGGCGAGGCCTTTTCCTAGCGAGGAAACCACGCCGCCGGTGATGAACACATAGCGAGCCATGGGGGGACACCTTACTCCATGATTCGCGGCTCGGTCATGCCGCCGTCGAATCGAACTGTTGATCAAAAGAAGAAAGCGCGCCCTGCGGCGCGCTTTCGGAAACTCGGGTCTCTGTCGGAGCCCTATTGGGCGGGCTGTTGAGCCGGCGCCGGAGCGGTGGAGGCCGACGGCAGGCTGGCTTCCAGATCATCCAGCGAGGGCGTCGCCGGTTTGGCCGGCGCAGCGGGCTGCTGCTGGGCGGGTTGCTGCGTCTGGGTCTGCGGCGTCGTGGCCAACGAACCCACAGCGTCGGCGTCGATGCCGGACACCGAGGCGCGATCCATATTGCCGACAACGGTCAGAATGATCGTCAGGGCGAACAGCGCGGCCGCAAGCCACCAGGTGGTGACGGTCAGAAGATTGCCTGCCCCGCGTGCGGTCATGAAGCCCGACGGACCGCCGCCCATGCCCAAGGCGCCGCCCTCGGACTTTTGAAGCAGGACGATGCCCGTCAGCGCGATGGCGACGATGATGATGGCGACGAGCAGGATGGTCTGGAGCATGGCGTCATTCATGTGGGCGCGGATCTGCGCCGATTAAGCGGCGGCCTCTATCATCGAAGCGCGCCAGGGGCAAACGTCACGCGGCGGCGTTGACGATCGGCATGAACTCCTCGGCCTTCAAGGATGCGCCACCGACCAGCGCGCCGCCGACTTCCGGCGTAGCCAGAATGTCGCGCGCATTGTCCGGTTTGACCGAACCGCCATACAGAATGGGCGCGGTGCGAGCGCCGTCTCCCAGCTTTGCGACGATGGCGGCGCGCACGGCGGCATGGACCTCGGCGATCTGATCAAGCGTCGGGGTCAGGCCTGTCCCGATGGCCCAAACGGGTTCGTAGGCCACTGCGAAATCGCGCTCGGCCAGGCTGGACGGCAGCGAACCCGCGACCTGGCCCGACACGACGGCGATGGCGTCGCCCGATTCCCGCTGCTGCAGGGTTTCTCCCACGCATACGATGGGCTCCAGCCCGGCAGCGATGGCGGCCTCGACCTTGGCGGCGACGTCCGCATCAGTCTCGCCGAACGCCGAGCGGCGTTCGGAATGCCCCAGAATCACCACGGTCGCGCCGGCGTCGGCCAGCATTTCGGCCGACACCGAGCCGGTGAAGGCGCCGGCGGGCTTCTCATGGCAATCCTGACCGCCCACGGCCACGCCGCTGCCCGTCAGGGCGGACTGCATACGGTCGATCAGCGTCGCCGGCGGGCATAGAACCACACGGCATCCCTGCTCCGTCGTTCCGACGGCGTCCCTGATCGCCTCAGCCTGCGCCAAGGCGGCCGAAACGCCGTTCATCTTCCAATTGCCGACGATCATCTTCACGGATTGTTTCATGGCCGCCTGTCTAGAAGGCGAAAACCGCCAAGCCAAGAGGCGCCGCCGCAATCCGGACACGAAGCCATCCTTGCAGCGGCGGCCCCGGCCCGACTATACGCGACGATTGACGCCAATATCGGCCAGTCCCGGGTTTTCGAATGCTAACCGCCTTCCGCGCCTTCTCTCGATCCAAATGGGCGGCCGCCCTGCTTGTCCTGATCGCGATCAGCTTCGTGATCGTCGGCGCGCGGATGGATGTCTTCTCCAACCTGGGACCAAAACACGTCATCGACGCGGGCGACCGCTCGATGAACGAAGTCGAGTTCCGCACCGCCTTCGATCAGGTACGTGAACGGCTGCAGCAGCAGGTCGGCCGTCCCCTGACGAACCAGGAGCTGGTCGCGGAAAACATTCACGTTCGCTTCCTGACCGAGCAGACGCAGCAGCTGGGCTTCCTGAACTGGGCCTACAAGGCGGGCATACGCCCGGGCAAGGAACTGATCGTCAAGCAGATCCGCCAGATCCCGGCCTTCTTCAACTCGGTCACCGGACAGTTCGACCAGCAGGCTTATGAGGCGGCTCTGGCGCAGCAGAACCTGACCCCCGCCATGCTGGAGCAGGACCTGCGCGACCAATACGCCACGGAGCATTTCGGCGCCGCCGTCTTCGCCGGCGCCCGCGTGCCGCGCATCTATGGCGCGCTGCTGGCCGGTTCCGCCTTCGAAAGCCGCGACGGGCGCTGGTTCGAGGTGACCCCGGCGATGGCCGGTCAGATCCCCGCCCCGACTGACGCCCAGTTGAACGCCTTCATCCAGGAGAACGCCGACCGCCTGCGCGCGCCCGAGTTCCGCATGGTGTCGGTGGTTCTGTTTACGCCTGAGGCTTCGGCCAATGCGCCGATCTCGGAAGACCGCATCCGCGAGCGCTTCGAGTTCAAGAAGGACACGCTGAGCAAGCCCGAAACGCGCTCGTTCGTCACCCTGACCGCGCCGAACCGCGAGACGGCCCAGAAGATCGCCGCCGCCCTGCGCGCGGGCCAATCGCCCGCCGACGTCGGTCGCACCAACAACATCACCCCGGCCGCCTTCAACGAGACCCCTCGCTCGGCCATCGGCGACGCCGCGACCGCAGCCGCCGTCTTCGGCCTGCAAGCCAACCAAGTGTCCAATCCGGTCCAGGCCGGCGTCGGCTTCGCCGTCGCCAAGGTCACCGCGGTTCAACCCGCTGCGCCCGCCACGCTGGACAGCGCTCGCGAGGAACTGATCCAGGAACTGCGCGCCGAGGACGTGAAGACCCAGACCTACGCCAAGGTCGAGAAGTACGAAGCCGCCCGCACGGCCGGTAAGAACCTGGCTGACGCGGCGCGTGAGGCCGGCGGTCGCGTCGTCGATCTGCCGCCCTTCACCAAGGACGGCAAACTGCCGAACGGTCAGGCGCTTAACGCTCCGCCGCAAATCTTCGAGACGGCCTGGAGCCTGACCAAGGGCGGCGAAAGTGACGTCATCGACGCCGGTCAGGGTCAGTATTTCGCCGTGCGTGTCAACGACATCCGCCCGTCGGCCCTGCCGACCTTGGCCGAGATTCGCGAGCCGCTGGCGGCCCAATGGATCCAGCGGGAGACAATGCGTCGCCTGTCGGCCAAGGCTGAAGAACTGACGACCCGCGTGCGCAATGGCGAGGACATCGCCGCGGTCGCCCGCTCGGTCAATGCGCCGCTGACCGTGCGCACCGGCGTCATCCGCAATCAGCAAACCCAGGAAGCCCTGGGTCAGGGTGTGCTTCAAGGGCTGTTCGGCCAATCCAAGGGCCAGGCCTTCTCGCAGCCCGCGTCGCAGACCGCCTATGTGGTCGGCCGCGTCGACAACGTTCGCGCCGCCAATCCGGCCGTAGCCGGTCCGCTGGCCGAGCAGGTCCGCCCGCGCCTGACCCAGGAGTTGGTGCAGGCGATGGTCGAATCGTCGGTCTCGGCGGGCGCTCAGCGCTCCAAGGCCAAGAACGACCCGGCCGAGGCGCTGTCGGCCCTGGGTCTGTCGGGTGGCGCAACGCCCGCCGCACCGGCGCAATGACCGACGACGCTTCGCGCGACATCACGTTCGACGCCTTCGCCACCGGCCTTTCGGCGGGTCGGCCGCAGGTCCTGGTTCGACGGGTCATCGACGACCTGGAAACCCCGGTCTCGGCCTATCTGAAGCTGGGGCGTGATCGGCCGTACGCCTGTCTGCTGGAATCGGTCGAGGGCGGCGCGGTCAAGGGTCGCTACTCCATCCTCACGCTGGATCCTGATGTGGTCTGGCGTTGTCGATCCAACTCGGCCGAAATGTCGCGCGGCTCAGCCATAATCGAGGGTCGCTTTACGGCCGAACCCCTGCCGGCGCTGCAATCCCTGCGCGCGCTGATCGCGGCGTCGAAGTTCGATCTGCCGGAGGGATTGCCGCCGATGGCCGCCGGCCTGTTCGGCGTCTTCGGCTATGACATGGTGCGACTGCTTGAGCCGCTGGGCGCGCCAAACCCCGATCCGCTCGATCTGCCCGACGCCGTGCTGACACGGCCGTCGCTGGTGGCCATCTTCGATTCGGTGCGCCATGAGATCGTTCTGGTATCGGCCGCCTATCCCGACGCCGGCATCTCCCCGCAAGAGGCGTTCGACGCCGCGACGGCGCGGCTGGATGCGTTCGAGACGGCCTTGCGCGAACCCCTGCCCGTTCGCGCCGCTCCGCAGCAAACGCGGGCTCCCGTCTTCACTTCGCCGGTGGACGAGCCAGCCTTCGGCGAGATGGTCGCCAAAGCCAAGGACTATATCGGCGCCGGCGACATCTTCCAGGTCGTGCTCAGCCACCGATTCTCCGCGCCTTGGACTGACGATCCGTTCGCCTTCTATCGCTCGCTGCGTCGCCAGAACCCGTCGCCCTATCTGTTCTATCTGAACTTCGAAGGCTTCCAGCTCGCCGGCTCCAGCCCCGAGATCCTGGTTCGGCTGAAGGACGGCGAGGTCACGATCCGGCCGCTGGCCGGCACCCGCATGCGCGGCGCGACGCCAGAAGCGGACAAGGCGCTGGAAGTCGAGCTGCTAGCTGATCCCAAGGAGCTGGCCGAGCACCTGATGCTGCTGGACCTCGGCCGCAACGATGTGGGCCGCGTCGCGGCGCCCGGCACGGTTGAAGTCACCGAGAGCTTCGTCGTCGAGCGCTACAGCCAAGTCATGCACATCGTTTCCAACGTGCGCGGCAAGGCTGACCCCAGGCTGGATGCGGTGGACACGCTGCTGGCCGCCCTGCCCGCCGGGACCCTGTCGGGCGCGCCCAAGGTGCGCGCGATGGAGATCATCGACGAACTGGAAAGCGAAAAGCGCGGCGTCGGTTATGGCGGCGGCGTCGGCTATATTTCGGCTGGCGGCGAGGCGGACATCTGCATCACCCTGCGCACCGCCCTTTTCGCCGACGATCGGATCTTCGTTCAGGCCGGGGCCGGCGTCGTCGCCGACAGCGATCCTGCGGCCGAATATGCCGAGACCCAGCACAAGGCGCGGGCGCCGATGCGGGCGGCGGAAGACGCCTGGCGCTTTCGCACCGGCAATCGCTAGCGCGAAATCGTCATTACCGGGTCGTTGAACTGCACGCCCGGCCCGATGATGACGACGCCCGCCATCAAAACCGCCGCAGTCGCTGCGAGCGCGGCTGCGCCAAGCGCGGCGACGGGGTTGGGCTTGGTTTCGACCACGACGAGCTTCGCCTTGGCGGCGGCGATCTTGGCGGCGATGTCTTGTTCAGCGGCGAGTTTCACCCGCTCAGTCCTAGTCCCGTCGAGTTAAAATGCGCTTTAAGGCCGCGCCCGCTTGGCGCGGACGCGCGTCACGCCTAGAAGCCAAGCCATGATCCTCGTCGTCGATAACTACGACAGCTTCACCTACAATCTCGTCCACTACCTCGCGGAGTTGGGCGCGCCGACGCATGTGGTGCGCAACGACGACCTGACGGTGGACGAGGCGTGGGCGCTGGACCCCGCCGCCGTTCTGCTGTCGCCCGGCCCTTGCGCGCCGGATCAGGCGGGCATCTGCCTGCCGTTGATCACGACAGCGCCAGAGTCCATGCCGATCCTGGGCGTTTGTCTGGGTCATCAGGCCATCGGTCAGGCCTTCGGCGGCGACGTCATCCGCGCCAAAACCCTGATGCACGGCAAGACCTCGCCGATCCTGCATGAGGGCCAGAGCGTCTTCGCCAGCCTGCCGTCGCCCTTCACCGCCACACGCTATCACTCGCTGGCGGTCAAGCGCGAAACCCTGCCCGACGACCTGGAGGTCACCGCCTGGACCGCTGACGGCGAGATCATGGGTTTGCAGCATCGCACGCGCCCGATCCACGGCGTGCAGTTCCACCCGGAATCCATCGCCACCGAGCACGGTCACGACATGCTCGCCAACTTCCTCGAGATCGCCGGCGTAAAGCGCCTCGCGGCCGCCTGACCATGGGCGACGGGTTCAAGCCGATCCTCGCCCGGCTGGTCGAGGGCCATCCCCTGACGTCCCAGCAGGCGCACGACTTCTTCGCCGCCTGCCTGCGGGGCGAGCCGACCCCGTCGCAGGTCGCCGCCGCCATCACCGCCATGCGGATGCGTGGCGAGACCGTGGACGAGATCGCCGCCTTCGCGGGCGCCATGCGTGAAGCCGCCCTGACGCTGGATCATCCCTATGAGGTGATCGACACCTGCGGCACCGGGGGCGACGGTCAGCACACCTACAATATCTCGACCGCCGCCGCCTTGGTTCTGGCTGGCGCCGGTCTGAAGGTCGCCAAGCATGGCAATCGAGCGATGTCATCGAAATCAGGATCTTCCGACGTCTTGTCGATCCTGGGCGTGAACCTGATGGCGTCGCAGGCGCAGCAGAAAAAGGCGCTGGACGAGGCCGGGATCTGCTTCCTGTTCGCGCCCGCCTATCATGGGGCGATGCGTCACGTCGGACCGGTGCGGGCCGAGATCGGTTTTCGCACCGTCTTCAACCTGTTGGGACCGCTTTCCAATCCAGCGTCTGCAAAGCGACAGGTGATGGGCGTCTATGATCCGCGCCTGCTTGAGCCCTTGGCGGAAGTGCTGGGCCGGCTCGGCGCCACACGCGCCTGGACCGTTCACGGCCAAGGCCTGGACGAACTGGCGACTTCCGGCCCCACAGACGTCGCCGAGTGGAGGGGCGGCGCGGTTCGCCGCTTTCAGGTCACGCCCGAGGACGCCGGCTTGCCGCGCGCCTCTATCGCAGACATCCGTGGCGGCGACGCCGAGGAGAACGCCGTCGCCCTGCGCGCGCTTCTGGCCGGCGCGGCCGGACCCTATCGCGACATCGTGCTGCTGAACGCCGCCGCCGCCCTTGTTGTGTCAGACCGCGCGGCCGATCTGGCCGACGGCGCCGCGCTCGCCGCTGCCGCAATCGACGACGGTCGAGCCGCCGAGGCGCTGGATCGCTTGGCCCGCATCACCTCCACGCCGCAGGAAAGCGAAGAGCCCGCATGACCGACGTTCTGGACCGTATCGCCACCTACAAGCGCGAGGACGTCGCCGCCCGCAAGACGGCGACCTCACAGGACGCGATCGAAGCCCTGGCCCGCGCCGCATCGGCCCCGCGCGGCTTTCGCGCCGCCCTGGAGCGGGTCGGAGAGGAAACCGGTCGTCCCGCCCTGATCGCCGAGATCAAGAAGGCCAGCCCGTCCAAGGGCCTGATCCGGCCCGATTTCGATCCGCCGGCCCTGGCCCGCGCCTATGAGGCCGGCGGTGCGGCCTGTCTGTCGGTGCTGACCGATGGCCCCAGCTTCCAGGGCGACGACGCCTATCTGGGCCAGGCCCGCGAGGCCGTCGCCCTGCCCTGCCTGCGCAAGGATTTCCTGGTCGATCCTTGGCAGGTCGCCGAAAGCCGCGCCCTGGGCGCCGACTGCATCCTGATCATCCTCGCCATGATCGACGACACCTTGGCGGCTGAACTGCTGTCGGAAGCCGAACGCTTTGGCATGGACGCGCTGATCGAGACGCACGAAGAGGAAGAAATGGCGCGCGCCTGCGCCCTCGGCGGCGATCTTGTGGGGGTCAATAATCGCTCTCTTCGCACGTTCGAGGTCGATCTGGAAACCACGGAGCGGCTGTCGATGCTCAGCCCCGTTCGCGCTCTGCTGGTTGCGGAGAGCGGCATTTTCACGCCCGACGACGTGGCGCGCGTTTCGGCCGCGCATGCCCAGGCGATCCTGGTCGGCGAGAGCCTGATGCGGCAGGCCGATGTCGAGGCGGCGACCCGTCAGTTGCTAGCGGTCTGAGCCGAGACGCGGCTGCAAGCCTCGCCGTTAAGTTGACATTAGCAAGGAACACTTACAGAACATCGACAAATGTTCACGGCCCGTTCCGATTCGTCGGCGGGCGCATGAGGGCCTGGCGATGCTCACGCGCAAACAGCACGAACTGCTGATGTTCATCCACGAACGCATCCAGGAGACCGGCGTCTCCCCTTCGTTCGACGAGATGAAGGAGGCGCTCGATCTGGCCTCCAAGTCCGGCATTCACCGGCTGATCACGGCGCTGGAGGAACGCGGCTTCATCCGCCGTCTCGCTCACCGCGCCCGCGCGTTGGAAGTCACGAAGCTGCCCGAACAGGCGACGGCCGGTGCGCCGCGCGGTCGCGCCGGGTTCAAGCCCGACGTCATCGAGGGCGGCGGCGGTGTTCGCGCTTCGGCGCCGCTCGCGGCCAACGACACCCGCGAGTTGCCGCTGATGGGCAAGATCGCCGCCGGCACGCCGATCGATGCGATCGAGCATGAAACCGCCCGCTACCCGGTTCCGGAATCCATGCTGGGCTCGGGCGAGCACTATCTGCTGGAGATCGAAGGCGACTCCATGATCGAGGCCGGCATCCTGAACGGCGACATGGTGGTGATCAAATCGACCGATAACGCCGCCTCTGGTGAGATCGTTGTGGCTCTGGTCGAGGGCGAGCAGGCGACGCTGAAGCGCCTTCGCAAGAAGGGCGCCTCGATCGCGCTGGAACCTGCCAACCGCAACTATGAAACCAAGATCTACGGCTCGGATCAGGTCGCGGTTCAGGGCAAGCTGGTCGGCCTCATGCGCCGGTATCACTGACGTCCGGATCAGACTGACGCGTCCAGGGGCGGTCGCCGCGAACGTCGGCCGTCCACACCGCGCGCCATCGATTCGGCTCGTCAGAGCTGGCCTGCCACAACTCCACGGCTCCGCCCCGCGCAAAGTCCACGCCGTCCAGGACAAGACGATCCTGACAGGCGCTTGGGATTGACGAGACGACGGCGCGTACGCTGACAACGGGCGCTGCGCGGCATAAAGTCTCCATCTGATCTGAGCTCGGCGACTTTCGCCCCCACCAGATCGCCACGGGACCAGCCTCATCAGTGTCCGGCCGACAGGAAAAGCGGTCGCAGACCCAACCCGTCCCTGATCGATCCGCCATGGTCAGCCCCCGTCGTCGCGACCAGAGATCCACGGCAAACTCGCGCACGCCGGGCCGCACGACGACGGCTGCCTGATCACGTTGGAAGGCGGCGTTGGTTCCGCCGTCGCCGATCCAGAGGTCCGGCGTCGGCGCACGTGGCCAGATCAGGACGGCGGCTGCGAACGGCAGTCCCAACCATCGCAGGCGGCCTTGCCACAAACAGACGAACAACACGCCCAGGAACGCTACCGGCAGGACATAATTTGGTGCGCTGGCGACCGTTCTGACCGCGCCGGGCAATCCCGCCGTCCAGGCGCCGATGGCCAGCATCAGATCCACGCCCCATCCCGCAACCGCCAGGAACGGTCCCCCCAGCCCCAAGGGCTCAAGCGCTGCGCCCAAGGCCAGCGCGGGCATCAGGATAAAGTCGGCCACGGGCGACGTGCCGAGATTGGCCAGCAGTCCGTACATGGCGGTGCGGTTGAAATGCTGCATGGCGAACGGGCCCGTCGCCAATCCGGCGACGACGCTGGCCGCCACAGCCGCCGTCAACCAACCGCCCAGCCGCTGCACGGCCAGGATCGGCCAGGGCGCGGATATTTCGCGCGAGCGCTTCGGCCAGGCCTCGACCAGGGCGACCAAGGCCGCCGTCGCCGCGAACGACATTTGGAAACCCGGCGTGACGATGGCTTCAGGCTGTATGGCCAGAACGATGAAGGCCGCCACAGCCAGGCCATGCATCGTCACCGCCTGTCGATCCAGCAGGATGGCGAGAAAGGCGATGGAGGCGGTGATCGCCGCCCGCTCGGCCGGCGGCGGCGCGCCCGAAACCACCAGATAGACCCCGACCGCCGTGAGGCCCGCCAAGGCCGCGACCTTCTTGCCGTGAACCCGCAGGGCCAACCAGGCCCAGGCCGCCACGCCCAGACGCACCGCGAAGAAGACGAAACCGCCGACGATGGCCATGTGCAGTCCGGACACCGACAGGATATGCGCCAAGCCCGAATCGCGCATCACATCCATGTCATCCTGACTGATCCAGGTTTCATGGCTGGTCGTCATGGCGGCAGCGATTCCGCCCGTCCTTTCGCCCAGGCGCGCCACGATTCGCTCCGCCAAGGCATAGCGCGCGCCGTTCACGGCCATCGTCAGCCTCAATCGCCACGGCGGGGGCGCCAGATCGGCCGCGCGTGTTTCGCCCAGTGCGAACGCCACGCCGCCCAAACCCTGGAAGAAGGCGTTGCGGCCGAAATCATAGGCGCCGGGGCTGGCCGGGGCCGGCGGCGGATTGAGGATACCGAAGAGACGGATCGCCTCGCCTGGTTTGGGCGGTTCGCCCCGCACCGTCGCTCGCAAGCGCACCGGCGTCTGCTCGGGCGTCAGTCCCCGGATCCAGACCGGCGCGATCACGACCCGCGCGCCTCGCTGCCCCGGGCTGTCGACATCGACGACCCAGGCTTCGATCACGGTCGGTTCGCTGAGCACGGGCGCGATCGGCGCGGCGACGGCTTCGGTGCGCACCTTGGCCGCCGCCAGCCCGCCTGAAACGCAGGCCACCATCAACAGCAGCCAGGTCAGACGCCGCGACCAGCCGCGCCTACGCGCCACGACCCACAGCCCAAAGGTCAAGGCGGCCCCCAGCACCAAGGGCCACAAGACCGGCTCGGCTCGCAGGGCGAAATAGACCCCCCCACCCGCGCCGAATGCGACCGGCGCCCATAGCCGCCATCTCAGGGTCTGAGCGGCGACTTCGGCGTGCAGCCAAGCGCGCAATCGCGCAGCAGGGGTGGGTTTTGCCGCATCGGGGCGTATAAGGGCCTCGCTTACGGACCCTTCCCCAATGACCTCACCTTCCTCGACTGTCGTCACCCGCTTCGCCCCCTCGCCGACAGGCTATCTGCATATCGGCGGAGCGAGAACCGCTTTGTTCAACTGGCTGTACGCCAAGAGACACGCTGGACGTTTCCTGATCCGTGTCGAGGACACCGACCGTGAACGCTCGACGGATGAGGCGGTGAAGGCCATTTTCGACGGCCTGAGCTGGCTGGAGCTGTTCGCCGACGACGAGCCGGTGTTTCAGTTCAGCCGGGCCGACCGCCACCGCGAGTTGGTCGATCAACTGCTCGAAACCGGCCACGCCTACCGCGACTTCACCTCGGCCGAGGAGACCGGTCGCCTGCGTGACGAGGCCAAGGCGGAAAAGCGCACTTTCGAATCGCCCTGGCGCGACCGTCAGCCGACTGTGGACGATCTGGCCCTGCCGCACGTCGTGCGCTTCCGGCGCCCAAAGGCGACGACGGTCACGGTGGCCGATGAGGTCCAGGGCGACGTGAACTGGTCGACCGACGACCTGGACGATCTGGTTCTGCTGCGTTCGGACGGCGCGCCGACCTATAATCTCGCCGTCGTCGTGGACGACCACGACATGGGGGTGACCCACGTCATTCGCGGCGACGACCATCTGAATAACGCCGCGCGACAGAGCCTGATCTACGATGCGCTGGGCTGGACGCGGCCGACCTTCGCCCACATCCCCCTGATCCACGGACCGGACGGCGCCAAGCTGTCGAAGCGCCACGGCGCCCAGGCGGTGCATGAATACGCCGAGATGGGCTACTTGCCCGAGGCCATGCGCAACTATCTGGCTCGCCTTGGCTGGGCGCACGGTGACGACGAACTGTTCAGCGACGCCCAGGCCATCGAATGGTTCGATCTCGCCGGCATCGGCAAGGCGCCGGCCCGCCTGGATTTCGACAAGCTGGCGCACGTCAACTCGCACTGGCTGCGTCTGGCCGACGACGAGCGGCTCGCCAAGCTGACGCTGGATGCGCACCTGCAGAAGGGCCACGCCTTGGCAGAGGCGGATGAAGCCCGGCTTCAGCGCGCCATGCCTTTCGTCAAGGATCGCGCCAAGACGATCCTCGATCTGGCCGACCAAACCGCCTTCGTCCTGAAATCGCGCCCGCTGACCCTGGACGATAAGGCGAAGGCGCTGCTGTCCGGGGAGACGCTGGATCGCCTCGGCCGCCTGCGCGAGCGGCTGTCCCTGTTCCAATCTTGGGATGTCTTCGCGCTGGAAGCCGAGCTCAAGGCCTTTGCGGAATCCGAGGGCGTTGGGTTTGGGAAAATCGGCCCGCCGATACGCGCGGCGCTTACCGCAGGGTCAACATCACCTGATATTGCACGAACTTTGTCGGCTCTTGGGCGCGACGAAAGTCTCGGGCGCTTGGATGATGCGCTGCAACAGACTAAGTGATCACCCACAAACCAAAAAGCGGCCGACGCCTCCCCGCGCCTGGACGTGTGATGCAAAGGGGCATTCATGACTGAACAAGCCAAACCCGCCGGCTCGGCGACCCTGTCCTTCGAGGACAAGACGATCGAGTTGCCGGTCCTTTCGGGCTCCACCGGCCCGGACGTCATCGACATCCGCAAACTCTATGCGGGAACGGGCGCCTTCACCTTCGATCCCGGCTTCACCTCGACGGCGGCCTGTGAATCGGCCCTGACCTATATCGACGGCGACGCTGGCGTGCTGCTGCACCGCGGCTATCCGATCGACCAGCTGGCGTCGAAGTCGAACTTCGTCGAGGTCTGCCATCTGCTGCTGCACGGCGAACTGCCGACCGCCGCTCAGTACGAGAAGTTCGAGAACAGCATCACCACCCACACGATGCTGCACAGCCAGTTCGATCGCTTCTTCGAAGGCTTCCGCCGCGACGCCCACCCGATGGCGATCATGGTCGGCACTGTCGGCGCCCTGTCGGCCTTCTATCACGACAGCCTGGACATCCACGATCCGATCCAGCGTGACATCTCGGCCATCCGCCTGATCGCCAAGATGCCCACGATCGCGGCCCGCGCCTATAAATACCACATCGGCCAGCCGTTCGTGTCGCCGCGCAACGACCTGTCCTACGCCGAAAACTTCCTGCGCATGTGCTTCGCCGTTCCGGCCGAGGACTATCATGTCGATCCGGCCCTGGTTCGCGCCATGGACCGCATCTTCACCCTGCACGCCGACCACGAACAGAACGCCTCGACCTCAACCGTGCGTCTGGCCGGTTCGTCGGGCGCCAATCCGTTCGCCTGTATCGCCGCCGGCATCGCCTGCCTGTGGGGCCCGTCGCACGGCGGCGCCAACGAAGAGGCGCTGACGATGCTCAAGGAAATCGGCACCCCGGACAAGATCCCGGAGTTCATCCAGGGCGTGAAGGACCGCAAGTACAAGCTGATGGGCTTTGGCCACCGCGTGTACAAGAACTACGACCCGCGCGCGAAGGTCATGCAGCAGTCGGCCTATGAAGTGCTGGCCGCCACGGGCCGCGAAAACGATCCGCTGTTCCTGGTCGCCAAGGAGTTGGAGAAGGTCGCCCTGTCGGACGAATACTTCACCTCGCGCAAGCTGTTCCCGAACGTCGACTTCTATTCGGGCATCACCCTGTCGGCGATGGGCTTCCCGACCACTATGTTCACCGTCCTGTTCGCCCTGGCCCGTACCGTGGGCTGGATCTCGCAGTGGCAGGAAATGATGGCCGATCCGTCCCAGAAGATCGGTCGCCCGCGTCAGCTCTACACGGGCCCGACCCAGCGCGATTACGTGCCGATCGAACAGCGCGGCTGAGACGAAAGCTGAAATGCAAAACGCCGGGGAGACATCCCCGGCGTTTTTCTTTGTCGTCAGACCAGCTTCAGATCCGCGAAACGGGCAGCCAGGTCATCCAGATCGCGGTGCATATGCGCCACGCCGATCGCAGCAGCCCCCAAAGCTACGTCGTCGCCCTCGACGGCCATGGACAGGGCCAGGCTTTGGTCGATCGCGCCCATGGGTTGGGCGGCCCTGCCTTGAGACAGCGCCTTGAGTTGCTCCACCGCCCGCTCCGCGTCCTGCGACCAGGGATCCAGCCGTGCGCCTGCACCCTCGGCCTGGAAACCGCGCCCCAGGATGACGATGTCGCTGCGCACGCGCCAGAAGGCGCGCACGAGCGCAGCCCGATCCGCCGTTTCGCGTTGCGGGCCGGGCAGATCGATGACGTTCTTGGCGGACTGACCCAATGCATCCAGCCGCCGCTTCAGATCGGCATGACGGCGCGAAATCTCGGACGCATCCTCCGGGGCGGCCTTTGAGACCAAGGCCAGCAGCACCGCCGCTTCGCCCGCCGCCTCGCGCGCCTGAAGCTTGAAGGACTGCCTGGAATGGCGCGGAAACAGGGCCAGTATCGCCAGAACCCCCACGCCGCTGCCGACCAGGATTTCCATCACCCGATCCAGCGCGAGGGACGCCGGCCCCTCTGCGCCGGTCCCGCCGGCGATGACGATGGTCGCCGTCACGGGCGCGACCTTCAGCCATGGCCGCCCGGTTGCAAAGAAGGCCATCAGCCCCGCCGAGACGGCGATGCTCAGGGCCATGCTTTCCAAGCCCGGCGGGCGAAGGAAGGCGAAGACCGCCCCGGCCAGCGCTCCGGTCGCCGTGCCGATGGCCCGGTCACGCGCAACGGTGAGGACGCCGCCGCCGACGCTCGCCTGGATGACGACGATGGCGGAAATCACGCTCCAGTAAGGGTGCGGCAGGTTCAGCCAGGTCGCGAGGTAGAGCGCGGCCATCGCGCCCACCGCCATCTGCAGCGCGGCGCGGACCTCGGCCGCACGTCGCGGACTGAGCGCCCGCGCCATCGTCAGCTCCCCGACTTCTCGGCGATGACCTTGAGCACGGCGTCGGCAGCCAACTCCGACGGGTCCGGTCCTCCGCGCCCCATCAAGTCCAATGCCGCCATCTGGCGACGCGCCTGTTCGGCCGCCAGCGCTGGGTCGGCCAGCAGCCGCCCGACCGCCGCCGTCAGAATGGCCGGGGTCGCCTCCTGCTGGATGAATTCAGGCGCGATCCGGTCGTCAGCCGCGACATTGAACAGGGTGATATGTTTGGCGGTCACGAACCGCTTCATCAGCTGATAGCTGAGCCCGTCGATCTTGTAGGCGATGACCATCGGCGCGCCCGCCAGCGCCAGTTCGGTCGACACGGTGCCGCTGGTGGCCAGGGCGACGGTCGCGGCGCGCATGGCGTCATACTTTTCGGCTTCGTCGACCAGGTGAACGCGGAAGGGCCAGGCGGCGACGCGGCCTGCAACATCGTGAGCGACGGTTCCCGCGGCGACCACGGCGACTTCCAGGCCGGGGTTCGTGGTCTTCAGTTTTCTGACCGTGGCCTCATAGACGGGGCCCATTCGGGTGATCTCGCTGGGCCGGCTGCCGGGCAGCACCAAGAGAAGCTGCGCATCGGCGGCGATCCCACGACGCGCGCGGAACGCTGCGCCGTCCGCAGCATCGACATTCACATGAAGCGCCGACGAACCGACGACGGTCGTCGGCAGGCCCTCGCGCTCGAACCAGGGCGCATCAAAGCCATAGAGGGCAAGAAGATGATCGACTGCGCCCGCCAAGGTCTTGGCCCGGCCCGGCCGCGAGGCCCAGACCTGAGGCCCGACATATTTGATCAGCGGCAGGTCCGGGCGCGCGGCCCGGATCGCCTTGGCCACACGGATGGTGAAGCCCCAACTGTCGATCAGCACCACGGCGTCGGGCTTTTCCCGCTCGGCCAGCGCCGCCGTCTGCTCGACGCGCCGCTTGACCTTGCCATAGGCGCGCAAACCCTCGATCCAGCCCAGGATCGAGAGTTCGGCGATGTCGAACGGGCTGACCACGCCTTCGGCCGCCATCTTTGGCCCGCCGACGCCGACAAAGGCCACATCGTCTCCTAACCGCGCCTTCAACGCCTTGGCCAGACCGGCGCCCAGCGCATCGCCAGAAGCCTCCGCCGCCACGAGCATGATCTTCAGCGGGCGGCTCACCGGTCGTCGCCCCAGACGAACAGTCCCAGACGGTTCGCCGTCTCGACGACGGCTGCGCGATCAATCAGGATTAAACGTCCGGCCACCCCGCCGATGCCCGCCAAACCCGCCGCCGCCGCCATTTCGACGGTGCGTGGCCCGATCACGGGCATATCGACGCGCAGATCCTGAATGGGCTTGGGCGCCTTGCCGAGCGCGCCCCTAGGGCTATCAACCGCTCCACGTAAATCGGCGGACAGGCCAGCGACGCGGGTCAGCATCGCGTCCGTGCCTTCCTGCGCCTCAACCGCAAGGACAAGGCCGTCACAGACCACGGCGCCCTGACCGATGTCCAGTTCGCCTGACTTTTCTGCGACATGCAGCGCCTTCTTCAGATCGTCTAGCTGCTCCTCGGTCGGCGAGACGGCGCCCAGCGCGCCTGCGCCAAGCGTGTCGCCGCCCAGAATGTCGTCGGCGCCCTCGACGGCGAAGCCTTCGGCCTCGAACACCGACAGGATCTTGCGCAGCAGGGCGTCATCGCCTTTGGAGGCGGCGGCGACGATGCCCGGCAACAGGGTCGCCCCTTTGAAATCAGGCTTGAGCGTCTTGAAATCCGGCCGATTGACGATGCCCGCCAGACACACGGTCGTGCAGCGCTCGGCCTTCAACGCCTTCAGGATCGCGCCGATCTGCGCCATGCCGAACTCGGCGCCGGGCCAGCGCGCCAGATGCTCGTCAGCAAACCCCGCCAGACGGATCACGAAAACCGGCCGTCCCAGCGCGTCGCAACGCGCCGCTACGGCCGCCGGCAGATCGCCGCCGCCTGCGATCAGACCCAGCTTTCCAGCCGCGCTCATTCCGCGTTCGGCAGGCACAGCGGACGCCGCCCGCCGTCACGGATGAAGGCGATGATCTCCGCGATCTCGGGCAGGTCGGCATAGCGTTCCGCCACGCCATCGATCCGACCGGCGAACTCGCCCTCACCCTCGAACAGATCGCGATAGGCCGCGAGCAGACGCCGCACCTGATCCTTGCCGTATCCCTTGCGCTTCAACCCGATCAAGTTCAGCCCGCGCAGCCGCGCATGATTGCCCCAGGCCGAGCCATAAGGGATGACGTCGCGCGTCACCGCCGCCAAGCCCCCAATGATCGCGCCTTGCCCGACGCGACCATTCTGGTGCACCGCGCACAGGCCGCCCAGGAACACCTTGTCACCGACCTGAGCATGACCGCCGAGAGTCGCGTTGTTGGCCATGACCACATTGTCGCCGACGACGCAGTCGTGACCGATATGGGCGCCGGTCATGAACAGATTGTTCGAACCCACGACCGTCACGCCCGTCCCCTGCGGCGTGCCTCGATTGAAGGTGCAGTGCTCGCGGATCAGGTTGTTCTCGCCGATCTCCAGCCGAACCGTCTCACCCTTGTAACCATTGTGCTGCGGGTCGCCGCCAATGACGGCGAAGGGATGGATGACCGTCCCGGCCCCGACCGTCGTGTCCTGCTGGACCACGACATGGCTGACCAGACGCACATTGTCGCCCAGCACAACATTCGGCCCGACCGCGCACCAAGGGCCGACCTCGACCCCCTCGCCCAGGGTCGCCGTCGCGTCGATCAGAGCCGTGGGATGAACGGTCATCAGGCCGCCGGCCCAGGCGCCGGAGCAGGCACAGTCACGACCATCGCCATGAACTCGGCTTCGGCCGCCAGCTTGCCGTCGATGAAGGTCTCGCCCCGGAACTTGTAGGCGTCGCCCCGCGCGCGGATCACCTTGACCTCCATGCGCAGTTGGTCGCCGGGCCGCGCGGGCTTTCTGAAGCGAACCCCGTCAATCGACATGAACATGATGACCTTGTCGGCCACGGCCACATCCAGCGTCTTGGACATCAGCAGGGCGCCGGTCTGGGCCATGGCCTCGACGATCAGCACGCCGGGCATGACGGGATCGATCGGGAAGTGACCGGGGAAGAAGGGCTCGTTGTGGGTGACGTTCTTGATGCCGACGATCGACGTCGCGGGCACGAAGTCTTCGGCCTTGTCCACCAGCAGGAAGGGATAACGGTGCGGCAGCCGCCGCATCACCTCGGCGTAATCGATCTTGCCTTCGACGGCAGTCGTGTCGCTCATCCCTATGATTCCTTCGGAGCCTTCTTCGATGAGGCCTGTTTGGCGAGCCAGACCGTCTCGCGCAAGAACTGTCGGATCGGACGCGCCGGATAACCCGACCAGGTCTCGCCGGCGGGAACATCGGCCAGCACACCGGCCCCGGCCGCGACGCGCGCACCCTCGCCGATCGTGATGTGGTCCCCGATCCCCGCCTTGCCGCCGAAGATGACGTTGTCGCCCACGGTCACCGAGCCCGAGATGCCGGTATTGGCGACCAGCAGGCAATTGCGACCGATGACGCAGTTGTGGCCGACCATGACCAAATTATCGATCTTGGTGTTTTCGCCGATGACCGTGTCGTCATAGGCGCCGCGGTCGATGCAGGAGTTGGCGCCCACCGTCACGCCGTCCTGAAGGATCACGCGGCCCAGTTGGGGAATATCCATGACGCCCGCCGCTGTCCCCGTGGCGCCAAAGCCCGCTTCGCCGATCCGGGCGCCGGCATACAGCTTCACCCGGTCGCCGATCAGCGCGAAGGCCACGCTGACGTTGGCGCCGATCACGCAATCCCGGCCGATTTGCACGCCGGGCGCGATGACGCTGTTGGCGCCGATGCGGGACCCTCGACCGATGCGGACGCCCTGCCCCAGGATCGCGCCGGGTTCGACCACGACGCTGTCGTCCTCGCCCGCCTCGTCGCGGGTGATCGCTTTGTCCAGAAGTATGGGCCGATGCAGCGCCAACGACGCCTTGGCCCAGGCGGCTTGAGGCGTGCGCGAGATGATGACAGCGGCGGACGAAGGCGCGGCGTCCTTGGCCTCAGCCGGCACGATGACGCAACCGGCCTGTGTCGTCGCCAGCGCGGCGGCGAACTTGCGGTCGCCCAAGAACGCGATCGCGCCCCCGTCCGCAGAGGACAAGGGCGCGACGGAGGCGATCATGCGATCCCCGCCCCGCTCGAGCTCGCCGCCGATCTGCGCCGCCAGTTCGGCGACGCTGAGGGGCGGCAGGGTTTCGAAAAAGCGGAGATCGGGCATTGACGACTTAGTTGGCGGCGGCCGGTTGAGCCTGTGTCTGAGCCGGCACGGCCATACGGTTGAAGCTCAGGGTCGGCAGGGCCGTGTTCAGGCGCTGGATCGCCAGGTCAGTGACATCCATGGCCGGGTTCATCATGAAGACGCTCTCGCGGTCCAGCAGCAGGCCGCAGCCCTTTTCCTGATACAGGGCGGTCAGGATCGGCGAGACGGCCTCGGTGATGGCCTGACGCTGCATGCCCAGGGTGTAGCGCAGCTCGTTTTCACGGGTGGCTTCCAGCTGTTGGGCTTCTTGGGCGCGCTGCTGCAGGGCCTGACGGCGCTGTTGCAGTTGGTCGGCCGGCAGGCTCGAACCCGAGGCTTGCAGTTGCTGCGCGTCCGACTGGATGGACGTGGCGTAAGGCTGCAATTCGCCCTGAACTTCCTGAGCCAACTGTTGCATGCGGGCTTCGACGGCCTGACCGGCCGACGACTGGGCTAGCAGACGCGCGTTGTAATAGACGCAGACGCCGGGGATGACCGGGCCGGGGTTGGCGGGCGCGCCGGCCTGTTGCGCCGAGGCGGCGGTGGCGATGAGCGAAGCAGCGGCGGTCGCCGCGATGATCAGAGCTTTCATGGTGTTTCCTCGTGCGGTCGAAAAAGCCGCGATTAGAACTGAGTGGAGGTCGAGAAGCGGAAGGATTCCGTCTTGTCGTATTCTTCCTTGGACAGAACCTTGGAGATGTCGAAGCGGATCGGACCCATCGGCGACTTCCAGTGGATGCTGATGCCGGCCGATGCACGCAGCGACAGCTCATCGGCGATATTGGTATTCACCGTTCCGGTGGATGTCAGCTTGTAGCGGTCGTCCAGCACGCCCAGCGTACCCACATCGGCGAACAGCGAGGTCTTGATGCCGTATTGCTCGGGCAGATAGTTCGGCAGGGTCAGCTCCACCGTGCCGATGGCGTAGAAGTTGCCGCCGAGGGCGTCGGTCGTATTCAGATCGCGCGGCCCCATACCGGCTGTCTCGAAGCCGCGGAAGCTGTTGCCGCCCTTGAAGAAGCGGTCGTTGATGCGGATCGGGTCACCGTTCCAGCCGCTGACGTAGCCAGTCGAGCCCTGAACACTGACGACCCAGGCTGGGGTGATGCCGTAGTACCAGCTCGCATCGGCCTCGGTCTTCACATAGTTCACGTCGCCGCCCAGACCCGCGAGGTCCTGACGCAGCGACCCGGCCCAGCCGCGTGTCGGACGGATCGGATCGTTGGTGTAGTTGACCTGCAGCGTGTAGCCCGCCGACGAGTTGATGAAGCTGCCGATCTGATCGCACAGCGCCGAGGATCCCTGCCCCACGCCCGAGCAAAAGCCCGTCGGCACGATGATTTCGTCAGACTTCAGGAAATAGCGCGTGCTGAGCAGCATATTGCCGTTCAGAGGATAGGACAGACGCAGGCCCGCGCCGGTCGAACGATAGTCGTATGACGAATACTGGCTCAGGTCGTAGCGCGAGTGGAACAGGTCGAAGCCGGCCCGCAAATCGCGACCGAGGAACTTCGGCTCCGTGAAGCGGAAGTCGACCTGCTGGCGCAGCGAGCCCCACTCCAGACGGGCGACCACGTTCTGACCGCGCCCGCGGAAGTTCCGCTCCGAGATGCCCAGGTTGACCGTGAAGGAGTCGACGGAGCTGAAGCCCGCGCCGACGGACAGTTCGCCAGTCGGCTGTTCCTGAACGTTGACGTTGATGACCGAACGGTCCGGCGCGCTGCCGCGCGTCTCCTCGACCGTGACGTCCTTGAAGAAGCCCAGGGCGCGCAGGTTGTTGCGCGAGCGCTCCATCAAGGCGCGGTTGAAGGCATCACCCTCGGTCAGCAGCAATTCGCGGCGAATGACCGGGTCGATCGTGCGCGTGTTGCCGACCACATTGATGCGATCGATATAGACGCGCTGGCCCTCGGACACGTTGAAGGTCACATCAACCGTGTCCGTCTCGGGATTGGCCTTGTAGGTCGGATTGATCTCGACGAAGGCGTAACCGGCCGAACCGGCTGCGAACGTCAGAGCGTCGACCGCCTGCTCGATCTTGTCGCTTTCATACAGCTGGCCTTCCCTGATCGGCACCAGGGCCTTCAGGAAGTCGGCGTTGAGACGGTCGTTCTGGGTGACGACCTTGATCTCACCGAAGTTGTACTTGTCGCCTTCGTTCAGCGTCAGGGTCAGCTGGAACGCCTGATCGTCGGGCTGCAGTTCGGCAACCGAGGACACCACGCGGAAGTCGTAATAGCCGCGATTCGTGTAGAACTTCCGCAACTGCTCTTGATCGTATTCCAGGCGGTTGGGATCGTAGTTGTCGTTGTTGGAGAAGAACTTCCACCAGGTCGACTTCTCGGTGACCATCACGCCGCGCACGTCACGATCGGAAAACGCCTCGTTGCCGAGCACGTTGATGGCGCTGATCCCGGTCTGTGGTCCTTCATTGATCTCGAAGATCACATCGACGCGGTTCTGTTCCAGCTGGACCAGCTTGGGCGTCACAGTCGCAGAGATGCGGCCTTGCAGGCGATACAGTTCGACGATGGCGCCGACGTCTTCCTGAACCTTGGCGCGGGTATAGATGCCGCGCGGCGCCAGGGTCACTTCCTTGGTCAGCTTGTCCTTAGACAGCGCCTTGTTTCCCTCAAACACCACCTGGTTGATGATCGGGTTCTCGACGATCTGGACGATCAGATCGCCATTCTGGATGCCCAGTTGCACATCAGCGAACAAACCAGTGCGCGACAGGGTGCGCACCGCGACGTCCAGCACCGAGGCGTCGACAGCATCACCGGGACGGATCGGCAGATAGGACAGGACCGTCGTCTGGTCGATCCGCTGCGCGCCCTGAACGATGATGCGGTTGATCGTGATCGTCTGCGGCGCAGCGATCTCGACGCGCGGCTCGGCGGCGCTCGCCGCCGCCTGAGGCGCGGCCGTCGGAGCGGGGGTCTGGGCGGGCGTTTGAGCCGGCGCAGCAGGCGTCGTCACGGGCGCGGTCTGCGCCAGCGCGGGTGCGCCCAGACCGGCGGCGACCGCCAGAGCCAGCAGGCTGGAGCGGGCGCTCAGTCGAACGGCGGCGCGAGAGGTCATGTCATTCATTCGGGAAACCGTCGGGGGCTGGCGTCGGCTCACGAGACGAGCCCGCCGAGGAATTGGAAGATATTGAGCTTCTGTAGGTCGTTCCACGTTGCGAACAACATAAATCCCGCCAAAAGCGCAAGGCCTGCACGATAGCCCATCTCCTGGAACCGCGCCGACACAGGCTGTTTCGCCACAGCCTCATAGCCGTAGAAAAGCAGATGCCCGCCGTCGAGGACCGGAATGGGAAGCAGATTTAGAAAGCCGATTCCGATCGAAAGTATGGCGGCCAAGGTTGTCAGCGTCAGGATCAGGTTGATCGCCATGGCGCCCGGCGCTGGATTGGCCTCAACCGCAGCCGTGGTCAGAGAGCCCGTCGCCTTGGCCATACCCAGCGGACCGCTGAACTGATCGCCAGACTCGCGGCCCGTCGCCAGGCGTCCGAGGTAGGTCAGGGTCGAGCCGATGACGTCGGCCGTTTGGCGCGCTCCCTCGGCGACAGCCTCGACGGGGCCATAGCGCACGTGGCGGACATCGCCGGCCGACGAGCCCAGCCCCAGGCCGATGCGGCCGACCTTGACGCGTCCGGCGATGGGGTCGTTTTCCTCGCGGCGTTCCGGCGTCGCGACCAGTTCGACGGGACGCCCGGCGCGCTCGACCGTGAAACGCACAGGATCGCCGGTCGAGAGCATCACGGTGCGGGTGACCGCGCTTCCGTCCTTGACGGCCTTGCCGTTCACCTCGGTGATCAGGTCGCCGACCCGGAAACCGGCGGCGGCGGCTGGCGATCCCGCCTGGACCTGAGCGACACGCGCCGGGCGCAAGGACACGCCGACCGCCATAAAGACGACGGCGAAGATGGTGATGGCCAGAATGAAGTTCGCGATGGGTCCGGCCGCGACGATCAGGGCGCGCTGCCACACCGGCTTGAAGTGGAAATAGTCACGTTCGGCGCCGGGCCCGCGCTCGGCGACCACGCGGCGGCGCAGTTCGTCCAGTCCGGCCCGATCAGGCACGCTGGACGCATCCAGATCGCCCGAGAACTTCACATAGCCGCCCAGCGGCAGCCAGCCGAGACGCCATTCGATGCCGTGACGATCTGTGCGGCTGGCCACGGCCTTGCCGAAGCCGACCGCGAACCGATCCACCTTCACGCCAAAGGCGCGCGCGACAAGGAAGTGACCCAGTTCGTGGATGGTGACGATGAAGGTCAGCACCAGCAGGAACGAGGCGATGGAGATCAGGACCTGACCCAGGACGCCCAGCATTCGAAAATCGTCTCCCCTGGCCTGCTGTCAGGCCGCATTCGCAAGGCCGGCGATGACGCTCTCGGCCATTCGACGCGTCTCGGCGTCGACCGAAAGGGCCGCGCCGCAGGCGTCTCCAGAACCGAAAGCCATCCCCGCTTTCGTCGCACGCTCAAGGGTTTCGGCGACGACTGCGGCAATATTGAGAAACGCCAGCTTGCGGTCAAGGAAGGCGAAGGCGGCGACCTCATTGGCGGCATTGAACACGGCCGGCGTCGCGCCGCCCGCCTTCAGGGCCTGACGCGCCAGATCGAGGGCGGGAAAGCGCGTCAGATCGGGCGCTTCGAACGTCAGCCGACCTAGCTGAGCCAGATCCAGCTTGGGGGCCAGCCACGCGATCCGATCGGGCCAGGCCAGGGCGCAGGCGATCGGCGTACGCATATCCGGCGGTCCCATCTGGGCCAGCGTCGAACCATCCACATATTCCACAAGGCTGTGGATGATCGATTCGGGGTGCACCACGACGTCGATCCGATCCTGCGGCATATCGAACAGATAAGCCGCCTCGATCATCTCCAGGCCCTTGTTGGCCATGGTGGCGCTATCGACTGAAATCTTGGCGCCCATGCTCCAGTTGGGGTGGGCGACGGCCTGTTCCGGCGTGATGGCGACCATCTGCTCGCGCGGCGTATTGCGAAAAGGCCCGCCCGATGCGGTCAGGATCAGCTTGGCCACCCGCTCAGGCGCTTCGGCCGGAAACACCTGGAAGATGGCGGAGTGCTCGGAATCGACGGGGATCAAGCGCCCCCCTGCCCGCTTAACCCGTTCGATCAGGGCGGGGCCGCAGCAGACCAGGCTTTCCTTGTTGGCCAGCGCCAGGGTCGCGCCCGTTCCCGCCGCCGCCCAGGCGGACTTCAAACCCGCCGCTCCGACGATGGACGCCATGATCCAGTCGACAGGTCGCGTCGCCGCCTCAACGATGGCGGCGTCGCCGGCGGCGACAGCGACGTCCGTGCCGGACAAGGCGTCGCGCAGTTCGTCCAACCGCGCAGGATCCGCCGTCACGGCCAGCTTGGGCCGCCAGCGTTTGGCCTGCTCTGCCAGTTTGGCGATATTGGCGCCGCCCGTCAGAGCCTCGACCTCGAACGCGCCCGTGCCCGTCGCCTCGGCTTGAGCCATCAGGTCCAGTGTGGAGGCGCCGACCGATCCGGTCGCGCCAAGCACAGTGATGCGACGCCGGATCACGCCCCACGCTCCAGCATCAGGACGATCAGTCGGCCCGCCGCGACGACGACGACCGCGAACATCAAACCATCGACACGGTCCAGCAGGCCGCCGTGGCCGGGAATGGTGTTGCCCGCATCCTTGACCCCGAACCGTCGCTTCAGCGCCGATTCCCACAGATCGCCCGCCATGGTCGCCAAGGCCGCGGCAAAGCCCAGCACCGCCCCCCAGACGACGCTCAAGGCGCCCATATTGACCCAGGCCGTCATTACGGCGCCCGCAACCGCGCCGGCCGCAACGCCGCCGATGAACCCCGACCAGGTCTTGTTCGGCGAGAAGCGCGGCCACAGCTTGGGTCCGCCAAAGGTGGATCCCGCCAGATAGGCCACGATGTCGGCCGACCAGGCGACGGCGAAGACCAGCACGGTCCAGTGCAGCCCGATCAAACTGTCGACGTCGCGCAGCCAGATCAGCAGGACCGAAGGCCAGCCGAGATAGAGCACGCCATAGGCGGCATCCAGCGCCTCCTGCCCTCGACTACGGGCATAGACCCCGGCCGCGACCGCGCCGAACACCAGCATGATGAAGGCGACGGACATGGCGCCGAAATGGGCGCTGATCACCGCCGCCACGACGCCGAAGCTGACCGCTCCGCCCATGACGCGGCGCGCATGGGGCGCACTCATCGCCGCCCATTCGAACGCCAGGACGACGCTGGCGACGATCATCAGCGCCAGGAACCACACGCCGCCGCCCCACGTCGCAGCAACGGCGGCGGGCGCCAGCACGACGGCGGACGCAGCCCTGAGGGCGATATCCCGACCCTTGACCGCCATCAGGCTGTCGCGCGCTCAGGCGCGATCACGCGTCCGCCGAAACGGCGATCGCGCTGACCAAAGGCCGAGATCGCCTCAGCCAGCGCCTTGGGGCCATAGTCGGGCCACAGAATGTCTTGGAAGACGAGCTCGGCGTAGGCGGCCTCCCACAACAGGAAGTTCGAAAGCCGCTGCTCGCCCGACGTGCGCACGATCAGATCAAGCGGCGGCGAGCCCGCCGTGGCCAGGCCTGAGGTCAGGATCGCCTCGTTGAAAGGCTCGACCGTCTCGCCCGCCAGCACCCGCTCCATATGGCGACGCGCCGCGTCCACGAGATCCGCGCGACCGCCGTAGTTGAAGGCGACCTGCAACAGGAACCGGTCGTTATGGGCGGTCTGGGCCTCGGCCCGTTCGATGATGGCGGCGATGTCGGCCGGAAGTCCTTCGCGTCGTCCCAGAATCTTCAGCCGGACGCCGGCCTTGGTCAGCCGGGCCAGATCGCTGGCGACGTAGGACCGCACCAGTCCCATCAGGTCCGACACCTCGTCCTCAGGCCGGCTCCAGTTTTCGGTCGAGAAGCCGAACACCGTCAGGCAATCGATGCCCAGATCTGGCGCCGCCTGGATCGTGCGCTTCAGCGCCTGGACGCCCTCACGGTGGCCCAGGGCCCGCGGCAGGCCGCGCGCCTTCGCCCAGCGTCCATTGCCGTCCATGATGATGGCGACGTGGCGCGGGCCGTCCTGACCCTGCTTGTCTGGGCTTTGGCCTGAAGGCGCGGCGCGGTCTGCCGTCATCTGTCGTGCGATCCCTTCCGGACCCAGCCGTTTCGCCTCAGACCTGCATGATCTCTTGTTCCTTGGTCTTCAAGGTCTCGTCGATGCGCTTGATGGCCGCGTCGGTGTCCTTCTGGACCTCGGTCTCCATCTTCTTTTGCTCGTCCTGGCTGATCTCGCCGGCCTTCTCGGCCTTCTTCAGGTCGTCGTTGGCATCGCGGCGAACGTTGCGAACCGAGATCTTCTGCTGCTCGGCGTATTTGCCGGCCAGCTTGACCAGGTCCTTGCGGCGTTCCTCGGTCAGGGGCGGGACCGGAATGCGCAGGGTCTGGCCGTCCACGATCGGGTTCAGGCCCAGATTGGCGTTGCGGATCGCCTTTTCGACGGCGACCACCATGCCCTTGTCCCAAACGCTGACGCTGATCATGCGCGGCTCGGGCACGCTGATGGCGGCGACTGCGGTCAGGGGCGAGGCCGAGCCATAGGCTTCGACCCGCACGGGCTCCAGCAGACCGGCGTTGGCGCGGCCGGTGCGCAGACCGCTGAACTCTTCCTTCAGTGCGGCGACGGAGCGATCCATGCGGTCGCGATAGGTCTTGAGGTCAGGCTTTGCCATGGTCTTGGTCTCTCTTGTCTTTCCTGGTCAGGCGAACGTTCAGGCGACGTCCTGAATGACCGTGAACGTGCCTTCGCCGGTCAGGGTCCGGCGCAGCGAATTGTCTTCTCGAATGGAGAAGACCACGATCGGGATGCCCGTGTCGCGCATCATGGCGATGGCCGAGGCGTCCATGACGCGGAGATCTTTGGCCAGCACATCCTGATAGGACAGGGTCTCGTAACGCGTCGCGTCGGGATCCTTCTTCGGGTCGGCGGTATAGACCCCGTCCACGCTGGTGCCCTTCAGCAGGGCGTCGCAACCCATTTCGGCCGCACGCAGCGCTGCGCCCGAGTCCGTGGTGAAGAACGGTGCGCCCACGCCGGCGGCGAAGATCACGACCCGGCCCTTTTCCAGATGACGTAAGGCGCGACGGCGGATGTAGGGTTCGGCGATGGCCGCCATCGGAATGGCGCTCTGCACGCGGGTCGAGACGCCGATCTTCTCCAGCGCCGACTGCATGGCCAGGGCGTTCATGATCGTCGCCAGCATGCCCATATAGTCGGCCTGGGCGCGCTCCATACCGGCCGCCGCCTTGGACAGGCCGCGGAAGATGTTGCCGCCGCCGATGACCAGACAGATTTCCACGCCCTCGGCCGCGACGTCCGCGACGGCCTTGGCCACCGCATCGACCGTCTTCATATCGACGCCGAACGACTGGTCGCCCATCAGCACCTCGCCCGACACCTTCAGCAGGACGCGTTTGTAGCGGAAGGTCGAGGGGGCGTCGGGCATGCGGGAAGGTCCGTTTGACTGCGGCGCCATTGAATCAGGCGGCTTCTTATAGACGAAAGGCGCGCCGGCCATCAAAGCCGAACGCGCCCTTCTGATACAAAACCCTCACGAATGAGGGGAATGTTTTTTAGTTGCCGCCCATCATGGAGGCGACTTCCGACGCGAAGTCGGGGCCTTCGACCTTCTCGACGCCTTCACCCAGCGCCAGGCGGACGAAGCCGGCCAGGTGCAGGTTGGAGGAGCCCAGTTCCTTGGCCGAGTTGGCGACCAGTTGTTCGATGGTCACGTCCGGATCCATGACGAACGGCTGCTTGGACAGCACCACGTCCTTCTGGAACTTGTTGATCTGACCTTCCACGATCTTGGCGATCATGGCTTCCGGGCGACCTTCTTCCTTGGCCTTTTCGGTCAGAACGGTGCGTTCCTTCTCGATGGCAGCGGGGTCCAGGTCGTCGGTGTTAAGCGACAGCGGCGCGGTGGCGGCGACGTGCATGGCGATCTTGCGGCCCAGTTCGCGAAGCGCGGTCTTGTCGCCCTCGCCTTCCAGCGCGACCAGCACGCCAATACGGCCGACGCCCGGCGAAACCGCGTTGTGGACGTAGGTCGAGACGACGCCTTCCGACACCGACAGGCGGGCGGCGCGGCGCAGTTGCATGTTTTCGCCGATGGTGGCGATCATGTTGGTCACTTCGTCCTGGACCGTCTTGCCGGCTTCCAGTTCGGCGCCGTGCAGGGCCTCGACCGAGTGGTGCTCCAGACCCAATTGGGCGAACGACTTAGCAGCGTTCTGGAACAGCTCGTTACGGGCGACGAAGTCGGTTTCGGCGTTGAACTCGATGGCGGCGGCGACTTCGCCCTTGCCGTCTTCCTTCGACGCGACGGCGACCAGACCTTCAGCGGCGACGCGGTCGGCCTTTTTAGCGGCCTTGGACAGGCCCTTGGCGCGCAGCCAGTCGATTGCTGCTTCGATGTTGCCGTCGTTTTCGACCAGCGCCTTCTTGCAGTCCATCATGCCGACGCCCGAACGCTCGCGAAGCTCCTTCACGAGGGCGGCAGTGATCTCGGCCATGTTCTTCTCCTTGGGGGATTTCGTATGTGGGAACGGCCGGACTGATTTAGCCCGGCCGTGTGTCAGTTCGTCAGGCGGCGCTCAAGAACGCGAACGCCGCCCGGCGGGCGATCAGCCCTCGGCCTTCTCGGTTTCGGCAGCCGGTTCAGCAGCGGCTTCCAGTTCGGCGGCGGCGCCTTCCGTGCCGGCCGGCGCGGCTTCGGCTTCAGCCTTGGGGGCCGAGGCTTCACGCAGCATCGGCTCGACCGGAGCTTCCGAAGCGCCCAGGTCGATGCCCGAGGCCGAAGCGCCAGCAGCCAGACCGTCCAGGACGGCGTCGGCGATCAGGTCGCAGTAGGTCTGGATGGCGCGGGCGGCGTCGTCGTTGCCGGGGACCGGATAGGTGATGCCGTCCGGGTCCGAGTTGGTGTCCAGGATGGCGATGATCGGGATGTTCAGCTTGCGGGCTTCCTGGATCGCGATCGCTTCCTTGTTGGTGTCGATCACGAACATGATGTCCGGGATCGAACCCATGTCCTTGATGCCGCCCAGCGACAGCTCGAGCTTGTCCTTCTCGCGCTGCAGGTTCAGCAGCTCTTTCTTGACGCGGCCTTCGCCGCCGTTTTCCAGAATGCCTTCCAGCTCACGCAGACGAGCGATCGAGCCCGACACGGTGCGCCAGTTGGTCAGCGTGCCGCCGAGCCAACGGTTGTTCATGTAGTACTGGGCGCAGCGCTTGGCGGCTTCGGCGACCGGCTCTGCGGCTTGGCGCTTGGTGCCGACGAACAGAACGCGACCGCCCTTGGCGGCGACTTCGCGCACGGCCACCAGAGCCTGGTGGAACAGCGGCATCGTCTGCGACAGGTCGATGATGTGGATGTTCGAGCGCGAGCCGAAGATGTAGCGGTCCATCTTCGGGTTCCAGCGGTGCGTCTGGTGGCCGAAGTGGGCGCCGGCTTCAAGCAGGGTGCGCATCGAGAATTCAGGCAGAGCCATGATCGTTCAGTCCTTTTTCCGATCAAACGTGGCGCGGGGGATTAAAGGTCTGAAAGACCCTCGGAATGGTGCGGATCGAGATGTCTCCCCGAAGCGCGCCTCTCCCGCGTTGCGAAATGCGGGGGCCATGTAGGCCGGATGGGCCGCAATAGCAAGCGCAGCCCTGCAAATGCGAAAAGGCGGACCCTTTCGGGACCGCCTTTGGTCAGCAACGCGACGGCTGCGTTTACTTCATCGCGTCCAGCAGGGTCCGGGCGCGGTCGCGGTGTGCAGTGACGGGCGTCACCAGCTCGCGCGCGAGGGTGGCCAGGGCGGGCGCTTCGGTGTTGTCGGCAAAGCCGTTCAGCAGCGTCAGCGTCTCGTTGTGGGCGGCGACTTGTTGGTCCAGATAGACCTTGTCGAAGTCGTCCGGCGTGGCGGCGTTCAGATTGTCGATCAGGCCCTTGCGGCGTTCGTCCAACGTCGTGGGGATGGCGACGTTGGGCGCGGCGGTCGCCTGAGCGGCGGCCAGCTTCTCGCCGGCGGCGGTGTGATCCTTGGTGATCATGGCGGCCAGGGCCTTCACGTCCGCATTCTTGGACTTGGCGGCGGCGATCTTGGCGGCTTCCAACTCATACATGTTGCCGGTGCCTAAGCCGGTGACGAAACCGTCGACGGTGTTGGCGCCCATGGTCATGGCCGAGGTCTGGCCCACGACGCCGGACGTGGCGTCCTGGGTGGCGTTGACCGCCTCGCCGGTGTTCTGGGCGGCGCTGTCGCCACCCTGGTTGCAGGCGGCGAGAAGGGCCAGCGAGGCGACGCTGGCGATGGCGAGATATTTCATTGGAACAGTCTCCCTATGGACTGACCAAACCCATCACGCGTCCGTGAGGTTCCGAAAAATCAAAAGCTTGACCATATCCGAGAGGGCTTAGGCGTCCTCCAGCATCACGACGCCCGGCGCTGACTTCAACGCGCCGCGCAGGGCGCCGTCCAGGCGGTAGCGGCCGGGAATCTTGACCTCGACCTCGCGCCCCTGCTCGAGGCCCGCAATCATCAGCGACACCTCGCCCCCCTTGCCGATCGCGCCCGATCGCGCGCGTTCCAGCCGCGCCTTCAGCGCCTCCGCGTCAGCGCTGCGAGCCGAGACATGGATACGAAGGCCGATGTTGGCGTCGTCCAGCAGATTGTCCATTTGCGAGGCGTCGTCGCCGAAGAAGCGCACCTCCCCTTCCGACGACTTGGCGCGCACCCGCACCATGACCGAGGCGCCGGGCTCCAGCACCTCGCGGCATTTGCGCAGTTGTTCGGGCGGGAACAGGCATTCGAACTCGCCGGTCGGGTCCGAGAAGGTCACGAAGGCGAACTTCTCGCCCGTCCGCGCGCTGGCCCGCTCCTGTTTGCGACGCACGACGCCGGCCATCTGGAACGCCTCGTGGCCGGACTCAGCCAGCGGAATCGCTTCGGCGACGAAGGTGACGCGCTTGCGCTTCAGGGCTGAGGTCATCTCGTCCAGCGGGTGGCCCGACAGATAGAAGCCGACCGCCGACAGTTCGTGATCCAGCCTCTCCGGCCCGACCCAGGGTTCGACGCTCTTCAGACGCGGCCGAGCGGCATGGGCCTGGTCGCCGCCGAACAGCGACACCTGCGACGAGGCGCGCTCGGCCGCCACGCTCTGGCAATAGGCCATCAGCACGTCGGCCTGTTCCAGCAACTGACGCCGGTTGGGGTGGATGCTGTCGAAGGCGCCGGCCTTGGCCAGACCTTCCAGCGCGCGCTTGTTGACGCTGCGCGGATCGACGCGCTCGAGGAAGTCGAAGATGTCGGCGAAGCGGCCGCCCGTCTCGCGCACCTCGATGACGTGTTTCATCGCCTCGAGACCCACGTTTCGGATCGCGCCCAAAGCGTAGAGCACCGCCCCCTTGTCGTCGTCCCAGGCTACGTCGAAGTCGGCCGATGAGCGATTGATGTCGGGCGCCAGGACCGGCACGTCGAACCGTTTGGCGTCCTGATAGAAGACCGCCAGCTTGTCGGTGTTCGACAAGTCCAGGCTCATGGAGGCCGCGAAGAACTCGACCGGCTGATTGGCCTTCAGCCAACCCGTCTGGAACGAGATCAGGGCGTAGGCGGCGGCGTGAGACTTGTTGAAGCCGTATCCGGCGAACTTGGCGACGAGGTCGAAGATGGAGCCGGACTGGGTCTCCGGCACGGCCTTCTCGGCGGCGCCCTTGACGAAGCGGAGGCGCTGGAAATCCATCTCCTCCTTCTTCTTCTTGCCCATGGCCCGGCGCAGCAGGTCGGCCTCGCCCAGGCTGTAGCCCGCCAGGATCTGGGCGATCTTCATCACCTGTTCTTGGTAGATGATGACGCCGTAGGTCTCGGTCAGCACCTCTTTCAGGCTGGGGTGCAGATAGTCGACCTCGGCGCGCCCGAACTTGCGGTCGATATAGGTGTCGATCATCTCCATCGGCCCCGGCCGATAGAGCGAAATCAGGGCGGTGATCTCTTCGATGGAGCCGCAGCGCATCTTGCGCAGAGTGTCGCGCATGCCTTGGGATTCCAGCTGGAACACCCCGACCGTCTGGCCAGAGGCCATCAGCTCATAGGTGCGCGCGTCATCCAGCGGCAGGCTGTTCCAGTCTTTCGCTGCGCCGCGCCGTTCGAGATAGCCGCGCGCCCGATCCAGCACCGTCAGCGTCTTCAGGCCCAGGAAGTCGAACTTCACCAGGCCCGCCGGCTCGACCCATTTCATGTTGAACTGGGACGCCGGAATGGTGGAGCGCGGATCCTGATACAGCGGCACCAGTTCCGTCAGAGGCCGGTCACCAATTACGATGCCGGCTGCGTGGGTGGAGGCGTTGCGGTATAGCCCCTCCAGCTCAAGCGCGGTCTCCAACAGGGTCTTCACCGCCGGCTCGGCGTCGCGCGCCTCCTTCAGGCGCGGTTCGATGTCGATGGCCTGGGCCAGGGTGACCGGCGCGGCCGGATTGTTCGGCACCATCTTGCAGAGCCGGTCGACCTGACCCAGCGGCATCTGCAGCACACGACCCACGTCGCGCAGCACGGCCCGCGCCTGCAAGGTGCCGAAGGTGATGATCTGGGCCACCCGGTCCTTGCCGTAGCGGTCCTGAACATAGTCGATCACCTCTTCGCGCCGCTCCTGGCAGAAGTCGATGTCGAAATCGGGCATGGAGACGCGTTCGGGGTTCAGGAACCGCTCGAACAGCAGGCCGAACCGCAGCGGGTCCAGATCGGTAATGGTCAGGGACCAGGCGACCAGCGAGCCGGCGCCGGAGCCCCGCCCCGGCCCCACGGGAATGCCGTGGGTCTTGGCCCATTTGATGAAGTCCGACACGATGAGGAAGTAGCCGGGGAAGCCCATCTGCTGGATGATCCCGACCTCCCATTCCAGGCGGGTCCAGTATTCCTCTTCGGGCACGGCCGGCGTGACCTCCGTCAGGCGGACCTTCAGCCCCTCGCGCGCCTGGTGGGCCAGTTCGTCGGCTTCGGAGCGCCCGGCCCCGGTGTCGAAGCGCGGCAGGATGGGCGCGTGCGTATTGACCAAAAAGGCGCAGCGGCGCGCGATGTCGATGGTGTTGTCGCAAGCCTCGGGCAGGTCGGCGAACAGCTCGCGCATGACGGCGGCGGGCTTGAACCAGTGTTCGCCGGTGATGCGGCGGCGATCCTCCTGGCCGGTGAAGGCGCCGTCGGCGATGCACAGCAGGGCGTCGTGGGATTTGGCCTGCGCCGCCTTGGCGTAATAGACGTCGTTGGTGGCGACCAGCGGCACGTCGTTGGCGTAGGCCCATTCGACCAGCCCCGGCTCGGCGCGCTTGTCGTCCTCCAGCCCGTGGCGTTGCAGCTCGACGTAGAAGCGGTCGCCGAACGCCGCCTTCATTGCCGCCAGAGCAGCGGCGCCATCGGCCTTCTTGCCTTGGGCGAGCAGCGGATCGACCGGGCCGTCCGGGCCTCCGGACAGCAGGATCAGGCCTTCGGAGCGGGCGACGACCTGCTCCCAGGCCACGCCCGGCTCGGCCATTTCTCCGGCGTCCAGATAGGCGGATGACGACAGGGCGCACAGGTTCAACCACCCGGCCGTATCCTGGGCCAGCAGAACGACGGTCGGCACCTTGGCCCAGCGGGCGTTGATCTGGCCGCCGATCCCGAAGACCGGCAGGGCGCAGGCCACGATCGGTTGAACACCTGCATCCTTCGCCGTCTGGCTGAACTCCAGCGCGCCGAACAGGTTAGCCCGGTCCGCCACCCCGACCGCCGGCATTCCGGAGTCGGCCGCCAGCTTGCCGACCTTGGCCGCCTTGATCGCGCCTTCCAGCAGCGAATAGGCCGAGCGGACCCGCAGATGGACAAAACCCTGACTGTTCACCGGCTCGTTCACACCTTCTTCGACCCTGGCCCGCTGAAGAGCCCTACTCTACCCTGAGTCTCATATCGGGCGGCGCGCGGCCATTGCAAACCGGTCACCCCACGGATCGGCTGTGGATCGCTGGCTTCAGACGGTCCTCGAAAAAACACCGTCTAAAGTGTCTAATTCGTCTGATCTCAGGCGGTGACGCTGATCGCCACGGTCCAGACCATCCAGACGAAACCGCCGCACGACGCCAGCGACAGCATATCCCTCATCAAACGCGGCATGACCTTGGCTCCGAGACATCCGATATGTTCTGCTAATGTTCTATGTTGGCGTTTTGTTCCGGTCAAGTCGTTCTCGGTGAAACCGTTTGCGCGTCGCCGTCGTAGTCATTGCAACAGGAGATGAGACCATGTCCCTTCGCACGACCGCCCTCGCCGCCGTTGCATCCTTGACCGTCGCTACGCTGGCGATCGGCGCGCCCCTGGCCCGTCGGGCCGAGGCGCAGACGGCGTTTCAGACCGCGATCTTCGCCGGCGGCTGCTTCTGGTCGGAAGAAAAAGCATTCGACGACGTGCAGGGGGTGCGCTCGGCCGTATCGGGCTTCGTCGGCGGCCATACCGCAAACCCGACCTATGAGCAGGTGGTGCGCGGCGGCACCGGCCATATGGAGGCGGTGCAGGTGACCTTCGATCCGCGTGTGGTCAGCTATCGCACCCTGGTCGATCGCTATTGGCGCACCATCGACCCGACCGATCCTAACGGGCAGTTCTGCGACCAGGGGCCGTCCTATCGATCCGCCGTCTTTGCGACAGCGGCCCAACGCGCGGACGCCGTCGCCTCGCGCGATGCGGCGATGCGGGTGCTGAGAAAGAGCTTCACGACGCCAGTCGTCGGCGCCCAGCGGTTCTGGCCAGCGGGCGAGGAGCATCAGAACTACGCCAAGCGCCACGCCGCCAGCTATCAGGCTTACCGAATCGGGTGCCGCCGCCCCGAACGTCTGCGAGCGATCTGGGGCAACGCCGCCGTCAGCTGAGCGATAGGCGTGGCTCAGTAGGCGTGGCTCTGGGCCTCGCGCTGTTCCAGATGACCGTCTTTCAGGGCGAAGACGCGGTCCATATGGCCGGCCAACTCCATATTGTGGGTGGCGATCAGGGCGGCGACGCCCGTGGTCTTGGCCAGGTCGCGCAGGGATTCGAACACCGACTGGCTGGTGGTCGGATCCAGATTGCCGGTCGGCTCGTCGGCGAGCAGCAGGCGTGGGCCGTTGGCCAGCGCGCGGCCGATCGCGACGCGCTGCTGTTCACCGCCAGACAGTTGCGCCGGCTGGTGCGTCAGACGTTCGCCTAGCCCCAGGGCCGTCAGTGTGACCTCGGCGCGTTTGCGCGCCTCGTCCTGGGCCACCCCGGCGATCCGCATTGGCAGGGCGACATTGTCGCGTGCGTCGAACTCGGGCAGCAGGTGGTGGAACTGATAGACGAAGCCGATCCGGCCCAGGCGCAGTCGCGTGCGGGCGCGCTCGTCCAGATCACCGACCTGTTCGCTGTCGATGGCGACCGTGCCGCTGGTGGGTTTCTCTAACAATCCGGCGGCGTGCAGCAGCGACGACTTGCCCGAGCCCGACGGTCCGATCAGTCCGACCAGTTCGCCGGGATAGACGTCCAGATCGACGCCCTTCAGCACGGTCAGGCCGCCCTGGGCGGTGTCATAGGTGCGGGTCAGGCCGCGCACCGAAAGGATGGGAGCCTTACTCATAGCGCAGCGCCTCCACGGGATCGATGCGAGACGCGTTCCAGGACGGCGGCAGGCTGGCGATACAGCTCATCAACAGGGACCAGAAGGCCACCCAAGTCACGTCCACCGGATCGACCAGGGCCGGGATGGCGTCCAGCATATAGACGTCGGAATCGAACAGCTTGGTCTGCAGCACGAACTCCAGGAAATGCTGGATCGAGCCGATGTTCCAGCAGAACAGCAGACCCAGGATCAGCCCCGCGATCGTGCCCGCGACCCCGATCATGGCGCCGGCCATGAAGAAGACGCGCAGGATCGCCGAGGGGCTGGCGCCGATGGTGCGCAGGATGGCGATGTCGCGGCCCTTGTTCTTCACCAGCATGACGATGCCGGAGATGATGTTCATGGCGGCGATGGCGACGACGAGGCCCAGGATGATGCTCATGGCCACGCGTTCGACCTTCAGCGCGCCGTAGAAGGCGGCGAGGCGCTCGCGCCAGTCGCTAACGACCGAGCCGGGACCGGCCGCGTCGCGGATGGCGGCGGTCAGGGCGCCGACCTGATCGGGATCGTCGACCTTGATTTCGATCGCGTCCCAGACCCCTTCCTTGCCGAAGAAGAGCTGCTGCTGCTCCAGAGGCATGAAGATGAATGCGCGGTCGTAATCGGCGGCGCCCGAGCGGAACAGGCCGCCGACGAAGTAGGTCTTCTCAAGTCCGCCGAGGTTGCCGAAAGCGCTGTCGGCCCCGGTCGGCGAATACAGGGTCACCGGATCGCCGACGCGCAGGCCCATGGAGTTGGCCAGGGCCGCGCCGACCAGAATGCGGTCGCCGCCATAGGGCCCCTTGCCGAAGCTGGCGCGCTCCTGCGGGCTTAAGCTGTCGAAGACATACTGGGTCTTGGCCAGATCCTCAGGGCGGATGCCCTTGGCGATGGCGCCAGTCGTATAGCTGCCGACGCGGATCAGGCTTTGCGCCTCGTTCAGCGGGCTGGCGCTGGCCACGCCCGGCACGGCCTGAATGCGCTTTAGCGCGGCTTCGCGATCGGGCGAGGTCAGGACCTGCCCCTGCACATACATATGACCGTTGAACGCCAGCATGCGGCCCAGCAGTTCGCTGCGGAAGCCGGACATGATGCTCATCACGCTAATCAGGACGGCCACGGCCAGCATGATGCCGATGAAGCTGATGACGGCGATGGTGGCGACGCCGCCTTCCTTGCGCTTGGCGCGCAGGTAGCGCAGGGCCAGGCCGATCTCCCACGAGGAGAAGGCGCCGGACGGACGAGACGGCAGGCTCAAGCGGTCAGCCTTTCAATAGCTTCGGCGAGCGGCACGGAGACCTTCTCGCCGGTGGCGCGGCGTTTCAGCTCGACCACGCCGTCCGACAGTCCCTTGGGACCGATGGTCAGCTGCCACGGCACGCCGATCAGGTCAGCGGTGGCGAACTTGCCGCCGGGACGTTCGTCGGTGTCGTCGTAGAGGACGTCCTTGCCGAGCTTTTCAAGCTGGGCCACCGCGTCTTCGCAGGCGGCCGAGACGGCCTCGTCATTGGCGCGCAGATTGATCACGACCACGTCGAAAGGCGCGACCGCGTCGGGCCAGATGATGCCGCCGGCGTCGTGGCTGGCCTCGATGATGGCGCCCAGCAGGCGCGACACGCCGACGCCATAGCTGCCCATGTGGACCTCGGCGTCCTGACCGTCCGGACCGGCGACCTTGGCCTTCATCGGGGCGGAGTATTTGGTCCCGAAGTAGAAGATGTGGCCGACCTCGATCCCGCGCGCCGACAGGCGGTCGCCCTCGGCGGTCTTGGCCTCGAACTGCGCCGGATCGTGCATCTCTTCGGTGGCGGCGTAGAGGGCGGTGCGTTCGTCGAACACGGCCTGGACGGCCTCCGCGCTGAAATCGTCGCCAGGCGCGGGCATCTCGACCAGCTTGCGGTCGCAGAAGACCTCGCTTTCGCCGGTTTCGGCCAGGACGATGAACTCGTGGCTCAGATCGCCGCCGATGGGGCCGGTGTCGGCGCGCATCGGCACGGCCTTCAGGCCCATGCGGGCGAAGGTGTTCAGATAGGCGACGAACATGCGGTTGTAGGCGACGCGGGCCGCGGCCTCGTCCACGTCGAAGGAATAGGCGTCCTTCATCAGGAACTCGCGGCCGCGCATCACGCCAAAGCGCGGACGGCGCTCGTCGCGGAACTTCCACTGGATGTGAAACAGGTTCAGCGGCAGCGACTTGTAGGACTTCACATAAGCCCGGAAGATGTCGGTGATCATCTCCTCGTTGGTCGGTCCGTACAGCAGCTCGCGCTCATGCCGGTCGGTGATGCGGAGCATCTCGGGGCCGTAGGCGTCATAGCGGCCGCTCTCGCGCCACAGGTCGGCCAGTTGCAGCGTCGGCATCAGCAGTTCGACGGCCCCGGCCCTCATCTGTTCCTCGCGCACGATCTGCTCGATCTTGCGCAGCACCTTCAGACCGAGCGGCAGCCAGGCGTAGATGCCGGCGGCCTCCTGCTTGATCATGCCGGCGCGCAGCATCAGCTGGTGCGAGACGATCTGGGCGTCCGAAGGAGCTTCCTTCAGCGTGGGCAGGAAAAAGCGCGACAGGCGCATGGTCGGGAATCCTAGGCGTAGAGACGGAACAAGGCTTTAGCCGCTCGGACGGGGCGAAAGCTAGGCCGATGCGTCGTTTAGACAGCGGGGCCGCTGGCGAAGTTCGGCAGGGGCAGCCAGCCCGTGAAGATCAGCACCATCACGAACACCCAGACCAAGGCTGAGACCCAGGTGGTCGTCAGGAACTTCTTCTTCAGATTGGGCGTCTTGGGCGCGCCCCATTGTGAGCCGTCGGTCGGCGGCTCGTGCGTCTCGCTGGCCGTGCCCAGCGGCAGCACGGCGAACAGCACTGTCCACCAGGCGATGATGTAGATGCCGACCATGGTGAAGACGCCGATGGGCATGACTGACCTCTAGGGATGGGGCCGGCCGACGCCGTAGCGGGCCGCCAGATAGGGAGCGATGGCGTGATCCTGAAGAAACCGCCGGCCGGTCGTTTCGCTGACCTCGGCCTCGGGCCAATCCAGCTCGCCGTCCAGGATCAGGATGGGGCAGCTTTGATGCGCCTCGCCGACCTGTTCGATGACCGGTTGGCGTGGGCGCGGATGGTCCAGATAGACGACGTCCAGCGCGTCGCGAAGCTGAGGATAGAAGGCCAGGACACCCTCGATATAGGCGCCAGGCGGGCAGAACCACGGACCGCCCTGATCGTCGTGCCAGTCGGGGTTCAACAGGAAGAGTCGCTCGGTCATCGGCGTGGATATATCCGAGTTGAGGCCGTCGGCGCGACCGCTATTCGCATTCCGCCCCGAACCCCGGCGCCCGTAGCGCCAGAAGGATCGAAGAGCGCTCCTGCTGCGTGATCGCCCCGGCGCCTTGCAGCACGCAGCCGACGGCGGTGTTCGAGTTGGGCGCCAGAAGGCCGTAGGTCAGACCTTCCTGCGCCAGGCGAGCCTGGGCGCCCTTCAACGTCTCGACGGCCGTCGCGACGCGCGCCGGGTCATTGGTGATGCGGGTCATCTCGTGCAGCGCCTCGCCCGAGCTTGGAAAGTCATAGGCGTTCGGATCGAACGGCGCGATCTCGGCCGATAGGCGTTCGGGATGAATGTCGATGCCGAACTTGGCGTTCTGGCTGGCGGAGAAGGCGATGGCCGGCCCGCTTTTCGGCACGACCAGAATGTAGGCATGGCGCGGAAACAGCAGATACTGCGCCATGAACTTGGTCACCGGCACCAGCGGCATCCCGTCCGGTCCCAGGGCATGGGCGCCGACATAGACGCCCGACGGCACGCTGCGCGCATCGATCCGACCGTTCAGCTTCAGGATACGATCGACCATGACGTGGTCGAGCAGAAAGACGCCGTCCTCCGCCTCGCGCTCCAGATAGGCATGGATGGCGGCGGTGTCGGGCGCCGAACCCAGATCGCGACCATAGACGGTCGGAAAGGCGGTCGGCGACATCGGCTGGCCGTCGGGTGGGCTGAACCACAGAACGCGCAGCTCGTGAACCGTCCGCGCCAGGGGGTCTTCGCCCCGGAACGTCGACAGGCTGAGCACCAGATTGACCACGGCGAACAGGGCGACGAAGCCGACCAGCCCCTGCCCCGCAATCACCGCCCACCGCCGCCACCCACGCAGCGGATGACGGGCGTGCCGGATCCGCTCCAGCAGGCGGCGCGCACGGGCAGGCTTTTTCGACATGCGTTTCCCTGACCGTTCAGGCGCACGACCAATGCGCCCAAACGGTCAAGGTTGCATCAGACGCGCAGGACGACCGTCTCGACGATGGGACGACGATCCCAGATTTGCTGGCTGGCCTTTTTCAGCACGCGAGCGACAGCCTGTTCGATGACCATTTCATCGTCCAGCGCATCGCCCTTCAGGCCCTTGACCACCTGTTCGACACGCTCGGCCAGCTTGTCCAGCGCATCGCCGAGCGGCGTGGCCGTGTCGCCGGGCAGGCCGACACTGCGGATGTCGATGTCGCTGGCGATCCGTCCGCGCTTGTCCAGGGCGAAGCTGACGATCAGCACGCCGTTGGTCGAGGCGTGACGACGTTCCTTCAGGGCCTCGCCCTGTTCCGTGACCAGCATGCCGCCGTCGACGTACAGGCGGCCGTTCGGCACCTCGTCGATGATCTTGGCCGGGCCAGGGGCCAGGCGGACCATGTCGCCGTTGCGCGGCGTCACCGTTTCGGGAACGCCCATGTCCTTGGCCAGGTTGGCGTGTTCCAGCAGGAAGCGGCGCACGCCGTGGGTCGGCACCGCAATTTGCGGCCGGGCCCATTCGTACATCTGCTTCAGCTCGTCACGGCAGGGGTGGCCCGAGACGTGGATGCCGGGGTGATCCTTCTCGGTGTAGAGACGCACACCGCGATCCGCGAGGCGGTCTTGCAGATTGCCGATCGCCAGTTCGTTGCCGGGGATCTGGCGCGACGAGAAGATGCAGTGGTCGCCCAGACCCAATTTCACGACCGGATGGGTGCCGTCAGCGACGCGCGACAGGGCCGCCCTCGCCTCACCCTGGCTGCCGGTGCACAGATACAGGATCTGATCGGCGGGCCAGACGCGGGCCTCCTCGTCCGACAGGAAAGGCTTAACGTCCTTCAGCATGCCGACGTGCTTGGCCGCCGCCGTGATCCGGTGCATCGACCGGCCGGCCAGGGCCACGCGACGCCCGCAGGCCTCCGCGGCGCGGATCACGCTGTCCATCCGGGCGACGTTGGAGGCGAAGCAGCCGACGGCGACGCGCCCCTTCAGGCTGGCGATCAGCTTGGAGATGGCGACGGCGACATCGCCCTCGGACCCGGCGACGCCCGGCACGAAGACGTTGGTCGAATCGCAGACCATGGCCAGCACGCCTTCGTCGCCCAGGGCGCGGATGACGGGCGCGTCGGTCTTGGTCCCGATCACCGGCTGGTCGTCGATCTTCCAGTCGCCGGTGTGGAACACCATTCCCAGCGGCGTATCGATGGCCAGGCCGCTGGGCTCGGCGATCGAGTGGGTCATGTTGACGAAGGTCACGCCGAACGTGCCGATGTCGACGGTCCCGCCCAGCGGCACCTCGATCAGTTCGACCTCGTCCAGAATGCCGCGCTCGCGCAGCTTGTCGCGGATCAGATAGGCGGTGAAGGGCGTGGCGTAGATCGGCGCCTTGATGCGCGGCCACAGCCAGCCCAGAGCGCCGATGTGATCTTCGTGCGCGTGGGTCAGCACGATGCCCTTGATATTCTCACCCTCCAGGAAGGTGGGATCGGGCACGATCACATCCACGCCGGGCGTAGACAGGTCACCGAAGGTGACGCCGACATCGACGATCAGCCATTCACGGTTCGCCTCTGGGCCGAAGCCATAGGCGTTCAGGTTCATACCGACCTCGTCCGAGCCGCCCAGCGGCAGGAAAACGAGTTCGTCTTGGGTTTGCTTTTTCATTCAATCAGTCAAATGGGCGTTACGACGCCAGATTTCGAGGAGGCCGCGAATAGTCAGGTCGGGATCGAAGTGATCGATGCTGTCGGTCGCGCCTTCGAACAGGCTGGCGACCCCGCCAGTGCCGACGACGGTCATGGGCTTGCCCCACTCCGCCTTGATGCGCCCGACCAGGCCTTCGATCAACGAGATATAGCCCCAGAAAACGCCGGACTGCATGGCCTCGACCGTGCCCTTGCCGATGACGTTCTCGGGTTTCTGGATGGCGATGCGCGGCAGTTTGGCGGCTGCTTCATGCAGCGCCTGAAGCGACAGATTGATGCCGGGCGCGATCAGACCGCCCTCAAAGGCGCCGTCGCCCGCAACGATATCAAAGGTCGTCGCCGTGCCGCTGTCGATCAGCAGAAGGTCGCCGGGATACATCAGCGAGGCGCCCACAGCGTTCACCAGACGATCCGCGCCCGCCTCGCTGGGCTTGGCGATCCGCACCTCGATGCCCAGTTCGGCGTTCTCGCCGATGACCAGAGGTTCGATATTCAGATAACGCCGCGCCAGGTTGCGCAGGTTGAAAATCGACTGGGGCACGACGCTCGAGATGATGCAGCCGCCGAGCGCGTCGAACTTGAGCCCCTTCATCACCATCAGCTGGTTCAGCCAGACGGCGTATTCGTCGGCCGTGCGACTGGCCTCGGTCGCGGCCCGCCATTGGGCGATCCAGTCCGAACCGTCGTGGACGGCGAACAGCGTATTGGTGTTGCCCTGCTCAATGGCGAGAAGCATCAGGCGGCTTTCCCGAAGAAGACGTCGCCGGCGGAAATCAAACGCACGGAGCCGTCGGCCAGACGCAGGCGCAGGGCGCCATCCTGCTCCACGCCCTCGGCCTGTCCCTCGATCGTCTCGTTATCTAGTCGCGCGACGCACGGTCCGTTCAGGCCCGTCAGGCGGCTGGTCCAGGCGTCCAGCACAGGCTCAAATCCCATCGTCTGCCAACGCCCCCACCAGACGGCGAAGGTCTCGGCCAGGATTTCGGCAGCGGCCTCGATCGGCGGGACATAAGCCAGGTCGGCGCGCAGTCGTTCGGCAACCGAGGTCGCCCCCCGTTCGGTGCCCTCGGGCGCATGGGCAAGGTTCACGCCGATGCCGACCGCCAGCCAGAGGTCGCCGTTCGCGTGCCGGCCGGATTCGACCAGGATGCCCGACACCTTGACCCCGTCCAGCAGGACGTCGTTGGGCCATTTGATCGAAACGAACGCGGGCGAGACGAAGACGTCCAGCAGGTCTGCGACGGCCAGGGCCGCGATGAAGGTGGCCTGGGCCGCCTCGGCCGCCGACTTGGGCGTGGTGATCAGAAGGGTGGCGGCCAGATTGCCCTGATCGGTGTCCCACTTGCGACCCCGCCGACCGCGGCCAGCGGTCTGACGGCGCGCCACAATCCAGCGCGGGCCCGCCTCTCCGGCCTCGGCAAGACGGCGCGCCTCGGCGTTGGTCGAGTCGATCTCGTCGAGGATGACCAGTGGGACGGGCGCCAACGCCCTACCCGTTCCCGAAGCCGGCGCTCGCAGCCTTGGTCAGCGGCTCCAGCCACGTCAGACCGACGATGACCAACGGGAAGGCGAAGGCGGCGCAGGCCCAGCCGATCCACTTCGCCTCGACCGGGGCGGCGTCTGTGGCGATGTCATCCACCGGCGCATCAAACCACATCAGCTTGAGGATGCGCAGATAGTAGAAGGCGGCGACGACCGAGGCGACCAGACCGGCGGCCGCGACGGGCCACAGTCCTGCATCAGCGGCGGCCCCGAACACATAATATTTGCCCCAGAAGCCCGAGAACGGCGGCATGCCCAGGACCGACAGCGACAGGATGGTCAGGGCCACGGCGGTCAGCGGCCGATCCTTCTTCAATCCGGCCAGATCGGCGATGCGGCGGATAGGACGGCCCGACTTGGACAGGCTGAGCAGGATGGCGAAGAAGCCCAGTTGGTCGATGACATACAGCGTCATAAACATCAGCATGGCCTGCAAACCCTCGGCCGTGCCCGCCGCAATACCCAGCAGCGCGTAACCGATGTTGGCGATCGAGGAATAGGCCAGCAGGCGCTGGATGTCCTTCTGCGCCAGGCCGCCAAAGGCGCCGACGACAAAGCTGATCAGCGAGATGGCGATCAGGACCTGCGACCATTGAGCGTGGGCGTCGCCGAAACCGTTTTCCAGCGCGCGGGCGATCAGCACCATGGCAGCGACCTTGGGCGCCGTGGCGAACAGGGCCACGACCGGCGTCGGCGCGCCTTCATAGACGTCGGGCGTCCACATGTGGAACGGCGCGGCCGAAACCTTGAACGCCAGGCCGCAGATCAGGAAGACAAGGCCGAAGACCAGGCCCGGGCCGGGATTGTCGGCGGCGACGGCGGCGATGTCCTCGAACCGCATCGAGCCGGCGAAGCCGTAGATGAGGCTGGCGCCATACAGCAGCAGGCCCGACGACAGCGCGCCCAGGACGAAATACTTCAGGCCCGCTTCGGACGCCTTGACGTCGTTGCGATGGAAGGCGGCCAAAACATACAGGGCCAGCGAGTGCAACTCGATCCCGACATACATGGAGATCAGGTCGCCCGAGGACGCCATCATCCCCATGCCGGCCGAGGCCAGCACTATCAGGACCGGATATTCGAACTTAGCGATGCGCGTGCGCTTCATCCAGCCGTCACCCAGCACGACCGCAACGGCGGCCGACAGATAGATCAGGCTCTTGGCGTAGATGGCCAGCGGATCGGCGACATAGGCGCCGTTGAAGGCGACGCCCCACGGTCCGACGATCGAGATGACCGACGCGGCGATCAGCAGCAGGACCGACAGGATCGAGACCAGACGGGCGCTCTTGTCGCCCACGAAGGCGCCGACCATCAGCAGGACCAGGGCGCCGACCGCGAGGGTGACTTCCGAGGCGGCGAGATGCAGGGCGGAGGATAGATCAGGCATCTGTAAGTCTCACCCGCCGATCGCGGCGCGATACGCGCTGGTCAGGGCCTCGACGGCAGGCCCGGTGTAATCGAGGACGGAGGCCGGATGGACCCCCAGCCAGATGGTGCCGACGATCAGCGGCACGAACAGCAGCAGTTCGCGCTTGTCGATGTCGGTGATGGTCTCAAGCTTCGGATTGGTGATCTCGCCGAACATGACCGCGCGGTACAGGGTCAGGGCATAGACCGCCGAGAAGATGACGCCCGAGGCTGCAACCAGCGCCGCCCAGGTCGAGGCGTTGTAGGCGCCCGTCATGGTCAGAACTTCGCCGATGAAGCCCGAGGTGCCCGGCAGACCGACGTTGGCCATGGTGAACATCAGGAAGATGGCGGCGTACCACGGCATCTTCGACGTCAGGCCGCCGTAGAAGGCGATCTCGCGGGTGTGCATCCGGTCATAGACGACGCCGACGCACAGGAACAACGCGCCCGAGATCAGGCCGTGGCTGATCATCTGGAAGATGGCGCCCTGCATGCCGATGTTGTTGCCGGCGAAGATGCCCAGGGTCACAAAGCCCATGTGGGCCACGGACGAATAGGCGATCAGCTTCTTGATGTCTGTCTGACGCCAGGCGACCAGCGACGTATAGACGATGGCGATCACCGACAGGGTGAAGACCAGCGGCCGGAACATCTCCGACGCCATCGGGAACATCGGCACGTTGAACAGGATGAAGCCGTATCCGCCCAGCTTCAGCAGAATACCTGCCAGGATGACCGAACCAGCCGTGGGCGCCTGAACGTGGGCGTCGGGCAGCCAGGTGTGAACCGGCCACATCGGCATCTTGACCGCGAACGAGGCGAAGAAGGCCAGCCACAGGATCGGCTGGACAGCCGGATCGAAGGCGAAACGCTTCAGCTCGGGAATGCTGGTGGTGCCCGCCTCATGCGCCATCCACAGCATGGCCAGCAGCATCAGGACGGACCCCAGCAGGGTGTAGAGGAAGAACTTGTAGGCCGCATAGATGCGGTTCTGACCGCCCCAGATGCCGATGATCAGGAACATCGGAACCAGGGTGCCTTCGAAGAAGATGTAGAAGAGGAACAGGTCCAGCGAGGTGAACACCCCGATGACCAGCGTCTCCAGCACCAGGAAGGCGATCATGTATTCGACGACGCGCGTTTCGACCGACTTCCAGCTGGCCAGGATGCAGATCGGCATCAGGAAGGCCGTCAGGAGCACCAACAGGATCGAAATCCCATCGACGCCCAGGTGATAGCTGGCGCCCGCGAACCACGGGACCATCTCCACGAACTGATAGCCGGTGTTAGCCGGATCGAAGCCGGCGACCAGCACGACCGACACCGCCAGGGTCACCAGGGTGGTGATCAACGCGATCCAGCGCGCGGCCGGCGCGGTCGCGTCGGCCGACTTTGACGTCAGCCGGGCGGCGAAGATCGCCAGGGCCCCGACCAAGGGCAGGAATGTAACGAGGCTCAGGATGTAGGGCACGAGATCAGGCTCCCCACGCGAGGATGGCGAAGGTGAGCAGACCAGCCACCCCGAGCAGCATCACGAAGGCGTAGTGATAGACATAGCCGGACTGGATCTTGCCCAGTCGAGCGGCGGATTTCAGCGACACCCAGGCGGCGCCGTTCGGGCCGAGACCGTCGATGATCTTCACGTCGCAGATCTTCCAGAAGAAGTTCCCGATGGCGCGGAAGCCGCGCACGAAGACGAAGTCGTACAGCTCGTCGAAGTACCACTTGTTGTAGAGGAAGCGGTAGATGACGCCGTTCCGCTCGGCCATGCGACGGCCCATGCCCTCGCGAGCGACGTAGATCCAATAGGCGAAGGCGGTGCCGATCAGCGTCAGGATCAGCGGCGACCATTTCACCCAGGTCGGAACGTCGTGGCTTTCGTGCAGGACGTGGTTGTTTGCACCGGTGAAGATCGCGCCGCGCCAGAACTCGCCCTCATGGTGGCCGATAAAGTGCGGCGCGAAGACGAAGCCGGCGGCGACGGCGCCGACCGACAGCAGGATCAGCGGAACCAGCATGACCAGCGGGCTCTCATGCGGCTTCAGCGGACCATGATGACCGTGGTCATCATGCGCATGATCGTCGTGATGATCGCCGACCGGCTCGGAATGGGTTTCCAGCTGGGCGTGGGAAGCGTGGTCGTCAGCATGATGGGCGTCGCCCTCTTCCTTCCACACCGGCTTATTGTGGAAGGTCATGAAGACCAGGCGCCACGAATAGTAGGCCGTCAGACCGGCGGCGATGATGCCGACGAAGAAGGCGAACAGGCCGATGGCCGAGTGACCCGAGGCCGCCGAGGCATAGGCGCTCTCGATGATTGAATCCTTGGAGTAGAAGCCGGCAAAGCCGCCGACGCCGGGGATGCCCAGGCCGGTGATGGCGATGGTGCCGATGGTCATCACCGCATAGGTGACCGGCAGCAGCTTCCACAGGCCGCCCATCTTCCGCATGTCCTGCTCGTGGTGCATGCCGTGGATCACCGAACCGGCGCCCAGGAACAGCAAGGCCTTGAAGAAGGCGTGCGTGAACAGGTGGAACATGGCCGCCTGATAGGCGCCGACGCCCGCCGCGAAGAACATGTAGCCCAGTTGCGAACAGGTCGAATAGGCGATGACCCGCTTGATGTCGTTCTGGGTCAGGCCGACCGTGGCGGCGAACAGGGCCGTGATGGCGCCGATGATGGCGATGATCTGCGACGCGCCCGGCGCATATTCATAGATCGGGCTCAGCAGGCAGACCATATAGACGCCGGCGGTGACCATGGTCGCGGCGTGGATCAGCGCCGACACCGGGGTCGGGCCTTCCATCGCGTCCGGCAACCAGGTGTGCAGGAAGAACTGGGCCGACTTGCCCATGGCGCCGATGAACAGCAGGAAACCGGCCAGATCCAGGGCAGACCACTGGACGCCCAGGAACTCCCACGTCGTGCCGGCCTTGGTGGCGATCAGCGGGAACAGCTCGGCGAAGTTGATGGTGCCGTACATCCAGAAGATCGTCATGATCCCCAGCACGAACCCGAAGTCGCCGACGCGGTTGACGACGAAGGCCTTGATGGCGGCGGCGCTGGCCGTCGGCTTCTTGAACCAGAAGCCGATGAGCAGATACGACGCCAGGCCCACGCCTTCCCAGCCGAAGAAGATCTGCATGAAGTCGGCCGCCGTCACCAGCGCCAGCATCATGAAGGTGAACAGCGACAGATAGGCGAAGAAGCGCGGCCGACTGTCGTCCTCGGCCATATAGCCCCAGGAGTACAGGTGAACCAGCGACGACACGCTGGTGACCACGATCAGCATGGTCGCCGACAGGGCGTCGATGCGGATCGACCAGGCCGACTGGAAGTCGCCCACGTTGATGAAGGGCGCCAGGCGGATCGTGAAGGGCTCAAGATGGCCCCAGGTCCACTGGCCGAACACCGTCCAGGCCACGGCGCACGAGAAGAACAACAGGCCGGTCGTGACGGCTTGCGACGGGATGTTGCCGATCCGGCGTCCGAAGAAGCCGGCGATGGCCGCGCCCAGCAGCGGGGCGAAGATCCCGAGAATGACGAGGGTATGGAAGGTCACGCTCAGCCCTTCATCACGGAGGCGTCGTCCACGGCGATGTCGCCGCGGTTACGGAAGAAGGTCACCAGGATCGCCAGGCCGACGGCGGCCTCGGCTGCGGCGACGGTCAGGACGAACATCGCCATGATCTGCCCGCTGATCTCGTTCAGATAGGCCGAGAAGGCGACGAAGTTGATGTTCACCGCCAGCAGGATCAGCTCGATCGACATCAGGATGATGATGACGTTCTTGCGGTTCACGAAGATGCCGAACACGCCGATGGTGAACAGGATCGCGGCGACCGTCAGATAGTGGGTCAGACCGATCATCAGAGAAGCTCCTCGGCGCTGACGCCTTCGCCCGTGGCGGCGGACTTGATCTCGACCGACTTGCGACGGTCGCGGTTCACCTGGTCGCCGGGGTTTTGGCGTTTGATGTGCGGCTTGTGGCGCAGGGTCAGGGTGATGGCCCCGATCATCGCGATCAGCAGCACGATCCCGGCCGCCTGGAAGAAGTAGACATAGTCCGTGTAGAGCACGCGGCCGATGGCCTCGACATTCGTCACGCTGGCGTCCGGCGCGCCCGGCGCCGGCAGGCTCGCAGCGGCCCCGCCCTGAACCACGGCGACCGAGACGATGATCATCTCGACCAGAAGCACGGCGGCGATGATGGCGCCCAGCGGCAGATAGCGCGCATAACCTTCGCGCAGCTTCAGGAAGTCCACGTCCAGCATCATGACGACGAACAGGAACAGCACCGCGACCGCGCCCACATAGACGACGACCAGCAGCATCGCTAGGAACTCGGCGCCCAGCAGGACGAACAGACCCGCCGACGAGAAGAAGGCCAGGATCAACCACAGCACGCTGTGCACCGGGTTGCGCGCGGTCACGACCAGAAGGCCGGAAACCGTGGCGACCGCCGCCAGCAGATAGAAGGCTATGCCTTGCAGCATGTCGGGACGAAGCCCCTTTCGTATCGGCCGCGACCCCGTTCAGGAATCGCCGACCCGTTTAGCGAGATGCGCCTTAGCGGTAAGGCGCGTCGAGTTCCAGATTCTTGGCGATCTGCCGTTCCCAGCGGTCGCCGTTATCGAGCAGGCGTTGCTTGTCGTAGAGCAGCTCTTCGCGCGTCTCGACGGCGAACTCCGAGTTCGGCCCTTCTACGATGGCGTCCACCGGGCAGGCCTCCTGGCACAGGCCGCAGTAGATGCATTTGACCATGTCGATGTCGTAGCGGGTCGTGCGGCGGCTGCCGTCGGCGCGCGGCTCGGCCTCGATGGTGATGGCCTGGGCGGGGCAGATGGCCTCGCACAGCTTGCAGGCGATGCAGCGTTCCTCGCCGTTGGCATAGCGACGCAGCGCATGCTCGCCACGGAAGCGCGGCGACTGCGGATTGCGCTCGAACGGATAGTTCACCGTCATCTTGGGACGGGCCATATATTTCAGCGACAGACCGATGGCGCCGATGACGTCCAGCATCATCGCGCCCTTGGTCGCCTGGACGATACGGGTGAACATCAGGGCTTATCCTTGGGGGCGGGCGTCGTCTTGGAAGCGGTCTGGCTGGCGCGCCAGTCCTGTTCGATGCGGTCCTGGCGTTGCTGCCATTGATAGCTCGACTCGGGCATGCGCGACGCGTCAGGCGCGCAGGCGGCGATCATCGTCAAAAGACCCAGGCCGATGATGAGGCCGCCCATCACGACCCCACAACGAAGACGCGCCAGGCCGACACGATCACGACCGCGACCAGCGACGTCGGCAGGAAGATCTTCCAGCCCAGACGCATCAGTTGGTCATAGCGATAGCGCGGCACGAAGGCCTTCACCATCGAGATCATGATGAACCAGAAGACCGTCTTGGCCATGAAGGTCAGCAGATAGATCGTATAGGCGATCCAGGCCGGCAGCCCATCCATCCAGGCCTGCGGCACGCCGGGGTTCCAGCCGCCGAAAAACAGCAGGCTGATCATCGCCGACATGAAGACGATGTTGACGTACTCGCCCATCATGAACAGCAGATACGGCGTCGAGCTGTATTCGACCTGATAACCGGCGACCAGTTCGGACTCGGCCTCGGGCAGGTCGAACGGCGGGCGGTTGGTCTCGGCTAGGGCCGAGATGAAGAAGATGATCGACATAGGGAACAGGATCACCACCAGCGGCCAGGTGTCGGCGCCGCCGCCGAAGCCGTACCAGTTCCAGAACATGCCCTTCTGGCTGTCGACGATCGCCGACAGGTTCATGGTGCCGGCCAGCAGGATCACATTGATGATGATCAGGCCCAGCGAGACTTCATAGGACACCATCTGCGCCGCCGAACGCAGCGAACCCAGGAACGGATACTTCGAGTTCGAAGCCCAGCCGCCCATGATGATGCCGTATACGCCCAGCGACGACACCGCGAAGATGTACAGGATGCCGACGTTCAGGTCCGACACGACCCAACCGGGCGCGAATGGAATGACCGCCCAGGCCATGAAGGCCAGGATGACGGTGATGATCGGGGCGATGATGAAGACCGCCTTGTCCGCGCCGGCCGGGATCACGACCTCCTTCAGCACGAACTTGATCATGTCCGCGAAGGATTGAAGCAGGCCGAAGGGGCCGACGACGTTCGGACCCTTGCGCATCTGCACGCCTGCCCAGACCTTGCGGTCGGCCAGCAGCAGGAAGGCGACGGCGATCAGCACGCCGACCGTGATCAGCAGGACCTGGCCGACCGTGATCAGCGTCCAGCCCAGAGGCGTGGCCCAGAAGGAAACGGGGTCCATGGCTTACTCCGCCGCCATTGCGACCGGCTGGGTCCGCAGGGCGGACAGCTCGGCCATCGTCGCGCTGGCGCGCGCTATCGGATTGGAAAGATACGGGTCGGTCACGGCCGACACGAAGGCCCGGTCGCCCAGATCGCCCTTGGCGCCCAGGGCCGCCACGTCGAACGTCGCCGGCGCGGGCAGATAGTCGATCCGGCCAAAGGTCGGGTGATCGCCCATCAGCTTGGCGCGCAGTTGCTCCAGCGTGTCATAAGGCAGCGTCTGATCGACGCGCGCCGACAGGGCCCGAATGATGGCCCAGTCTTCCTTGGCCTCGCCTTTGGGGAAGACGACGCGTTCGGCCATCTGCACCCGGCCCTCGGTGTTGACGTACAGGCCGGCCTTCTCGGTATAGGCCGCGCCCGGCAGGATCACGTCCGCGCCGTGCGCGCCGCGGTCGCCGTGGCTGCCCAAATAGACGCGGAAGGCGTTCGAGCCAGTCGGATCGACCTCGTCTGCGCCCAGCAGGAACAGCACTTCCAGCGCATCCGGCTTCAGCATTTCGGCGACGGTCAGGCCGCCCTCAGCCGGCACGAAGCCCATGTCCAGACCGGCGACGCGCGACGCGGCGTTGTGCAGGACGTTGAAGCCGTTCCAGCCTTCAGCGACGACCCCGACCTTCTTGGCCAGGGCGCCGAGCGCGTTCAGGACGGCCGGACCGCCCTCCCCGCCCAGCGCGCCGGAGCCGACGATAATCGCCGGGCGCTCGGCCTTGGTCAGGAAGTCCAGCGCCGACTTCGGCAGCTTGGCCAGAGTCTGCGTGCCTGCGCCCAGATAGGCGTAGTCGAACGTCAGGTCGGCCTGTTCGCCGATCAGACCGATCTCCATGTCGCCCTTCAGCCAGGCCTTGCGAAGGCGGGCGTTCAGCAGCGGCGCCTCGGTGCGCGGATTGGCGCCGACGATCAGAACGGCGTCAGCCTTTTCAATGCCTTCCAGGCCGGAGTTGAACAGCCATCCCTCACGCGGGCCATAGCCCAGGGCGGCGCCGTCCTGGCGGCAGTCGGTGTTGTTCGAGCCAAGCGCGCGGAACAGGTCCAGCGTCGCCTTCATCGACTCGGCGTCCTGCAGATCGCCGGCGATCACACCGATGCGGTCGGCCGGCGCGGCCTTCAGCTTGGCGGCGACGGCGTCCAGCGCCTCGTTCCACGAGGCGGCGCGCAACCTGCCGTTCTCACGGATCCACGGACGGTCCAGACGACGCGCGGTCAGGCCGTCGACGACGTAGCGGCTCTTGTCCGACAGCCACTCCTCGTTGATGCCCTCATTGACGCGCGGCAGCACGCGCATGACTTCGGACCCGCGATAATCGGCGCGGATGTTCGAGCCCAGGGCGTCCATGACGTCGATGGTCTCGGTCTTCTTCAGTTCCCACGGACGATAGTGGTACTGCCACGGGCGGTGCGTCAGGGCGCCGACCGGGCACAGGTCGTTGACGTTGCCCGACAGTTCCGAGGCGACCGACTTCTCCAGATAGGTCGTGATCTCGGCGTCCTCGCCGCGCGAGATCATGCCGATGTCCGGCACGCCGGCGACTTCGGTGATGAAGCGGACGCAGCGCGTGCACTGAATGCAGCGCGTCATGAAGGTCTTGATGGTCGGACCCATCGCCTTTTCTTCGACCGCGCGCTTGTTCTCCGAATAGCGCGAGCCGTCGCGGCCATAGCCGACCGACTGGTCCTGCAGGTCGCACTCACCGCCCTGGTCGCAGATCGGGCAATCCAGCGGGTGGTTGATGAGCAGGAACTCCATCACCCCTTCGCGAGCCTTCTTGACCATCGGCGTGTCAGTGAAGATTTCCTGACCGTCGGCAGCCGGAAGCGCGCACGAAGCCTGCGGCTTCGGCGGTCCAGGCTTCACTTCAACCAGGCACATGCGGCAGTTGCCGGCGATGGACAGGCGCTCGTGATAGCAGAAGCGCGGAATCTCTTGTCCGGCGCGTTCGGCGACCTGGAGCACGGTCATGCCGGGCTCGAACTCGGTTTCGACGCCGTTGACCTTGGCGATAGGCATCAGCGGGCCTCTTGCTTGGCGGCGGGAGCCGCCATTTGTACATCCACGGACATCGGCTGACCGTCGCGGAACAGGCCCGCGCCGTCGGCTTCCGCCCGGCATTCGAATTCCAGCCTGCCGCCATCGACCGGCGCGCGCCACGACACCTGGGCCGTGCGTTCGCCGGTGGCGGTGAAGACGACGGCGTCGTCTTCCTGGCCATACATGCGGTTCACCACGTCGCGGCAGGCCGCTTCGAGGTTCGCCGGAGCCGCCGCCGTCGCGACAGGCGCTACTTCAGCAGGAGTCGCCGTCGCAGGCTTGGTCGATGCTTCAGGCGCAGCCTTTTCCCCCTCGCCGCAAGCGGCGAGGATCGGAAGCGTCAGCAACAGGGCGACGGCGAGGCGCATCTCTACTCCGCCGCGATCGCGTGGCCGGCGAAGTTCGCGCGGCGGCTGCGATAGTTGGCGATACGCTCTTCGATCTCGTGACGGAAGTGACGGATCAGGCCCTGAACCGGCCATGCGGCGGCGTCGCCCAGGGCGCAGATCGTGTGCCCCTCGACCTGTCCGGCGACGTCCAGCAGCAGGTCGATTTCCGACGGATCGGCCTCGCCCACGGCCATCCGCTCCAGCACGCGCCACATCCAGCCGGTGCCTTCGCGGCACGGCGTGCACTGGCCGCAGCTCTCGTGTTTGAAGAAGTAGCTGATGCGGGCGATCGCCTTCACGATGTCGGTGGACTCGTCCATCACCGTCACGCCGGCGGTGCCCAGCGAAGAGCGAACCTCGCGCATGGAATCGAAGTCCATCAAGACCGTCTCGGCCTGTTCGCGCGTGATCACCGGGCAGGACGCGCCGCCCGGAATGATGGCCTTCAGATTGCTCCAGCCGCCACGCACGCCGCCGCCGTGATCCTCGATCAGCTGACGCAACGGGATCGACATGGCCTCTTCGACCACGCAGGGCGTGTTCACGTGGCCGGACAGGGACATCAGCTTGGTGCCGGTGTTGTTCGGACGGCCGAAACTGGCGAACCAGTCGGCGCCGCGACGCAGGATCGTACCGACGACGGCGATCGACTCGACGTTGTTCACCGTGGTCGGGCAGCCGTACAGGCCCGCACCGGCCGGGAACGGCGGCTTCAGGCGCGGCTGGCCCTTCTTGCCTTCCAGCGATTCCAGCAGCGCCGTCTCTTCGCCGCAGATGTAGGCGCCCGCGCCGTGGTGGATATAGACGTGGAAGTCCCAGCCGTGGACGTTGCCGTCGCCGATCAGCTTAGCCTCATAGGCCTGCTTGACGGCGGCTTCCATGCGCTCGCGCTCCAGCACGTATTCGCCGCGCAGATAGATGTAGCAGGCATGGGCCTGCATTGCGAAGCTGGCGATCAGCGCGCCTTCGATCAGCAGGTGCGGATCATGGCGCATGATCTCGCGGTCCTTGCAGGTCGCGGGCTCGGATTCGTCGGCGTTGATGACCAGGTAGTGAGGACGATCCTTCACTTCCTTGGGCATGAACGACCATTTCAGGCCGGTCGAGAAACCGGCGCCGCCCCGGCCGCGCAGACCCGAGGCCTTGACGTTGTTGATGATCCAGTCGCGGCCAAGGTCCAGCATGTCCTTGGTGGCGTTCCAGGCGCCGCGGTTCTTCGCCCCGTCCAGCGTCCAGTCGTGGAAGCCGTACAGGTTGGTGAAGATGCGATCCTTGTCTTCGAGAATGCCGACCATCTTCAGTTCCGATCTCCGCGGGTGTCCGCGCGCTTCATCATGCTACGTCCCCACAGCGCGATCCCGACGCCCATGACCGCTATCAGCGCGCCCACGGGTATCATGACGTCCAGATCGACCGGGATGACACCCATCAGCGTCAATACGATCAGTCCCAACCCCATGACCACATCGGCGAGGCCGAGGAGGTAAAAGGTTTTGAAATCAACAGGCTTGGCTTGCTTCGCCATCACAGCCCCTCCGCCAGACGGCGCTTGTGGTGGCGCGTGCGCATCCAGATGGCCGCGATGACCATCACCCAGCCCGCCGCCAGCATGAAGTAGGAGAGATTGACCGCCCACGGTCCAACTGCGCCCTGACGCGAGATCAGGATCAGAACGGCCGCGCCGACGACCATGGCAAGGCCGCCCGCGCGCAGCGGACGCCCGACGTTGCGCAACTCCTTGCGGTAGGCTGCGCGGCCCTCCTCGGTGTTCAGATCCGGCGGCGACATCAGGCCGGCGCCTTCTCGACCGGCGCGGGGTCGCTGTTCGGCAGCTTCTTGATCGGCTTGGCGGCCGAGCCGTCATACAGCGTCGCGTCGAGCAGGGTCTTGGCCCCGCCCTCCGGCGCCGCATTGGTGCGACCGATGTAGGAGCCCGGCTCGGGCGTCTTTCCGGCGGCGAAGTCGTCGATGATCCGGCCGATCGTCTCGGGCGTCAGATCCTCAAAATAGTAGTCGTTGATCTGGGCCATCGGCGCGTTGGAGCAGGCGCCCAGGCACTCGACTTCCTGCCATGTGAAGCGGCCGTCGGCGGACAGATGATCCTTGGGACCGATCTTCTCCTTGCAGACGCGCATCAGCTCATTGGCGCCGCGCAGCATGCAAGGCGTGGTGCCGCACACCTGGATCAGCGCCGTCTTGCCGACCGGCTCCAGCATGAACATGGTGTAGAAGGTCGCGACCTCCAGCACCCGGATGTAGGCCATGTCCAGCAGCTCGGCGATGGCGCGGATGGCGGGTTCGGACACCCAGCCTTCCTGCTTCTGCACCAGCCACAGGATCGGGATCACCGCCGACTGACGACGGCCTTCCGGATACTTCTTGATCCACCATTCGGCCTTGGCGGTCGTATCGGCCGAGAAGGCGAACGAGGCGGGCTGTTCCTTGGCGAGACGACGAACGCTCATCGGTCCACTTCTCCGAAAACGATGTCGAGCGAGCCCAGGATGGCGGACACGTCGGCCAGTTGGTGGCCGCGGTTCATCCAGTCCATCGCCTGCAGCGAGCGGAAGCCCGGCGCCGAGATCTTCACGCGATAGGGTTTGTTGGTGCCGTCCGACACCAGATAGATGCCGAACTCGCCCTTGGGCGCCTCGACCGAGGCATAGACCTCGCCCTCGGGCGTCTTGAAGCCTTCGGTGTAGAGCTTGAAGTGGTGGATCAGCGACTCCATCGAGCGCTTCATCTCGCCACGGCGCGGCGGGACGATCTTGTTGTCCTCGACCATCACCGGCTCGCCGGGGCAGTTGCGCAGCTTGTGGATGCACTGCTCCATGATCCGCACCGACTGCTTCATCTCCTCGATGCGCACCAGATAGCGGTCCCAGCAGTCGCCGTTCTTGCCGACGACCACGTCGAAGTCGAGCTCGGCATAGCACTCATAGGGCTGCGACTTGCGCAGGTCCCAAGCGATGTTCGAGCCGCGCAGCATCACGCCGGTGAAGCCCCATTCCAGGGCCTGCTGCTTGGACACCACGCCGATGTCCACGTTGCGCTGCTTGAAGATGCGGTTCTCGGTGACCAGGCTTTCGATGTCCTTCAGCGCCGGCGGGAACTCGTGGCACCAGCGGCCGATGTCGTCGATCAGATCCATCGGCAGGTCCTGGTGGACGCCGCCGGGACGGAAGTAGTTGGCGTGCAGACGGGCGCCGCAGGCGCGCTCGTAGAACACCATCAGCTTTTCGCGTTCCTCGAAGCCCCAGAGCGGCGGCGTCAGGGCGCCGACGTCCATGGCCTGGGTCGTCACGTTCAGCATGTGCGACAGGATGCGGCCGATTTCCGAATACAGGACGCGGATCAGCTGCGCCCGGTACGGAACCTCGATGCCGAGCAGCTTCTCGATGGCCAGGCAGAAGGCGTGCTCCTGGTTCATCGGCGAGACGTAGTCCAACCGGTCCAGATACGGCACGTTCTGAAGGTAGGTGCGCGCCTCCATCAGCTTTTCGGTGCCGCGGTGCAGCAGGCCGATGTGCGGATCGACGCGCTCGACGATCTCGCCGTCCAGCTCCAGCACCAGGCGCAGCACGCCGTGCGCGGCAGGGTGTTGCGGACCGAAGTTGATGGTGAACTTGCGGTCTTCCATCTCGCGCGCATGGGCGGTGCGGGTGTCGAGGTCGTCCTCAAACACATCGACGCCCAGCGGCGGCAGGGTGGGGTTTCCGTCAGCCATTACGCCTGGCCTCCCGCCTTCTCGTCGCCGGGCAGGACCGGCGCGGGGTATTCGGCGCCCTCCCAGGGCGACAGGAAATCGAAGGTGCGGAATTCTTGGGTTAGCTTGACCGGCTCATAGACCACGCGGCGCTGTTCCTCGTCGTAGCGGACCTCGACATAGCCCGTCATCGGGAAGTCCTTGCGCAGCGGATGGCCTTCAAAGCCGTAGTCCGTCAGCAGGCGACGCATGTCCGGGTGGCCCGAGAACAGCATGCCGTACATGTCGTAGGCTTCACGCTCGAACCAGTTGGCGGCCGGATAGGCCGAGATGACCGAGGGCACCGGCTGGGTCTCATCGGTCGAGACCTTGACCCGCAGGCGTGCGTTCCGCGTCATCGACAGCAGGTGATAGACCACCTCGAACCGCTCCTTGCGATCCGGATAGTCCACGCCGCACAGGTCGAGCAGCTGCTGGAAGCCGAATTGATCGCGCAGGGCCGTCAGCACCTCGACGATCCGCTCGCGCGGCGCGACCAGCGTCAGTTCACCGAACGCCACCTGAGCCTCGACGCCCAGGGCGCCGACCATCTCGGCGCCCAGCGGCGTCAGGGCGGCTTCGTGTTGCGCTTGAACAGCCAGAGAGGTCATCGGTCGATGGTCCCCGTGCGACGGATCTTCTTCTGCAGTTGCAGCAGGCCGTACAGCAGCGCCTCGGCCGTCGGCGGACAGCCGGGCACATAGACATCCACCGGCACCACGCGGTCGCAACCGCGCACGACGCTGTAACTATAGTGGTAGTAGCCGCCGCCGTTGGCGCAGCTACCCATCGACACGACGTAGCGCGGATCGGGCATCTGGTCGTAGACCTTGCGGATGGCGGGGGCCATCTTGTTGGTCAGGGTGCCCGCGACGATCATCAGATCCGACTGACGCGGGCTGGCGCGCGGCGCCATGCCGAAGCGCTCGACATCGAAGCGCGGCATCGACATCTGGATCATCTCGACCGCGCAGCAGGCCAGGCCGAAGGTCATCCACATCAGCGAGCCCGTGCGGGCCCAGTTGATGACGTCGTCGGCGGCAGCGACCAGATAGCCGCGCTCGCCGAGCTCCATGTTCACGGCCTCGAAGAACTTGTCGTGGACCTTGGGGTCATAACCCTCGACGGTCGAACGCGCGCCGGCGCCGGCCGGAACCAGCGGCGCGCCCGATGCGGACACCAGGCCTGCGGGCTTGGAAGCGGCGACTACTCCCATTCCAGGGCTCCCTTCTTCCATTCGTAGATGAAGCCGATGGTCAGCACGCCCAGGAAGACCATCATCGACCAGAAGGCGAAGACCATGCCGGCGTGCGACAGGTCGAACATCGACACCGCCCACGGGAACAGGAAGGCGACTTCCAGGTCGAAGATGATGAACAGGATCGACACCAGATAGAAGCGGATGTCGAACTTCATCCGGGCATCGTCGAAGGCGTTGAAGCCGCACTCATAGGCCGACAGCTTCTCGCTATCGGGGCTCTTCGGCGCCAGCAGCAGCGGCAGCACGATGAAAAGAATGCCGATGAAGGCGGCTACGCCGGCGAAGACCAGGACCGGAAGATATTCGAGAAGGAATGCGTTCATTCGAAGAACCTCGTCCGCCGGGGAGAGGCGGGATTCGGCGCTTCTTAGACCCAAGACCGCCGCCGTTCAAACCCCTGCGGCCATTGGATTTTTATTGAGAACGGCTCGCAACTTTGCGCGCCATATGTCGCAGGGCCGACGCTTGCGCGTCGCCGGGCTGCAAAGGCCTATTGGCGAGCCGATCGCGTAACCGAAAGTCATCCGAATGAGCCTAGCCAGCCGCGCCCTGAACGCTGTCGAACGGATCGGCAATCGACTTCCAGATCCCGTCTTCCTGTTCCTGTGGCTGATCGGCGGTCTGATCGTGCTCAGCATGGTCGGCGCCGGCCTGGGCTGGTCCGCCGTCAATCCGGTCACCGGCGATCAACTGGTCGCCAAGAGCCTGCTGTCGGCCGAGAATCTGGAACAGTTGATCATCGGCATGCCCCGCACCCTGGCGGACTTCCCGCCCCTCGGGATCGTCATCACCATCATCTATGGCGCTTCGGTCGCCGAACGCACGGGGATGTTCGCCACCGCCATTCGCGGCGCCCTGCTGAACGCCCCGCGTTCCATACTGACGCCTGTCGTCGTGATCACAGGCATGGTGTCCCATCACGCGTCGGACGCCTCCTATGTGGTGGTCATCCCGCTGGCGGCCGTCATCTTCGCCGCAGCGGGCCGCCATCCGCTGGCGGGCCTCGCCGCAGGCTTCGCCGCCGTGTCCGGCGGATACGCCGGCAACCTGTTTCCCGGCGCCAGCGACGCCTTGATCCTAGGCATCACCGAGCCGGCCGCCCGCCTGATCGATCCGTCCTATTCGGTCAACATCGCCGGCAACTGGTTCTTCATCGTCGGCGTCGTCTTCGTCTTCACCCCCATCGTCTGGTTCCTGACCGACCGGGTGATCGAGCCGCGCCTCGGCGTCTGGAAGCCGTCAGAGGGCGTCGCCGCACCGAACGCTTCGGAAAAACAGCCCCTGACCGCCGCCGAAAAGCGCGGCCTGAAGTTCGCCGGCCTGGCGCTTCTCGGCATGATCTCGCTCTGGGCCATGCTGACCTTCATACCGGGCTCGCCGTTCGTCGATCCCGAGGTGGACCCGGAGCAGAAGTTCAATCCGCTCTACAAGTCCCTGGTCGCCTTCTTCGCCATCACCTTCTTCGTCACCGGCGGCGCCTATGGTGCGGGAGCCGGCACGATCCAGTCGCATCGCGACATGGTCACGATGATGCGCGACGGCATCGCCCAGTTGGCGCCCTATATCGTGCTGGCCTTCTTCGCCGCCCACTTCGTGGCCATGTTCAACTGGTCGGGCCTGGGGCCGATCCTGGCGGTCAATGCGGCGGCGGGTCTGAAGACCCTGGCCCTGCCCGCCCCGCTGCTGCTGATCTGCGTCGTCTTCGTCTCCTGCTTCTTCGACCTGTTCATCGGCTCGGCCTCGGCCAAGTGGTCGGCCCTGGCGCCCATTGTGGTGCCGATGTTCATGCTGCTGGGCATTTCGCCGGAGATGACGACCGCCGCTTATCGCATGGGCGATTCCGTCACCAACATCGCCACGCCGTTGATGAGCTACTTCCCGCTGATCCTGACCTTCGCGCAGCGCTGGGATCCACGATTCGGTTTGGGATCGCTGATGGCGACTATGCTGCCGTATGCCGGAGCCTTCCTGGTCGCGGGTCTAGCGATGGTGGCGGCCTGGGTCGCCTTCGACCTGCCGCTGGGGCCGGGCGTCGGCGTCCACTACGAGCCGCCGTCTCCCGCCGAGGCGGCCCATGAGCCGGCCGACGGCGGCGTAGCGGGCCCGCACAGCCCGCCCCAGGCGGCGATGGTCGCACCGTCCACAGCCCCGTCGCGCTGAGGGGCGCGTTTCTCCGAAAAGGTCGCTTGACGCGATGTGTCAGCCCGCCTAAACGACGCCCCTCGCCGGGGCGCACAGCCGCTTCGGCCGGGAAACGCGGGTGTAGCTCAGTTGGTTAGAGTGCCGGCCTGTCACGCCGGAGGTCGCGGGTTCGAGCCCCGTCACTCGCGCCACTCTTTCTAGAAATAGAAGAGTGGCGCACAC